>JAJFVC010000105.1 GCA_021372005.1 Planctomycetaceae bacterium | reverse complement strand
GTCATCCGCCCCGCCTTGGACCAAGGCAAGACCGTGCTCTGCGATCGCTACCTGCTGGCCAACGTGGTCTATCAAGGCTACGCCGGCGGGCTCGACGTCCCGACGCTTTGGCAAGTGGGCCGCGTGGCCACCGGCGGGCTGCTGCCCGACGCGACCATCGTGCTCGACATGCCGGTCGAGGCTGCCGCCGCAAGAATTCAACGGCCGTTGGACCGCATGGAATTGCAAGGCGCGGCCTTTCACGCCCGAGTGCGCGAGGGGTTTTTGACCGAGGCCCAAAAATCGCCCGACGCCATCTTTGTCGTCGACGCCACGCGGTCCATCGACGAGGTGCAGGCGGAAATCCGAAAAATCGTTGGAAAACAGGGTTAAAAACAAAACGTCCGTCCTCGCACCCTTCGACCTCACCCTCTCCACTCGACTCCAAAATGGCTTGGCACGGAATTGACGGACACGACGACGTGGTCGAAGAGTTTCGCCGGGCGATCGGCCGCGGACGATTGGCCAGCAGTTTCTTGTTCGTCGGACCGCCGGGCGTCGGCAAACGCACCTTCGCGATGAAACTGGCCCAAGCGATGCTTTGTTCGACGCGGTCCGAGTCGTCGCTGGACCCTTGCGAAACGTGCCCGTCGTGCCGGCAAGTCGCCGCCGGCGCGCATCCCGACCTGACCGTCGTCTCCAAACCGGACGACAAGTCGTTTCTGCCGCTCGAGCTGTTGATCGGCGAGCGCGAGCATCGGCGCCGCGAGGGCCTGTGCCACCATTTGGCCCTAAAACCGAGTCTCGGCGGGCGCAAGATCGCCGTGATCGACGACGCCGATTTCTTGAATTCCGAAGGCGCCAACGCCCTGTTGAAAACGCTCGAAGAACCGCCGCCCCGATCCGTCTTGATTCTGATCGGCACTAGTCCGGCCAAACAACTGCCGACGATTCGCTCCCGCTGTCAGTTGATCCGGTTTCAACCGTTGCCGCTCGACGTGGTCGAACGCCTCGTGTTGTCGGCCGGCCTGACCGACGACCCCGCCGAGGCCCGGCGACTGGCCCAGCACAGCGAGGGCAGCCTCGAACGGGCCCGCGATCTATCGGACGCCGAGCTGTGGTCGTTCCGCGACGCGATCGTCGAGCGGCTCTCTTGCCCCGTGCTGAACAGCGTCGAACTGGCCCGCGCCGTGTCGGCGTTCGTCGATCAGGCCGGCCGGGAGGCGTCGGCGCGTCGCGCCCGCTTGCGGCAGGTGATCGGTGCGGCCGTTGAGTTCTATCGTCGCCGACTGCGCGAGCCATGCGACGACGTGACGGTCAGCGACCGCAACGCCGCCCGGTTGGAGCGTTGCCTCGACGCACTCGAACAGATCGACCGCAACGCCAATCAGGCCACGCTCATCGAATGTTGGGCCGACGACCTGGCCCGCGACGACTGAACGGTCTTTCGGTCCGCAAAACAAATCACGACTCGTCAAAGATCCGATCGAACGTGGCGCGGATCCGCCGCGTCGCCGTTTCGTAGTCCGTGAGCAACTCCTCGCGGCTCGGATAGTGCAGCAGATTGGCCAGCTTGGTCAACTCGACCGCGTCGCGTGGCAACTGGTCCCGGGCCGTCGAGTTCATCAGCCGCAGCCGCCCCTCGATCGTCCGCAGCAGCCGATAGTTCGCGTCCAACTGCCGATAGTCGTCCGTGTTCAGCAACCCGGCCCGTTCGAGCGCGGCCAGCGCGTCGAGCGTGTTGGGCGACCGCAACTCGGGATTGCCTCGCGCGTGTTTCAGTTGGAGCATTTGCACCAAAAACTCGACGTCGACCAACCCGCCGGGTCCGCGTTTCAAATCGCCCTCCGACGCGGCCGTCTCTTCCAATCGCCGCCGCATCCGCCGGATTTCGACGGCGTCCTTGTGCCGCCAACGGTGCGAAAACGCGGCCTTGGCCACGACCGACATCGCCCCTTTGACGGCCGACGGCGACCCATACACGGCCCGGGCCTTGCACAACGCCTGACGCTCCCAAAGCTGCCCGCCCCCTTCGGCGAAATAGCGGGCGAACTCGTCAAACGTCGTGGCCAACGCGCCGCTGCGGCCGGTCGGACGCAATCGAGCGTCGATCTCGTAGAGCCGCCCAAAACCGCTCATCCGGCCCGTCGTCTTGATGATCCGCTGGCCAAGCTCGCTAAAAAAATGTTGGTTCGTCGTCGTCGATCGCACGATCCCGTCGGACGTCGGCGCGGTGTGGCCGTCGGCCTCGTACAGAAAAATGACGTCCAGGTCGCTGTGGTAGTTCATCTCGCGGCCGCCGAACTTGCCCAACGCCAAAACGACCATCGGGCACGGCCGGCCCGCCCGACGCCCTTCTTCCACGCACGGCCGCCCGAACCGCGAGGCGAGCTTTTCGTATTCCGACTCGGCGATCTGTCCCAAACACGCCTCGGCGATGTCCGACAGCGCGCCGGTCGTGGCCTGCACGTCCTCCTTGCCCAGAATATCGCGCACGCCCACGCAAAGCTGTTGGTCATTCTTGAAACTGTGCAAGATTGGGTCGATGTCCTCGGCCCCGCGGCACAATTCGGCCAGCCGCTGCTGCATTTGCCCGAGCGTCGGCAGCTTGTCCAGCACCAGGCTGTCCATCAAACTGTCGATCATGCCCGGGTTGCTCGTCAAAATGCCCGACAGGTGCGGACTGTACGCGCACAACTCGACGTACAACCGCAGACTCGGCGGATTGAAACTAAAAAGCTCCCACAACACGCCCTTGCCGCCCAACGAATCGCTCACCTTGTCCAGATTGACCAGCGTCGAGTCGGCGTCGGCCGTCGCGGCGATGGCCGACAGCAGCGGCTGCGCGATCGCGGCCAAAAAATGCCGGCAGCGCCGCGTCGACAAAAACCGGATCCGTTCCTCGGCCAGCGACATCAAGTTGCGATACGCCTGCCGAACGTCACGGAACGGATATTTGCCCAGCACCTCGACGATCCGCGCTTCGGGCGGGTCGGGGTCCAACACCAAATCCACCTCGGCCTGCGACTGCTGATCGTCGTGAAAAGCGTCGTGCAACAGGTGATCGAGAATTTTGCGGTTCAACTCCGTCTTGGCCCGATAATCGTCCAAAAACGCCTCGAGCGCCGAATGGTCCTCCGTGGTCGCGTAGCCCATCCGCAGCGCCAGCTTCCGCAGCTCGTCGCGATCCTCCGGCAACAGATGCGTCTGCAAGTCGAGCATGATCTGCAACCGGTGCTCGATCTTCCGCAAAAACGAATAATTCTGTTCGAGAATCGACCACTCCAGATTGGTCAGACACCCGACGTGCTCAAGCTGCCGCAAGGCTTCGAGCGTATTGCCGGTCCGCAGCTCGGACAGGTCGCCGCCGTTGAGCAGTTGCAGGAATTGAATCACGAACTCGACGTCGCGGATGCCGCCCCGGCCGGTCTTTACGTCCCGCGCGCCGCCGCCCACGTCGTCGGTCAACTGCTCGATCCGCCGTTTCAGGGCCTTGATGCCGCTGATGTCGGCGTGGCTCAAATACCGCCGATAGATCCACGGCCGCAACGTCTCCAAAAACTCGCCGCCCAACGACGGGTCGCCCGCGATCGTCCGGGCCTTGATGTACGCCTGCCGCTCCCAGGTCCGCCCGCGATTGTCGTAGTAATTCAGCGCCGATTGGACGTCGGCCACCATCGGGCCGCGCTGTCCCTCGGGCCGCAATCGCAAATCGACCCGATAGGTCGAACCCAACTCGGTTTTTTCGGTCAGCAGCCGAACGATCTCCCGAGCGACCAGGTCGAAAAACTCGGCGTTCGAGATCGTCCGCCCGCCCTCGGTGCGGCCTTCCGTCTCGGCCAAAAAAATCAGGTCGATGTCGCTCGAATAGTTCAACTCCAACCCGCCGAGCTTGCCCATGCCCAACACCGCAAACCGCGAGGGCTGGCCGTCGGGCCGCCGCGGCGAGCCGCGCTGCGACTGCACTTTGCGCCAAGCCGCCCGCAACGCCGCCTCGACGATCGCGTCGGCCACGTAGGAGATTTGCTCGGTGACGATTTTGAGCGATTGCTCTCGCACGATGTCGGCATAGGCGATCCGCAGCGTCTCGCGCCGTTTGAACCGCCGCAGCGCCCGCAACACCGCCGTCTCGTGCTCCAACGCCGCGATCTCGGCCGACAGCTCCTCGACCAACGCCCGTCGAGCCACCGGCTGCCCCTCGGTCAATCGTAACAAATCAAAACTCTCGGGATCGACCGCCAACAAATCGCTCAAATACTGGCTGGTCGAAAAAATCTGCAACAACGTAGGCAGCGCGTGCGGATCGCGCTCGAACAGCGTGCCGACCGACAGCGGATTGCGCGACGCCCGGACAAATCGTTCGAGATTGTGCAGCGCCATGTCGGGGTCCGCGCAGCCGGGCAGGTGCTTTTCAAGCTGTTCGCACAGGACGATCAGCAGGTCCAACGGCACTCCGGCCTCGGCCATGCCCAACAGATTGCCATGGGCTCGGCGCACATCGACCAGCCCCAAGCGGCAAAGCCACACGCCGGCGGCGTAAGGATCGTCAAGATAGTGGCGCAGCGTCGAGATATCCATGGAGCCGGACCGCGACAGGGTGACGGACAACGCATTTTTCTATTGTATCACGCGTTGACAAGGCCACCAGAGGCTTTTTGACACGGTAAAATGTCGCGGTCCAAACAGGTAAGACAATGCAATTTGATTCGAATCCCGCAAAAAACTCACGCAAAGACGCTAAGGCGCAAAGAGAACC
>JAJFVC010000102.1 GCA_021372005.1 Planctomycetaceae bacterium | reverse complement strand
CGCGCACGGCTGCAACAGTGTGTTGGCCACAAAGCTGGCCATGCGGCTTTCGGAATACACGGTCACCGAGGCCGGATTCGGCGCCGATTTGGGTGCGGAGAAGTTTTTGAACATCAAATGTCGCAAGGCGGGCATCCGGCCCAACGCCGTGGTGATCGTGGCGACCGTTCGCGCCTTGAAAGTGCACGGCGGCGTACCGTTGAAGGACGTGGGCAAGCCAAACGTCGAGGCGTTGGACAAAGGCGTCGAAAATCTCAAAAAGCACATCGAAAACATCCATCGTTTCGGACTGCCGGTCGTCGTGGCGATCAACCATTTTGCATCGGATACCGAAGAAGAAATCCAGTTCATTAAGGACAAATGCGCGTATCTTTCGGTTAAAATCATCACGGCGGACCATTGGGCCCGAGGCGGCGCCGGCGCCGAGGAGTTGGCCGGCGCCGTGGTCGACGTGGTCGAAAACACGAAGACCGATTTTTCGCTGCTGTACCCCGACACCTGCACGCTGTGGCAAAAGGTGGGTATCATCTGCCGCGAGATCTACGGCGCCACCGACGTGCTGGCCGATAAAAAACTGCGAGACAAGTTCCATCAGCTTCAAGAGGCGGGGTTCGGCGAACTGCCCATCTGCATGGCCAAAACGCAGTATTCGTTGTCGACCGATCCACAGTTGGTCGGCCGTCCGAAGGCGTTCGACGTGCCGTTGCGCGACGTGATGGTGTCGGCTGGCGCAGGTTTCGTCGTCGTGCTGACCGGCGATATCATGACGATGCCCGGGTTGCCCAAGGCGCCCGCGGCCGAAACGATCGACATCGATCAAAACGGTCAGATCGTCGGGCTGTTTTAGAAGCGACTCGCAGCGCGGGCTCGATCACCGGCCCATGGTGCGGCGCAGGCTTTTCGCCGCTTCGGCCATGTTGCGCAAGGACGCTTGGACCTCGGGCCAGCCGCGCGTTTTGAGGCCGCAGTCGGGATTGACCCACAACTGCTCGACGGGGATCGTTTGCATCGCCTTGCGCAGCCGGCCGATGATCTCTTCGATTTCGGGCACTCGGGCGCTGTGGATGTCGTACACGCCGGGCCCGATGTCGTTGGGATATCGAAATTGCGAGAACGCGCCGAGCAACTCCATGTTGGACCGTGCCGCCTCGATCGAAAGCACGTCGGCGTCCAGGGCCGCGATCGACTCCAAAATGTCGTGAAACTCGGCATAGCACATATGCGTGTGAATTTGCGTTTCATCGCGTACGCCGCTCGAAGCCAATCGGAAGGCGTCGACGGCCCAAGTCAGATAATCGCTCCACGCGTCGTGGCGCAGCGGCAGTCCTTCGCGCAGGCCCGGCTCGTCGATCTGAATCATGCCGATGCCGGCCGCCTCCAGATCAGTCGCCTCGTCGCGCACGACCAGAGCCAACTGCATCGCCGTGTCACGACGCGACTGATCGTTGCGGACGAACGACCACTGGAGAATCGTGATCGGACCGGTCAGCATCGCCTTCATCGGCCGCGGAGTCAGTGACTGCGCGTATTGCGACCAACGGACGCTGATCGGCTGCGGACGCGAAACGTCGCCGAAAATCACCGGCGGCTTGACGCAGCGCGTGCCGAAACTCTGCACCCAGCCGTTGTGCGTGAACGCGAATCCGTCGAGCTGCTCGCCGAAATACTCGACCATGTCGGCTCGCTCGATTTCGCCGTGTACGAGCACGTCCAGGTCGATCTCCTCCTGAAATCGCACGCTACGCTCGATCTCGCTCCGGCAAAAAGTTTCATAGCGATCGACCGACCAATGGCCGTGTTTGAAGGCGGCCCGAGCCTTGCGCACCTCGAGCGTCTGTGGAAATGATCCGATCGTGGTGGTCGGCAGCAACGGCAGCGAAAACCGACGTCGCTGCAGTTCGCGTCGCTGCGGATAAGGACTTCGCCGGCGAAGCATGTCGGCGTCAATCATCGCCAGTCGCCGTCGCACGGCGGGATTATGGAGTCGCGGCGAATTGGCCCGATCGGCCAGGGCTTTTCGGCTTGCGGCCAGTGAGTCGGCCACCGCCGAGCGGCCCTCATTGATTCCGCGGACCAGGATGGCCACCTCTTTCAGCTTCTGATGGGCAAACGCCATCCAGCCCTTCAGCTCGGCGTCGAGCGACGGCTCGTCGTCGAGATCCATCGGGCAGTGCAGCAGCGAACAGGACGGGGCAATCAAAAGCCGATCGGACCCAAACCGAGCAGCCGCTCGCTCCAGTAATGTTAGCGCGCCGTCTAAGTCGGTTCGCCAGACGTTGCGACCGTCGACTACGCCCAGCGAGAGCATCGTGCCTTGTGGGAGAGCGTTCAGTGCGACATCCAATTGCTCGGGCGCGCGAACCACGTCGAGGTGAACCGCCGCCACGGGCATCTTGAGCACCGCCGGCAAATTTTCGGCCAGACCGCCGAAGTAAGTCGTCAAACAGACGCGAATCCGATCGGATGCCGCGCTCAACCGGGCGCAGGCTGATTCCAGAACGGACAGCGCTTCGGGCGGCAGATCCAACGCCAGCGCCGGCTCGTCGATCTGCACCCAGTCGGCCCCGGCGTGGGCCAATCGCCAAAGCACCTCTTCGTAAATGGGCAGCCATCGTTCGATTAGCGTCCACGGCTTGAGTTTCGCCTTGCAGCGGCCGAGCCTCGCCAAGCTGAGCGGACCCAGCAGCACGGGCCGCGTGTGGATGCCCAGCGAGGCGGCCTCGCGGAACTGATCGATCGGCTTGGTCGAGGCGAGCCGATACTTCATGCCGGGCTCGAACTCCGGCGTCAGACAATGATAGTTCGTGTCGAACCACTTGGTCATATCCAACGGCGCGATGTCGCCGGCGCCGCGCGCCATGGCGAAGTACACCGCCCGTCCCACGGTTTCGCTCGCCCAGCCGAACCGTTTGGGCACGGCCCCGATCAAGGTCGCCGCGTCGAGCACATGGTCGTAGAGCGAAAAATCGTTCGACGGAATGTGCTCGATGCCGAGCGACTTCTGCAACAACCAGTGTCGTCGCCGGAGATCGGCGGCCGTGGCTTGCAATTCTTCGGGATCGACTGCGCCTTTCCAATAGCCTTCCAACGCCCACTTCAGATTGCGGCGGGCGCCGATCCGAGGAAACCCGAGATTCGCGGCGACGGCCATGCGACGGTCTCCTTGGGGAAAGGATGCGTTCGGTGAATCGTATGCTCGACTGTGGCCGTTTGTCAAGGGTGAACTTTGCGGGGGGACTCTTTTAGAATCGAGCGGCGTCGCTTAGAATTAGGATGAATTACGAAAGGAATCCGCGATGCACGCGACGATCACCAAGCTGATTTCCAAAGGGCCGGTTGTGACCGACGGGGCCTGGGGCACGCAACTTCAATGCCAGGGTTTGGCCGTCGGCGCTTGCCCCGATGCGTGGAATTTGTTTCAGCCGCAAAAAGTCGAACAGGTCGCCCGTGCCTATGTCGAGGCCGGCAGCCAGGTGATTTTGACGAACACGTTCGGCTCGAATCGTTTTATCTTGGCCCGGCATGGTTTGGCCGAACAGGTCGCCGAGGTGAATCGGGCGGGCGTCGAGATTTCGCGTCACGCGGCGGCCGGTCGTGCGGCGGTCTTTGCGTCGATCGGCCCCACCGGCGTCCTATTGATGATGGGCCAGGTGAGCGAAGATGAACTGAAGGCGGCGTTCGTCGAGCAGGCCGAGGCGATCGCGCAGGCCGGCGCGGACGGGATCGTCGTCGAAACGATGTCCGATCCGGCCGAAGCGGCGCTGGCCGTCGCAGCGGCTCACGAAACCGGGCTGTCGGTGGTGGCGTGTATGACGTTTGGATCCGGTGCGAAAAAGGACCGCACCATGATGGGCGCCACACCCGAACAGGCCGCCGAACGGTTGACGGCCGCCGGAGCCGACGTGCTTGGCAGCAACTGCGGCCAGGGCGTCGTCGGCATGGTCGAAATCTGCCGCCGGCTGCATGACGCGACCGATCGGCCAGTGTGGATCAAGGCGAACGCTGGTCTTCCGGAAAACGTCAACGGTCAGACGGTCTATCGCCAAACGCCCGCCGAGTTCGCCGAGCACGTGCCGTCCTTGCTCGAAGCCGGCGCACGATTCTTAGGCGGCTGTTGCGGCACCTCGCCCGAGTTCATCCGCGCCGTGGTGGAACGACTCCGCACACGGTAGGTTTTCTTACTTGACTTTGGCCAACTGCCGTTTGTGCGCGTGCGGAACGGCGGGTTTGGCGGCCGGCGACGTCGGCAGCGGCTCGGCCCAACGGCATTGCGGCACCTCGGGTCGATCGGTTACGGCCGCGTTGCGCTCGTAGAATGTCGGCGGCTCGTAGCGGAACCCGGCGGCCAGACGTTTCTCTTCTTGGCGGATCTTTCGCAGCAACCAGTGGCTGCCGACGGCCGAGGCCAATCGCGACTTCCAGCCGAACTCGGCGTGCAGTTGCTTCAGCAGTGCGGACATCTTGGCCCGCAACGCCGGTTGATCGTGGAAATAGAGTTTCGCCGCGCCGACCACCGCGGAGAACGTCGTGGCCAGCTCGCGGACTTCCCATGCGAAACGATCGCGCACCCGGGGATCGGGATGGTGCTTGTGTTTGCGCCAGCCGGCCAACGTCGTGCGGACGATGCGGACAGTGCTGGGGCCGTTTACTTGGAAATCGCGGTCGAACGCCCGGATCATGAACTCGGCCGTTTGCTGGTCGTTCAGCGCCGGATGGCGGTAGTTGAGAATCAACTGGCCGTGGACGTCGCTGGGGTCGAACTCGCTTTCGTCCTTCAACAGGCCCTTGGCCAAAAGCTCGGCGTGCAGCGGCGTGCCGGGGATCGGCGTGTAGAGCATGAATTGATGGAAGTCGGTGTCGTGGCGCACCGCGTAGTCGATC
>JAJFVC010000084.1 GCA_021372005.1 Planctomycetaceae bacterium | reverse complement strand
TTCTGCGTGTCGGACGACATATAGTCCGTGTGCGGATCAAACGACGTGGTCAGCGCGTTCAGATACATCTCCAACAACTCTTCGTTGTCGATCTGATGCATCCGCTTGGCGAAGCTGCGGTAGCGTCGAACCAGTTTTTGACGGGCCTCCTGCATCTGTTCCTGCTCGGTTTTCGGTTTGGCCGCCGCGCCGTTTTTCGCCGAGTCGTTCTTATCCTTATCTTTGTTTTTTTCTTTATCCGCCGCCTCTTCCTTGTCGTTCACCTTCAAAACGAGCAAATCATACTTAACGCGTTTGCGCCAGCGATCGAACGCCTCGGCCCGGTCACGCGGATATTGGGCCGCGTCCCGATCCACGGACATCTGCTCGTCGACCGTAAAATCGTGTTTTGCGGCCAGCAATTCATCGACCATTTTGACCCGTTCGTCCACCCGCTGCAAAAAGACCCGAAACACCGTGTACGCGAACGTGACGTCGCCGTGCAAGGCTGCGTCGCTCAACTCGTCCTCATGCTTCATAAACTCGTCGACGTCCGACTGATAGAAATAGACCTTCATCGGATCCAACGCTTTCAGAAAATTCTTGAGGCATCGCTCCGAAATCTCCTTGTCCAGCGGATGCCGCGAAAGATGCTGTTTCAGAAGCGAGGTGACCGAGAGCGTAATCTGCCGATCGCTCGCACTTGGAGCGGTCGGGTCCGCGAAACCTTGCGAACACGCCGCCGCGACCAGCGCGACCGCCAGCAGACAACGAAAACCCAACCAATGCGCCGCGAACGTCGTGTGACGATTCATGCAAGGACCTGCGAAAAACAAGGCGGGTGCAAACACCAAAGAGACGCTTCGGCAGACCTCGCGGCCTCCCGATTCCCGTATCGTATCTTCGCCGGCCGGTTGAAACAAGATCGAATCACGCGGGCTTTTGCTGGCCGCCGCGATTTTCGCGACCGTGTCCCAAAACCCTTGCGCAGGCTGCGGTTTTCTGCTTCTTCACGACGAGAACAAGCCGGTGCAAACAATGGGTTGCGTCGAAAAACGCACCAGGGGGGGTAACAAAAAATACCGCACGGCGTTGCGACGGCTTGCCATTCATTTTGCCGCGAGACTGTCCAACGCCTCGTGCGCCGCGGCCCGTTGGTCCTGTAAATCTTTCAGGCTGTCGCGTTCTTTTTGGACCACGTCGGCCGGCGCCCGCTCGACAAAACTCTTGTTGGCCAACTTTTTCTCTTTCGACGCGATGAAGCCCGTCAGCTTTTCGATTTCCTGTTTTTTGCGGGCGATTTCGGCCGGCACGTCGATCAAATCGGCCAGATCGACGAACACGTCCATGCCCGAAAGCGACACGTGCGCGCACAGCGGCGGCGACGTCACGTTCGACCCCACGCCACCGGAGTTCGCATTGGCCATCGACTCGAAATACGGCTCCATCGGCCGCAGCAACTCGGCCACGTCGGACTCGCAGCGAACCGAAAACCGCAGCAACGTCTTCGGCGCAACGCCCTGGCGCGCACGAATGTCGCGCACGGCGCGCAAAACCTCCTGAAATCGGGCGAACTGCGACTCGATCGCCGCGTCTTGCCGCGAGGCATCGCCAAGGGGCCACGCGGCTTGCGATACGCTCTCGACCGACGGCGCGATCGCGTTGATCCCTCGCCGCGGCGCGAACTGGCCCAGTCGCTGCCAAACCTCCTCGGTCAAAAACGGAATCATCGGATGCAGCAACCGCAACAACGTGTCGAGCGTGTGGGCCAACACCCGCTGGGCCGTCGTTCGTTGCGCGGGGTCTTGCAGCCGGCCTTTGACCATCTCCACATAAAAGCTGCAAAACTCGTCCCACGCAAAATCGTACAGCGTTCGGGCGGCGTCGGCGAAGCGATACTGCGACAACGCGTCGGTCACCTGCTGCGTGACAGTCGACAGACGACTCAACACCCAACGGTCCTCGACCAGCAGTTCGTCGTCGGCCACCGGGCCGGGCTGGAACTCTTCGAGATTCAACATGGCGAACCGCGAGGCGTTCCACAGTTTGTTGCAGAAATTGCGGGACAGCTCGAACCGCTCGCTCACGACCGCGCCGCGCGGCAACGCCTTGTCCTCCTGCTTCTCGGCCCATTGGGTCGAAAACTCCTTCGCACAATGCTTGCACTTGATCTTCGGCTTGGTGCGATTCTCCCGGGTCTGCTCGATCAGTTTGCCGCAATGCGGGCACTCGTATTCGACCGGCATTCGCACGTCCTGCGTTTCGGTGGTCAGATAGGCCAAACCAAACCGCAGCGCGTCGGTCCCGAACTTTTCGATCACGTCGATCGGATCGACGCCGTTGCCCTTCGACTTCGACATGCCCTCGCCGTAGCCATCGAGAATTTTCGGATGGATGAACACCTGATGGAACGGCACCTCGCCGACGTTGTGCAAGCCCATCAACACCATGCGGGCCACCCAGAGCGTGATGATGTCGCGGCTGGTGATCAGCACGCTGGTCGGATAGTAATACTTCAACTCCGGCGTCTGTTCCGGCCAGCCCAACGTCGAATGCGGCCACAAGGCGGAACTGAACCACGTGTCCAGCACGTCCTCTTCGCGGACCAACGGGTGGCCCGGCACGGCGTCTTCGGCCAGCTCGCCTTCGCGGACGCAGATCAGCCATTGCTCGCGCTGCGGCTCGCGCTGCCAAACCACGTCGTCGCGGCTGGCAAACGCTTTTTGGAGATCGGTCTCCGAGGCGGTTTTACAGTACCATACCGGAATTTGATGACCCCACCAAAGCTGGCGGCCGATCGGCCAGTCGCGTTTCTCGCCGAGCCAATCCAAATAGCTTTTCGCATACCGGTCGGGCGTAATTTTCACACGGCCGTCGGTCACGGCGTCCATGGCCGACTGGGCCAGCTCGCCCATATGGATAAACCATTGATCGGCCAGATACGGCTCGATCGGCGTCTTCGACCGATCGCTGTGGGCCAGCTCGATCTCGCGGTCCTCGATTTCGACCAGCAGCCCGGCCGCTTCCAGGTCGGCTACGACCGCCTCGCGGGACTTTTTGACCGTCATGCCGCGATATTTTTGCGGCACCTGATCGTTCAACGTGCCGTCGGGATTCAAAATGTTGATCGCGCCGATCTCGGGGTTGCGCTGCCACACGTCGTAGTCGTTGGCGTCGTGGGCCGGCGTGATCTTGACGCAGCCCGAGCCCAACTCCGGCTTGGCCCAAACGTCGGCCACCAGCGGAATTTGCCGCCCGGTCAACGGCAACACAAGCAGGCGCCCATCGCGGGCCATGTCGCGCAGTTGTTCGAGTTGCGGGAGCATCTCGCGGCGTCGACGGCGGATTTCGTCCCGTTGCGTTTCGAGGTCCGCCTTTTCTTTCGACGGCGCGGCGTCCAGTCGCTCTTGCAAGTCGGCCTCGGCCCGGGCCAACGCGGCGGCCGGATCGGGATGCACCGCGACGGCCGTGTCGCCCAACATCGTCTCGGGCCGCGTCGTGGCGATGGTCACGTGGGTCGGCTCGCCGGGCTTGGGAGCGACCACCGGATAGCGGAAGTGCCAGAAGTGGCCCTTGACCGGCTCGTGGAACACTTCGTCGTCGCTCACCGCGGTCTGCAAAAACGTGTCCCAGTTGACCAGCCGCTTGCCGCGATAGATTTTGTTTTCCTTAAACAGCGTGAAAAAAGTCTCACGGACGGCCTTGGCGCAAACCGGATCGAGCGTAAACCGCGTGCGCTGCCAATCGCAACTGCAACCCATCTGCTTCAATTGGCCGAGGATCCGCTTCTCGTAGTCCTTTTTCCATTGCCAAATGCGTTCGACCAGCCGTTGGCGGCCCAACTGATGGCGGCTCAGCTTTTCCTCGCTCAGCAGCCGGCGTTCGACGATCGCCTGCGTGGCGATGCCGGCGTGATCGGTGCCCGGCATCCAAAGCGTCTCGAACCCTTGCATCCGCTTCTGCCGGATCAAAATGTCCTGAAGCGTGTTGTTCAACGCGTGGCCCAGGTGCAGCGCGCCGGTCACGTTGGGCGGCGGGATGACGATGCAGAACGGTTTTTTTGCCGGATTCGGCTCGCTATGAAAATAGCCCCGCTGCTCCCAGAACGCATACCAACGTTCTTGAGCAGCGGCGTGATCGTACTGTTTTGGGAGTTCTTGGTTGTCGGTCATGATCGGTCCCGCCCTTTCCCAGCGGAAGAGGGCGACTTTTTTTCATCTTTCCAAAGTTTGTACTCAAAACTGTCGAGCAAGGCAATCCAACTTGCCTCGATGATGTTTTCGTCGACGCCGACGGTGCCCCAGTCTTCGTCCCGGTCCTCGCTTTGGATCAACACGCGGACCTTGGCGGCCGTGGCGGCCTCGGAGTTGATCACGCGGACTTTGTAGTCGACCAGGTGCAGATCGTTCAGGCCCGGAAACCGACCGTTGAGCGCCTTACGCAGCGCGGCGTTCAACGCGTCGATCGGACCGTGGCCTTCGGCCGCCTCGAAATGATCCTGCCCGGCAATGCAAATTTTGACGATCGCCTCGGCCCGGACCTCGCCGTCCACTTTGTTGTCAACCGTCACGTCGTAGTGCAGCGTCTCGAAATGGGGACGAAACGTGCCATTGCAACGTTGCACGAGCAACTGGTACGAAGCGTCGGCCGCCTCGAACTGGTAACCGGCGTTCTCCTTGGCCACGATTTCGGCCAACACCCGATTGGGATCGTCGGCCGTCGCGGTGGCTACGATGTTCGACCGGCCCGACAATTCGCTGACCAACACGCGGCGCTCGTTGCCGACCCGTTGCGGATCGACGTGTTCGTAGCTGGCTGTGTTGCGCACGATGGCGCTGACGTGCATGCCGCCCTTATGCGCGAAAGCGCTTTTGCCCACGAAGGGCTGATTCGATCGAAAACTCATGTTCACGGACTCGTATAAAAACCGCGACAACTCGGTCAATCGAGCGATTCCGCCCGGTTTCAAAACCTCATAACCCTGTCGCTTGACGGCCAAATTGGCCGCCACGGAAATCAGATCGGCATTGCCGCAGCGCTCGCCGAAACCGTTGATCGTACCCTGGACCAACGCGGCCCCGGCTTCGACGGCGGCCAGCGAATTGGCCACGGCCAGATCGCAATCGTTGTGAAAATGGACCCCGACGGGCACCGGCAATTGCGACGCCGCCGCGCCGGTGATCTCCGCCGCCTCGTCGGTCATGCTGCCGCCGTTGGTGTCGCACAGCGTGACCAGTCGGGCGCCGGCCTCGACCGCCGCCTGGACCGTTTGCATCGCGTAGCCGCGGTCCTGTTTCCAGGCGTCATAAAAATGTTCGGCGTCGAAAATCACCTCGCGGTCCGCGCGGACCAGCCGCTCGACGCTCTGACGGATCATGTCCAGATTCTCGTTCAACGTGGTCTGCAATACCTCGACCACTTGAAAGGCCGAGGCCTTGCCGACCAGCGTGATGGTGGCCGCCTGCGAGTCCAACAGCGACTGCAAACCGGCGTCGTCGTCGGCCGATGCGCCCTTGCGGCGAGTCATCCCGAACGCGCAGACCTTGATCTGCGACAGCGGCGTCTGGCGAATTCGCTGAAAGAACTGAAAGTCTTTCTCGTTCGAGGCCGGATAGCCGCCCTCGACGTAATCGAAGCCGATGTCGTCCAACCGCCGGCTGATGGCCAGCTTGTCCTGGAGCGAAAAATTGATGCCCTCGCCCTGGGCGCCGTCACGGAGCGTCGTGTCGTAAAGTTCGATGCGTCGCATAGGGGGGGGTTCGAGGTTAGGGATAAAAAAACTCTTCGCGTTTCCATAAAAAAACCCCGAAGCCGGTTGCGGCTTCAGGGCTTCTACCATTCACTGCACGGACGCCGGAAGCCCTTACGGCCAGACCTTTCCAACGACAATAATATCCACGAACGCGCCGATCGCGGCTGCGACCCCGGGGACAATCGGGTTGGATAATGGCTGGCACATGGGGCGTGGACCCAAAGTGTTTTCAAACTTCTTGCGATCAATCTCGTAAGTCTACCGCGAACTGGGGGCTATGTCAACGAAGCCTTTTGGGATAGTTGACAATCACATCGACCCGCGTCAAAATCTCCGGCAGCCCCCTCTCTAGGAGTTTTCCGATGACCAAAGTAGCAACCGTCCAGGCTCAGCAGAAGTGGGAGTTTTGCTCGGAAACCCGTCGCACGGAAAGCGCCCTGATCGCGGCGATCAACGAGCTCGGCCAGCACGGCTGGATGCTCGTCGACGTCGTGCATTACAGGGCGGCCAGCAGCGAGACCACGTGGACGGCGTTTTTGACGCGCCCCAGCGTCAGCCCCTCGCCGGTCGGTCCGCAAACCGCTTCAGTCGGCGCCAACAGCGGCCCATTGCATCCCGCCGGCGCTCCTCAGCCGCAAGGATTCGACCTTAGCGGCGAGGAGTTCGCCATTAAAACGGAAGGGGCCGCTCCCGCAGAATCAAGGCGGAATCCCGACCCCCAATCAAACCCGCCGCAACATCCGGCCGACAAGTGATCGCGGCTCGTGGCAAGCCGAAAACGCCAAGCCGGCGTCTCACGGCTTCAAAACCGTAAAACTGCCGACATGGGTGTATCGGCTCCCAAACCGTCAAATCGCCGGTTTGGGTTGCATCGGCTTCAAAACCGTGAAGTTGCCGGGGCGGTTGCATCGACACTAAAGTTGGCCGCAGTCGGCGATGGCGATTTTTGCGCGCGTCGTGCCGTTGGGCGAGGTGCCGAAGCTTTCCATCTTTTTGACCACGTCCATGCCTTCGACGACCGAGCCGAAGACGACGTGCTTGCCGTCGAGCCAAGGGGTTTCGACGGTGCAGATGAAAAACTGCGAGCCGTTCGTGTTTGGACCGGCGTTGGCCATGCTCAACACGCCGGACCCGGTGTGCCGCAGCTTGAAGTTTTCGTCGGCGAACTTCTCGCCGTAGATCGACTTGCCGCCGGTGCCGTTATGCCGGGTGAAGTCGCCGCCCTGACACATGAATTGCGGGATGATCCGATGGAACGTGGAGCCTTTGTAGCCAAAGCCCTTTTCGCCGGTGCACAGGGCGCGGAAGTTTTCGGCCGTCTTCGGCACGACGTCCGAACGCAACTCCATGACGATCCGACCCAACGGTTTTCCGTCGGCCGTGATATCAAAATAACAACGCGGCAGCTTGTCGCCCGAGGCCCCCAATGCGGCCGACCCGGCAGCCAACGCGGCCGCCGACGAAGCGAGAAAATCTCGACGTGTCATGAAACTCTCCATAAACAGATGTCCTTCCGTTTGTCCAGACGGCAAATCCGAATGGTTGTCCGAGTTTACCCGAATTCTCCGACCCGCTCAACCTCATTCGCGGTCACTTGCCGACCGGTTGCAGCGAGCCCTCGCTCAAAGCGATCCGTTTTTGGCCCACCGGCGGCGGAAACTGCACGGTCGCCTGGCGATCGGTCGCCGGACCGCTGATCGCTACGATGCGACCCAGTCCAAACGTCGCGTGCAGCACCTTCATGCCCTGGCGAAACACGTCGGACGAGACCGTCCGGGGCAACGGCCCGCCGTTGGCCAACGCAGCCGCCGTGGTCAGATGGATCGTTGGCGCCGACGGGGCGCGTCGAACCACCGGCTCCTCGGGCTCCGAAAACACCGCATCGTCGCAACACGGATCGAAATCCGAAAAATCCGGCTCTCGCAAGGCGGCCTGTTCGATGCCGGGCGTCTCGACGTCCATTTCGTCGCGGGGCAGCTCCATCAGGAACGAACTGGGGATCGTCAGCTTGCGTTGGCCACGAAAGTCCCGATATCGAGCCGTGCTCAGTTGCAGCTCTTGCTGGGCCCGGGTAATGCCGACGAACATCAGCCGCCGCTCCTCTTCCAATTGCTGGGGTTGCTCGCGGCTCCGCTCGTGCGGCAAGATGCCTTCTTCGACCGCAATCAGATACACCACCGGAAACTCAAGCCCTTTCGAGGCGTGCAGCGTCATGAGCGTCACGCGATCCGCGTCGGTCTCCCAGGCGTCGGTGTCATTGACCAGGCACGTCTCTTCCAAAAACGCTTCGAGCCGACCGGCCTCGTCATGACGCTCGTCGAAATCGCGGGCCACGGTCAACAGTTCCTCGACGTTGGCCAACCGTTGCTGGTCTTCCTCGTCCTTCGATTCGGCCAGTTGACGCTGATAGCCCGATTCGCTGAGGACCAACCCCAACAGCTCCTCGACGGGCCGATCCACGGCGGCCGTCAGATGATCAAACATGGCGATGAATTTTCCGAGTTGCCCAACGGCGCGACGTCCCAACGCGGTCACTTGGCCGGCTTGCCGAGCGGCCTCCAAAAGCGACAGCCCGTGTCGCGCAGCGTGATCGGCCAGCCGTTCGAGCGTGGTTCGACCGATGCCCCGGGCCGGCACGTTGATGACTCGCAACAGCGCCATCTCGTCGCGAGGATTGTCGAGCAGATGCAGATAGGCCAAAACGTCCTTGATTTCCTTGCGTTGAAAAAACTCCAGGCCGTTGACCATCTGATAGGGCACGCCCAATTCGCGCAACGCGATCTCCAACGAGCGGCTCAACGCATTGACGCGATAAAAGACGGCAAAGTCGCGCGGCCGCCGCCGCCCCCGGCCAATGTCCGCCGCGATGCGGGCCGCAATCCCTTCGGCCTCGTCTTTTTGCGTCGAATAAGTAACCAGACGCACCGGCGCGCCCGGCCCGTTTTCCGTAAAAAGTCCTTTCTCCTTGCGACGCACGTTGTGGGCGATCAGCTCGGCGGCCACCCGCAAAATCCGCTGCGTGCTGCGATAGTTTTGCTCCAACCGAACAACGTGAACCTCGGGATAGTCCCGCTCGAAGTCCAAAATGTTGTTCAGATTCGCTCCGCGCCAACCGTAGATCGACTGGTCTGGATCGCCGGTGACCGCTAGATTCGGGTAGTCGATCGACAACGCTCGAGCAATGGCGTATTGGGCCAAATTGGTGTCCTGATACTCGTCGAGCAAAATATACCGAAATCGCTCGTCGAGGCTCGCGCGAACCTCCGGGTTGTCCCGCAGCATCGTGGCCACGTGGAGCAGCAGATCGTCGAAGTCGACCGCATTCGAGCTGGTCAGCTGTTGCTGGTAAGCTGGGTAAACCTGCTGAACGATCTTTCCCAACGGATGGCCCGGTTTTGCTTGATATTGGTCAGGCAAAATCAGGTTGTTTTTGGCCCAACTGATCGCGCTGGCAATGCTATCGGGCGAAAATCGCTCGACATCGACGTGAAGCCGTCCGATGGCCTGACGCAAGGCTTTTACGCTTTCGTCAGCATCGTAGATTGTGTAGTTTTCCTGAATCCCCACCAAGGACGCATATTTTCGGAGCAGTCGAGCGCAGAATCGGTGGAAGGTGCCCACCCAAATCGCATGGTTGCCGACGAGCCGTTCGATGCGTCCGGCCATTTCGTCGGCGGCTTTGTTGGTGAACGTCAGGGCGAGCACGTGTCGGCCGGGCACGCCTTGTTGGAGGAGCCAAGCGACGCGATGCGTGACCACGCGGGTCTTACCGCTGCCGGGCCCGGCCAAAATCAGCAGGGGCCCTTCCATGTGCGTGACCGCTTCACGCTGGGCGTCGGTCAGGTCGGCAAGCAATGGGTCCAACGGGGAGATCCGGGGTCAGAGGTCAGCGGTTCGGGGCTGGAGATGAGTATACGCAAATCTCTCGCGCAACGTTAGGGCTGGTACTATCCAAAACGACGGCAATTGCTATACTACGGCGTCGAGGATGGGACGGACCCGTCGTAAAAAAGCCTTCTTTATGCAATCCCGAACTGGGAGGGAACCCATGAGCACTCGCATTCCGCTTCGCAAGACCGATCTGAGGGCCAAAGACCTCGCCGACAAGTTGGACATGAGCACGGCGGAGATCGGTCTTTCGGTCCGCACGACGAACTGCCTGGAGGAACGGGGTATTTTCACCGTCAACGACTTGCTTCACTGTACGCGCGACGATCTGCTGGGCATTTCAAACTTTGGTGAAAAGACGTTGGAGGAAGTGTACAAGTCGCTGGAAGGGATTGGGTTTTATCGAACGATGAAGCGTGAACCGCAGCAAGCCGCGTCGGCATCGCCCGGTCGTCCTCGCTAATCGTCGCGAAGAGGTTGCTGTCTTGGCGCGAAGTCTTCGCTTCTACGGGAAAAAACGAGGGAATCGTCGAACCGGCTCGCCGATGCTGGGCATTGTGGGCGAGGCCCTGTTTTGGGCCGTGCTGCTGTTGCTCGGCTGCGGCGGGACCGTGTGGATGGTCTTCGCGCTGGTGGTGCCCGAGTGGCGGGTCCATCATGAGTTTGTCGAGACGCAGTGCAAGGTACTCGACAAGCGAATCCTCGAAAAGCGAGGCGACGACGGTCCGCTGTTCGGCCCCGAGTTGAAGATCGAATACAACGCCGGCGGCGACATCACCACGTGGACCCATTACGACATCCACAACGCCTACACGTCCAACCGTCAGGAGGTGGAGGCGATTCTCGATCAGTTTGCGGTCCTTTCAGCCCAAGGCGATCGCACTTACCCGTGCTGGTACGATCCGGCCGATCCGTATGTCGTCGTGCTGGTCCGCAGTTATCGCTGGGGCAGTTGGTTTTGGCTGACCGTGCCCGGCTCGTTCGTGGTGATCGGCGCCGGCGGACTGATCTACGCCTTGTTGCATTGGGGCAAGTCGGCCGAACGTCGGGCGGCTCGGCGTCGACGGCGGGCCGGTCGAAACTTTCTGGGCGGTCGAGCGGTCGATCGGCGGTATCCGTTCGTGTCGCAAAGCGACGACACGACCAACAGTCCCGGCACGCGGCTGCGTTTTCGATTGCCCATGGTCTCTTCGCCCGGCTGGGCGTTGTTCGGCCTTTTGGCGGTCTGCGTTCTGTGGAACGCCTTGGTGGCGACCTACGTTTGGGTCGCCGTAAAAAGTTTTCTTCGGGGCGAGCCGCAATGGGTGCTGACGTTGTGTCTCATCCCTTTTGTTTTGACCGGCGTCGGATTGATCGTCTATTTCCTCCGAAAGCTGCTGATGACCGCCGGCGTCGGCCCGACCTTGATGGAGATTTCGGATCATCCGCTGCGTCCCGGCCGTTCGTATCGGTTGTTTCTCTCGCAATCGGGGCGGCTGACGATCCGTTCGCTTCGGATTTGGCTCGTGTGCGAAGAGTCGGCCACGTATCGTCAGGGCACCAACGCCCGGACCGAAACGCAAGCCGTCCTTCGTTTGCCGGTCTTTTCACGCGAACGATTTGAAATCACCAGCGGCCAGCCCTTCGAGGCGGAGTTCGATTTGAACGTGCCGGAGGGCGCGATGCATTCGTTCAAAGCCGAACACAATGAGGTCAACTGGAGCGTAGTGGTCGAGAGCAAGATGGCCCGATGGCCCGACTTTCGGCGGTCGTTCTCGGTCATCCTTTACCCGACGCCCGGGAGCGCCGACCCATGAGCATGGAGCCCGCGGTTTTGATTCGTTTCGACAGCGACGCCTCGGTCTATCAACCGGGCGACGTGTTGGCTGGCCATTACGTCGTCGAACGATTTGAAGCCGACCCGATCCGGTCCGTCGAGGTTTCCGTTCTCTGGCACACCCAGGGCAAGGGCGACGAAGACATGGCCGTGCACGAGTTCTGGAGTCGCAACGCCGCCGACCTTTGCCCGATCGACCTCCGCCATCCGGAGCAGTTTGTCACGAAGCTGCCCAACAGTCCGTTGAGTTACGAGGGCCGCCTCATCAAGCTGCATTGGTGCGTGCGGGTCCGCGTGTTTTTGCAGAACGGCAAGGAGTTGTTCGGCGAGCGAAAGTTTCAACTCGGCAGCGTTCCTTCGTTGAAACGTCTGGCGGCCGAGTGACATCCGCTCGCACCGGAGAATCGCGGAGCCCCGCCGCTCCTCTCCAAACAGGTTGCGTCATGGACTCGTTCAACGCCCTCGACAATCCGTTTTCGACGCGGCACATCCGGCCCGGCGCAATGCCGTTCCTCTTTCCGTCAGGCCAAACCCTCGAGGGCCTGCTGGACCGTTTGCGACAAAACGACTGGCGCGGCGAAATCGTCGGACGCCACGGCTCCGGAAAATCGTCGCTGTTGGCGTCGCTCCTTCCGTCCATAGAGTTCACCGGCCGAACTGTCGCGTTCGTCGAATTGCATGACGGTCAGCGTCGGCTGCCGCTCGACTTGCGCGCCGACGCGCGGCTCCATCCGCCCGCCATCCTTGCGATCGACGGTTTTGAACAACTGAGTCGCTGGCAACGTTGGTCGATCCGTCGATTTTGCCGGCGACGATCCCTGGGGCTTGTGGTCACGTCGCATGCGTCGGTCGGACTGCCGCCGCTCTATCAAACCCAAGTCGGCCCGCAACTGGCTGAGCGGGTGGTCGCCGAATTGCTGGGCCGCCGCCCTTGGCCGGTGTCTCGTGAACAGCTCGGGCGGCTTTTGGCCCGCCACGACGGCGATTTGCGGGAAACGCTCTTCGCGCTCTACGATTTTTGCGAAGAAAAATCATCATCCTCGCCTGGAAAAATAACCTAGGCTTAACAACAAACCGAGTCGGATCGGTTCGGGCTGCGCGTCGGCATAATCGATGCAATCCGGACAGTTTATCCTGCCGGCAAGATCGACGCTGTCGTCGCATCCAACCATCCGTCGCCGTGCGTTCGGCGACCGCTTGACAACGCGGTGACCGAGCGGTTTGATGAACGAAAGACATCCTTTTCCAAATGATGAGGTGAAGTCATGGGGAGCACCCTGAAACATTTTTGTGTCCTCGGCGTGGTTGCGGCGGCGTGGTGGATTCCATCGTTCGCGTTGGCCGATTGTGGTTGCGGATACGCCGCGCCGGTCGCCTACAGCGCGTACTACGCCCCGACGTATGTCAGTTACATGCCGCCGGTCGCGTTTTCAAGCATGCCGGGCGTCGTGTATCGGGCGCAGTATCGGCCGACGGCCGTGACGTCCTACTATGCGCCGGTCGCGCCGGTCTACGGCAGTTACGCCGTGACGACCTACCGTCCATTGCTGGGCACGTATCGAACCACGTATCGACCCTATGTGGCCTATCAGCCGGTCTACGCGGCTCCGGTGGTTTCCTATTACGGTGGTTGCAACACGTGCGTCAGCGGTTGCACGTCGTGTGTGAGCGGCTGCAGTCCGTGCAATGCTTGCAGCAGTTGCAGCGCAACGAGCACCTATGTGGCTCCATCGTCGGGTTGTTCTTCTTGTTCGGCGCCAAGCGTGACGACGGTCACTCCATCGTCGGCGACCAACACGGCTCCGCCACAGACATTCCAGCAGAGCACGCAAAAACCGGCGACCGACACAGACACGTTGAAGCCGATCCCGAAGGTCGAGCCGCAGTCGACGCCCGCCGCGTCGCCACTATTGCCCGATCCAAGCAGCCGCACCGCGTCGAGGCCCGACTACACGGCGGCTCGCGTCACGTTGACTTCGGCCACCGCGCCGACGGTGGACAGCGACGGTTGGCAGTCGGCCCACGACTGACGGCAAGTTCTGCATGGCATCAAACGAGCGGTTGGGTGGTGTCTGTCAAGGTGCGCACATTTGATTTTAGGTTAGTCCTTGGAACTGGTCGCTCTCCTGCTGCTCCCCTAGGGGAGCAGCGGTAAAGTTTACGCAATCTCCTCCATTGCTGAATCCGGTTGTTCTTGCTCCT
>JAJFVC010000071.1 GCA_021372005.1 Planctomycetaceae bacterium | reverse complement strand
CAACCGCTTTTGGGCCGCGGCGGTCCACGTCGGCTTCTTGCGATGGGCCCGGCGGCAAAAATCGTCCAAAAAATGATCGGCCAGCAGCAGCACGTCGTCGCCCCGATCGCGCAGCGGCGGCAACTCCATCGTCACCACGTTGAGCCGAAAATAAAGATCCTCGCGGAACTTTCGGTCGCGGACCATCTCGGCCAGATTCTGATTGGTCGCCGCCAGCAGCCGGGCGTCGGTCGGGATCGGCATGGACCCGCCCACGCGCACCAGCGTCTTTTCCTCCAGCACCCGAAGCAGCTTGGCTTGACTGCCGAGGCTCAGGTCGCCGATCTCGTCGAGAAAAATCGTGCCGCCGGCGGCCAGCTCGAACTTGCCGGGCCGCGATTGCCGCGCGTCGGTGAACGCGCCCTTCTCGTGCCCAAACAACTCGCTCTCGGCCAGCGTTTCGGGAATCGCCGCGCAGTTGATCGCCACAAACGGCTGGTCGCGCCGCCGGCTCCGATAGTGGATCGACTGCGCCACGACCTCCTTGCCCGTGCCGTTTTCGCCCGCAATCAACACGGCCAGATCGGTGTCGGCCACGCGGCAAATGATCGACCGCAGGGCCTCGATCGCCGGACTCTGCCCGATCATTCGCACCCGACCGGCCGCCTCCTCGGCGATTTGCCGATTGGCCGACAGCAACCGCTGACGATCCTGGGCGTTTTCCAGCGCGACCGACGCATGGGCCGCCAGTGCAACCAGCGTCTCTTCGTCCTCCGGCGAAAAACTCCCGCCCGCCTGCTTGTTCAACGCCTCGAACGCCCCGAACAACTCGCCCGATCGGCCGCGCAACGGCACGCACAACACCGTTCGCGTCTGATAGTGCAGCCGCGCATCGACTCGCCCGTCGATCTGTCGCGGCTCCCGCGCGGCATCCACGCGACGCGGCCGACCCGACCGAATCACCTCGCCCACCACGCCGCAGTCGTCAGGAATGCGCAGCTCGCCGTCCGACAGTCCCAACGCCGGCCGCCCGACCAACGTGTGGTTCGCCCGATCCCACAAAAAAAGGCTCGCCCGATCGGCCGACAACAATCGTGTAGCCGCCTCGGCCATTTCATTCAACAACGGCTCGATCTCGCGGGCCTGATTCCAACGGCCGGCGATCTCCAGCATCGCCTCCGCACGAACCAACCGACGACGCTCCCGATCGTGCTGCAAAACCGCTTCGACGGCCTGACGCACCGTCGGCGCCACCTCGACCAGCCGTTCCATCGCCGCGTCGATCTCGACGGCCGCCCCGAGATGCACGACCATCGCGTGCCCCTCCGCCGCACGCGGTTCGAGTGGGACCGCCAGCCAGCCGGCCTGCTCGCGCGGACTTTCTCGATCGAACGCCTCGGCCAGCAATTCGACGGGCAGCGGTTGAGCGCGTCCCCATTGGGCCGCAACCGTCCATTGGCCCTCGACGGCCGCCGCGTACGCGACATAATCGGCCCCCAACGCCCCGGCCAGCATCGGCAGCGCGTCGGTCCAAAACGCCGCCAGCGAATCGGCCTGAGCCGCCGCTCGAAACAGCTCCGCCTCAACGGCCAGCCATTTTTGAGAATCCACACTGGGCGTCTTGTCCGAAAGAACCTTTTTTGAGGACATTTTTCGATTCCCGAGTATCGCAAGGGCATCATGGATTTCAAAAAGTCTCAAAAAGGATACACCATTAAAATCATTTTGACAACACCCCTGTAATGCAACCACGACGGCCGCAATCTCAGGGAGGGACACCGCCTTAGGACCGCGTCTCCGAAATCGAGCCGTTCGTGCGTATCGAAAAACCCATTCTCCCCCATCTCGTCCGGCAGTATACTGTCGGTTTTGTCGTCCCCTATTCCCTATTTCTGAGCGTTCCGCCCGATTATGCCCGACCTGAACCTCCGCGATTACATCCGCAGCACCGTCGACTTCAAACCGGGAATCGTTTTTTACGACATCACGCCGTTGTTGGCCTCGCCCGAGGCGTTTCGCCGCGCGGTGGTCGATCTGGCCAATCCGTTCCGCCGCGAAAAGATCGACGTCGTGGCGGCGGCCGAGGCCCGCGGATTCATCTTCGCCGCGCCGGTCGCCATGGAGCTGAACGCATCGCTGGTGCCGATCCGCAAGCCGGGCAAGCTGCCTTTCCCGACCCGTTCGCTCACCTACGATCTTGAGTATGGCAAGGACACGTTGGAGATCCACCGCGACGCAATCGCGCCCGGCGCCAAGGTGCTCGTGGTCGACGATCTGCTGGCCACCGGCGGCACGACCGAGGCCTGTTGCCGATTGGCCGAACAGGCCGGCGGCACGGTGGTCGGCTGCGCGTTTTTGATCGAATTGGCCGCCTTGAAGGGCGCCCAGCGGCTGTCGCAATACAAAACGATCAGCCTGCTCCAGCTCTGATTCCGATCGAGGCCGTGTAGCCGTGTAGGTCAGGCACCCCGTGCCTGACTCTTTCAACGCAAGATCGAACATCATGTCAGGCACTTTGTGCCTGACCTACTGCTGCTACTGTGGGGGAATTTCGCTGGAATTTCTGAACGGAGCGAAACGTCCGATCGCTCTCGCCGCAGCGCGCTACCGCGTAAAGCCCATGAAGAAGCTGAACAGCTCGCCTTTGTCGCCGGGCTGCCACGAAATCGGGAAGGCGAAGTCCAACGCGATCGGCGCCGGTCCCATCGCCGGCACGGAGATTCGCAATCCAAAGCCGGCCGCCACGCGGTAGCGGTTGTTCCAGTTGTCGAGCTGCGGTTCGACCGTGCCCGTATCGCAGAACACCACGCCGCGAAGCATGTCGTCGGCGGTGATCGGAAACATGTACTCCAGCGAGCCCAAGAGCATGAAATCGCCGCCCAACCGGACGACTTCATCGGCGTTGACGCTGTAAACCGCCGGCGACGCCCCGCGAAACGAAAAGCCGCGGATCGTCGAGAAACCGCCCGCATAGTACCGGTCGTAGATCGGCGCGTCTTCGCCGACCCAGCCCGCGCGGCCCGCGACCGTCAATACATGACGGCCCGATCCATCCGGACGCTCGTGCAGCTTGAAGTATTTCCGCAGGTCCAATTCCACGCGCGGATATTGGTACGAACCCAACACTTGTTCGATCGACCCCTCGGCCAAGAAACCTTCGGTGGCCAAAAACGTGCTGTCGCGTTTGTCCAACGACGTCGTCAGTTTGAAGCAGTGCATCGCCAGGTCGCGGCCCGCCACCTCGGCCAAGTCGGGAATCGTGTCGTCGATGATGTCCGTGATGTTGACCTTCGCGCCGCGATAGGCCAGCGTCATCGCCAAGTCGGGCGTCAATTGGCGTCCAATGGCGATCCGGCCGCCGAGCTGCTCTTGCGTATATTCATTGTAAATGCGGGTGTTCCAGAATCCGCTCAACCCCAAGCTCCATTGCGTGTTGAGCACGAAGGGATCTTGGTACGTGACCGCGTAATTCGAGGTCTCCGTACCGGGCGAAGCGTCGATGCGGAACCGCTGGCCGGCGCCTCGCCAGGCCGTGCCGTTGCGAATTTCTTCCCAACTGGTGGGCCAACGAGTCCAGTCGAAATTCTGCTCGTCCAAAATAACCGAGCCGACCAGGCCGGCTTCCGAGTTGATGCCTGCACCCACCATGATGCGGCCGGTCATCGCCTCGTTGGCTCGGATCGTGATCGGCAAATCGCGCAAATCTTCGCCCCCGCCGAGCGGCGCGCCGCGGAACGGCGAACTCTCGCTGAAAATCGGGCCCGGCACATAAGGCCCTTGCGGCGATTCAACCGGGTGCTGCGGCCCGCCGCCGGTCCGAGGCCAAAGCGGCTGCCCGTAAGACGGCGATGTCTGAGCCGGAGCCGACTGCGTCGCAGCGGTCTGACTGCCGGCGGTGCTCGACGCGGCGCCGGACGTCGCGGTCCAGCGAAGCGGCGCACCGTTGTTCGCGTCGGTCTGATTCGGCGTTGGCGCGTATTCGGTGTACTGGGTCGGAATCACGCGACCGAGCGGCTGCCGGCCCGTTCGCGCCGTGGCCATCGTGTCGCGCAAATCGACGGCCATCCGCAACAGATCGTTCGACGTGGACGGATTCGACGGAACCACGATCCGACGGACCGACGCCCCGTCCTGGTCCGCCGCGTTGGGCCCCACATAACGCCCGCAATCCAACGTGACGTCCACGGTCCGCTCGCCGCGGGTTGTGTCGGGACTCTGGCCGCGAAAACCGTCGTCCGGCCCATGGCGACGCTTGGGTCGTCGCGCCGTTTCGCTCTTATTTTCCTCGTCCTCCTCCGGACTCTGGCCGTCTTGGCCCGGCGGACTGAAAACGATTTTCGGCGTCATGCCCGCCGCCGGATTGTTCTCGAACAACTGGCTGTACTTGATCCGCCGCTCGCTGGCTCGAATCTCACGGATGTCGACCACGTCGCCCGGCCGGAACGACAATCGGTTCAGGATCGTCGTCAATTGCGTGTGCGGATAGTCGCCGCGGATGTCGACGTTGATCTTGCCAACCCGATAGCGGTCGCCCTCTTTAATGTTGTAAACGAGGTCGAGCTGGCCGGGCTCCACCATGAACCGCGGGTCGGCCTTTACGTCGGCGAACACGTAGCCGATCGCGCCGTATTTGTCCTGCATCGCCGTGACGTCGGCCGTCATCTGCGCCTGGTTGAAATAGATGCCGTCCTTCAGCTTCAGCAGCGCGGTCAATTCCTCGCTCTTGTATTTTGTGTTGCCCAACACCGAAACGTTGCGGACTTTGTAGCGAGGGCCTTCGTCGATCACGAACGTCACGGTGACCCAGTTGTGCGCCTCGTTGAACTCCAACTCGCGCCCGATCCGAGCCTGGAAAAACCCGAGACCGCGATAGTAGCCCGTCAACTGTTTGACGTCCTCGTCCAGTTGCTTCCGGTCCAGTTCGCCCTTGAAAAGGAACAAAAACGGCCGGCTCGTCTTGATTTGCGTCCGCAGACGGTCGTCGCTGGCAATCGTGTTGCCGATGAACTGCGTTTGCCAGACCTTTTGCTTCGTGCCCTCGTTGATCAAAAAGATGGCCCGGCGATCCTCTTGCTTGTCGCCTTCCAACAGCGTGACCCTCGCGCCGGTGTAGCCGTGCGAGCGGTAAAACTCTTCGAGCTTGCGACGCGCTTCCTCGATCTGGAACGGATCGGCCGGATCGCCCACTTTGATCTCGGCCTGCTTTTTCAGCGTCTTCATGTGGATCTGCTTGCAGCCGAGGTATTTCACCTCGCGCAGCACCGGCCGCTCGACCACGTCGAAAATCACGACCCGACCGCCGCGCACCTGCTGCCAATACGTCTTCACGTTGACGAACTGGCGCGTGTGATCGAGCCGGCGAACGTCCTCTTCGATCAGCTCCTGATCGAACGGCCGACCGGGCCGCGTCCGAATGCTCGGTAGAATCTTGTCCAGCGGCAGCGTCTTGTTGCCCTGAATCCGAACGTCTACCACTTTGTCGATGGCGGCGGTCGACGTCGAAGACGGCTCCGCGGGTTTCGCGTCCGACGTCTCCTCGCCAAAACACGCCAAAGCGGGCCACACGAACAGCAACAACGCCGCATGGCTCAGCCGAACCAGCCGTCGATCGCCGGATACATGGGTGTCGCGTCGGAGATTGGCCATCCGTGGCTCTTTCCGTTTTGTTGGTCCGTTGGCGCAGGAATCCGCACAGGGTCGCGTAGAAATACCTAAACCCGCCTGCTGCCACAAGGGGAATTGAGCCTAATTCCACCAAAATTCCCGAAAATCCAACCACCAGCCTAGCCACCAATCCATTTTCTACGCGGGCGAAGAAGGAAAAATGTGGGAAAAGCAAAAGGAGGCACTCTTACCCAACCCCCTACAATAAGCAAACCAAGAATAATGCAATCGGGCAGCCTCGTCGACGCCAGCTCCTTTTCCGCTTTTCCCATTTTCCCCATTTTCCGCCTTACACAAACCGCAACCAAGCAGTGGAACCCACCATCCTCGTCTTTCCCATTTTCCCAACCAATTCGCTCTCGGGACTTTTGGCGTCCTCTGTTAAGATGGTAAACTTTTGGTGACCTATCCCGAGGAGCCTCCCCCGATGAAAACCCGTCTTTCCACGATCGCCCGGATCGTCGGTTGCGTTTCGATGCTGGTCGCCGTCGCGGCCCGAGCCGACCAGCCCCAGCCGCCCCGATGCGAGAGTCTTCAGCGATTGCCGCATCAGGTCACGTTGGCGACGCTCTCCAACGGGCTGACGGTCCTCGTCCAAGAGAATCGCACTGCGCCGATCGCCACGGTGCGATGTTTCGTCAAAAACACCGGCAGCGCCTACGAAGGCCGCTATCTGGGCGCCGGTCTGAGCCACGTGCTCGAACACGTCGTGGCCGGCGGAACCACGCTTAGCCGCACGTCGAAGGAGTTTGAAAAAATCGTCGACGGTTTCGGCGGAGCCACCAACGCCGCCACGTCGACCGACATGACCACGTATTTCATCAGTTGCCCGGCCCAAAACGTTCCGACCGCGATCGAGCTGTTGGCCGACACGATGCAGCACACGAAGTTCGAGCCGGCGGAGTTCGACCGCGAGCTGAAAGTGGTCCGACGCGAGCTGGCCGACGGCGAGGTGAACCGTTCCCGCGTGCTTTGGACGACGCTCCACCAGACGGTCTACACGACCCATCCGGCCCGACACCCCGTGATCGGCTACCTCGACGTGCTCAATGCGACGACCAAAGAGGCGATCGTCGATTTTTATCACCACCGCTACGTGCCCAACAATCAGGTGTTCGTCGTGGCTGGCGACGTCGACGCCAGCGCCGTGATCCGCCTGGTGGCGAAACAATACGCCGGCACGCCCCGCAGCTACGAAACCTACGTGCCGTTCGAGGACGAGCCCCGGCAACTGTCGCCGCGCGAGGCGATCCGCGAAATGGACGGCGCCACCTACGACATGGTCTTCGCGTGGCCGACCGTCAAGCTGTCCGATCCCGATCTGTTCGCCCTCGACGTGGCAGCCTACATCCTCGCCGAGGGCGAAAGCTCGCGGCTGGTCCAACGGCTGAAGTATCAAGAGCAATCGGCCCTGTCGGTCGGAGCCGTCAGCGACACGCCGCACTACGTCAACGGCATGTTCGCCGTGTCGGCCGTCAGCCGGCCCGAAACCTGGCAAAAAGCCGCCGATTCGATCCTCCGCGAGGTCTATCGACTCCGCGACGAGTTGGTCCAGCCCGATGAGCTGGCCAAGGCAAAAAACCAAAAGGCCGCCGAGCTTGTGTTCGCCCGCCAGACCGCCGAGCAAGAGGCCGAGAGCCTGGGCCGCAACTTTTTGGCCGCCAGCGATCCGCTGTTCGACGACCGCTACGTCGAAGGCATCCAAAAAGTCACGGCCGAACAAGTGCGCGACGTGGCCCGACGCTATTTCGTCCCCGAACGGCTCAACCGCGTGACGATCGCCCCGCCGGGCGGCGCCCCAACATCGGCCGCCAAAACCGCCGACGCCGCACAACAAAAAATCCGTCTGGTCCGGCTGCCCAACGGACTGCGCGTGCTGCTGAAACGGCGCGACGACCTGCCGCTGGTCAATCTGCAAGCCATCGTGCTGGGCGGCTCCCTGGTCGACGACGACGCCACGGCCGGCCGCGCCGCGTTGGTCGGCGCGATGTTGGACATGGGCACCGCCGACCATTCGGCCCGACAAATCGCCGACTATTTTGATTCCATCGGAGCGCAGTTCGGCATGAGCGCCGGGCGGTTCACCGTCCTGGGCGGCGTCACGTCGCTGAAGGCTGACTTCCCCAGCGCCGCGGCCTTGTTCGCCGAGTGTTTTTGCCGTCCGACGTTCCCCGAAGCTGAATATGCGAAAGTTCAACGGCTCGCCCTGGGCGCGATCGCCCGCCGAGCCGACGACCCCTACCAAGAGATCAACGAGTTGTTCGCCAAATCGCTGCCCGTCGGCACGCCCTACCACGTCCTGCAAGGCGGCACGACCGAATCGGTCCAGCGTCTAACGGCCGCCGATCTCCGGGCCTATCACGCTCGCTACTTCGTGCCCGACCATACGATCGTCACCGTCTTCGGCGACATCGACCCCGACGCGGCCCTGCCGTTGGTCGAAAAACTTTTTGACGGCCTGAAGTCCGTCGACGACCATCGGCCGGCGATTCGCTTCAACCAGAGCAACGCGCTGCCCGAGACGATCGTCCGCCACAAAACGATCGCCAAGCCGACCGCCATGGCGCTGTTCGGCTACCCGACGCCAAGCATTTTAGAGCGACAAGACTACGCGGCGATGACTCTGTTGGACGCGATCATGTCGGGCTACAGCTATCCCGGCGGTTGGCTGCACGAAGAGCTGCGCGGCGAGGGCCTGGTCTATTTCGTCTACGCGTTTCAGGCGACGGGTCCCGTGGCCGGCTATTTCCAAATCTTGGCCCAAACCCGGCCCGACAAGTTGGACGAAGTGGTCGCCCGCGTTCTGCGAAACGTCGACCGAGCCCGACAAGGCAAGATCGACCCGGACGAGTTCGCCACGGCCCAGCGAATGGTCATCGCCCTGCACGCCCAACAAAACACGACGATCGCCGGCCAAGCCCAAGAGGCGGCGCTCGACGAACTGTACGGACTCGGGTATGATTATCGAACGACGTTCGACGACCGCATCCGCGCCGTGACGCTTCCGGACGTGGTCCGAGCCGCCCAGAAGTATTTCGGCCGCCCGCACGTGCTGGTCACGTCGTCGCCGGAAAAGAAGAACGAGCCTCCCAAAAAATAGCCGTCGCAACGACGCATCATCTCGCCCTCCGAAACCCCAAAAACGCGGCCTGCCTATGCTGCCTCGCATTCTCGGCGAACACCCGCTGGCGAAAGACTCGACCGGCGCGTTGAAATCGCGCATCGCGACGGTGTTCCCGATGGGCCAGACGATCGTCACGCTGCCCGGCATCCACGCCACCCAGCGGCTCGCGTACGTCGAATGGCTCAAACAGCGCCGGGCCGAGATGGGCCTGCCCCCGCCGACGCGCGAGGAGCAGTCGTCCGACTGGCAGCGATCGGTCGACCTGATCATGGAGGACGACACGATCCTGATCCGGCCCGATCCGGACCACATGGACCAAGCGTTTCACGCCGACGAGCTACTCCAACAGTTGGTGCCCAAGTGGCAGATCCGATTCCTGTTGGTCAGCAACGAAAAGGTCCGCACGGCGATCAAGCGCCGCGGCGAGTGTTGGCGCATCAGCCCGCTGCCCAAAACGCCCGATGAGATGCGCGCCATGATCGCCGCGTCGAAAATCGCCATCGGCGGCCTCGACCTGTACTATTACAGCAAGGCGATGGGCACGCGGTTCCTGACCTACGACGCCTTCTCGCAACTCGGTAAGCTGGACGACGAAGCCCTGCTGAAACACCTGACGGAAATCCGCCAATACTGCGGCGGCGTCAACCGCTACGGTCGCCCCGAAATGGCCTTTTTCATGGCCGGCCGCGGGCTAACCAAGAACGATTTCACCGCCTACGATTTCGAGCGTCTCGATCCGGCTGACGTCCGGGCCGCCTACGAGGCCCTGCTGGAAAAATTCCACAATGCCGTCCCGCCCGAGTTCCGACAAGACGACCTCTGCCAACTGCCCTGGCGCAATCAGATGTACGCGGCCCTGATCGGCGAAGACGAAAAAGCCATCTCCGAGGAATCGCTCCTCGGGTTGAGCTCCGAGTTTTTCATGCAGATCGAGTGGCTGCCGGGCGGACGCATCGAACAAGGCGAATTGATCTTCGACCCCGTGTTTGAAATGATCAAGGACGCCGACGACCCTTCGCTGCGCCGGCTCTGCGACGAAAAGTGCCGCGGGTTCATCTTCAATTTCGTCCGCGAGTTCGGCGACCTCGAATACGTCAACATCGGTCGGGTTGTCGCGTCGCTTTCCCATCGCCCACGCGGGCCGGGCCGCCGCGACGTCTACATCGCCCAGGTCAAACAGCAGGGCATCGCCGACGAAATCTTAAAAATCATCCGAATGCAAAAATGGGGCGTCCGCGAACACCTCGACGACGGCAAGGACCTGCTCGACTCCATTTTACGGTCCGAAGAGTACACCGAATACATCCTCGATCGCCGGTTGGGATGCCGTCAGTTGGGCATGAATCTGCCGGCCCATGTCACCGCCAAACGCATCAGCGAGCGCTACACCGGCCCACGCCGCGACCTGCGGCAACTGTCGATCTGGTCGCCCTATTTTGAACGCGACTACATCCGCGGCATGGCCACCGACAAAATTCCGCCGCAAAAACTGGCCGACCCCGACTTCGCCGTCCGATTGGCCCAGTTGCTCGGCGAGGCCGCCGCCCCCAACATGATCGTCGGACGCTGCGACTTGCAGGGCCGGGTCGCCTTCGACGACGGCGACGAGGTGGTCGTCGAAAACGATGCCGGACAGCCCATCGACATCGTCGTGTCCGACCAAACAGGCACGTTCGTCGACTACCGTACCGACTTGGAGCATTTTGCCGCCGAATACGCCCGACCGGTCCTGCGGCGGTTCCACCTGCTGACCGATCCCGAACCGTTCGCCACGGCCTACGTAAACGCCTTTGTCACTAGATTCTCGAAAATCCAACTGGAATATCGCAAGCGCAAACGGGCGTTCGACACCCTGTTCCAACACCGCCCTCGCGATGAGGCCGGCAGCTTCGCCTATCGTTGGGAATGCGTGTTGGACCGTCTGCGCTGGGCCGCCCCACAAAACTTGGGCAACCAAATCCGCCACTGTTTCCAGGCCGAGCTCGAAACCTCCTCCGCCCCCCAGTGACATCCGCCCCCATCCCTTCACTGGTTGATCCATTACGACGACGGGCCTCGACCCCGAATATCTGATTGGCCAAAACTCGCACAGCCGCAAACACTTACAGCGTTTTGCACAGAGACGATCGGCCTGCGCCCCCGGGTCAGACTCGCCAAGGGGATGGCAGGCGGCGCAGCACCCCTCAAACGAATTAAACGCACCCACCTAAAAAAATTAGCAAAGTGGACTGGACAATCTCCGCAAGAGCACTACATTAGTTGAACGATGTCCTTTGTGAGGTCCTCTGATGGACGGTAGGCTCGCCCAACCTTGGGTCAACCGCACCGGACGATCCCTCCCAAAGACTGCGTGTGGGCCGTTCTGATTCCTTGCCTTGGACTGTGCATCTACTGACATTTGAAGAACGAACCGTTGGCGACAACGCCCTAGCATTCCGATACGAAAGGTCAGTAGAACCAGCAAGATCAAGAGGAGGTTGCCGTGGGGCATGCGGCAGGATATTCCAATCGGGTCATCCCGTCGGATGACACGCCGGTCGTCTGCGGTCTTTCCGAAGACGACTCCAATCTGTTTCGTCTCGTGGCGGACTGCTGTCGCGATGGCGTGCTGATCACGGCGCAGCCGGCCGACGCCGGACCGCCGTCCCTTTTTGTACGCGAACGCCGTTTTCAGGGCGATGTCCGGTCTTCCCGAAGCCTTTTGGACCGACGTCTCTCCGCAATGGCCCGCGTTGCTGCAAGATCACCCCTTGTGGAAAAACCTTTGGCAAAGTCACCGCGATGATGATGTGTTCACCGTCGATCTGACCGTGCCCGACTCTGACGGCGCCGTCGTCATGCTGAACCTGCAATCCGAACCAATCCACGACAGCTCCGGGCAAATCTCCCATCGCATCGCCACAGTCCGCGACACCACGCGGCAAACGGAACTGGAAGAATCGGCCCATCGCAACGAGCGACTCGCATGCATCGGCCTGCTGGCCTCAGGCATCGCCCATGAAATCAACAATCCGACCGGTTCGGCGCTGCTGGCCGCCGAGACGGGCCTCACGCTGCTGGAAACGCCCGACGCGGCCGACCAAGTGGCCGTGTGCCTCCGAAACATCGTTGCCTCGATGGATCGTTGCGGCCGCATCGTCCGAACGCTGCTGCGATACTCGCGCGAGGAGCCGTCCGAAAAACAGGCGTGCAGCATCAACGACGTGGCCAAGGAAGCGCTCGAATTGGCCAAGCCCTATGCCGAACGCCAGGGCGCACGGTTGGACCTTGAAACCGCGCCCGACGTGCCGTTGACCCCGATGAATCCGCTCGAAATCGAGTTGGTGTTGTTCAACCTGGTCCGCAACGCCATCGAGGCGGGCCGCGGCGAAAAGAACGTCACTGTCTCAATCCGCACCGAGCCGACCCCCGACGGCGTTCGCCTGTCCGTCCGCGACAACGGCTGCGGCATGAACTCCGAACAGCTCAAACACGTGTTTGATCCACTTTATACGACGCGCCGCCAGATGGGCGGATCGGGCCTGGGCATGAGCATTGCCTATGGAATCGTCCGCGGACACGGCGGCCGCATGGAAGTCCGAAGCCAACCGGATCAAGGCGCCACGGTGACGATCGACTTGCCGATCGCGCCCGCCTCGATCGCGCCCAACGACGCTTTTTCGACGATCAAGGAGGAGCCCTCATGTCGCAAATTTTGATTGTGGAAGACGACCGTCCGTTCGCCGAAGCCCTGGCCATGACGCTTCGCCGCGCCGGACACGACGTGGCCGTGGCCGTCGAGGCCGACGAAGGCGTCCAGCTCGGCCTGCTCTGGCGGCCCGACGTGGTCATCGCCGATTGGATGCTCAAAAGCTCGCTGCACGGCGGCGAGGTGTGCCGTCGCATTCGCAACGCCTGCCCGACGGCGCGCACCATCATCATCACCGGCTATCTCGACATCGCGCCCGAAGTGGGTCGATGGTCGGAATATGGAGAAACCGTCATTCAAAAACCGTTTCATAAGGAAGACATTCTCGACGCGGTCCACAAGCTGCTGGCTTGCGAGCCCGCCGAAGCCTAGTCGCCGTTTCGCAGCCATTCCTCACTCCAGGAGGCGGATCCGCTCCGCGTCGCCATGTCCATCGCCAACGCAACACCCACCGTTTTCGTCGTGGACGACGACCCTCAGGTTTGCGAATCGTTGACCCTGATGATCCGCAGCATGGGATTCAACGTGGAAACCTATCCGTCGGCCGAGGCTTTTTTGGACGGCTGCCAAGAATCGTCCAACGCGCCGCGATGCCTGGTGCTCGACGTCCGCATGCCCGGCCTGAGCGGTCTCGGACTCCAACAACTGCTGACCAATCAAGGCCGCTCGATGCCGACGATCATGATTTCCGGATGCGCCGACATCCCGATGGCCGTCCAGGCCATGAGCGCCGGCGCGATCGACTTTCTCGAAAAGCCGTTCAACCGCCGCACGCTTTTGTCGCGCATCCAGGACGCCGTCGACCGAGACGCCCAGCGTCAGCGGGCCAACGCCCGATCGGCCGATCTGGCCAACCGCCTGAACCGCCTTTCGACGCGTCAGCGCGAGGTGCTCGACCTGCTCGTGGCCGGCAAACACTCCAAACAAATCGCCGCCGAGTTGGGCATCGGCGAAAAGACGGTGGCCAAGCATCGCGCCGGCGTGTTTGAGAAGATGGAAGTCGACAACGTCGTCGAGATCGTCCGGCTGATGGCCGAGGCCCCTTGCGCGTAATTTCTTGCACGACCGGCCAACCCGTTCCGTGCGGCATGCCCCTTCCCACGTGGAGTTTTTTCTCCCCCTCTTCCCCCCGCCGCCGCCGCCCGTTACACTGAAGGGACGCTTGGCAAAACCGACTCGGCCTCCTTCTCGACGCCCGGAAATTCGTCATGAGAAATGTCGTGACCTTGGTGCTCGGCGGCGGACAGGGCACCCGTCTGTATCCGTTGACCAAGTATCGCTCGAAGCCCGCGGTCCCCGTGGCCGGCAAATATCGCCTAATCGATATCCCGCTGTCCAACTGCATCAACAGCGGCCTAAATCGCTGCTATGTGCTGACGCAGTTCAACTCGGTCAGCTTGCACCGCCACATCCGTTCGACCTACACCTTCGATCCGTTTGACGGGGGATTCGTCGAGGTGCTGGCCGCCCAGCAGACGCTGGACAACGCCACGTGGTATCAAGGCACGGCCGACGCGGTCCGCCAAAACCTCCGCTACCTCGAGCAGCCCGACATCGAATACGTGCTGATCCTCTCGGGCGACCAGCTCTACCGGATGAACTTCCAAGACCTGCTGGTTGCGCACATCCAAGCGGCGGCCGACGTGACGATCGCCGCCGTGCCGGTCTACAGCCGCGACGCCGCCGGATTGGGCATTATGCGGCTGGACGACACGGGCCGCGTCGTCGGGTTCCTCGAAAAACCGAAGACCGAGCAGGAGCTGGCCATGATCCGCACCGATCCGACGTGGATCGACGCCCACGGCGTGCCCAGCCGCGGACGCGATTGCCTGGCCAACATGGGCATCTATCTGTTCAAACGCAACGCGCTGGTCGACGTGCTCCGAAAGACCAACTACCGCGACTTCGGCAAGGAAGTGTTTCCGGCCTCGATCCGCACCCGCCACGTCCAGGTCCACCTGTTCGACACTTACTGGGAGGACATCGGGACGATCAAGTCGTTTTTCCAGGCCAATTTGGACATGACCAAGCCCGACGCCCCGTTCGATCTGGCCCCGGCCGAGGCGCCGATCTACTCGCACGCCCGATTCCTGCCGCCAACCCGCTTCGACGGCGCCACGGTCCACGGCAGCCTAGTGGCCGACGGGTCGATGATCGAGCCGGGCGCGGTCATCGAAAACAGCGTGATCGGCCTGCGCTGCCGCATCGGCCGCAACGTGGTGATTCGCAACTCGGTGGTCATGGGCGCCGATTTTTACGAAGGCGCCGGCGAGATCGTCGCGCATAAAAACAACGGCGAGCCGCCGCTGGGCATCGGCGACGGCACGCACATCGAAGGCGCCATCGTCGACAAAAATTGCCGCATCGGCCGCAACGTCCGAATCGTCAACGAACAGGGCGTCGATCACACCGAAGAAACGCCCTACGGCATGATCCGCGACGGCATCGTGGTGTTGGCCAAAGGCACCTCGCTGCCCGACGGCTGGCGATTGTAAACGCGCCGAACCACGAATCCCGCCCCCCGCCGCGCAGCTCGCATCGCCCCTAAAGCAAGAACAAGAAAATCGTGCCCGACTCGCTGACCCAACTCCTTGAAGCCGCCATGCTCCTTTGTTTCGGCGTTTCGTGGCCGATCGACATCGTCCACACCTGGCGCGCGAAAAACGTCTCGGGCAAGAGTTTTTGGTTTATGTCGATCATTCTGCTCGGCTATCTGGCCGGCATCGCGTCGAAGTTTCTTCGGGCCGAATCGCATCGGCAGCCGCTCGAACCGGTCACGTGGCTCTACGCCGCCAACACCGCGCTGGTGGCGATCGATCTGATCGTCTCGTATCGCTTCCGCAAGCCGCGCATCACGGATGGAGTTGGCGATACATACTAAGAAGTTTCGCCGGCGGGCGGACCGGTTTTTTCGTCTTCAGGCTCACGAAACAGCCTTCCTGACGCCCCACGGCCGCCAACCGACCGTTGGCCAAAAACTCCGCCGTCACTTCGTAACGCAGTTTCTTCAAACCGCTCAGCCACATGACGCCGACCAGTTCGTCGTGCAGCTCGATGGCCCGCTTGTAGTCGATCTCGACCTTCAAAATCGCCGGCACGTAGCCCTCGGACATCTGTTGGTCCAACGGCAGATAGGCGTCCAACATCGCCAGCCGCAGGTCTTCCATCCAACGCACATAAACAATGTTGCTGACGATGCCCAGCACGTCGATGTCGTAAGGCTTGACCCGCAACGGCACGCGGACGCCGAGACTTTTTTCTGTCGTAGAAGGAGTCATGGTCTTTTTGAAGAACGGTTGGAATCCAAAGTCTCCCGATCCAAACCACCCCAATCGCTTCCATCCCGAGCGAAAATAAAAAGACCCGCGGACCACGACAGCCAGCGGGTCTTTTTTCTTCTGTGGAGCGGAGGAGGGTCGAACTCCCGACCTCTGCATTGCGAA
>JAJFVC010000038.1 GCA_021372005.1 Planctomycetaceae bacterium | reverse complement strand
CAATTCGTTAAAGATCCGCAAGGCGTCGGCCGCCACGATCCGGGCGTTAGGCAGTCCCAATTTGGCCAGGCTCGCCGCCGTGAACTCGGCGTATTTTTGGACGACCTCAATGCCGAGATAATCCACGTCCGGGCGGGCCGCCGCCGCAGTACGCAAGAAAAGTCCCTTGCCCGAACCGACCTCGATCTCCAACGGGGCCGAGCGTCCAAAAATCGCCGAGGCGTCCCAAGGACGAGGCAATTGCTCGAACGTTTTCAGGTGTTGGCTCAGGTCGATCGACGGATTGATTTTTCGCAGTGCGCGGCGGCCCATGGCAGTCCATCAAGAAAGGAAAACTTGGAAAACAAACAGTCGGTCATTCGACGGCGGATTCTTCTTCGGGCGGAAAACTAAAAATCGTCCAACTCAACAGCGGCATCAAGGCGACTCCGGCCACAAAGCCGCCGACGTGCGCCCACCAGGCCACACCGGCCGACGCCTCGCCCCGGGTCGATTCGAGCACCTGAACCAAAAACCACGCCCCGAGAACGACCAACGCCGGGATGTCGATGATCGTGACAAAAAACACCAGAAACACTAGCGTGCTGACACGGGCCCAGGGCCACGTGACGGCATAGGCGCCCAACACGGCGGCGATCGCCCCGCTGGCCCCGATGACCGGCACGACGCTCGACGGCGAGGCGCGCCAATGCACGGCGCTGGCGATCAATCCCCCGACAAGATAGAGAATCAAAAACCGTACGGGCCCCAGCCGATCCTCCACGTTGTTGCCGAACAACAGCAAAAACCACATATTGCCCAACAGATGGGCCCAACCGCCGTGCAGAAACATGCAGGTCAGCAGCGACAGCACGATCTGTCGCGGCGCCGGCGGCAGTTCGATCGGCTGCTGCACGACTTGGTTGCCCCAAAATGGGATATGCACGACCACGTTCATTGGCACGACCAGCGGATACGGCTCCCGAAGCTGTTGGATCCGGGCGGGCACGAACCCATACTGATAGGCCAATTTCTGTTGTTCCCAATCAGGCAACCGACCGACCCAAAGAAACGCCAGCACGTTGATCGCCACCAGCGTATAGACGACCAACGGAGTGCGCCGAGTGGGGATGTTGTCGTAAAGTGGGAACATAAAAGGAGTTGCCGCGTCTCTGAATTGATAGGGAAACGGTCTATTTTACCGCAGGGGGCCGGGTTTCGCTACCGCGGGCCGCCGTGGCGACGTTCGGACCGGTTTTCCTGCCCGATTTGCGTATTTTCTGCTCTGGCGTATGGAAAATTCTGACCTAGAATATATGTTAGCGGGGACTGACCGTGGATGATAAGGAACGGAACGATGACTCATCTCTGGCACGAGATTGTGCACTTCGTTGGCCGTATGGGGCCCCATGAGTGGTCGGTTGTGTTGGCGGCGATGATCGGCGTCGCCTTCTTCTGCTTGCGAGGATTCGGTTCCCGATTGCGTTATTGATGGAAAAACTGCTGGGGCGCAGACGCAACAACGAGTGCCATTTTTCATGGATTGGTGGAATCTGCAAATACCGGTGCCCGTGGCCTTGGCGGTCGTGGCCGCGATGGGCTATCTCATCAGCCGACAACGTCGGGCGAATCCGAACGATATGGTCACTCGTTCGCGTCGTGAATTGAAACGGGCGCAGGCGGTCGCGTCGGAGCTTGAAAAAATCGCATGGGCCGTTCGTCAAAGTTTGGCACGGCATCACGCCAGCGTCTCGCGATTCAAGGATCACGTCAGCCGTTTGAGCAGCCAACAGCAAGAGGCCGCCTGGAAGGAATTGTGCCGCGAGGCCGAGGATATCTTGAAGCCGACTTTGCAGTTGGCCACGCAAATCGCCAACGCGTATGACGAAATTCGCCAACAAAGCGCGAATCTGATGACGTTCACCGAAGTACGCACCGATCCGCTGACCGGCGTCAACAATCGTCGCGGATTGGACGACGCCCTGAACGCGCAATTCGCCCTGAAAACCCGCTACAACGCCACGTTTGCCGTTGCGATGTTCGACATCGACCATTTCAAGCAGGTGAACGATCAGCAAGGTCATCTGCATGGCGACCGGGTGTTGCAAGAATTGGCCCAATTGTTCGACGAATCGATCCGCGAGACGGACATCGTAGCCCGCTACGGCGGTGAGGAGTTCGTCATCGTGATGCCGCACACGGATTTGGCCGGCGCGCGGATTTTTGCCGAACGGCTTCGGGCCAGGGTCCACCAGCAGTTGACCGTCACGGTCAGCGGCGGCGTGGCGGCGGTCGGCGACGGCGACACCCAGGAAACGCTCATCGCCCGGGCCGACGCAGCTTTGTACAGTGCAAAGACCGACGGCCGAAATCGCGTTTTCTGTCATACCGGGCAGGACACCGAGCTGGTGGCCGTCGACGAACAGCCGGTCGGCGTCGCGTAGTCTTTCACGCGATTTTTGCATCCCTTCCGATTTCGCCGCCGTCGGGCTACAATGCGCCGGTGCGACGCCTTGTTCGTCCCGCGTTCTCGATCGAAAGGAGAAAGACGCCATGCACGTCGAAGTTCGCAAGCCGACGCCCAAGGAAACCGCCGAGATGGAGTCTTGGCCGATCTGGTCCAAAGAGCCTTCGGAGTTTCCTTGGTTCTATGACGAGAAGGAGACGTGTTGGATTTTGGAAGGCGAGGTGACCATCACGTCCGACGACGAGACGGTCCGCTTCGGGGCCGGCGACCTGGTGATTTTTCCACAGGGTTTGAAGTGCACCTGGACCATTCACCGGGCCGCCCGCAAACATTATCAGTTTGGATGACCGCGAGGCCGAGCGAGCTCAGGCCATCTGAACGTGTTCTCGTTGCGGCGCCCGATAGCCGTCGGGCACGCCGGTCGGCGACAGCACCATTTGCCATAGTTGAAGCCGACGCGCCCGAAACGCCCCGGCACAACTCAACAAATAGTATTTCCACATTCGGTAAAACCGCTCGTCGTACCATCGCTGAAGTTCCGGCCAATGGGCGTCGAAATTTTGAAACCACGCCATGAGCGTTGTGTCGTAATCGGCGCCGAAGTTATGCCAGTCCTCCAACACGAAGTGCCCCTCGGTTGCGCGGCCCACTTGCGAGGCCGACGGCAACATCGAGTTGGGGAAAATATATCTCGCGATCCAGGGATCGACGCTGAAATTCGGCCGGTTTTTGCCGATCGTGTGCAGCAGAAACAGCCCCTCGTCGTCGAGGTGGGAACGCACTAGGCGAAGAAACGCACCGTAATTCTTTGCCCCGACGTGCTCGAACATGCCGACCGAAAGAATTCGATCGTACCGGCCCTCCACATCGCGGTAGTCTTGCAGCCGGATTTCGACCGGCAAGCCGCGGCATAGCTTCCGGCCATATCGGGCCTGTTCGTCGGAAACCGTCAGGCCCACGACTCGCACCTGATAACGTTCGGCGAGAAACCGGGCCGTACCGCCCCAACCGCATCCGATGTCCAACACCGTCAGCCCGGGCCGAAGCAGCAGCTTCCGCGCGATCAGATCCAACTTCGCTTCCTGCGCCTCGTCTAGCGTCGCGGCGTCGGCCCAATAACCGCAACTATAGATCAACCGCCGGTCGAGCATCCTTTCAAACAGCGAGTTGCCTAGATCGTAATGACGTCGGCCGATCTGAAACGCCCGGGACGCACGCTGTCCGTTGAACAACTTGGCTTTCAAAAAGTCGACCAGCAACGATCCGGACTCAACGTGCGCGTCGATCCTCGCGCGAAGAATGCGATAAAAAAACTCGTCCAATCGCGGACAGTCCCACCAACCGTCCATGTACGATTCGCCCAGCCCGAGCGATCCGTCCGCCAACACACGCGAAAAAAAAGCCTCTTGGTGCACGCGAAGATCCCAGACGCGCGGCCCGTCAATCTGGACGTCCGCAGGCGCCAACAGCGACGCCGCCTTGTCACGCAAGCTGGCGTGAGACATGTTCAGCCCCCCAAAGACAAGCGGGCGAATGTTCTTTCCAGCGAGTTTGCCCGGATCACTATCGCTCTTGGACGCTAAAATGTCAATCCGCTTGCGACATCGAATTCGTCGGCGCGCAAGTCACGATAGGCAATCTGATTTGATTGAAAAGACTTGCCCCCTCAACCGATGCATGGTCTGAAGTCCTCTTTTCCGATTTTTCGATTCCTAACCGTGTGCTCATCGCTTGCCAACAAACGGCTGCTATCGTGGGGCAGCGATACGGCGGCGTCCAACCGGACAGTTTTTTTGCAGGAGTGCGCGATGGCCACGATCGGTGACACGGAAGAGGCGCCAGCCACGGGACTACATTGTCCTCGATGTAGAACAACGAACCCCTCCCCACGAAAATTCTGCGTTAAATGCGGCGCGTCGCTGTGGGAAACCTGTCTGCGATGCGGCGAGATCTGCACGACGGGCGAAAGCTATTGCGGCAGTTGCGGCGTTCCGCTGGACGAGGCCGCCGCCGAGCGTTTGGAGGCGATCGACGCCGAGTTTCGAGAAGCGACCGCCCATCAAACGGCCGGCCGCTACCAGCAAGCGCAAACCATTTTAACGCACATCGCCGAGAACGAACATCCGCGGTTGCTCGAACGGGCCGATCGGGCGCGACGGCTTGCCCAACAGTGGACCGTCGAGCGTCAGCGCGCCGAGATCGGAGCCGAAAATACGTTGCTCGAAGCGCGACGTTTATTCGGCGAGGCCGATTATGACGCCGCTGCGCGCCAACTGGAAACCGTGCCCGATTGCCTCCGCAACGAAGCCGTCGCGGCACTGTTTTCGGAGATTGCGCTGCGTCGCAGTCAAGTCTCGTCGCTCGAACAAGAGATGCAGACCACTCTCCGCGAACGACGGCTGCTCGACTTGCCGCAACAGATTGCGAGTCTTTTGGCCGTGCAACCCCATCACGTCCGCGCCCAGCGACTGGCCCAACAGTTGCGCAACCACTTGCTGACGGACGCCAAACGACATCTGGCTCGGTGCGACTATCACGTTGCCCTGCAACGGATGGAGGCCGTTGTCCCGTTGGGGGAGACGTCGGGCTGGGAGTCGTTGCGGCGTCGGACCGGCGAATTAAGTTGCCTGGCGTGGGATTTGGCCCATGCCCCGGTGATCGATCCGGCGCTTTGCGCCGCCGCGGATCGGATGCGACGGCTTGCCCCCAACGACCGCAAAGCGGAAAAACTTTTGGAGCAACTGCGGCGTCGTGCGGCGGCCGACCGTGATCCGCGTCGGATCGAGCCGATCCGCTGGGCCCGTCCGCCGCAGTCGACGCCGTTGGGATTTCCGATCGACTGGTGCGTCGGTTGGCGTCGGATCGCCGCCGCGGAGAGTTTGGAACGTGGCATGGACCGAACCGTCTTGCGGCAGAATCCCGGCCGGTTTCAAATCGCCTGTGGGTTGGCTCTTGCAGCCCTTGACCGAGCCGCATTGCGGATCAATTTGCTGGCCGCCGAGTCGCACGGTCTTGCCGAGCGGGTTGCCGGGTTGGTGCGACCCAAAAAGCGACGCGGCGCGTGGGGCATCGATCTCGGCACGGCGGCGTTGAAAGCCGTTCGCATGACTTGGCCCGACGAAGCCCAGCAGCCGTCGCTCGATACGGTCGCGGTGTTCGAGTATGCCAAGCCGCTCGGTCAGGCGGTCAACGACCTGGAGGAAACTCGATTGATCTCTGATGCGATCGACGCCTTTTTGCATAGTCGCTCGGTCCAAGGCGACGTGGTGTGCGTCGGGCTGCCCGGCCGGATGGCGATGTGTCGATGGATGGACGTGCCGCCGGTCTCGCCCCAAAAAGTCCGAAGTCTGATCGAGTTCGAGACGCGGCTTGAAGTGAATTTGTTGTTGGATCAATTGCTTTGGGATTGGGGGACTTTGGATGCGACGGCAAGCCGCCGCGGCGATCCGAAGTTGTCGGCGAAAAATGGGTGTCGCGCCCTTTGGGTCGCCGTGAAGCGTCAGGCGGCCGAGCGTTACCAAACGATGTTTCGCCGTCTGAAACTGCGAGTCGACCTATTGCAACCCGACTTTATCGCCCTGCACAACTTTTTAGCGCACGAACATCAAATTGCCGACCCGACAACGGCGCCGGCGATTCAGGCGGTGGCCGCGTTGGACGTCGGATGCAACGCCACGAACATCGTGGTCAGCTCGCCTCGCTCGTTTTGGTTCCACAGTTGCGGCGTGGCCGGCCACAGCTTCACCCGCGCGTTGGTCAAGGAGTTCGGCTTGAGCGTAGCGCAAGCCGAACTGACCAAACGTTCTCCAGAGACCGCCGACTGCTTGAGCCAATGGCAGGCCGCGATCCTGCCGGGGCTGGAAGACTTCGCAGAAGAAGTGCGTAAATCGCTGAACGCCTACATTGCGGCGGAACCGGACCATCCCGTGCGGCAGATCGTGGGGCTCGGCGGCGGTTTTTCGCTGCACGGCCTGTTTCGTTACCTGCGGTGCGGACGTTGAGAAACGGCTCTCGCGTCAGGCCGCATACGAGATCGACGACGGCTCCTCGTCCGTTTCGTCATAATCGTCCGGCTCCGCGTCCGAGGGATCTTGGTCGTCCGTCGAAGCGTTGTCCGAAAACCGACCGACCATCAAAAGGTTTGGCAACAACAGCGAATCGAGCATTCCGAAGGCCATCGAGATGGTCAATGCGCGGCCGAGGCTCTGCAACCCCTGGTGGTTGGCGATCATCAACGCGCCGAACCCAACCATCGTCGTCAATGTGTTGACTACGACGGCCACGATCACGGAGTTCCCAGCGCCGCGATATTGGCTTCGCTGGCATCGCATCTCGTGGACCAGATTGATGCCCGTGTCCATGCCGAGTCCGATCGCCAACGGCAGCAAAATCATATTCGCCGGATTCAACGGAATGCCCAGCAGCCCCATCAGCCCGAGCGTTTGAAGCAGGCCAAAGCCCATCGGGACGGCCGCCAGCAGCGTGTGGCTGAGTCGGCGGAAATCGAAAAACACCAGCGGCACGATCGCCAGCATCGCGTACCACGCGGCTTGCTCGAAGCTGCGTTTCATCTGCAACGAGGCCTCGTGCACCTGGATCGGATTGCCGGTGGCGTTCGGATCGACGTGTCGCACGTCGCGGACGAAATCGCCCATCGCCTTGACTTCCCAGATATTCGCCTTGCTGTAGACTTGCATCAGGAACTTGCCCGTCTTGCCGACAAACCGCGCGCGGACGCTCTCGGGCAGATCCGTCAGTCGCGGCGGTTCGGGGTTCGAGCTGGCTTGCAGCGTTTGCAGCCGGCCGAGCAGATCGGCGGCCATCGCTTGTTGATACTGGCCCACGCGGCGTTGATACTCCTCGGGCGGAATGCGCTGCAGCATCTCTCGCAACTGACGCAAACCGCCGGCCGCGGCGTCGGTGCCGGGCTGCGCGGCCAGCATCGACTCGGCCCCGGTCAGCGCCTTGGTCAATTCGGCCGCCGGAGTGACGGGAATCGTCGGCGTTTGACGCGGCAAATTGGCCACGCGAGCGTGAATTCGTTCAATGAACGGTCGCTTTTGCTCCACCTCGCCAGGCAGTTTCGTGGCAACTTCTACGACACGTTCGACCGACGGCAGTTTCAAAAACTCTTCTCGCCGGGCGGCCACTTCCGCAGGCGTGTCGGCCACCGACAGTGCGAACCATGCGCTGCGGTTAGTTTGCGAGAACAGCTTGTGTTCCAATTCGACGCACTTGAGCCCCTTGGGCTGGAGATTCAACAGATTATAGTCGTAGTACAAATCACGCAGCCCGATGGACAGCACGATGGTCGCTGCGCCAACCACGAGAAGCGACAACTTCGGAAACGCAAACAAGGGACGCAGCCAGAATTTCAAATTCAACGGGGCAGGCAGATTTTTTTGCTCGCCGTCTTTGTCCGAAAGCCGAATCATCGCCGGCAGGAGCGTCGTTTCGGCCAGCCAGCACAACAAAACGCCGCCGCCGGCGATCAGCCCCAACTGGGCGACGCCGGGAAAGTCGGTCAGTCCCGAAGCGAAAAACGCGATGGCCGACGTGCACGCGCCGGTCAAAATACCGGGTCCGACCAGACTCGATGTGTGCACGAGCGCCTCGGTCGTCGAGGTGGTCCGTTCGCGGAGTTGCAGGTATCGAGCAATGTAATAGATGCCGTAGTCGATGCCCATGCCGAATAGAATCGACGCGAACGCAATGCTCAGCACGTTGACGTATCCGATCGTCAGCGTCACGCAGCCGCACGCCCAAACCATTCCGATCACCAGCGCCGTCATCGCCATGACTGAATGACGGAAGCCGCCGAACGCGACGATCATGACCGCCAACACGCCGAAGAAGGAGACCAACGTGGCGGCCGTCATCGAATCTTCACTCGATTGCATTTCGTCATATTCGATGATCGGCAAACCGGTCAGACCCAGCGTCGTGCCGGGATGACGCGACTCTACGTCGGCCGTGATCTCGCGCAGAACCTTGATCGACTCCTTGTTTTGGGCGAAACTCTGCCGATCTTCCTCGATTAACTTCAACAGGACAAACCCCATCTGTCCGTTGCTCGACATCAATCGCGTCGACTTGGCTTCCGCCGCCAGCGATTTTGGAGGGGCGATCTCCGGCCACGGCGACCGATATCCGTTCGTGGGGCCGAGCGCCGTCGTCAGCCCCTGGGTAACCCGCGGCAACTCGGACTGCATGGCCGCCATGATTTGCGATCGCTGGGCCTCCGAGCCGTTGCCCATCGCCGTGCCCATCCAATGAGCCATGCCGCCCAGGTTCAACTGCGACCAGTCGCCTTGAAGGATCGGCGACGCTTGGTCGAGAAACCCGTCGATCTTTCGCAAGTCGTCGATCGACAGATAATAGAGCCCTTTGGACCGCAACGCCGGGGCGTCGGTTTCGTGCATCACCGCGCGAAACAGATCCGTCCGACGCCGCAGTTGGACGCATAGGTCGTCCAGCGCCGGGGTGATCGTCTGACGCCGCTTGCCCTCGACAACGACAACCACGTCCTCATGGTCGCCAAACTCGCGGACATACTCCAACCAGCGATGATGATATTTGCTTTGCGGGCTGATCAGCTCGGAACGGCTGGTCCGAAACCCCAATTGGGTCATCGTCAACCAGATTGAGCCAGCCACGGCGGCGGTGGCCAAAAGCAACGTGAACACCGGAAAACGCACAACCGTCCGGGTCAACCATCGCAATGGGTAAGAGATCCACGAAGGGTCTGCTTGCGGCATCCGTTCCGACGACATCATGTCATCCTACGAAAAAACGCCCCTCCGGTCGCTGTGCCACGCACGGACAAGGACCTTGCGGGGAAACACCTTGATGGCGGGTGATTTTATCGTCAACCCGATAAAACACCAAGCCCAGTTTCGACGATATCGAAATGCCTAAGCGGCGTCCGTGCAACAGGTTGCGAACAATCGCCGATCAAGTGTGATAATCAGCGTTCAGGCGGACATATTCGGCCGTCAAGTCGGCGGTCCAGAAGCGGCGTTCCGCGGTGCCTTCACTGAATTGCATCTGAATGAGTGTCTCGCGGTTGTCGCGGATCGAGCGAGAAACCGCCTTGCCGTCGAACTCGACCGGGGCGCCCTTTTCGTAAAGCAACGCGCCGTTGAGCCAGAGCGTTACGCCCTTGGGATCGAACGGAACGCCGGCGTAGCCCGCTGCCGAGACGATTCGACCCCAGTTGGGGTCCGCGCCATGCAGGGCTGTTTTCACCAGCGGGCTGTTGGCCACATTTTTGGCGATTTCCAGAGCCGTTTCGCGGGTGGCGCAACCGCTAATCTCGATCGTGACCAGGTGGGTCGCGCCTTCGCCGTCGCCGGCAATCGCTTTGGCCAGGTCGATGCAGACCTCGTCCAACGCGGCTTGAAACGCCGCCAAATCGTCGCCCGAGAGCGGTTCGCCGCCGGCCGCCCCGTTGGCCAACAACAGCACGGTGTCGTTGGTGCTCATGTGCCCGTCGACGCTCATGCAGTTGAAGCTTTCGTTGGTCGCCCGGCTCAACGCGGCCTGGGCGTCCTTGGGCTGCAATGCGGCGTCAGTCATGACCAACGCCAACATCGTGGCCATGTTCGGGCCCATCATCGCGGCGCCCTTGGCCATGCCGGTGATTTGGATTTCGCGGCCGCCGATCGTGACGGTCCGTCCGGCCAGCTTGTGGATCGTATCGGTGGTCAACATGCCGCGCGCCGCGGCGATCAGCGACGTTTCGCTGCGCCCCAGCTTGACGGCCGCCGCCGAAATGCCTTGGGCGATTCGCTCCATCGGCAAAAACGAGCCGATCACGCCGGTCGACAACACCAAAGCCTGATCCGGTTCGGCCTCGCAAGCCTTGGCGGCCAGTCGGGCCATCTCCTCGGCGTCGCGCAGGCCGCGCTCGCCCGTGCAGGCGTTGGCCACGCCCGAACAAATCACCACCGCGCGGATTCGGTCGCTGGGAGTTCGGCTGCGATCGAGCGTCACCGGAGCGGCACAGACTAGGTTTTGCGTGTACACGCCTGCTCCGCTGGCCGGCGACTCCGACATGACCAGCGTCAAATCTTGTTTTCGCGGGTCGCGCTTGATCCGACAATGCACGCCTGCCATTAAAAAGCCTTTGGGAACGCAAACGGCCATCGAATGGGTCTCCACAGCTAATGTTGTTCCTTCGATTCTGAAGAAGACCGCGATGCGGCGGTCTTGGTTCGGGCGGAAAAAACTCCGGGGTATTCCTTTATTCTTCGCCCGGGTGAAAAACGACGATGCGGCCTGGGATACTACAAGGCGGTCGTCTCGGGATAGCCGAACATCAAATTGAAGTTTTGCACGGCGGCTCCCGACGCGCCCTTGACCAGATTGTCGATGCAACTGATCGTCAGCACGCGGCCGCGAACCACGCGCGCCGTAATGTCGCAAAAATTCGTGCCCATCGCGTCCTTGGTGGCCGGCAGGTGGTCAACCACGCGGACAAACGGCTCGTCGGCATAAAAATCGCGGATCGTCTGCAACACCTTCTCCTCGCTGGCCGCCGTCAACGGTTGCGAATAGGTTGTGGTCAAAATTCCGCGATCCATCGGAACCAAATGCGGCGCAAAAACCACCTCGACCGGGCAGCCGGCCGCCATGCCCAATACCTGATCGATCTCCGGCGTGTGACGATGCCGCCCGACGTTGTAGGCCGAGAAACTCTCGTTGCATTCGGGGTAATGCGTGGTCAGCTTCAACGTGCGGCCCGCCCCCGACACACCGCTCTTCGAGTCGATGACGATGCTCTTCGGGTCGATCAGCCCGGCCTTCAACAACGGCGCGAGCGCCAAGATCGCCGTGGTCGGAAAACAACCCGGATTGGCCACCAATCGAGCCGGAGGGATTTGATCGCGGAACAGCTCGGGCAGTCCATAGGGCACCTTGCCCAACCGCGCGGCGTCCACGTGTTTTTGACCGTACCACTGCTCGTAGACCGTCGGATCGTTCAGACGATAGTCGGCGCTGAAATCGACCACGCGGCGTCCGGCGTCGAGCAGCGCCGGCACCACCGACGCGCTGGCGCCGTGCGGCAGGCAACTGAACACGCACTCGGCCCGAGCGGCCACCTCGGCGGGGCTGAGGTCTTCCAACCGCAGATCCAAACGGCCGGTCAGCGACGGATGGATCATCGCGATGTGCGGTTGGCCTTCTTGGCGGCTTGTTACGGCCACGATCTCCGCATTGGGATGGCGGAGCAAAATCTTGATCAACTCCACCGCGGTGTAGCCGGTGGCTCCGAGAATGGCGATTCGTGTCATGGCTTCTTGGCTACGAGCGTCGGACGCCAACCGCAAGAAAATCTTGCGCGTCGCCGCCTGCGGACGCTTCGGAAAGACAGGCGGGTTCTCAACATGGAACCAACAAAAGCCCGTTGGAATCCATTTTGGACGGAAGCCATGTAGTATACGACCGACGCCCCCTGCCGCCAAGGGGGCCAAATCCAGTTGCCGCGGGCTGGACTGGAGGTGTTAAGAAAACCGACTGCTTCGCAGTTTCAGCCCGGAATGCTGGAAAAACAGCACCCGGCGACGACTTCGACGGATTTCAACCGGTTGGACGAAGGCCTGATTGGGCTCCCAAGGCTCGTGCGGTTTCCGAAAATGACGAGAAATCAGTTCTCCTTCGTCCTGGATGCTGCGACACTGGTCGACCGACACCAGAAGCCAGTCAATCTGATCGTTTTCGAGCACCGGATCAAGCAATTTCACTCCTCTGGTCCTCATCGGAGACCTCCTGCGGATTGCTGGCTGTGAGTTGTCCTCGTGCACGAGGAGACGTTTAGCAGGTTTTGTGCCGAACGGATTGCGAGACGCTCAACATGTTGCGATGAAACAGGTTAAGCGGATTTTAAAATACCGGCGTTCGATCGTTGAACCAAAACGGCAACACACGGCGCTGTTTTTTGGAAACGGGCGAGCCTGCCGAGCTGTACGCACGGAAATGCGACCAAAACGCTTGCCATTTGCGGTCCGGCCGATGTGCTGTTAGACTGAATTGTTTGGGGGGCCAGCATTGCCCCATCCACCTATGCCTGAGCCACGCGAAGACGACCTGTTTCGAGAGAGCACGATGACCTTCGGGGAGCACCTCGAAGAGTTGCGGACCTGCCTGTTCAAATCGGCGGTGGGGCTCGCCCTCGGTTTCCTCGTGGGGTTGCTGATCGGAGGGCCGGTGGTCAACTTCATCCAACGGCCGCTGTTTCGAGCCTTAAGCCGCTATTATCAGCGTGAATCGGTCGAGCGATTCGAAAACGAATTGGCCAAGGATAAGCAGGCCGGACGGACCTCGCCCTGGACGTCTCAGGAAATGCAGGATCGCGTGCTCAAAGACCACATGTTGGCCGACGAAGTGTACATCGATCCGCGGGAAATGTTCGAGGAGCTAAAAAAACGCTACCCGGACCAACTGAAAAACGTGCCGCCGCTGCCCCAAAAAACGGATGCCCCGGCATCTGCGGACGCCGATCCGACCGATTCGTTGATCCGCTTGTTTCTGTGGCATCGCAACGAAGACGATTCGCGTTTGCGTGTGAAAAGCCTCAATGCCCAAGAGGCGTTCGGGGTCTATGTAAAAGGTTCGCTGCTGGTAGGCGTGCTGTTGGCCAGCCCTTGGATTTTCTTCCAAATTTGGAATTTCGTGGCCGCGGGCCTCTATCCGCACGAACGGCGCTACGTGCATCTATATTTACCGTTCAGTCTCGGGCTGTTTTTGCTGGGCGCCTCGCTGGCCTTTTTCGTCGTGTTCGAGCCGGTGTTGAACTTTCTGTTCAGTTTCAATCGCAGCCTCGGCATCGATCCCGATCCTCGCATCAGCGAATGGCTCAGCTTTGTGTTGCTGCTGCCGGTCGGTTTTGGCGTGGCCTTCCAACTTCCGTTGGTGATGCTGTTTTTAGAGCGCATCGGGGTGTTCACGATCAAAAACTATCTGTCGCAGTGGCGGATCGCCGTGCTGGTGATTTTCGCGTTGGCCGCCCTGCTTGCTCCGCCGGATCCGTACAGCATGTTGCTGATGGCCGTGCCGCTGACGTTCCTGTATTTCGGCGGCATTCTTTTGTGCAAAACCTTTCCGAGGCATGTTGGACCATTCGAAGAAGGCAGATCTGTAGAAGGGTCATCGAATTAACCCGAATGATTAGTTCTTTGCCGCCCCCCCAGCAGATAGAGATTCGTAGCAATTTTCCGAACCTGCCATACGCAAAACCCTAAAATATCTCCTATTTTCTGGAGTTTTTGCGATTCTGGACAACCTGACCGCCAGGTTCAAGCTAGGGTTGATTTCGAGGGCGAGAGTTTTGCTGCATCCGGCGAAATATCCGTGGACCGAAGATGTTGGGGTGCAACCCCGGTGACGTCGCAAGATCTGGTGGTCCAAGGAATTCGCGGAGGCGGAAAAATTGCATCCGTGATGAGACGACAGGGCGCCTTGGCCGCGCCTACAGGATGGATTGATGGAGCCTGCCGACTACAAAGCGTTGGTCTGCGATGATGATCCGGCCATGCAACGGCTGCTTTCACGCTGGTTGCAGAAGGCCGGTATTCCAACCCGAGCGGTTTCCGACGGACAAGAAGCCTTGGAAGCCATCGAGCTCGAGTGCCCGGATTTCATCATCACCGATTGGGAAATGCCGCGGATCGACGGCCTGGAACTCTGCCGTCAAGTGCGCGAGATGGTGCTGCCGCACTACGTCTACATTCTGTTTCTGACGGTCAAAAACGCCCGGGCCGAGATGATCAGCGGACTGGAGATCGGCGCTGACGATTTTCTGACCAAGCCCGTCTCCGAAGGCGAACTGTTGGCGCGACTTCGATCCGGCTCTCGCGTTCTGACGCTGGAACGGCGGCTGAGCCTCATGGCCCACACCGATTCGCTGACCGGACTGCTGACCCACCGGAGTTTTTACGAGGCCGTGGCCAAGGAATGGCATCGCTCGCGGCGGTTGTCGTTGCCGATGAGCTGCGTCATGATGGATATTGATTTCTTCAAGCAAATCAACGATCTGTACGGTCATCCGGCCGGCGATTCCGTCCTGAAATCCGTTTCGGAAGTTTTTTTGGACACCTGCCGCGCGAGCGACACGGTGTGCCGATACGGCGGCGAAGAGTTCTGTTTCCTGTTGCCCGAAACCAACGAAAATGATGCGGCCATCTTAGCCGAACGAATGCGGGTTCGGCTGGCTTCGCTGCACATTCCTTTCGGCACGCCCCTGTTGCGAATCACCGGAAGTTTCGGCGTCGCACAGGCCCGCGACGATATGAGCAACTCGGAATCACTGGTCGATCTTGCCGATCAAGCGCTTTTATGCGCCAAACGCGCCGGACGCGATCGTGTCATCCGTTATTCTTCGCTGGTCGACGCCGTCGAACCATTGGACTGCGTGGCTGAGCGTCACGACGGTATTTTTCAAGGCGTTGTGGCTCGCGACGTCATGAGTCCGTTGATTGCCCCGCTGTATGAGGACGAAACCATTGACCACGCCGCCCGATTCCTGTTGATGCACGGAATCCCCTCGACCCCCATCTTGAGCTCCACGGGCGAACTGGCCGGATTTCTGTCGGAAAAAGATCTCATGGCGGCGATGGCGGCGCCCGATTGCTGGCAACGCCCGGTTCGTTCGGTGATGCGGCCCAACGTCATCTCTTACCGAGAGGATACGCCGATTCGCATCATCTACGACTTTTTGGCCCGCGTGTCGGTTCGCCGTGTCGTCATCATGCGAGAGGGACGTCCCTCGGGCACGATCAGCCGCGAGGCCCTGTTGCGATGGACGCGAAACCAGATCCTTCGGCCCGGCGGATCAGCTCCGTCGGTCGCCGAATTTGTTGGCGCAGGTGGCACAACAAACACGGCATCTGCACCCGTCCTCCACAACCCGGACATCGCACCGGCAACCCCGTCGGCGGAATGAATGGTTCGTTGCCGTTGGCGTCCGCCTGTGACCGAGCCGTCCGCTTTCCCAACGCCACGGCGTTGACCGTGCCGCGACTGACGCCCAGTCGTTCGGCGATTTGGCGTTGCGAGAGGATCCCTTCGCGCAACATTCGGCGCACTTCCTCGATGATCGCGGTGGCAATCATGCTGTTTGCCCCTTTCAAAAAGCTTTGACCGGGCGAGAATTATTGCCCAATGATCCCGTCCGGCCAAACTTCGAGCCAAGGTAACACAAAAAGGACATATTTACAATTAATATTTTGGACGTTTTCTGTCTTCGTTTGTCGATGCGATACGTCCCGAACGGGTCCCGAGTGATCGCTGTCGGCCGGACCATGCGGATTGCCATTTTCGATCCGAACGACTATCCTGCATTCCACCATGACGCTTGACGATATCGTTGCGAAGAACGATCGGCCCGAGGTTTTGGGCGACGGTTACGGCTTCACCGAAGGACCAGCCGCCGATACCCAAGGAAACGTCTATTTTTCGGACGGGCGCAACAACGCGATTCATTTTTGGGAGGTCGGCCGCCCGATCGTTCCGTTTGTCGCCGACAGCACCGACGCGATCGGCATGATGTGCAACGCCCACGGCGACCTGTACGTTTGCGAAGGAGCCGCCTATCGCATCGTGGCGATCGACCTGCAGACAAAACGTCGCCGGGTGCTGTGTTCCGCAATCGACGGCCAACATTTCAACGAACCCAACGACCTGGCCATCGATTTTTCCGGCGGTTTCTATTTCTCCGATCCAAACTATCAGCATCGCGGACAGCCGACCGTGATGAAACAAGACGTGTATTATTGTTCGGTCGCGGGCCATGTTCGTCGCGTCTCGACGATCTGCTTCAAGCCGAACGGCGTGCTGCTTTCGGCCGACGATCGGACGCTTTATGTGGCCGACGCCCGCGGACAGGTGATCTACCGTTATGATGTCATTGGGCCTGGTCAGTTGACCAACGAACGGCGATGGATTGACCAATTAGGCGCAAACCCCGACGGCCTGACCCTCGACGAATGCGGCAATCTCTACGTCTGTTGTGGAAAAGCGGGCCTGCACGTGTTCGATCGGCAAGGTCGTCGAATCGGCCGTTTGGACGTGCACGCCGCGAATTGCTGTTTTGGCGGGCGAGATTTCCGCACATTGTGCATCGCCTCGGTCGACCGATTTCTGGGGCTGCAAACCAACGTCGTGGGCCTAAAACCCTTGTCGCTGCGCATTTGACGGAGAGACGGCGATGGATGTCGCATCGGTGGAGCAATTGCTGGCGGTTCTCGAAAAAAGCCGGTTGCTCGATTCCGCCCAACTTGCCGAAGCGAGACAACTGGTCCAGCCCGGCGACGATCCGCGAACGGCCGCCAAATCGTTGGTGCACCGACAGTTGATCACACGGTGGCAGGCCGGCCAGTTGTTGGCGGGCCGCAGTTCGTTCTACTTGGGCAAGTACCGCTTAATCGAGCTGATTGGCCACGGCGGCATGGGCAGCGTGTTTCTTGGCCAGCATGTAACGATGCATCGTCGCGTGGCGCTGAAGGTGATCTCCCGCGAGCTCTGTCACCATCGCGCCGCGTTGGATCGTTTTTTGGCCGAAGGACGCGCCGTCGCCGCGTTGGATCATCCCAACATCGTCCGGGCCTACAGCATCGACAACGAGGGCGACCGCTATTATCTCGTCATGGAGTACGTCGACGGCGACGATTTTCAATGCCTTGTCGAACGTGATGGTCCAATGCGGGAATCCCTGGCGGCCGATTACATTGCCCAGGCGGCCGACGGGCTGGAGCACGCCCACCAGCAAGGGCTCATCCACGGCGATGTAAAGCCCTCAAATCTGCTGGTGAATCGCCAAGGGGTGGTTAAAATTCTCGATTTGGGACTGGCTCGACTTGTCGGCGGCGCGTCCGCGACGGAAGCGAAATCGAATGAGCCCTTGTTCGGGTCGGTGGACTATCTGGCGCCCGAACAGGCGATAAAAAGTCCCGCGGTGGACGGTCGGGCCGACATTTATTCTTTGGGCTGCACGCTGTATTTTTTGCTCATTGGGCATCCGCCGTTTTCGCAAGGCACGCTGCCCGAGCGAATTTTAAAGCACCAGACCCAGCAGCCCCCCGATTTACGAACGATTCGACCAGGTATTTCGGACGAAATCGCGTCGATTTGCTGCAAAATGATGTCCAAAAAAGCGGAAAACCGGTTTCCTACCGCCGCCGCCGTCAGCCAGTCGCTTCGTCAATGGTTGGCCGGTGATGTCCGACGGCCTCCGATGCCGCCGTTGCCCAAGGCCAAACGGCTCGAAGAACCATGACACGACGGCCCTCGTAGAACACCAAGACGGCCGGCGGTGGTCCCCGTCTTGTCGTTGGCCTCAAATTGCCTTATTCTTATAGGTTTACACGTCTGTAACCCCATTCTCGATTTGTGATCCGGTTTTCCCATGCCTATCATCGTTCAAAAGTTCGGCGGCACCAGCGTGGCTGACAGCAAGAAGATTTTGGCGGCGGCCCGCAAAGCCATTCGCGCCCAGAAGGAAGGCAATCAAGTGGTGATGGTCGTCAGCGCCATGGGCAAAAACACCGATGTGCTGGTGGACTTGGCCCATGAAATCACCGACGAGCCGCCTGACCGCGAGATGGACATGCTGCTGTCGACCGGCGAACAAGTGAGCGTCGCGTTGGTGGCGATGGCGGTCCATTCGCTGGGCCACAAGGCGATCAGTCTGACCGGCGCGCAGATCGGCATTGTGACGGACAGCACCCACACGAAGGCCCGTATCCGTTCGATTTCGACCGATCGACTCCGTAAAGCGTTGGACGACGGAAATATCGTGATCGCGGCGGGATTCCAAGGCATCGACGAGTCGAACAACATTACGACGCTTGGCCGAGGCGGCAGCGACACGACGGCCGTCGCGTTGGCCGCGGTGTTGGGCGCCGACGCTTGCGAAATCTACACCGACGTGGACGGCGTCTATACGACCGATCCGCGCGTCGTGCCCGAGGCCCGGCAGGTCCGGCAGATCAGCTATGACGAGATGCTCGAATTGGCCACGGCCGGCGCGGGCGTCATGCACAATCGTTCGATCGAATTTGCCAAGAAATTCAACGTGCCCGTTCACGTGCGGAGCAGTTTCAGCGACAACCCCGGCACGATGATCGTGCGCGATCCGGAGGCCCCGAATATGCCGGTTTGCGGGGCGGCGTTGTCGAAGACCGAGGCTCGCGTGACCGTGTTGGGCGTGCCCGACCGGCCCGGCGCGGCGCTGAGCATTTTCTCGAAAATCGCGGCCAAAAACATCGCGATGGACATGATCGTGCAGAACGAAGCCGCCGGCGATCGCGCCGACCTTTCGTTCACCGTGTCGCGGGACGATCTGCCGGCGACGTTGCGGGCGGTCGAAGTCGCCGTCAAGGAGTTGGACGCCGAGGGCTATACGCACGACGACAATGTCTCGAAGATTTCGGTGGTCGGGCTCGGCATGGCTACGCAACCCGGTGTGGCCGGCACGATGTTTCGCGCGCTGGCCGACCGCGGCATTAATGTTGAGATGATCACCACCAGCGAAATTAAAATTTCCGCCCTGATCGCCCGCGATCGCGCGGTCGAGGGGCTTCGAGCCGTGCACGAGGCGTTTCAGCTTCAATTGCCGCCTCCGGAGACCGCTGTCCGAACCGACGGATCCTCGTTGCGAAAGGCCAAGATCGACCAGGCTGCCATGGTTGCCCGGCTTCAACGGATGGAGAAGCTGGTGATCGACAACATCGACTTGGACGAGACGCAGTCGCGGGTTACGTTTCTGGATACGCCCGATGTGCCCGGACAAGCTGCGGCGACCTTCGATGCATTGGCGGCCGCCAGCGTGGTCGTCGACATGATCGTGCAAAGCGGCGTCCGCGACGATCGGGCGAATATTTCCGTCACGGTCCCGCGCAGCGATTTTTCAAAGGCCCTTGCCGTGGCGTCCAAACTGGCTGAGTTGCTGAACTGTCCTGCCCCGACGCATTGCGAAAAGGTTGCCAAGCTGTCCGTTTTCGGCGTTGGGATCAAAAGCAACAGCGGTTTGGCCGCTCGCATGTTTCAATCACTGGCGACGGCCGGCGTCAACGTCGAATTGATCAGTACCAGCGAAGTGCGGATCAACGTGGTCGTGGACGCCAAGGACGGCCACAAGGCGCTCCATGCCCTGAAAAAGGAACTGGCCGACGCGTTGGCGTGAGCACGACGCGGCGTCGGCGGGTCGTTGCGTGCGCAGGTCGCCTTTATTTTCGGCCCTGCGCCCCCCACTGGCCTCGCGGTATCGGTTCGGCCTATAATAGACGAGTAAGGCTGTTTTACGACTTCTCTTGCGTGCGGAGCGATCGGCCATGCCCGTCCCGATGGAACTTTCGCGGATCATCATCAGCGAGGTCAACGACCAACAGGTCATCTATCTCAAGGAAATCGGCGGAGAGCGGACTTTCCCGATCGTGATCGGATTTTTTGAGGCGACGAGCATCGATCGCCACGTCAAGAGCATACCATCACCTCGTCCGCCGACCCACGATTTGATCGTCAATGTGGTCGAGGGCCTCGGCGGCGAACTCCAGGACGTCATCATCAGCGAACTGAAGGATCAGACCTATTACGCGCGGCTCCGGATTCGCCACGATGGGGAGTTGATCGAGATTGACGCTCGGCCGTCCGATGCGATCGCCGTGGCGGTCACCTGCGACCCGCCGTTGCCGATCTACGTCAACGAGGATGTGCTGAACGACGTGTTGGGGGAAGGCAATTCATAACAAAAAAGCAGACGCCGGGCGAACCGACGTCTGCTTCCTTCTTGGTTTCATTGGAACCGTGGCGTTAGAAGACGTCCTTGGCGACGTCCTTGCCTTCGGCGCGCGTTACCAACCGACGCAAGGTAACCGGGTCAAGATCCTCGCTCAGGAAATGGACGCTGCCGTCGACGAAGACGGCGTTGCAGCCGCCCGAGTGGAATGAGAACGGCTCGTCGTTGAGACCTTTGTTGTTCTTGCTCCACAAACCGTCGCTGGGGCCGCCGATGGGCGTTTTATTCTGGTTGATGATCTTGCCGATGTAGTTACCGTTCGAGTCGAATCCGGTTCCGGAGCTGCCGCCTGGTCCCGAAACGCCGCTGCCGCCCGCGTCCGGATCGGCCCACCGCCACACGGCGTATGCGCCCGAGGTGGCCGGCGCGTCGCCCGAGATCGAGCCGTCCAGCGGGGTCGACGCGCTGCCATTGGTGTACGACAGGTAGTTGTAGTGCGAGTTGACGCCCGTGTAGGCGCCGGACAACCCGGTGGCGTTCGGGCTCACGCGTCCCGCGTCCTCGATCACGGCGATCGTGTTGCTGGCTCCGTCCGAAATCGCCGACACCGGCACGCTATACTTCGTGATGTAAAATCCGCCCTCATTCGAGCCGATCGCGGCGATCTTCGTGCCCGACGTGTCGACGGTTAGCGCGCCGTCGGCGCGGTAGTTCGCCTTGTCGTCAACGCCGGTCTTGGTGTTTTTCGAGTTGCTGCCGTCGCTGATCGACGTGTACACCGTAGCGAAGTAGTCGATCGTGCCCCAGTATTGTCCCTGCGAAGCCAACGTGACGCTGCCGGTGGTCTCAGGATCGTTGACGCTGTCCAAGCCCAACGTGTCGTGGAACGTTGCGTAGGGATTGCTCGGGCACACGAACGTGTCGATTGGTCGGGCGCACGCCGCGACGTTCGCCTGCGTGTCGCGGTAGCCGGACTTCAGATCCATCTTGTCATACAGGTTGCCTTTTTCGAGATACGGCAGCAAGTGGACGAACAGACCCTGCATCGAGAAGCACGTTTGCAGGCTGCTGGTCGTGTCGGTGCCGCTGGTTGTCGTGACCCGCACGCTGCCTTCGCCGCCGGTAGGCAGCTTTTTGTAGGTCGACTCGAAGTTCAAAATCGCCAGCCCGATTTGCTTCATGTTGTTCGTGCACTGATTGCGACGAGCGGCTTCGCGGGCCGCCTGTACGGCCGGAAGCAACAACGAAACCAAAATGCCGATGATCGTGATGACGACCAACAGTTCGACCAGCGTAAATCCGGTCTTTTGCGAAGTTTTCATTTTTTCTCTCCTTAGATCCACCAAAATTGCCATTTTCCGCCACGCCCTGTGAAACGACGCCGTCACTTTTGATTCCTCCCAAACGGTTTTTTGATTGCGTCGGCGACTCGCCGACCGTCTGACGGGCCTACGTCGACCCTCAGCGCGTCGGCATTATCGAAAACGCCGGTCAGGGTTTGATGTGGCGGAAAAGAATCTTCCGTCAATTTTGCGTTAGAAATGCGCGTGTCGCACCGATCAGTCGTGCGAACGGTGACGCACGATCGCGCCGTCGACCATGTAGATCACGTCCTCGGCGATATTGACGGAATAGTCGGCGATGCGTTCCAGATTCCGAATGACGGCCAGCACGCGCAGCAACCGCCGCAGCAAATCGGGTTGACGTCGGGCCGTCGCCTCGATCTCCTCTCGCATCGCATGTTTCATGGCGTCGATTTCGTCGTCCCGGGCGTAGACCGATTCGGCCAGCGGCACGTTTGCATGGACCAAAGCGTCGAGACTGTCTCGCAGCATCGCCTGGACTTTGCTCCACATGCCGGCTACGTCGAACGAAACATCCAATGGCGGTTCAACGGCCACCGCGGCGGCCTTTCGCGCGACGTTCACCGCCAGGTCGCCGATCTGCTCCAAATCGTTGTTGATCTTCAGCACGGCGACGATCAGCCGCAAATCGGCCGCCACCGGCTGATAGAGCGCAAGCATTTTCAAACACTCCTCCTCCACCTCGACCTCGCGGTGATCGACGTCGACGTCTCGCCGTTCGACATCCACCGCCAGCGAGTCGTCGCGATTCAAAAACGCCTCGATCGCCATTTGCACCTGATCTTCAACCACCGCGCAAAGAGCCAGCAACCGGTTTTTCAGCTTCTCGATTTCCCGCTGCAAGTGGATCGACATGGCTTTCCCTTTCGCCCGAAGGACGTTTCGTGTTTTGGCGGCCCCGACTAGCCGAACCGTCCGGTGATATAGTCCTCGGTCTCTTTTTTCTCGGGTTTCGTGAACAACTGCTTGGTCGGGCCGAACTCGACCAGCGAGCCCTCGTAGAAGAACGCGGTGAAATCCGACACGCGGGCAGCCTGTTGCATGTTGTGCGTTACGATGATGATCGTGTATTCGCCGCGCAGTTGGCCGATCAAGTCCTCGATGCGCGTGGTCGAACGCGGGTCGAGCGCCGAGCACGGCTCGTCCATCAAAATGATCTCCGGCCGCACGGCGATGGCCCTGGCGATGCAGAGCCGCTGATGCTGCCCGCCCGAAAAACCAAGGGCCGAATCGTGCAGCCGATCTTTTACCTCGTCCCAAAGCGCCGAACGTTGCAGGCTTCGCTCGACAGCCTCGTCGAGCACCGCTCGGTCGCGCACGCCGGCGATCCGCAGCCCGTAGGCGACATTTTCGTAAATCGATTTCGGAAACGGCACGGCCCGCTGGAAAACCATGCCTACGCGGCGGCGCAGCTCAATCACGTCAAGCGTCGGGTCGTTGATCTCGTGGCCGTCCAACGCGATGCTGCCCGTGATGGTCACGTCGTCCACCAGATCGTTCATCCGATTCAAGCACCGCAGCAACGTCGACTTGCCGCAACCCGACGGCCCGATCAACGCGGTCACCTGGCGGCGAGGAAACCGCATGGTTATGTCGAACAAAGCCTGCTTGTCGCCGTACCAAAGCGAGAGGTCGCGGGTCTCGACGATCGAATCGACCGGATCGCCCTGTGCGTCGACGGTCGTATTCCATCGCGGTATCTCCAAAACGGCGTTCATGGTTGGCTCCTTGGGCTCCGAGGGGATGGTCTCAAATCGTTCGCGTATGGTAGCGGCTCCGCATCCGATTGCGCAGATAAATCGCCACGCTCGTCATCGCCAACACGATTGTCAGCAACAGCAGCGTAGTGACGAATACCATCGGTTTGCTGGCCTCGACGTTCGGCGATTGAAATCCGACGTCAAAAATATGAAATCCCAGATGCATGAATTTTCGATCGAGATGAAAATACGGAAAAACACCGTCGACGGGCAACTGCGGCGCCAGTTTGACGACGCCGGTGATCATCAGCGGCGCGACCTCGCCGGCCGCCCGGGCCATGGCCAAAATGAATCCGGTCATCATGCCGGGCGACGCCAGCGGGATCAACACGCGCACCAAGGTTTGGAACTTTGTTGCGCCCAACGCAAACGAGCCCTCGCGCGTGGCTCGCGGAATCGCCCGCAGCGCTTCCTCGGTCGAAACAATCACGATCGGCACGGTCAGCAGCCCCAGTGTCAGGCTTGCCCAGAGAATCCCGCCGGTGCCGAAGGTGGGCGTTCCGACCGCCGCACGCTCCGGAAACAACCACTGGTCCAACAGTCCACCGACGCCGTAGACGAAAAATCCGAGCCCGAAAATACCATAAACGATCGACGGAATGCCCGCCAAATTGTTGACGGCGATCCGAACCAGCCGGACCAAAAAACCGTCCTTGGCGTACTCGCCCAGATAGACGCCGGCCAGCACGCCCAGCGGAAAACACGCGATGGCCATGATGAAAATCAGCATCACGGTGCCGAAAATCGCTGGGAACAATCCGCCTTCGGTGTTTGACTCGCGCGGGTTGTCCCAAAGCAGTTCGCCAAGCTTTTTCAGGTAATGGAGACATTTTGCGACGGGTCCCATCGCGTTCGGCCGGTAACAGCGCACGACGTCGACCAGCGGCACGAGTCGCTCGTTGCCCGAGACATCGCTCATCACGGCCATATTGCCTCGCAAATCGGCGGCAAGAAGTTGCTGACGCCGGACCAGCCGGTCGGATTGTTCCTTGAGTCGCCGGTCCGTCGCGTTGAGCGTTGCACGTTGACGATCGAGCGATTGGGAGTCTCCCTGCCGAGTGCGGCGATAGTCGAGCCGCAATAGTCGGTCGCGATTCGCCTGCAACTCGCCGCTCAGTGCGAACAACTCGTTGGCGATCGGCCGGAGCTCACGATTCGCTTTGCGGCGCACCAGTTCCAAGGCACGCTCCAAGGCCTGCGTCGCGTCGGATCGGATCGACGTCAGGTCCGGCCCGCGAACGCCGTGAAATCGGCCGTAAAAATCGCCGTTTTCCATGCGTTCGAGCACGTACACCTCGTCTGGATAGCTCGTAGCCTTGATGGCGTCCTGACGAATCCAACGGAAATCCTGTCGCTGCGGATCGTATTCGCGGTTGCCGGTTTTCAGTTGCAGGCTGATCCTTTTGTCGTCCGGATTGGTCTCGCGGCGGATTTCCTCGCCCAGCAACTTGCCGCCGTCGGTCAGCGTGAATTCGGCGACGGCCGAAGGCCAAAACGTTCCGAGCCCATGGATCGCAATAACGATCAACAGCACGGCGGCCAGCAGCAGCATGCCGGCCAACGCCGCCGCCGACAGCCACACCTGCGGCTCGCCGCGTCGCCAAAATCGTCCGCGCTCGCCATGGGCCAGCGCGAACGGCAACGAGGCCCGTCCAAAAATCGGTCGCGGCGGCGGTTGGTTTTGCATCGTCTTCGACTCCGAACGTTTGGCGTCCGACGGCGAACGGCCGTGGGTCAAAAGCGGCCGAAGCGTTTTCGCAGACGTTGGCGAACCAACTCCGCGGCGGTGTTCACCGTGAACGTCAGCAGAAACAATAGTACGGCGCATAAAAAGAGGACTCGATAAAGTGTTCCGTCCACGGGCGCCTCGGGAATTTCAACGGCGATGTTCGCCGAAAGCGTCCGCATTCCGTTTAAAGGGCTCCAATCCATGATCGGCGTGTTGCCGGTCGCCATCAGTACGATCATCGTCTCGCCCACCGCGCGGCCAAACCCGATCATCGCGGCGGCAAAAATGCCGGGGCTGGCCGACGGCAGCACCACGCGCCAGAGCGTCTGCCAGCGACTCGCGCCGACGGCCATCGAGGCCGCCGTCATACTGTACGGCACGTTGGAGAGCGCATCCTCAGCAATCGAAAAAATGATCGGGATCACTGTAAAACCGAGCCCAAAGGCGATCAAAATGCAGTTGCGTTGGTCGTAGGTCATGCCCAACGGTCCGTCGAAAAGCCACCGGCGAAAATTGCCGCCGAACAACCACGTTTCGACCGGGCCCGACATCGCAATGGCCAGCGATGCGCCCACGACGAGCACCGGCAGAACGACTAAAAACTCGTAGCCGTTCTCCACCCGACGAACCATGTCGAACCGCCGCAAACCCTGCCAGATGGCCATGAACGCCACCAGCGCCGCCGGCAGCGTGACGAAGCTCAGGCAAAACGCCAGCGCCCAGCGTTCGAGAATCGGGGCCAGCCACAGCGCCGCCATGAATCCGATCACGACCGACGGCACCGTGGCCATCAGCTCCACGGCCGGTTTGATCGTCCGCCGAAACGCCGGCGTCGTAAAATAGCTGACGTACATCGCTCCGAACAACGCCAACGGCACGGCCAGCAGCATCGCGTACAACGTGCCTTTGAGCGTCCCAAACACTAGCGGCGTCAGGCTGAACTTCGGCTCGAACTCCTCGCCGCCGGTTGTCTGCCAGGCGTACTCCGGTTTGTCGTAACCTTCGTAGAACACGCGGCCAAAGAGCGTCCGCAGGCTGATTTCCGAGCTGCCCAATTCTAAACGCCACGCAGTGAGCCGACCCGACGGATCGCGGCCCAACAGAACGTCGCCGCGAGGGCTCAAGGCGATCTGTTCGATGGGATCAGTTCCGGCATCGAGCGAAATCATCGAACGTTGACTGGTAAGATTGTCGAGGTGCACAACGCCGCGGGCATCGAGGCTGGCCACCGCCCGATGGCGTTGACATGCGACAAGTTGCCGGATCGGGCTGTCATGTCCCCGAAGACGATGGATCTGCCGCAGTCGTTGAACGCCGTCGGTCGTAACCGGAGCCCAAACGGTCAGTCCACCGTTGCGATCGCCCACGACCAGTGACACGTCGCCCAGTGCGAGCGTAATCGCCGTGATTGCGCGACCGTCCGAAAACGCCCGGACCACGTCACGCGGCAACGGTTTGCCCGTCTCGTCTAATGACCAGCGAATCAGCCGCCCATTGTCGGTGCCGGCGTACAACGTGTTGCCCTCGCGGTCCATCGTCATCGCGGCGATTCGCGGCGTCAGATCGTCCAGCAAAACGTTTTGATGGGTTTCGGTTTGACGATCGCCCGAAAGAGTTTCGACGTCAAGCCGCCGCGTCAGGACGATCCGACCGTCGGCGTGTCGCGTGGCCCGCGTCATCGCGCCGGAATCCGATCGTCGCAGCAATGACTGCACAATCGGCGATTTATTGGTGCCGTCCGAGGGCACGTCGGCCAACCGCCGGACATCGCTCCCGGACAACTCCGCCAGCGACATTCCCCCGTCGGACCAAAGCATCGCAAAAACCGCATGTCCCAAAGGTTCGACCTGTCGCAGCCGACGCCGCGGATCGTTTTTGTCAACGCCCGGCAGCCGACAACGTTCAAGTTGCCGACCCCTGGGAAGGTCCACACGCACGAGGTCGCCATGATTCAGCCAGACCGTGGCGATCGTCGCGCCGCCGCTTAGCGCGCGGTCGACGGCCGCGTAGACCGGCTTTTCGCCTTGCAAGGCGATCTGTGTCGGCGGAATCGCCTCGGCCGTCGGGCCTCGAAACAACGGTAGGGTGACGCCGACGATCAGGGCCAAAATGGCAACCACGCTGGCGATCACCGTCACGCCGCCGAGCGTAATGATCCATCGCGCCGCCCGATCGCGGCGCTTGGCCGTTCGTGTTGAGGATCGGTTCCATCGTTCGTCCATGGCATCGTTTCTGCGTCGCCGGTGACTATTTCAATCGATCGAGTTGCCGAGCGATCACCTTGGCGGGCAGCCGGCCGTAACCGTCCTTGACGACGATCCGCTGTCCGTCGTCCGAGAGCACGAATTTCAAAAACTCCTCGATGAGTTTGGGCATCGGCTCGTTCGGCCGCTTCGCCACATAGATGTAAAGCGTTCGGCCGAGCGGATACTGGCCCTTCAAAACGTTGTCGAACGTTGGGTCGACCATCGGCGAGCGGGCGTCTTTGGCCAACGGAATTGCGCGGACCTCGGACGTGCGGTATCCGATGCCCGAGTATCCAATGCCAGCCCGATCGGCTGCCACGCCGTTGACGACCGCCGCCGAGCCTGGTTGCTCTTTCACCGTGTCCTTATAATCGCCCTTGTTCAAAACATGCTCTTTGAAATAGGCATAGGTGCCGCTGGCCGAATTGCGGCCGTAGAGGCTGATCGGCGTTGCGGCCCAATCGCCCGTCACCCCGACCTGCCCCCAGGTGTTGATTTCCGGCCCGCCGCGGCGCCGTGTTTTCGAGAAGATGCCGTCGGCCTGCGTCAAGGTCAGGCCCGGCAATGGGTTGTCCTTGTGCACGTAGACGGCCAGGCAGTCCAATGCGACGCTGACGCAGGTGGGCCGAAAACCGTGTTTTCGCTCGAAAGCGTCTTCTTCCTCGGGCTTCATACGGCGAGACATCGGGCCGAGCTGCGCCGTGCCGGCGGTCAACGCGGGCGGGGCCGTCGCCGAGCCTTTGCCTTCCACTTGGATTTTGACGTTCGGATAGAGCCGATGGAACGCCTCGGCCCAATAGGTCATCAGGTTGTTCAGCGTGTCGGACCCGATGCTGTTGAGGCTGCCGTCCACGCCCGAAACTTTTTCATACGGCGCGACCGCGGTTTGTTCGCTTCGGGCTTGAGCGGCGCTCATGGATAAAACAACCAACATGCCCAAAATCAACGCTGTCCAAACGATGCTCCATGTCTTTCGCATTGCGGATTCTCCTTGTCCTGCGGATCAGAATGTCCACCCTGGAGAATCCTAGAGCCTGCCGGTTAGCTCCGTGTGGGCAATCGGTTAGAAATCGGTTAGGTCGGCCGAATTCGTCCAATGCAGCGGCAGTCGGAGGCTGAACGTGCTGCCGACGCCGACGGTGCTGTCGACGCCGACCGACCCGTGATGGGCCAACACGATGTGACGGACGATCGCCAACCCGAGGCCCGTGCCGCCCAATTCGCGGCTCCGAGCCTTGTCGACCCGATAAAATCGCTCGAAAAGCCGCGGCAAATGCTGGGCCTCGATGCCACAGCCGTGATCGTTCACTTGGATCAACAACTGTTCGGCGTCCATTCCGGCCGACAACTCGACTGTCGACCCGGCGTTGCTGTACTTCACCGCGTTGTCCAGCAGATTGACGATCGCTTGCTCCAACAGCGCGGCGTTGATGTCGGCCGAAAGCTCTTCGGGGCAGGTCCATGCGATGCGAACGCCTTTGTCGACGGCTTTCTGCTCGCACATGTCGACCGACGCCTGAAGCACCGGGCGGATCCGTTCCGACGCCAGCTCAATCCGCTGCTGCTCCGAGCCGCGTTCGATGCGAGAAAGCGTCAGCAGGTCGCCGATGATCGCGTCGAGCCGGTTGACCTGCCGCAGCATGATCTGCAAAAACCGCTGGGCGTTTTCCTTGTCGTCGACCGCGCCGTCGATCAGCGTCTCGACGAATCCCTTGATCGACGTGATCGGCGTTCGCAACTCGTGCGACACGTTGGCCACAAAATCACGACGCACCTCCTCCAAATGCCGCAGCCGAGTGATGTCGTGCAGCACGATCAACACGCCGATCTTGCCTCGTTGCGGGTCGTGCAGCACCGTGCCGTGTGCGATCGCCCAACGATCTCGCAGGCCTCGGAGCGGAATTTCGCCCTCAACCGGCGTCGCGCTGGCCAGCGCCGATTCGATGAACTTCAGTAGGTCGGCCTTGCGGATGGCCTCGTAAATTCCACGGCCCTGCAACCGTGGCGGATCCTCGCCCAACAGTGAGGAACACGCCTGATTGACGCTCAAGATCGTTCCGTCGTTGTCGATGGCCAAAACGCCCTCCTCCATGCTCGACAGCATCGCATCTCGCTCGTTTTGCTGGCGCAACACGGTTTGGATTCGCTCGTTCAACTGCTCGGCCATTCGATTCATTGCGTCGGCCAGCGCGCTGATCTCGACTGAACTGGTCACGCGCAGCCGGTGGCCCAGGTCGCCCGCGGCGAACCGTTCGGCGCCCCGCTTGATTTCCTCCAGCGGCCGACTCATGTGCCGCGAAATCGCCAGCGTGATCAGACCGTGCAACAAAAGCCCCACCGCCGCGGCCCAAATCATCCGGTCGCGGACCGCCCCGAGCGTGCGGCTGATGGCCGTCACCGGCAACGAGGTGCGCACCGCGGCAACCAGCGTTTTACCATGCCGCACCGGCACCGCGGCGTAAATGCGATCCTCCTGCTCGGTCGAACTATAACGACGCGCGGCGCTCGGATGACCGTCCAACGCAGAGCGAAACTCCGGCCGTCGGGCGTGATTGTCCATGTCGCGGGGCGATTCATCGGAATCGCCGAGCACGTCGCCGTCTGGGCGAATTACGGTGATGCGAGTTCGCGTTGCGCGGCCGAGTTGCTTACAGAGCGCATCGATCGCCGAAGCCTGATGTTGCGACAGCAGGTCGTCGACCGGTTTGGCGCAGAGCCACGCGCGGGCTTCCAGATCCTGTTCGAGATGGTCCTCGTAAAAACGTCCGATCAACTCGGCGCCGTACCAGCCGATCGACAGCACCACGATCACAGGCACCCAGAGATAGGAAAGGAACAACCGCCACCAAAGTTTCTTGCCACGCATGGATGCCCCTCGCGAGTCATTCCTTAAAGCGATAGCCCACCCCGCGCACCGTTTCGATCGAGGCGCCCGCTCCGCCTAATTTTCGCCGCAGACCGACGATTTGCACATCCACCGCTCGATCGGTGATCGCATAGTTGTCGCCGTGCACGCCATCGAGGATTTGCTGACGTGTAAAAACCCAACCGGGCCGCTTGGCCAAAAAATGCAGCAATTTGAACTCCGTGGCCGTCAAATCGACCGGCTGCCCGGCGACTGACACTTCGTGCCGACCCAAATGGATCGTCAACTCACCGGTCTCGACCACCTCAAGCGATTGATCTTCTGCGGGCTGGTCTGTCACGCTTTCCGCACGTCGCAACACGGCTTGCACCCGAGCCAAGAGAACCTTGGGACTGAACGGCTTGGTGACGTAATCGTCGGCTCCCATGTTCAATCCGCTCACCACGTCGGGCTCTTCGCCCTTGGCCGTCAACATGATGATCGGGATCGACGCGAATCGCGGGTCTCCCTTTAATCGACGGCAAACGCTCAGCCCGTCCAACCCCGGCAACATGATGTCCAACAAGACGAGGTCGGGCGTCTTGTCGGCGACTGCCGTCAAAGCATCCTCGCCCGAGGCCACGCCGGCCACTTGATAGCCCTCTTTGAGCAAATTGTAACTCACCAGCTCGCGAATGTCCTCCTCGTCTTCCACGACGAGAACAGATTGCCGAACCATAGTGGGCCTCCGATGTTACGAAACGATCCGACTCATGCCACGCTATTTTAGCACCGGGATGTTAAATTTCGATGAGCAAAAGGTCAGCGTTTGGTGACTGATTCGGGGTCAAATCTTGTCTGCCGCCCGCCGTTCAACATTACCGACTTCTAGAAAATCAAAATATCCTCTTCTCTTCACAACAAAGTCGCCGATGACTGTGGGACACCGAGCCACTTAGTCACTCCAGTCGGAACAATCCCCGACCATCTCCCGAAGACCGATGCGACAATCAAAGAAGCTGCAACTGTCTTTGTGGCAAAGTGTTATGACGTTTCGCGCGGACTGTGCCGCTTGTGCCGGAGAAAGTTGAAGTGGACCAGCGAACTTTCAATTTTGAGATCAAGCCCGGTCTTGCCAACCAAGGCTTCGTGAATTAGCATAAAGGGAACGATCCCCGATAGCTCAGTTGGTAGAGCGAGCGGCTGTTAACCGCTAAGTCCAAGGTTCGAGTCCTTGTCGGGGAGCTTCATAACCTCCTTAGCAGTAAGGAGGTTACGTCGTTTCTTGGGTGGCAATCCCAACACATTCCCAACGCATGGGGCCTGATAAGCTCCCATCTGGGTGAAAACCTGATCGGCAATGGCAACCTCATCCAGGTTGAGGTAATGCTTTCTCATTGTCTCGGGATTTCCGAGAATGACACGGCATTGTGGCTTGGCGTCTAGGCCGCGCAGGTAGCGTGTAAATGCGTTGTCTACGGCGTGGCGACATTCCCACGCAAGGTCAAGGTAGCGCTCGCCTACACGCTGCATAGCGACGTACACGGGCAAGCCATGCGCCAGCTTGCGCAACCGCTCGTATTCGCGGATGAGCTTGATTCTTTCCTCTGGGGACATTGCGCCCGCTCCTACGGAGAAAAAGGGAACGCCGAACCAAACAAAGGCCGCTCCACCAACGTCCGCAAAGACGCAGAACAGAACAGCGCTTAATAAGGCCGGCGTTCCCCATCGGAGAACGGGCTTGCGCTGCTTCTGTTCTTCAAGAGTCTGATTAGGACTCAGGTTTGCGGTTTTGGTGGAAGCAGGTTTGACGCCAATGGCGTCAGTTCAAATTGTCAACCATTTCTACCTCACTGTGGTGTTTTTGGGAATACAGGGGCCACATATCGCCATTGGGTCAATAGCTGCCGGGGGCCACGTTGGGCTATAGGAAGCGTCTGCCGCTGGGAGAACCGAATCAGCGCGGTGGCACGCCCGATGACCTGTCCACCTGCCACATATTGCCGCTGGTCCACCGCTGGCGGGGCCACGTCTTGGTCAAGGTTGGTGTCGTGCTGGGTTAGCCAGTCGTCACCGTTGCAGCGGACCAGAAAGGCAAGCCGTTAATCGGTGATACTTGCGTCCAACAGTGGACGCATTTCCTCCATTACAGAATCGAATGCGGAGTTCTGCAACGCATGATACGTATCACTCAATTCCACAACATCGCCTCCTAAGTCTTCACCTAAGTCATCTACCAACCCAAGGATCAACTGCGAATCCGCAGGACGATTATTACGAATAAACGTAAGTATTCGTTTCCAATTCTGCTCATCCTGATCCTGTTGCTTTGGCGAGTCAATGACAATGGGGCAGAACGTGGAAGATGAGTTGTCTCGAATCGTCTGTAAGATGCTAAAGTAATATGCGAGCAAAGCACGAGGCAGGTCACTTCCTGACTCACGAATCGTGCAATCCAGCCTTTTGTAGTCCGCTTCGGAAAGTCCTACCACCGCGAGCGCTGCAAGATAAGACCGCATACGAGACCGATAAGACTCAGCGATTCGTTTTGAATGTTGGCGGTCTGTGAACGTAGCCATCTCAGCTTTCAATTTCTCAATTTCACCGTCCGCTTCGCCAATATGGGTATCTAGGGTAGTAATATCATTTTTGAGAACTCCACGAACTTCCTTCCTGCCTTCGCTTCTAATCACGTCAACCAGCTTAACTTCACCCTGCTTGGCATCCAACGTCGATCTAAGTTTGGAGAGAAGCTCTCCCAACTGGCTTGCTCGGCTTTGCTGGTCACTAATGCGAGTCTCAATTTCCCTCAACTCTTCTTGAAGGTCAGAGATAAGTTCCCTACAACGATCCTCGTCCGCCGCCATTTGAAATCTCTCAGAGAACGAGTTCTCGTAAGTTGCCCCGCAGGTTGGACAATCCACCCGATCATCAAGTCGTTCGGCAGCGAATGCAAAATCCTTGCCCAACTCATTTGCCGCTGCAATCGTGACCGTCAATTGCGATTGAATCACCATCCTAGCATTATACAGTTTGACAGTCTCCACCTTGATCGTCTCTTCTTGTACGCGGAGCAAATTGCATTGAGCAAGCAATTCTGTGATCTCCCTTTCATAGGCGACAATGTCGATGTCAAACGACACTTGCCCAAGTAGCACATCAATCTTTTGAATTACTTGTTCTATCATGTGACGTTCCTGGCGAAGGCTGTCGAGCCTTCGCTCAGCATCCGCCAAAGATACCTTTGCCTTATAATAGGCGTTTGGCCTGACGCCAGTATGATAGTAGACCACGTCGCTCTTAGATGAAACAAATTGCCCCAGTCGCTCGAAGCTAGACCAGCTCTTAACCCACCCAATGTCCTGGTCCACGTAGAACGGCAGAAAGAGAAAAGCGGGCGTGGCCTGTTGCCCCTCGTCGTTGTGGGTTTTGAGCAACAAATGAAAATTGAATAGCTGCGCAAAACATGGCGATAGATCATTGGTCACGCTATCAAAATGGCGAATCTTGGTATCGCTTGCGTCAAACAGCGTATATCGTTTTCCATCCCTCAGAATCCGATACGCTACTCCGTCGATAGTGAACCTCACGGCCGATCTGACGGAGGCGGCATTCCAATTGGGATGCACCTGTGGCGGAATTGCGCCCAGCGTGCGGTAGATCGTTTTTATAACGGACGACTTACCTGTATCATTTGGTCCCTTGATGACCGTGACGCTCGGATGGAACGTCAGCCGCCGTGCGGCTTTCTCCTTTTGGGAGAGCAACAGGAGGTCGTTGAAGACTAACCTTTTCATATTTCTTCGTCCTAAGATTGCGGACAAGCCGCCTAAAGTTGTCGCTGTTCATAGCAAGCCACCGCTATCATTGATTCAAGGAAACTTGAAGAATAGCACTGACGGACACGATCGAACGTCATAGAAGCGGGTGCGGCTATTGCCGCTATATCATCGCTCAAAAGAGAGGTTGGACTGGTGCGGCCAGTGCGTACCCGCATCTCGATTTCTGCACGCGCCTCTGTAATTACTTTATTTGCCGCATCCATTCGTGACACCAGGTATTTTTTGCATTCTTCGCAGATGGCACAAACTTGCTGATACGGAACGCTTTCATGCTGCAACTGCCGGCTGATTGCGTCAACAAGAGCATTGATGCGTTCGGAAGTAGCGGGGGTATCAAGCATGGCCTGAAACTCGGCCCGACTGATGCCCTTCATGGCGCACAAGTCTTCAAACGAAGTTGATTGTCGCTCGCAATTGTTTTTTCGGGACACTTCTGCTTTCACGGTCAAGTACAGGGGCCGTGCTGGCACGGTACGATTAGGACTCTTGTCAATGAACTCAGCAATCTTGCCCAAAGTACATGCTTCATGGTTGTCAGGGCCAAGGTCCGTCACCATCAATACAATGGAATCCTCGCCATCGGGATCAGCGGTTAGGCCATGTTCTGCGCGGACTGTTGCCTTAAAGGCGGTCAGATCGTCACCATGAACATCACGCAGGGGAATCTGATCTCGCTCGGTGCTCTTGGGAGGCTCTGAAAGAAGACGAATACTGAAACGGGCGTTGCTTACGAAATACAAGTCTGGTGAGTGTAGAGGAAATGTCAGCCTGTGACCCCAAAGCTTGCCGAGCGGCGACAACAAGGGGCCATTGGCACCTTTGTCACGTTTGATAAGTTCTTTGGTCGTCCAGTTGCCTTTGCGTTTCGATTTGATCTGGTAGAAAGACAGGGCAAGCGGGGCGGCAGGAGAATCAAGGACCACCACATCGTCGTGGTAGTCGAACAGCATCAGATAGTCCGCACCTGACTCGTGGAGTGTTAGCAAACGACAAATGGCCCAATCCTTCTGAAAATCAAAGCGATTTGCAGAACGCGAGCCGCTCGTTTCTCGTGGTCGCTGTGCAACTAAATCATCCCGAAGGCTCATTGCCCCCTCGCCTGCATTGAGTCGTCGTCCAGAAGAGACAGTCAGGATAATGTATTTCCCCCGGACAAGCCAGCCGTATGGCCCCCGCCAAAGGACTGGCATCAAAATCTGTGGCATTTTCGTCAGGCCGAAAGCTAGACGAAACGCTAATCTTTCAACCCTACGTACTCGACAAGGCAAAAATCCTTGTCGAGTTGGCCCAACACATTCCCAACACAAAAATGCGAAAAGGGGCAAAATGACGATGACTGAGGGGGAATGACGATGAATCAGAAACAAAAGCTAAGTCGTTTGCTGTCAACGTATTACGTTGACAGCTATTGACTTACGTCTGAATCATCGGTTAAATTCGAGTCCTTGTCGGGGAGCTTGCCTATTTTGCCATGGTTCGCCAGTGTCCGCCGCGGCAAGACATAAGCCTTGGTCCTCCAGGGCTTTATGCGTTTCTTGGGATGGTTGGCGTGAATCGGCGGAAATTGGCTGCGCCGGATTCTGCGCCACGTTTGGTGGTGTCTGTCAAGGTGCGCACATTTGATTTTAGGTTAGTCCTTGGAACTGGTCGCTCTCCTGCTGCTCCCCTAGGGGAGCAGCGGTAAAGTTTACGCAATCTCCTCCATTGCTGAATCCGGTTGTTCTTGCTCCTGTTCCCTAAGTCGCTCCATATCCAAGTATCGCCTTGTGCCCCAACGTGTGCCTGCGATGTGCCGCAGGCGAGCCGCCACCA
>JAJFVC010000037.1 GCA_021372005.1 Planctomycetaceae bacterium | reverse complement strand
CCAGGCCGCCCGACACGTCACCGAAAAGAACTGCCACGCCGCGGCCTTCGGGCTTGGCGAACCAGCGGCGTATCTGTGATTCATCGGCCCGAGTGTCTTGGTATGCCTTCCACGATCTACAGGCCGGCGCCTTGCTGCCCGAGGCAATCGGGATGATCGACCAGCCGCGGCGCCAGTAGGCCAGCGCCCATTCGATCGACGTGGAGGGGCTGCCGCCTTGGCGACGGCCGCCGTTGGAAGTATGATCTTGCATTGCAGCGACCTTTGAGGGCGTCGGGCTGATCGCCGGCTTGGCGCCCTCAGTCGTTTGTGGGCTTCAAGGGCGTTGTCAGCGGCGTGCCCATGCGATACGATTGTGGGTGCAAAGTCTCTCTTGCTTTCGCGCCCAGCGACGTGCTGGGCGTTTTGCTAACAGCAGGCCGTTGGGGAGTCGGACCCCAGGCAGAGGAAGGTGCAAAGCCTCTCTTGCGACCGCGCCCGGCCTAATAGCCAGCCGGGTCACACGCCCGCGCGGTCCAACTCCCTCACCGCTCGATCCGCCGCGCGTTGCCGTTGCGCGACGGAACGGTTTACGGGAATGTCGGCAGGACCGTCTTGGGTCAGCCGGCGGAAGAATCGGGCCATCGCCTCACGCGACGTGCATCGCGTGCCACCGACCTGGATTGACTCAAGGACGACACCACGGCAGCCCGAGGTGGTCCAACGATAGACGCAACTGACGTGCGGCCTTTTGCCGGCGCGTCGCCGCGGAAGATGCTCCGCCGCTTCGGACAAGGAAATGACGTGTTCACTGTTTGGGTCGATCATCGTATACCTCTCACAAAAGTGGAATCGTGTTTGCCACTTTTCGAAAAGGTAGACCAACCCTCGAAACAAAGCAGTCCTAACTCGAGTATATAACCGAGTACAGCAGATCCAAGACGACCATTACCACTCAGGCAGCCCGTAGCCTTTCGGAATCACGTCTTGGCGATTCGTCAATAGGCCGCGCCGCACCAGCGTTGCCAGGCATGTCTTTGTTGTGCCCTCACTTGCGGCACCGAGTTTTTTCTCGATTGCGGAGAGAATTACATTGGTCGTCATCCGTTTTCCCTCGTTGCGAAGCACGTCAAGGATTATCTGCTCAGCATCAGACAACTTGGGCGAATTGCTTCCCTCGTCGCGCTCAGTATCCCAACATGGTTGGATTGTTTCGTCGTCTCCGGCCTCAACTTGGATTGGCGCAGGTGGACCGGGTACAAAGAATAGCTTCTCTCGAAGATGTGCCACGTCGGCAGGCACCGGGAAACCGTTGCTCATCAGCCATCGAACGGCAGCGATAGAATCGAGTCTCTTGGCGTCGGGCACTGGCACCGGCGCGGCTGGCTCACATAGGAATCGTGTGACGAGCAGTGTCCATCCATCGGGGCCGTGGCGATAGAGGCACTCCTCTGTCAACCACGTGGGGTCGATTGGGTCATCGGCTTTCGACACTGGCCCCCAGCTAATGGCGTTACCAGGATCAAACATCAACTGAGCCTCGTTTTCGACATCCCAAACCACGAATCGCTGATTTTGATTTTCTGTTTTGCCTTTCGTGGTGCTGAGTTTATCACGAACCAGATCAGCAAACCGTTTTGCCATGACGATTATGTGATACTTGCAGTACCTGGATGACTCAGGAGGAAGATTAAAACTTGTTGCAACGAACTCCTCGCCTTGCTCAGCGTCGTGGCACATTGCAAGCCATGCCCCAGGATTCTTTTCCTGAATGCTGCTTTCTGCCATTAGATAAAGTTCGTAACGGCCGTCCTCGTGAGAGCCAAAACCAAACGGTCTGCTGCTTGTTTTGAGTGCGCATTCGACGGCCGTCGCTTCATTAGCGGTCAAGTTCTTAAGGCGCGCCCAAGTTGCGCTACAATCACTTTCCCCCGCAGCACCTTCGGCTTCCAGAAAGTAATCTTGTCTTTCCACGTTACTCAATCTACCTTTTCGGGCCAGTCGGTCGGCCGTTGTGGCGTAGGTGGTTCCACAACAGCCGGCCGCACCGCGCGACGGGGATCAGCCGTCTACCCGTGTTCGAGAACGATTGCGCACGATACCAAAAAATGAAAACTCTTTGTGGTCGCTACTATCAAGCGAAGATGGCCTTCGCGTGGGGGGCCTCCCTTGGCCACTGGCCCGCCCGTAAGTCCTTGCTCGCAACCAGTTGTCCTTCTACCGCCCTGTCGGAACAAAAAGCCAAGCCTACCCTTTAACTTTTGCCCCGACGCCTGTTGTTCGCCACCCTGCCGCCTCGTTCCATCGCTCATCCGATCTTCCGCATGATCTCCGCAGCCAGATTCAAGTCGCGCTCGGCATAGACCTCCGACACGTTCGCATGTGCGTGACCCAACACTACTTGGACCGCTTCCAGACCGAATTGCCGGCGTATGTCGGTAGCGGCAGCGTGGCGCAACTGGTTTGGGGTCCAATCGGGCAACAACGCGGCCTCTGCCTTCACGCCCGCCATCTTCGTCGCCTTGCGGGCCTCTTCGCACCGATCTTGATTGATCCGTTCAATGGCCCGCTCAATGGCACGACGGTAGCTACCCGGCGTGTAGCGGTCGCCAGCGGCACGCTTTGGGTTGCGTTTCGACCGGCGTTTCAGGTCGAACGGCTTCAGCGGCGACCGGCGATTCTCACGCAGCCGCCGCCTTCGTTTCAGTTCACTCTCGGCAGGAACGAAACAATAGGCGGTCTTCTCACGCAGCAGATAGGAACGCAGCACGTCTTGCCCCTTCGGGCCGATCATAATGACCCGGTGATTCTCCGTCTTGTGAGATTCGGGGCGATAGGTCCAGACGACGCCCGAGGTATCCACGTCGCATGGACGAAGGATACAGACCTCGGCCGGCCGCGCCCCGATCAGTCGATGCAGCCGAACCATATCGGCCACGACCTCGGGCAGACAGGGCAGCGTGGCGTCAACCACGTCGGCCGCCACCGGCAACACCGGCTTGGCTTCCTTGGCATCCGACCGCCCCTTACGCAGACCGGGCACCGTGGCAAGCGCTTGGTAGACCGTGACGGGCATCAGTTCTTGGGAGGCAGCCCACTTGAACATCCGCTTGATGGCGTCGGTCAGATAGTTGCAGTACCGGCGGCAGCGATGCCCGGCAGCCAACTCCCGTTGGATCGCTTGGAGGGCCAGAGGGCCGAAATCGTGGGCGAGCGTAGGACCGTAGTTGGTTCGTAGCAACCGAACAGCCAATCGGACCCGCTCCAGCGACCGGGTAGGCTGCCCGTCCTTGCGATAGTAGCCCTTGGCCCAATTCCAATAGGCAGCGCCCAACTCGGCCACCGTCAGATCATAACCGCGACGTGAGGCCGGCAGGCAACGACCGGCAGCCAACCACTCGCCGATCAGCCGATTGTACTCGGCTCGACTGGCCGTGGTCTTCCAGGTGCCCAGGTAGTGGTCCTTACCGGAAAGAGTGACCACAGCTTGCCCAGTTGGCTTGTGACGACGATACGACGGAACACGAAGAGAACTCAGCATGGCGACCTTCCTTTTCTCGAATCCGGTAGTCTACCGGGTTTTCGGGAAACTTTGGGCCGCTCTGCCGACCGCCGGCAGGTATCCTAAATCCAAGATTCGGCGGGATTTCCGTTAAGTGGACAGGGTGAGAGTCGCACTCACGACACGCGGATTTTCAGTCCGCTGCTCTACTACCTGAGCTACCTGTCCGGATTCCAAAACCGTTCTCGACAGAAACGAAAACCAAGAAGTGTCTCGTCCGGTCGCACGGTCAAGGGAATTTAAGAATAGCATCCGAAACCAGGCTTGCCAAGCCCTGACGACCAGCAAGGAAAATACCGCTTGAACGGCGCGGCGAGGCCTGTCAAAATAGTGATGGAAGTCCTCGCCCATGAAGCATTCACGATGGAAACAATGGGGCGTCGCTGCAGCCAAGTGGCTGGTTGTTGTGGTCGTCATTGGGTTCATTCACCACACCATTGCCGATGCTTGGCAACAGTTGAGCCATCATCCGCCACGGCTGCAATTAGGCTGGTTGGTCCTTTCCGGAGCGATGTACTTGATCGGCACCCTTCTGTGCGGGGTGTTTTGGTATTACAGTTTGCGGGTTTTAGGGCAGCCGGTCCGTTTTGGTCAGGCTCTTCGCGCCTATTACATCGGGCATTTGGGCAAATACGTGCCAGGCAAGGCGATGGTTGTGATTCTGCGGGCTGGATTGATCCGCGGACGAGGGGTAGACACGTCGTTGGCCGCGGCCGCAGTGTTCTTTGAGACCCTGACAATGATGGCCACCGGTGCGATGTTGGCCGGGGCCATTGTAGCGATTTGGTTTCGTGGCGAACCACAACTGTTTTGGGCCTCTGTGGGCTTGATGCTTGTGGCAGGCCTACCGACTTCGCCACCGGTGTTTCGACGCTTAACGCGTCTGGTTGGCGTCGGCCGTAAAAAACCAGAAATCGTGGCCAAGCTGGACAGCTTGGGTTGGCTTGCCATGTTGGTCGGATGGTTTTTGACCGGCATTGGCTGGATATTCCAGGGGTTTGGTTTTTGGGCTGTCTTGCGGGCTTTGGGCTGCGCGGATCCTAACCCATGGATGCAATTGCCCTTATGCACGGCGGCCGTGACCTTGGCGACAGTTGCCGGTTTTCTCTCGTTTGTGCCGGGGGGGGCGGTGGTTCGAGAAGCGGTGCTGGCCGAACTGATGATTCCCCATCTTGGCGGGGGTGTCTCGCTGATCAGTGCCGTACTTTTACGCATGGTTGGGCTAGTGGCAGAGTTGGCGATTTCGGGTATCCTATATTTGGGAGTTCGAGGTCCGAAGTCCTCGGCCGAAAGTCGGCGGAATGAGGGTTGACGTTCCCCCCCGCGCGAATTTCCGCGATTGGCTTCCGACTCCTGTGTGTTCCCGCCTCCGGACAAGCCCGCCCATGCTTTCGATCGTCATTCCCGTCTTCAATGAAGTCGACAGCCTTGTGCCGCTGCACCAGGAGTTGTCCGAAGTGGCGGCCGCACATAGCTATGAGATGGAAATCATCCTAGTCGACGACGGGTCGACCGATTCCTCGTGGGCGACGATCTGCCGTTTGGCGGCCGAGGATTCTCGCGTTTTCGGCCTGCGGTTTCGCCGAAACTTCGGCAAAGCGGCGGCCTTGAGCGCCGGTTTCGCGCAATCGCAAGGTCAGTTCATCATTACGATGGACGCCGACCTGCAAGACGACCCGCACGAAATTCCGCGACTTTTGGCCAAACAGAACGAAGCGAATCTCGACCTGGTCAGCGGTTGGAAGCGGGTGCGACACGATCCTTGGCACAAGGTGTTTCCGTCGCGGGTGTTCAACCGCATGGTCCGTTGGCTGACCGGCGTCAAATTGCACGATCACAATTGCGGCATGAAGTGTTATCGTCGGGAAGTCCCACAAGAACTCCGGTTATACGGCGAACTGTATCGGTTCGTGCCGGTGTTGGCGGCGGCTCGCGGGTTTCGGGTCGGCGAAACGGTGGTTCACCATCGTCCAAGACGATTCGGCCGCTCGAAGTACGGTGCGGCGCGGTTCATCAAAGGCTTTTTGGATCTTTGGACCGTTGAGTTTCTGACTCGTTATGGCCGCCGTCCACAACATTTTTTCGGTACGATCGGGTTTTTTTCGCTGCTCTTGGGTTTCTTGGGCATTTTGTGGTGGATGGTCTGGCCGATGGTTCCCGTCTTGGCGGCCTCGGCCGGTTTGTTGTTGTTGGGCGTACAACTGTTGTTTCTCGGGTTTGCGGCCGAGCTGTTGGTTGCTAATCGTCCGCCATCGCTGCCTGATTATTCGATTTCCGAACGCACCACTTCCGATCGTTCCGAAGGAGAGCTGACGTGAACGATGCGATGTCGGACGACCATGCCGCACTGCGCCGCGGCGTGTATTGCCTGCTGATTGTGGTCAGTGTCGGCGCGATGCTCGGACGGATTTTTTCGGTCGACGCGGTGAACAAGCCCGATCGTGCGAAGCGGCCGTTTCTCAGCGCCAACGATCGAAGCCGTTGGTGCACGGTTCGGGCATTGGTCGAACCCGAGATGCGAGTGGACGGCGAGCCCTACGCGATCGACAAGGTGATCCAGCAGCCTAATTGGGATACGATCGACATGGTCCAACACAACGGGCACTTGTATTCGAGCAAGCCACCGTTGTGGCCCACGCTGATGGCGGCCGTCTATTGGCCGATTTACCACGTCACCGGGGCAACGCTCGGCACGCATCCTTACGAAATCGGTCGTGCGATGCTCGTGGTGTTCAATCTGATTCCGCTAGTGATTTACTTCGTCTTGTTGGCCGGGCTGATCGAACGATTCGGCGCGACCGATTGGGGACGGATTTTTGCGATGGCCGCGGCATCGTTCGGCACCTATTTGACCACGTTTGTCGTGACGATCAACAACCATCTGCCGGCGGCGGTCTGCGCGGCGGCGGCCGTTTATGCGACGATGCGCATCTGGTTCGACCAGGAGCGCCGGCTGCGCTATTTTGTCGTCGTCGGGCTGTTCGGCTCGCTGGCGGCGGTCAACGAGTTCACGGCGGCGTCGCTGCTGACGCTGTTGGCGTTGTTGCTGATCTATCAATCGTTTCGGGCGACGCTGTTGGGATTCTTGCCGCCCGCGCTGCTGGTAGCCGCGGCATTTTTTGGCGCCAATTATGCGGCGTTGGGCACGTGGGAGCCCGCTTATTTGCATCGCGCCGGAGCGGACCATTGGTACGACTACACCTACCAACGCGGCGGGCGAACCATCGAAAGCTATTGGCGTCACCCGGTCGGCGTCGATCGCGGCGAGTCGTCGCAGCAGCGTTACGCGGTGAATGTTTTGGTGGGCCATCACGGCGTTTTTTCGCTGACGCCCATTTGGTTGCTCAGCGTGGCGGGCGTGATGCTTTGGCTCTTTCAGCGCCGCGATGGGCGGTTGCGGTGGCTCGCGGTCGGCACGTTGGCGATTTCGGCGGCGTGCTTGATGTTTTACATTTTTCAGCCGGAGGTCAACCGCAATTACGGCGGCGTGGCGTCCGGACTGCGGTGGTTGTTCTGGCTGACGCCGATTTGGTTGTTGGCAATGTTGCCAACGTTGGACTTGCTGGCGTCACGGCGTTGGACTCGCGGACTGGCGTTGTTTCTGTTGATTCTCTCGGTTCTCTCGGCGAGCTATCCAACATGGAATCCTTGGACACCGCCGTGGTTGATGGTTTTTGCCCAGTATCTCGGTTGGGCCTAGGCAACAAAGGTTTTTTCGATGACCATGCGACATTGGTTTTTGATGGCGGTTTGCATCGCCGCGTCGTTCGGTTCGCTGACGGCCGCCGAGTTAACGGACGCCGAGTTGCTCAAACAAGTGCCCGCGTCGGAACGGGCGTTGCGCGATCAGGTGGATCACTGGGGACTGCCGTTTTCCGAACAGTTGCGGCGATTTGTCGCGGCCCGCGATGCGTGGCGCAAGACGCTGGGCCCGCAAGCCCCGCAGAACTTTTGGGTCGGCATTCAACACGGTTTGGAAAAAGTGCCGAGCAACAAGTATTGGTTCAAGGGCCGGCCCGGCAACTCGGCGTCGTTGGACGCGGCCCGAAATGAGTATGAAAGTTTTCAGGTGGCCGTGATTCCGGACTTCGGCAAGACCTGCAACACGGTCACGTTGACGGCGTCGGGAGATCTTGAGCGTGAAGCGGGCCACGGCTGCATTGCTCGCGATCAAATTACAATTTATCGCGTCGCCTATGTGAAAACCCGGCCCGTGCCCTATCCGACGCTTTACTGCGGCCCTTGGCCCGATCCGTTGTTGCCCAACGGCCCGATGAAAATCACCGGCAGCGATTTGGGATTGTTTTGGGTCGAGGTGCACGTGCCGCGCGACGCGTCGCCGGGTCGGTATCGCGGTCGACTGTCGTTGACGGTGGACGGAACGTCGACGCTCATCGAGGTGTCGCTCCGCGTGCGCGCGTTCAGTTTGCCCGACCGCGTTCCGTTTCCCGTCACGGCGTGGGTCATGCCGAAAGGACCGTCGGGCGAAGCGATGTCGGCAGCCGATTACCGAGCGATGTTGGGCGAGTTGCTTGCGCACGGCGTCGATCCCATTTCGGTCGGCAAGGATTTCGTGCGGCTCGACTCGAACGATTTCCGCACGTTGGACGAAAACCTGGAGTACTGCCTGGCCCGAGGTCTTCAAACGTTTGAAATTCCCAACGGCGGCCCCAAACCCGAACGGATCAAACCGCTAGTCGAGCATTTGCGGCAAAAAGGCTGGTTGTCGAAGGCGATCGTCTATTCCAATCAGGACGAGCCGTCGGAGTCGCAACTGCACGAGCGAAATATTCCTTATCGCCGACGGATTCAAACGTTGTATCCGGACTTGCGGGTGTACTTGGCAAGTCAATATTTTCCGGATATTGCCGACGCGTGCGATATTTGGATGACCGACGTGTCGACGGGCCGAGGGGCCGCCTTCGCTGCAACGAACCATGGTTCAGCGTCGCTTTGGTTTTATTTTTGCCACATGCCGCTTCATGCGGATTACGTGCGGCCGTTGGTTCAGGCGCCCAATATGGAGATCGACAACGAGGCGATTGAACATCGGCTGACGTTGTGGCTCGCTTGGAAATACCAGACGACGGGCATGTTCATCTATGCCGGCAACCACGAGTGGTTCGCCGAGGGCGTCGACCGCAGCGACTGGCAAACCAAAGGTTGGACGCTCGCCGACAAGCCCTATCCGTTTCCGTTGGCCGGCGTGCACAATGGCAACGGATATTTGGTCTATCCAGGCCCGACGCCCAGCGTTCGTTTGAAGGCGCTCCGTGACGGGTTGGAGGATTTTGGGTATTTTATGGAGCTCAAACGACGTGCCGACGCGACGACCGACGCGACGCTGAAACGCGAGGCCGACGCGCTGCTAGCCGTGTCGTCCGAAGTGTTGACCGACGCCCACTATTTCAATCGCGATCCGTTGCGGTTGCTGGACGTGCGCCGCCGAATGGCGACGCTGATCGAGCGATTGGAAAAGTGACCGTCGCGCCGCGTCACGTTGCGGCGTATTTTTGAAGGTGAATCAACAACACGCTCAGATCCGCCGGCGTGATGCCGCTGATGCGTGCGGCCTGCGCGAAATCGACCGGCTGCACGCACTCTAATTTTTCCCGGGCCTCGGCCCGCAGGTGGTGTACCTCGCGGTAGTCCAGCGCGGACGGAATGCGTCGTGACGCGAGGCGCTCTTGCCGATCGACGTCGAGCCGCTGGCGAGCCACGTAACCGGCGTATTTGGCGTCGTAACCAACCTGTTCGGCCACGTCCGACGCAACGGCGGTCAGCTCGGGAAGCTGTGAAATGAGATCCGACCACTCCACCTCCGGACGCCGAAACATTTTGGCCAGCGAAATCGATCCGCAATGCGAAGACTCCAGCAGTCCGGCGACGCGAGCGATCTCAGCCTGTTTGGCTTGAAATCGGTCCCAACGTTCACGGTCGACCAGCCCCAAACGATGCGCGATCGGCGTCAACCGCCGGTCGGCGTTGTCGGGCCGCAGCAGCAACCGGTACTCCGCCCGACTCGTAAACATTCGATACGGCTCGTCCACGCCGCGGGTGATCAGATCGTCGATCATCACACCGAGGTAGGCCTCGTCGCGGCGCAACACCAACGGCGGTCGTCCGAGAAGCCCGAGCGCCGCGTTGGCGCCGGCCACCAACCCCTGGGCGGCGGCCTCTTCGTAGCCGGTCGTGCCGTTGATCTGTCCGGCGCAAAACAACCCGGCCACGCGTTTCGTTTCGAGCGAAAGCCGCAGTTGCGACGGCGGCAGGTAGTCGTATTCGATCGCGTATCCGTATCGCAAGATCGCGGCCCGCTCCAGCCCCGGAATCAGCCGGATCATGGCTTGCTGCATGTCGCGTGGAAAACTGGTTGACAGTCCGTTGATGTACACCTCAGGAGTGTCGAGGCCCTCGGGCTCCAGAAACAACTGGTGGCTCGATTTGTCGGCAAACCGCACAATTTTGGTCTCGATCGACGGACAATAGCGAGGGCCGGTCGATTGGATTTGCCCGCTGTACATCGGGGCGCGATGCAGATTGGCGCGGATCAATTCGTGAAGCTCGGGCGTGGTGCGGGTGATCCAACACGGCGTTTGCGGCCGATCGATTTGGTCGGTCAAGAACGAAAACGGCACGGGCGTCTCATCGCCCGGTTGGCGATCCGTCCGATCGTAGTCGATGGTGCGTCCGTCGAGTCGGGCGGGCGTCCCGGTTTTGAATCGTCGAAGCTCGAACCCGAGCCGCTCCAACGCCAGGCTGACGCCCGCGGAGGTCGGTTCGTCGATGCGGCCACCGGGATGCGTTGCGTCGCCCTCGTGCAACAAACCGCGAAGAAACGTGCCCGCACAAAGCACCACCGCCCCGGCATGATAGATTCGGGCGGTGGATGTGCGAACGCCGATCACATGCGGAGACTGCGAATCGCCGTCGACCAGCAAATCTTCGACGGTCTCCTGCCGTAGCGAGAGGTTCGGTTGAGACTCCAGCATTCGACGCACTTCAAGCCGATAGGCCCGTTTGTCGGCCTGGGCGCGAGGGCCGTGCATGGCGGGCCCCTTGCGGCGATTGAGCATCCGAAACTGAATGCCGGTCCGATCGATGGCCAGTCCCATTGCGCCGCCCAAAGCGTCGATTTCGCGGACGATCTGGCCCTTGCCGACGCCGCCGATCGCGGGGTTGCAGCTCATCAGCGCGATGGTGTCGAGATTCGACGTCAGCAGCGCGGTCCGCGCGCCCAATCGAGCGGCGGCCAACGCGGCCTCGACGCCGGCGTGTCCGCCGCCGAGGACTAGGACGTCAAAATCGAAACTGGACATTTCCATCGCACGCGGTTTTGTTCTAGCCGTTTTGTGGTTTGAGTTCTGAGCCGAGCGTTCTCGATGTTTCGAGAACCGGAGCAGCGATCCCCTCTATTGTGTTCCGTCGGCGTTGCAACGGGAAGGCGGGGCGAGCGGAATTGTCACGGCGGCGAAGGCATCGATTCCGGAAATCAATCCGAGAGATCCGTCGAAGAATCGTTTGGGTCGTCGTCATTTTGAGAGCTGCGAATTTGAGCCACCAGCGCCGAGAGGGCCCGCAAATGCCCGCAAGCGGCTCCAGACCAATCGCCGGCCGAGGCGCAGGAAGCCGATTCCGTCTCAAAGCGTTCAAACGTCGATCGGTCGAGGCCCAAGTTCCGGTTTACAATCGCTTCGCGGAGTTGCTGTGTCATTTCGGCCAGTCGTGCCACCAGTTCTTCGTTCGGCTCGCAAGAACAAGTGACGTAGGGGCCGCGGCCGAATCGCCGAGACTCGGCGTCGTGAAGTGGATTCGTTCCACCGAAGCGCTGTACCATCGCTACGACGACCGCAGCCATGGCAATCAACAAGGCGCCTAATCCGACCAAGGAGTGTCCAAGGGCCAATAACCCGACCGATGCCAACCCGGTTACCCCGATGGTTAACCACGTCAGGGGATGAATTGGTCGAAATGTCGGCGAACGATGGGGAGGTGGTTCGCCGGTCTCGCCAGTCTGGGCGACTTGCGGCCCAAGAACCTTTGCGATGACAACGGTGATGTTGTCGGGACCACCGCGCAAATTGGCCAAATCGACCAACGCCTGCGCGGCTTCGGCCACGGGCAGACAACGGACGACCATGCCAAGTTCTTCGTCTTTCACTTGGCCCGACAACCCGTCGCTGCACAGCAAGAAAGCGTCGCCTGGCTCGACAGGATACGGCCCTTCTAGATCGACCTGGACGGTGGTGTTCGGCCCCAGCGATCGGGTAATGATATTTTTAGAGACGTAGTTGGGCAATTCGGTGTTGGGCTGACCGGCGGCGCGAAGCTCCCAGACCAGACTGTGGTCGAACGTCAGTTGCTCGACGGAAGAACCGCGGATTCGATAGGCTCGACTGTCGCCCACATGGGCCACCATCGCACCGGTGGGCAGCAAGGCTAAGGCGGTGGCGGTGGTGCCCATCCCATGAAAATCGGGATTAGCTTGGCCGCGGTCGTGAATTTGCCGATTCGCGTCGAGCAGCGAAGAAAGCAACGCCTCGGGCGATGACTCGTTCAACCGCTTGCGATAAGCCATAGCGACCGCGTCGACGGCAATCTTGCTGGCCAACTCGCCGGCTGCATGGGCGCCCATGCCATCGGCAACGATGAATAGGTGACCGTGTTGTTGGAAATCGTCCTGATTGCCCGCCAAACTGACCGCGCATGAGTCCTGGTTGTTGGCGCGACGAAGCCCCACGTCGCTCACCACGGCGTGTTCCAAACAACGGGCCCACATATCGGCAATTGGATCCATGATGCCTAGTATAGCTGGCCATTTCCGTCGGCACCAGTCCGGCCGGGGGGAAGGCCTTATTTCCGCAGTTGTCTGGACGTCGCAAGACCACTTGCCGAAGGGGGGACCTTGATATGCTCGTTGGTTGACGACCTCCAGAAAAGCGGTTATCTTCTAAACTGGGGCGTGCAACGACGGTTCGGGGCCGTAGCTCAGTTGGGAGAGCGCGTGGTTTGCATCCACGAGGTTGAGGGTTCGATCCCCTTCGGCTCCACTTGGTAGAGTCTTGTGCGGCGTTCTGTTGTGCAAGACTTCTTTTTTTGATGTGGGCATGCCATTTTTCTCCCCTGCAACACGGCCTTTTGCTCGCGCTGCAAATTGCCCCGTGGGGCCGTCGTGCGATCTGATCCTTCGTGCCGTTCTCTGCGGTCAGGCAAAAAAATTGCAGTTTCTCTCGCCAACAAAACGCTTGCAAGCGTCATTTTCTTGGTAGGAGACGATTTTGAGCCCGGAAGACGACCAATTCGAACAACTTCGTGCGGGCGACGCGGCCGTTTGCGAACAGTTCGTTCGTCGGCATGCAGTCGAGCTTTACGGCTGGTTGTATCGTCTGACGGGATGTCGTGAAGAGGCGGAGGATCTTGCGCAGGAGTCGCTGGCGGCTTTTTGGGAGTCCATCCGCCGAAAAACTCCTCCCGTGGCGTGCAGGATTTGGCTGTTTTCGATCGCTCGAAACCTTTGGCGTCAACGATGTCGGCGATGCAACGCCCGAACTGAACCAAAGCACCATGCATTGGACATGATCCCAACCGCAGGGCCATCCGTTCTGGAAGTCATGGAACAAGCGGAGATGGTTCAAGATTTGGAGGCGGCGGTGGCCAAACTTAGCGCCGAGTTTCGAGAAGTATTCTCGCTTCGTGTGTGGCACGGCTTAAAGCACATGGAGATTGCGGCGATCCAGGGCATCAGCCCAAGCTTGGTCCGTTGGCGTTTTTTTCGCGCTCGAAAACAACTCCGCTCGCAACTGAGCCGGTGGTTCAAGACTTACGAGAAAGGCCATGACTGATAGCAATCACGATCACGATTTTCCAGCAGACGATCTGGATCGGTGGATTCAAGATCAACAGCCGCCCCAACCGTCTTCGACATTTTTGGAGCGCTGCTTGGCAACCATTTCACAAGCCGACGATGCGAATGCACAAGAGCTTGCGAGGAATGCGATTGCCGTACGCGCGGTGGATTCAGTTTTGAACAAACAAGTGACCGAAGCGAGGAGGTTGAAAATGAGACAGCGACTACGCGTATTGGGGATCAGCGGCACATTGGCCGCCACCGTAGCATTGTTCTTGATGAGCAACCTCTGGCTTAGCCAATCCGTTGCGGCGCAGAGGGCGGCCGAGGTCTTGGCACGAGGCGCCGAGGCCGCCTCAAACCCCACCACCGTCCATATCGTGGCTCAAGTGCGACGCCATTTTCCGCATATCTTTCCAGACGCTGATTTTGTGCGAGCCGAGGTATGGAAGCAATTCGGTGGCACGCCGAAATGGCGATCAGAGCAGCCTGGCAAGGTTGTGGTGATGGACGGCGTGTCAACGATCGGCCTCTTCCGGCGTCACCCGGAGGACTCTAAGGATATTCCCCTCGCCGAGAAAATCCCTCATGCCACTTCGACCGCTTGGGATACGTACCCGCTTCTGGACCTTGCCAATGTCGAAGGCATGATTACTAATGAACTCCGTTCCGCGTTGGCGCGTGGATGGGACCTCACCCTCGCCCACGAAACCACGCCAGCGGGCGAAGCGAAGTTATTGGTCACCGTCGAAGCCAAGGCCGGTTTGCCGGAGGGTGACTATCGCAAAAATAGTTTCTGGGACGATTCTGATATGCGCCGCGTGTACGTGTTCGATGCGAAGAGTCAACGGCTTAAGCGATTTCAAGCGTATCTTCACCAACGCACAGGCGACGTGCTCATTGTCTCGGTCGAGCGCATTGAATATGACCACCCTCTTGATCCGGCCGTCTTTTCGCTGAAACTGCCGAAAAACGTCGCTTGGATCACCAATCCACAGCCTCTGCCGGATAATGAAAAATACGCGAAGATGACCCCCAAGGAAGCGGCGAGAGCGTTCTTTGAAGCTTGCGCGCGGGAGGACTGGGACGAGACGATGAAGTTCATGACCAGTCCCTGGTCCAGCGGGTCCAAAGAGTATTATGGAGGGCTAAAGATCGTCCATATCGGCGAGCCGTTCCAATCGGCCCGCGACATCGGTAAAGATGTCGATTGGTTTGTTCCTTATGAAGTCAAGCTAAAAAGCGGAGAAGTTCTCAAACACAACCTCGCGATGAGGAAGTATGTTTCGGCCAAGCGGTACATCGTCGATGGCGGCCTTTGACCCGTGTGCCTACGGCGACCTTCTTGAGAACAGAGTCGTTTTTCCCGCAACCCTCAAACCAACGAGAGCCGTGTCTGTCGCCAAACCGG
>JAJFVC010000035.1 GCA_021372005.1 Planctomycetaceae bacterium | reverse complement strand
TTGCAGTCACCGCCTTGGACGCGGGCAATCGTTCGAACGATGCGGCGCAGCACGCTCGGGCGGCCGAGGATCGCCAGCGTGTCGAACAGCCCTAAGCCGATCGACTTGCCCGTCACCGCCACGCGCACCGGATGGATCACCTGGCCGATTTTGAGCTGCCGTTGGGCTACGAAATCGTGCATGAGCCGTTCGAGCGTCGGGGCGTCGAACGGTTCGAGGGTCGACAACGCTGCACGAAATTCCTGCAACCGCGCGAGCCCGTCGCCTTGACGCAGGTGTTTTTCAAAAACCTTTTCGTCGTAAGGAAACTGATCGTCGGGCAAGAAAAAGTCGTCGAAGGCCAGCACGTCGCCGGAAGTTTTGATGCGATCGCCGGCGGCTTGGACGACCTGTTCGATGCGCGTGTGCTGCCACGGCTCGGGCGGCGAGGCCACCAGTCCGGCTCGTTCGAGATACGGCGTGACGTGGGCCGCTTTTTGTTCGAGCGAAAGCTGTTGAAAATGCCAGTCCTCGAAGGCCGAGAGTTTTTTGGGATCGAAACTGGCCGGCGACTTGTTCACGCGATCCAACGAAAACTTTTCGATCAGCTCTCGACAAGAAAAATGCTCGGTTTTGTCGTCCAACGACCAGCCCAGCAACGCCAAATAGTTGAGGATCGCCTCGGGCAGGTAGCCGACCGTTCGATAGAAATCGACGATCACGGGATTGAAGGCGTCGGCCTCGACCTGGTGGCCGATTCGTTGAGCGATCGGGCGGCCGTGTTCGACCAGTTGGGCGAAGTCGCGGTTTTTCAGGTATTTGTCGAGCTTCCGCTTGCTCAGTTTGTTGCGGCTGCCCGGTTCGGCCACGAACGGCAGGTGGGCGTAGGTCGGCCGCGGATAGCCGAGCGCTTCGAGCATGAAAATCTGACGCGGCGTGTTCGACAGATGTTCCTCGGCCCGAATGACGTGGCTGATTTGCAGGTCGTGGTCGTCGACCACGTTGGCCAAATGATACAGGCAGGTGCCGTCGGTCCGTTGGATCACGTGGTCCTGCTCGCGGGCCCATTCAAACTCGACGCGACCGCGGATCAGATCGTCGATCACAAGCACGCCCTCGGTCGGCATCTTGAGCCGCACGACCGCTTGGCGTCCCTCGGCCTCGAATCGGGCCCGATCGGCCGGCGTCTGGGCCATGAAACGGCGATCGTAGCGGAACGGCCGCTGTTGGTGCTCGGCCGCCTGGCGATCGGCTTGCAACTCGGCCGGCGTGGCGTAATCGTAGTAGGCGAAACCGCGGGCCAGCAGTTGCTCGACGGCCGCCTGGTAGCGATCGTGACGCTGCGATTGGTAGTACGGGGCGAAGGGGCCGCCGACGCCGGGGCCTTCGTCCCAGTCGATGCCCAGCCAGTGCAGTCCGTCGAGAATCGGCTGCAACGCCTCGTCGACGTTGCGCTGCTGGTCGGTGTCATCGATCCGCAGGATGAACTGTCCGCCGTGTTGTCGGGCGAAAAGCCAGTTAAACAGGGCGGTGCGAACCCCGCCAATGTGCAGGTAACCGGTTGGACTTGGGGCAAATCGGGTGCGGACGGACATTTTGGATGGGCGGCTGGTGGTCTCGGAGGATGGATCGAAATTTCTCCTCCCTTAAAACATGGTTATCTTATCCGTTCGACAAAGACATGACAACCGATAAGCTGTTGGCGGCTTTTGTGTTACCTCGATTCGCGCGCGGCCCGATCTCGCAGGAGCCGCTCTTTGAGGGCCTTCTTTTCGGCCTTGGTCAACTTGCGCTGGACCGTCGAGCCGATGCCGCTTGGAGCTGTGGGCGGAGAGGCGTCGTGCGAACGGTGGAAGAGGTTCCATGTGTTGACGGGCTTTTGATCGTCTGCGGTATCTTCGTCTGGGTCGGATGCCGGCGGTCGTGGCAGCAAGCCCTCGGCGTCCATCGTGACGTGTCGGGCAAAAACGACCAGCGAGGCCCAAAACGCCCAGTGGCCGGACAGCTCGCAGCCGCTTCGCAACAACACGTTCGCGTCGTTAGGTTGAATCGCAATCCAACCCCAGCGTCCGGCGACCGCGAAACTGTAGGCGACCGCGGCCAGCAACAACAAAACGCCGGAGGCCCGGCAGCCGCGCATGTCAAAGGCCATTCGTGAACCGACCGTGATCGTCAGGACGCCGTACAGCAACGGCCACCAAATCGAACGGTCGTCGAGCAGCGTCACACCATGAAAGACGCCGATCAGGTCGCGGATCGTCCCGCCCAGGTGGACCGCCTCGTTGGCGGCCAGCAGGAACGAAATCACCGCGGCCCAAAGCCAAATCCGAAACCGGCCGTGCCGATCGTCGAGTCGGTGGCGTCGGACGCTGTAGATGACCAGCGACGCCGCCGTGGCGGACAGCAACATCAGCGACAGGAACCAGCCGCCGAGGCTGCCCTTGGCCGACAGATCCAACGACGGGACGGTTGCGCCGCGATGGAGCGTCCAACCGTAAGACGCCTCGAACAGGGCCAAGGCCGCCGCGACGGTTGTGAGCAAGAAAATCAGGCCGACCGGTCCGCGAGGGATCAGTTCGCGGAGTCGCAACTGCCGGTCCAAAAAGGCGGCATCGCCGTAAGGCTGCGACGAATTGGGGTCGAAGGTCGGCATGTTGGGCAAAGTGAGTAAACAGTAAGTCTTGTTGAAATTTTCGGTCGCCCCGGCCCAGTGGCTTGATGAGAGCAATTAAAGCCTGACTGTTTTTGCCATCTTACGCAAATAACCTAGATTTCATTCAGGTGATGTCACAACTGAGAATATGCACCCATGACTATGGTAAATGGACCCCAAAACGACTTGTATGACACCAGCCTAATTGGTGGTAACTTGCCGCCTGGGCCGGTGGGTCGGGGCGTGGCCGAGCTTCAGGCCCTGTTGCGGGAGCTTGAGGCGGTCACGGCCGCCGAGCAGACGCTGCCGCCGGTTTTCAGCGAGGCGGTCGATCGGCGGTTGGTCGAGGTTCGGTTGGGGGCGGCGGCCAGTCTGTTTGCCGCGTTGCGATGCAAAAGCGCCGCGGCGGCCGGTCATGGTTTACGGGTGGCGCTGAGCTGTTCGGCCTGGGCGTCGCGGATCGGATTGCAGGACGCCGAGCGTCATGCGATCGAAGTGGCGGCGTTGCTGCACGACGTCGGCGTGATTGGCGTGCCCGACCATGTGCTGCTGAAGGCCGGGACGCTCGATGCGGACGAGACGGCCGTGATGTCGCAGTCGCGGCGGATGAGTCTTGAAATTTTGCGAGGCAGTTGTACGCTGCCGCTGGTGTTGGAAATAGTTCGGCATGTCGCCACTTGGTACGACGGCAGTTCGTCGGGGGCGGAGAGCGAGTCGACGGTTTCGGGCGAGCGGATTCCGCTGGGCGCGAGGATGATCGCCGTGGTCGAGGCGTACGACGCCATTACGACGGATCGGGTCTATCGACCGGCGCAATCGCGGGAGCGGGCCATTGCCGAGTTGTTCGCCGGGGCGGGCACGCAATTCGATCCCGAGCTGGTTCGCCAGTTCGCCGAGTTCTGCCGCGAAGATCAGGCGGCGATGCACTGGGAGGCGGCGCATCGCTGGTTGGCGTCGTTGGAGGCGGATCCGACGGAGACGCTGTGGGGGTTCAACGCGGCGGCGTTGACGGCGACGGAGCCGAACGTGCAGTCGCTGTTCCAGGGCCGGTTGCTCGACAACATGTACGATGCGGTGGTGTTTATCGACGCCGCCGGTCGGGTGCAATCGTGGAATCGGGGGACGGAACGGCTGACCGGCGTGACCGGCCTGAGCGTGCGCGGGCGGCTTTGGAGTTCCCAATTGCTCGGGCTTTCGGACGAAAAGGGCCGGATGATCGCCGACGCGGATTGTCCGGTTCAGACGGCGATTCGCTGCGGAGTGCAATCGCTGCGGAGGTTGACGATTTTGGGACGCGGACGCCGTCCGGTGGCGGTCGACGCCCATGCGATCCCGGTCATCGATGCGCAGGGCGTTTCGCAGGGCGCGATTTTGCTGTTCCACGATGCGTCGTCGGAGACATCGCTGGAGCAGCGGTGCCAGCAGTTGCACGAAAAGGCGACGAAAGATCCGTTGACGCAGGTGGCCAATCGAGCCGAGTTCGACCGGGTTCACGCGATGTTCGTCGCAGCGCATCAACAGCAGCATGCGCCGTGCAGTCTGATGATGTGCGACTTGGATCGGTTCAAGCGGGTCAACGACACGTACGGTCATCAGGCGGGCGACGACGCGATCCGATGTTTGGCTTCGTTGCTGAAGAGTTCCTGCCGGCCCGGCGATCTGGTGGCGCGATACGGCGGCGAGGAGTTTGTGTTGCTGTGCGCCGATTGCGACAATGCGACGGCGGCGCGGCGGGCTGATCAGATCCGCAAAGCGCTCAGCCAGGTCACGCAGCCGCGGATGGAGGGCCGCTCGGTGACGGTCAGTTTCGGGGTGACGGAGATTCAACCGGGCGACACGCCGGAGACGATGTTGCGTCGGGCCGATCGGGCGTTGCTGCTGGCCAAGTCAAACGGCCGCAACACGGTCGTGCAGCTCGGAAGCGGCGCCGGCGAAGAGTCGGCCGCGGCCGGTGCGCGGTCGCGGGAAGCCGTGCGATCGAAAGAGACGCTGCAACAGGATTTGATTACGCCGGTGCCGGTCAAGATCGCCATCGAGAAGCTGCGAGGGTTCGTGGCCGACCACCAGGCGAAAATCGTCGTGGTCGACGGCAATCGGGTTCGACTGGAGATCGACGGCCAGGCCGGCGGCCGATCCCGCCGTCTCGCCGATCGAAAGACGACGTTTTTTGTCGAGGCGACGTTCGAGGAAGAACGCGTGCAGAGGGATCGTTGCGACGAATCGTCGCGGTCGCTTGACGCTGGAACGACGCGGACGCGGATGCACGTGGTCATTACGCCGCGACGCGGTCGGAACCGTCGGCATCATGACGCGATGGATCTGGCCCGGGACGTGCTAGTCAGTTTCCGTTCTTATTTGATGGCCTACGAGGAAGAGCCGTCGCCGCTGTCGGGCGCCTTGACGCGAGCCCGGCGGATATTGACGCCGTGGTTGTCGCGGTGACGTCGGCCCAAGCCGTTTAGATCGGCTGGAGCTCCGGTTCTTCTTGTTCGACCGAGGGCTGCGGCGTAGGTTCGGGCATGCCTTCGATGGGCAATCGGATGTAGAAGGTTGTGCCGTGGCCGAGTTCGCTGTCGAAACGGATCGTGCCGCCGTGTCGGTCGACGACCAGGGCGCGGGCGATCGACAATCCTTGACCGGTGCCGACGCCGACGTCCTTGGTGGTAAAGAACGGCTCGAACACCCGGTCGCGGATGTCGTCGGCGATGCCGCAGCCGAAATCCTTGACGCGGAGTTCCACAGAGGGGCCGTCGCGGCGGGTGCGAACGATGATGGGACGCTTGCCCAACCCGCCGAATCGCGTGGCTTCGGCCGTGGCGTGGGCGGCGTTGACGACCAGATTGACCACGACGCGATGGATGTCGGACGGGACGCATCGGACCAGCGGCAGTTCGGCGTCGAAGTCGGTGATCACGTTGGCGACGTATTTCCACTCGTTTTGGCACAAGGTGACGGCGTTTTCGACCGCGTGGTTCAAGTCGATCGGTTGTTGACGCCCGCCGTCGGGGTGCGAATATTCTTTCATGGCGCCGACGATCTCGCTGACGTGGCGGACGCCTTCAAGCGACTGGCGGATGGCTTGCGGGATTTCGGACGAAAGATATTCGAGGTCGGCTTTGCGGAGTTTTTGTTCGATTTGGTCGAGCAGGGCGTCGGTCACGGCGTTTTCGCGGGTGGCTTGCAGGAGTTTTTTCAAATCGTCGAGCATCCCGGCGATATGCTCGAAGGCGTTTTCCAGGAATCGGGCGTTGTCGCCGATGTATTGGGTCGGCGTGTTAATTTCGTGGGCGATGCCGGCGGCCAGTTGTCCGATAGCTTTGAGTTTTTCGGCCTGGGCCAGCTCCTGCTCCATTTGTTGTTTTTCGACGAGCGTTTGTTGCTGCGCGATGACGCGCTGGACCACCAACGGCAAGATGTTGACGAAGCCGCCTTCGAGGTCTTTGACCAGGTAGTCGCTTAGACCGAGCTTCATGGCCTCGACGGCGATGTGTTCGTTGCCGGTGCCGGTGACCATGATGGTCGGGGGCATCGCGCCGCGCTGACGGAGCGTTCGGATGATGTCCAGGCCGCTGAGCCCCGGCATGGTCTGGTCGACGATGACTGCATCGTAGCGCTGCTGCGCGCATTGGGCGAGGCCCTGATCGCCGTCGGCGGCCAGGTCGACCGTATAGCCGGCCCGCTCCAGGTATTTTTGCGCTAGTCGGGCCTGGGCCGGATCGTCCTCGATGTAGATGACGCGTTCATTCAAACCAACGCTCCTTCGGTCAGAACTCCTTCCGGCTTGGGGAACACGATCACGCTGTCGTTGAACCGGTTGCGGAGGGCGCGGATGTCCGGCAGCGCACGGACGAACGCCGCGTAGACGCGAGGGTCGAAGTGACTGCCGATGGTCGCTTCGATGATCGTGAGGGCCTCGTCCTCGGGTCGGGCAGGACGATAGGGCCGATTCGACGTCAGGGCGTCGAACACATCGGCAATCGCCACGATGCGAGATTCCAGCGGGATCGATTCTCCGGACAGTCCTCGCGGATAGCCGCTGCCGTCCCATTTTTCGTGATGGGTCATGGCGATCGACGCGGCGATGTCGAGCACTGGGTCGCGGTTTTCCGTGGCCTCTTGCATGGATTTCGGTTCGACGGCGTACCAATCCAGCAGCGGGATGACGGCCTTCGATTGTTCGCGGAGGATTTGGGCGCCGATCTCGCAGTGGCGTTGCATGATGGCCCACTGCTCGTCGGTCAGCGGACCGGGCTTCAGCAGGACGCTGTCGGGGATGCCGATCTTGCCGATGTCGTGCAGCGGCGCGGCCAGCAGGAGCATTTCGAGAAAGGTGCGAGGCATGCCCATCGCGGCGGCCACCGCGCGGCTGAAACATCCGACGCGAATCACGTGGTTGCCGGTGTCCTCGTCGCGGAACTCGGCCGCCATGCCCAAGCGGCACACGGTGCTCATGCGCGATTGGGCCAGGTCGATGTTTTGCCGGCGGATTTTTTCGGTCAGCAATTCGTTGCGGGCGCGCAGGTCGTCCTGGTATTCTTTCGATTGCAGCACGTTGCGCAGCCGTGCAATCAGTTGCGATGCCTCAATCGGTTTGTTCAACAGATCGGTCGCCCCGAGATCGAGCGCGCGGGTCTTCAGGTTTTGGTCGTCCAGCCCGGTGAACACGACGACGGGGACGTCCTTGGTTTTGTCGGTCTGCCGGATGCGTTCGAGCAGATCCATGCCGCTGAGGCCCGGCATTTTGACGTCCGTCACGACCGCGTCGTAGGCCGATTCGAGAAGGCATTCCCAAGCCGTCTCGGGTTTGCGGACGAACGTCATCGCCCAATCGTCGGCCTGATCGCGGAGGGTCCGTTGCAACGCATCTAAAACACGTTGATCGTCGTCGACGATGAGAATTTGTTTTTTCACAGTCGAGGCTCCCTGTAGTACAACCTTATGTCACGCGTGGAGGTGGATAATTTCTACCGGAAATCCGACGTCCAACGACATTGCGACGGTTGGCGTGTTACTATCGGGGGGTGACTTGTTACCATTGGGCCCGAGGTGTTAGAATGCCGCGGCCAAGCGGTTTACGCACGCTATAGTTTCAAGGCCTTTGGACGCGAGCCGGTCGGGTCGACCAAAGACACGAGATTCTTCTATCCAACGACAAGGAGATTTTCATGATGGCACGGCATTGGAGTCATGCGATGGTTTGGCTGGCGGTGTGGGCCTTGACGCTGGCGGTTTTCGGGGGGCGGCCGGTTGCAGCCGGCGATTTGGACAAGCTGAACGTTTCGTTGAAGTGGATTCCCGAGGACGCCGCCTTTTATTCGACCATGTTGCGCAACCGTGAACAGTTCGAGGCGATTCGCCAAAGCAACGCGTGGGCCAAAGTTCGGCAGATGCCGGCCGTCGAGATGTTGATGGCGATGTATCAGGCTCAGACGGGCGTGCAGGGCAGCGGACCCTCGCGACTCAACGAGATCCTGTCGAATCCGGAAAGCCGGAAAGTGGTGGATTTGTTGGGCGACATGGTCTCCGACGAGGCATTCGTCTACGGCGACGAGACGTGCATTGATTTTGTCGAGTTGTTCCAGGCGGTCAACGCCGCGCAGAGCTATGGGCCCTCGGTGCTTCAGGCCTCGGGACTGGCTGCGGGCCGAGACCCCAGTCAACTGCAAGCGATGATGGTTCTTTCAACGCTGGCCAAACACGCCGATTTGATCGCCGTGCCGAATTTCCTCGTTGGGTTCAAAGTGAAAAACACCGAGTTGGCCAAGGAACAGCTTATCAAGCTGGAGATGTTCGCCAACGTATTTTTTGAGTCGAACAAAAAAACCAAGGGGCACTTTAAGAAGACGAAAATCGGCGATTACGACTATCTGACGCTTACGCTCGACGGCTCGATGATTCCGTGGGAGCAGGGCGTGGCCGGGCGGCTTCAGTCGCTGGAGATGAAGGCCGGCGAGACGCAAAAAGTGGTGGAGCGGGTGAAGGCGGCGAAATTGGCCGTCGCTTTGGGCCTCCGCGGCGACTATCTGGTCTGTTCGATCGGCTCGTCGTTCGAGTGTCTGGAAAAATTGGGCCAGGGCAAGCGGCTGGCGGATCTGCCCGAGTTGAGGCCGCTCGAAGCGTTCGCGTCCAAACGGCTCACCTCGATCAGCTATGTGAGCGAAGAGTTGAACCAACAGCTCAACAGCAATCTGAGCAACGTCAACGCGATGTTGGAGATCGTCGATCAGATGCTGCCGAAGGCCAATCTTTCGGAGGAGCAGGACCGCCGAGTTCGCAAAGACATCGACGCGTTGGTGGACGATCTGAAAAAGATGACGCCCGAGGTCGGCGCCGGCTTGGCGTGGAGCTTTTTGTGTGATCGTGGGTTGGAAAGTTATCAATATCAATGGGGCGATCACCGGCGGCTCGACGGGTCCAAGCCGCTGGGATTGTGCGAGCACGTCGGCGGCAAGCCTCTATTGGGCGTGGTGTCGCGGGCGAAGTTCGACATCGCGCCGTATGACAAAATGGTCGGCTGGCTGAAGGTCGGTTACACCTATTTTGAAGAATTCGGGCTGCCGGCCGTTCCGAACAAAAAAGACCGAGATCTGATCAAAAATTTGTTGAAAGAAACGATGCCGTTGCTGGCTCGGTTGGACAAGGCGAACCGCGAAATGCTGTTTCCGGCCCTGGACGACGGGCAGTTGGCCTTCGTGGTCGACGGCCAGTTGTCGAGCAAGCGGTTCCACGTGACGATGCCGGCCACCGAAAAGCCCATGCCGATGGCCGAGCCCGCGCTGGTGTTGGGCGTCAGCGACGCGAAGCTGCTCAAACAAGCGATGGACGAATATCGCGCGGTGGTCGAAGACGCGATCGACGTCGTTCGCGGCATCCCCGGCGCCGAAGTGCCGAAGGACTTCAAGCTGCCGGAGGCTCAAAAAACACAGGTGGCCGGGGGCGAGGTGTACTGCTTCGCGCTGCCGAAAGAATGCGGGTTGGACGAGCAGATCGTTCCGACCTTCGGGCTGTCGGACCATGTGGCCGTGGTGGCGATTTCGCGGCCGCACGCCGAGCGGCTGCTGAAGGCGACCCCGTTGGCCGTCGGCGGCGTGCTGGAAAAGGGCGATCGACCGCGGGCCGTCGCCGGTTGGCTCGAAATCGGCGAGCTGGCCACGACCGCCGCGCCGTGGATCGATTTTGCGATCGACCAAAATAAAGAAACGCCGGCCGCGCAGAAGGAAAGCACCCAACAGCAAGTTCGCACCGGCGTGGAAGTATTGCAGGCGGCGCCGTCGTTCACCAGCGAAAGCTATTTGAAGGATGACGCGATGGTCACCCACTCGCTGTTGGAACTCCACGACATCGCGAAGTGACGCGGCGGCAACGTCGTTAATGTTGCTCGGGTCGGTAAGCCGCCCATTGTTTTTCCATGGCGGTGCCGAGGGCTTGCTCGGCCTCGGCGCGGCGGCCTGCGCGCTGACAGATCAGGCTCATCGCCATAAAACTGAACGGGTCGTCGGGCTCAAGCTCGCAGACTTGCTGGGCATGCTGAACGGCGTCGTCCGGTCGGCCCAATTTTCCGTAGAAAACCCCTAAAGCAGCGTGCGCCAACGCGAAGTTGGGCTGCTCTTTCAGCAAATTCTCCAATTGGGCGACCGCCTCGTCCAGCTTGCCCGCTTGTTGCAACGCAATCGCTTCGTCATACATCTGGTCGGCCGTCGACATTGGATTGGGACCTCCCGTCAAAGTGGAAAAAATTGGGTCAACTCGCAGTGTAACGGACCGGCAGTTCGTCTGGAAGGGTTTTGGAGAGGAGAAATGGCGACTGCTTGGGGTTATGCGAGTGTAGCCGATGGTGGGGTGGTTAAGCTGGGTTAAATAAAAAAGCCCTCACGACCGGCAGATCACGTTTAACGGGCAAGTTCGTGCTAACCGATAGAGCTTAACAGGTCGTGCGGCTCAAAATTATTGGGCGAAACGGCCAAGTCGCTGTTGCTTTTTTACGGTCTTCTCGATATCGTGCGGCCCTGTTTCACCCGTGAGGTGCCCAACGTGAGCATTCATCCTTCGGCCATCGTGAGCCCTTCGGCCCAAATCGGCTCCAACGTCCAGATCGGTCCGTTTTGTCTTGTGGAGTCGGGAGTGGTCATCGGGGACGACTGTATTTTGGACGCTCGCGTGTCGGTCAAAGAAGGCACGACGCTGGGCGCGAACAATCGGGTGTTCGAGGGCACGATTTTGGGCGGGCTGCCTCAGCACGTCCACATTCCCGAGCAACCGGGCCGCGTGACGATCGGGTCGAACAACACGATCCGCGAGAACGTGACGGTTCATCGCGCGCTGTTGGCCGACCATGCGACCGAGATCGGCGACAACTGCCTGTTCATGGTCAATGCCCACGTGGCGCACGATTGCCGCATCGGCAACCATGTGATCGTTACAAACAACGCGATGTTGGCCGGCCACGTCCACGTGGACGATCGGGCGTATGTGTCCGGCGCGGTGGGCGTTCACCAGTTCTGTCGCGTCGGCACGCTGGCCATGGTCGGCGGCCAAGCCCATCTGGTGCAGGACGTGCCGCCTTACGTGACGGTCGACGGATTGAGCAGCCTGGTCGTCGGACTGAACAAGATTGGTCTGCGTCGGGCCGGCTTCAGCAACGCGGCGATTCAAGAGCTGATGGAGGCCTATCGGCTGATCTATCGTAGCGGGCTGCGTTGGGCCGAGGTGTTGGAGCAGCTTCGGACCAGTTTCCCGGCCGGTCCGGCCGCCGAGTTCTACGAATTTCTGTCGACCACGGCGCGGGGCATCGTTTCCGAACGCCGCGCTCCGCCGGCCGCCACAATCAAACTGCGCGAGCCCGCCGAAACCGAGCCGGAAGTCCGCGTGAAGTTCGGCTAGTGCGTGTCGCACCGACGTGTAGCGTTCCTGGCGGCGTGATTCTGCGGTTCCGAAAGCGATTTACCCGCTACCGATATGCGACGCTCTAGTGCGAGAGGGTTTCGCCTCGAACGCGAGAACGTTTCCGTCGGATCGGAGTCCGTTTTCTTACGGCTCGATGGTTGGCAGGTCGGCCAGGGCTTGTTCGATTTTCTCCTGCGGATAGGCGTAGTCTTCGAGCTTGTTGCTCAAGAACCGGTCGTAGGAGCCCATGTCGCACAGGCCGTGTCCGCTGAGGTTGAACAGGATGCACTTCGGCTCGCCCGTCTCGCGGCATCGGATCGCCTCGTTGATCGCCCCTCGGATGGCGTGCGATGATTCGGGGGCGGGGATGATGCCTTCAGTCGACGCGAAAAGCCGCGCCGCCTCGAAACATTCGATTTGATGGAAGGCCGCCGCCTCGATTAGGCCGAGCGATTCGCACAAGCTGACCAACGGGGCCATGCCGTGGTAGCGCAGACCGCCGGCGTGGATGCCGGGCGGAACGAACGCATGGCCCAGCGTGAACATCTTCAGCAGCGGCGTCAGCTTGGTCGTGTCGCCGAAATCGTAGCGGTACTGGCCGCGGCTCATCGTCGGGCAGGAGTGCGGCTCGCAGGCTACGAAACGGATGTCGCGGCCGGCCAACTTGTGACGCAACAGCGGGAACGCGATGCCGGCGAAATTGCTGCCGCCGCCGACGCACGCGAACACCGAATCGGGGAAGTCGCCGACCAGCTCGAATTGCTTTTCGACTTCCAGCCCGATCACCGATTGGTGCAGCATCACGTGGTTCAACACGCTGCCGAGCGTGTATTTCGTGTCGTCGCGTTGGACGGCCACCTCGACCGCCTCGCTGATGGCGATGCCCAGGGCGCCGGGACACTCGGGATCGACCGCCAGGATTTGGCGGCCGGCCTCGGTTTCGTTCGACGGGCTAGGCGTCACGTCCGCACCCCAAATGTGCATCATCGACCGGCGATACGGTTTCTGGTGATAGCTCACCTTGACCATGTACACTTTGCAGTGCATGTCGAAGAACGAACAGGCGAAGGCCAACGACGCGCCCCACTGGCCCGCGCCGGTCTCGGTCGACAGATGATTGATGCCTTCGATCTTATTGTAGTAGGCCTGCGGGACGGCCGTGTTCGGTTTGTGGCTGCCCGGCGGGCTGTGGCTTTCGTCCTTGAAGTAGATGCGGGCGGGCGTTTTGAGCGCTTTCTCTAAGTTGTTCGCGCGGACCAATGGACTCGGACGCCAGATGGCGTAGATCTGACGCACCGGCTCAGGGATCTCGATCCAACGCTCGCGGCTCATTTCTTGGGCGATCAACGCCTTCGAGAAGATCGGCTCCAGATCGGCCGGCGTCACGGGCTCATGCGTCGCCGGATGCAACGGCGGCGGAAGCGGCTTCGGCAGATCGGCCTGCAAGTTGTACCACGCGGTTGGGATTTCTTTTTCACTGAGAAAAATGCGTTTGCTGTCCATGAACGAAAGTCCTTGGTCGCGGGACGAAAACCGAATGGAAAGGGAACCGTCAGTGTAACCACCCGTTCGGGGTTTGTCGAGAGGCCGGGCCATCCCAAAAAACGGCGAGGGGAAAATTGGAATCGGCGAGGGGAAAATAAAAAAACCCACGGGAGAACGGGCTCCCGTGGGTTTGCGATCGACTCGCTGGAAAAACACGAAGCAAGGGGGCTAGAGGTTAGCCTTCCAGGTTGTGTTTCGCTTCACGCTTGGATTGCCAGATGGCCCAAATCAGGCCGATCAGGCCGATGGCCAGGACGACCCAGTATTGGGTGTCGTGCGCCTTGACGGCGACGTCGACGTGGTTGGCCGTGAGCTTGCCGCAAACCAACTTGTCGTAAGGCAAGATCAGGCCGATGATCAACAGACTGACCATGTTCATCACCTTGATCAACGGGTTGATGGCCGGACCGGCGGTGTCCTTCAGCGGATCGCCCACGGTGTCGCCAGTCACGGCGGCCTTGTGCTTTTCGCTGCCCTTGCCGGTGGTTTCGGTCTTGGGTTCGTCCTCGATCATCTTCTTGGCATTGTCCCAAGCGCCGCCGGCGTTGGACATAAAGACGGCCAGCATTTGGCCGGTGACGATCATGCCACCCAAGAATCCGGCCAGGGCCACAACGCCCAAGCCGTAGCCGACCAGGATCGGCACCAACATGGCCAACAGAGCCGGGCCGATCAGTTCTTTCTGAGCTTCGCCGGTGCAGATATTGACCACGCGGCCGTAATCGGGTTTCTTCGTGCCGGCCCAAATCTCCTTATCGCGGAACTGGATGCGGCACTCTTTGACGATCAGGAACGCAGCGCGGCCGACGGCGCGAATCGTCATCGAGCTGAACAGGAACGGCACGGCGCCACCGATCAACATGCCGATCAACAGCGTCGGGTCGGAGATGGTCAACATCGAGGCGACCATGCTGTAGACCGTGCTGCTGATTTGCTCGCTTTCGCCCTTGCCGCCCGAGCCCACCGAAACGATGAAGCTGTTGTAGAGCGAGACGGCCGCGATCACGGCGGAACCAATGGCGATGCCCTTGGTGATGGCCTTGGTCGTGTTGCCCACGGCGTCCAGGTCGGCCAAGATCTGGCGGGCTTCATTATACTTCGCTTCGCCCATTTCTTTCTTGTCGTAGCCCATTTCGCCGATGCCGTTGGCATTGTCGGCCACAGGCCCGAACACGTCCATCGAGATGGTGTTGCCGGTGAGGGTCAACATGCCGATGCCGCACATGGCCACGCCGAAGGCGACGAACGTTGGCGTGGTGTTTGCGTAAATCAAAACGCTTGCCATGATTGCCGCAACGATCACCAGCACGGCGGCCACGGCGCTTTCATAGCCGACGGCCAAGCCCTGAATGATGTTCGTGGCATGGCCCGTCTCGCACGCCTTCGCCAAACCTTTGACCGGCTTGAACTCGGTGCCCGTGTAGTACTCGGTGCATTTATTCAAGGCGACGGCCAGGATGATGCCGATCAGGCAGGTCCAAGCCGCACGCATGTCGAGGCCGTTGACGCCGAACGTGGCCCAATAGGGCAAGCCCGCCGTGATGTTGGTCGCGGTATGGCCAGGGAACCCGGCCAACGACTGCGGATAAGCCACGGTGTAAGCGACTTTTTCACCGTTTTGGATGACGTCCGTATTGAAGTTCAGATACACCAGCCCCAACAGGATGAAGCCGATGATGCTCAAGCAGGAGCCGATGATGAAGCCGCGGTTGACGCTCTTCATGGCGCCGGCCACCGAGCCCTTGTCGCCAGCCCGAACGCTGTAGGTGCTGATGATGCTGGCCACGACGCCGATGGCGCGGACCAACAAGGGGAAAATAACGCCCTTGTGGCCGAAGCTGGCGATGCCGAGGATCATCGCGGCGACGATCGTGACTTCGTAGCTCTCGAAGATATCGGCGGCCATTCCCGCACAATCGCCCACATTGTCGCCCACGTTGTCGGCAATGGTCGCGGCGTTCCGAGGATCGTCTTCGGGGACTCCAGCTTCGATCTTGCCGACCAGGTCAGCGCCGACGTCGGCCGCTTTGGTGTAAATGCCGCCGCCGACCCGCATGAACAAGGCCAGCAGGGTGCCGCCGAAGCCGAAGCCGAGCAAGGCCTCATAAGCTTGTTCGCCGAAAATGAGGAAAATGAGCGAGCCGCCCAACAGCCCGAGGCCGTCGGTCAACATGCCGGTGATCGTTCCGGTTCGATAGCCGAGCTGCAAGGCTTGGCCGAAGCTGGTTTTGGCGGCGGCCGCCACGCGCAGATTGCCGACCGTGGCCAATCGCATTCCGACGAAGCCGACCGTGGCCGAGAACAACGAACCGACAAAGAACGCGATGGCTCGACCGCTGCAAAACGCTTCAGCGAGGCCCGACGCCTTGGCGCCGAAGTAAAGCAGAACCGTAATCAGAATGATTAGGACGCCCACGACGCTAAACTGGCGATAGAGATAGGCATTGGCGCCTTCTCGCACCGCTTGGGCGATTTCCTGCATCTTCTTGGTGCCCTTGTCGGCTCTCATCACTTGGCCGACCAACATCAACGCGTAGGCCAAGCCGGCCAGAGCGATGACCACGTTGGTCACCAGGGCGCACTTTTCGTAGATGTTGAACTTTTCGCCCAACAGCGGCTCCCAAAGCGAAACGCCGCCGATCATCAGCCCGTGGTGCGCTGTGCCGCCCGCCGCCGAGGCTGGTTCCTGCGTGCTCATCCAACCGACCGCGGCCAAACAGCCAAACGACACCAGGGCCAACCAAGCCACATACAGGCGACTCTTCAGCCGGCTACGCGGCTTGGAGTTTGTCGCACGACACACGACCTTGCGTTTCATGGGGACTCCTCGCAAATAAAAAATTGAACAGTCCCTCGAGGGGGACATTCTGCAAGAAACAAAGTTATCTATCATGCCGCGCGTGGAGGCGGGGTGTCAAGAGCAGCGTGGAGATGAAGGTGCCGCGCACGGGGGGGGTGGTGGGGTATTGTGGCGGTGCGAATGAAGATTGTGGAAAAGCGAAACACAGCGACGGCTGGACAGCGATCTCGATGGCCGGACGGGCGACGAGGGAGATCAGGAAGCGCAGGCGTCCGGTGCGGTTTCTGGAACGCCGAGGGCCTGGTCGATCAGTTCGATCAACACGTTGGGATCGAACGGTTTTCGCAGGCAGTAGATGCCGCCGACGGCGTGGCTGCGACGGATGATGTCGGGCAACTGTGTGCCGGACAGGAGCATCACGGGCACTTGTTCCAACCCTGGCCGGCTGCGAAGGCGGTCGTACAGATCGAGGCCGCTTTCGCCCTGCAAATTGGCGTCGCAGAGGATCAAATCGGGCGGAGTCGCCTGAACGGCGTCGAGGGCCTCTTCGCACGTGGTACAGCAATGGCACGCGATTTTGGCGGCCGCCAGCACCGCAGTGACTTCCTCCAACACTTGGCGCTCGTGGTCCACCACCAGAACCATGGGCTGCTCTTGTCGAAAATCCTTCATGGGGTTATCCGCCTCGCGATGAACACGGGACAAAAACCGGAAACGACCAAACGGCTGTCCGTCGTGGCCTGCCCGCTTTTATTGCGGCCAGTTCGGACCCGCGATGCCCCCTAGGATCACGTCACAAATTCTTCGGACGTTTAGAACGAAGTATTGATTAGAGTTTTGCTGAACAATGCAATCGGATTAAGCTCTACAACCCAGATGCCCCTCTTGTAGCAGATTTGTGGCAATAGGCCAAGGCTTTTTTGGCACTTTCCGGTCCCTCGATACGATTGTTTTTGGCGGTGGGGATGGCTAAAATGGCCAACGTCTTTCCTGCCACGGCAGTAAACGCCTTCCGTCGAGACCACACTGTCTTCCTTCTTTTTTACTGTCTTCTTTTAGTGAAAAGAGGTTGTAAGAATGTCCCGCATGCTTGGCCGGTTGTCTTTCTTGACGATTCCATTGGCGGTTTGGTTGGTCGTGTTGTTTTTCTGCCAGGGAGCGGTTTATGCGGACGAGACGCCCGAGCAGCGCGATCATCGCATGGCGTGGTGGCGCGACGCCCGATTTGGGATGTTCATTCATTTTGGGCTTTATGCGTTGCCGGCCCGGCACGAATGGGTTCGCAACTACGAGCGGATTCCGAATGAAGCGTATGAGAAATATTTCGAGCGGTTCGATCCCGATCTGTATCAGCCGCGTCAATGGGCGAAGGCGGCGAAGGCCGCCGGTATGAAGTATGTCGTGCTGACGACCAAGCATCACGAAGGGTTTTGTTTGTTCGACTCGAAATACACCGATTATAAGTCGACCAACACGCCGTACGGTCGGGATTTGGTTCGGGAGTTTGTCGAGGCGTGTCGAGCCGAAGGGCTTCGGGTCGGTTTTTACTACTCGCTGCTCGATTGGCATCATCCGGATTACACGATCGACAAGATTCATCCGCTGCGGCCCAACTGCGAGGAAAAACAGTACACGCAGGAGATGTTCGACCGGCTGAACGCAGGCCGCGACATGGTCAAGTATCGTCAGTACATGAAGGACCAGGTCCGCGAGCTGCTGACCAATTACGGCAAGATCGACGTTTTGTGGCTCGACTATTCATTCCCCGAAAAATTCGGTAAGAACCGCAACGATTGGGATTCGGAGGGGCTGGTGAAGTTGGTTCGCAGTTTGCAGCCGGACATCCTCCTCAACAATCGGCTCGATCTGCCCCAAAGCGCCGATTTCGACACGCCCGAACAGAAGACGGCGGCCGAGTTGCGGAAGCAATACGAAGGCAAGCAACTGGACTGGGAGACGTGCCAAACGTTTTCGGGTTCTTGGGGCTACCACCGCGATGAAAAGACGTGGAAGAGCGTGCCGGAGCTGCTCACGTTGTTGATCACTTCGGTGGCCAACGGCGGCAATTTGCTGTTGAACGTCGGACCGACCGGTCGCGGCGAGTTCGACTACCGTGCGAAGGATCGTTTGCAGGGGTTGGCCGATTGGATGCACTTCAACCGCCGTTCGATCTACGGTTGCACTCGGGCGCCGGACGGGTTTTCGGCTCCGACCGACACCTTGCTCACGTATCATCCGAAGTCCAATCGTCTTTACATGCACCTCCTCAAATACCCGAAGGACGGAAAGCTTGTTTTCGGGCCGGCGGATCGATTGGCCTACGCACAGTTTCTGCACGACGCCTCGGAGATTCGTTGGAATGAAGGCGACCACAACACGCGCGTGCTTCGGTTGCCGGTCGACAAGCCGCCGGTGACAATTCCGGTGATCGAGATTTTCTTGAAATGAGATTTTTTGGAATCCTCGAGGCTGTCGGTGGGTTTTGAACGGGTACTTTTGGAAAAACCGTGCTTAAGCCCCCCGGAAGACCACACTTGCGAGGGGGTTCTGAAGATCCTTGACGCTGTTTTGGGCGGCTGATAGACTAACCGGTTTCGTTTTCTGCGAATTTCTGAAGGAAGCCTACAGATGACTACCAAGTACGTTTATTTCTTCGGTCCCCAGGGCACCGAAGGCGACGCGTCGATGAAGAACACGCTGGGCGGCAAGGGCGCCAATTTGGCCGAGATGGCCAAGCTGGGGCTGCCCGTGCCCGCGGGCTTCACGATCAGCACCGAGTTTTGCACGGTGTTTTTTGCCGAGGGGCGTCAGTTTCCGCAATCGCTTCGCAACGAGGTGGCCGCGGCGTTGGCCAAGACCGAAGCGGCGATGGGCATGAAGTTTGGCGACGCGAAGAATCCGTTGCTGGTCAGTTGCCGCAGCGGCGCCCGGACCTCGATGCCTGGCATGATGGAAACCGTGTTGAATGTGGGTCTGTGTCCGGCCACGATTCCGGGGTTGGTCGAAAAGTCGAAAAACGAGCGGTTCGTGTACGACGCCTACCGCCGTCTGATCATGATGTATTCGGACGTGGTGATGGAGAAGGCCGAGGACATCGAGCCCGAGGACGGCAAGGGAATTCGCGTTCAGCTTGAACACTTGATGGACAAGATGAAGAAGGCGAAGAAGTGCACGTCGGACACGGATCTGACGGCCGACGATCTGAAGAAGCTGTGCGCTCAGTTCAAAGAGAAGGTCCAAGAGGTGTTGGGCCGCGCGTTCCCGGACGATCCGCAAGAGCAGCTTTGGGGCGCGATCGGCGCGGTGTTCAAGAGCTGGGAAGGCCGTCGCGCGGTTTCGTACCGCAAGATCGAAGGCATTCCGGGCGATTGGGGCACGGCCTGCAACGTACAGAGCATGGTGTTCGGCAACTTGGGCGAGACGTCGGCCACGGGCGTGGCGTTTTCGCGCAACCCGGCCACCGGCGAGAACAAGTTCTACGGCGAGTGGCTGATCAACGCCCAGGGCGAAGACGTGGTGGCCGGCATCCGCACGCCCAGCCCGTTGAACGAAGAAACCAAGAATCCGCAGAACCAGCACCTCAAGTCGCTTCAGATCGAGTGGCCCGAGTTGTACAAGCAACTTGACGCCATCCGCGCGAAGCTGGAGCTGCACTACCACGACATGCAGGACATCGAGTTCACGATTCAGGAAGGCAAGCTCTACATGCTGCAATGCCGCAACGGCAAGCGCACGGGCACGGCCGCGTTGAACATGGCGATGGACATGCTGTCCGAGAAGCTGATCGACGAGAAGACGGCCGTGATGCGAGTGCAGCCGTCGCAGTTGGACGAGCTGCTGCACCCGATCATCAATCCGGCGGCCGAAAAGAAGGCCTCGGCGTTTCTGTCGGGCTTGCCCGCCGGACCGGGCGGCGCGTGCGGCAAGATCGTGTTCACGTCGGTCGACGCGGTCGACGCGGCCAAGCGCGGCGAGAAGGTGATTTTGGTCCGCGAAGAGACGAACCCCGAGGACGTTGAAGGCATGCGGGCGGCCGAGGGCATTTTGACGGCTCGCGGCGGCATGACCAGCCACGCGGCGTTGGTGGCCCGCGGCTGGGGCAAGTGCTGCATCGTCGGCGCCGGCGACATGAAGATCGACATGGCGTCCAAGTGCATGTTGGTCGGCGACGTGAAGCTCAAAGAGAGCGACGTCATTACGCTGAACGGCACCAAGGGCAAGGCGTACGCCGGCGCGTTGGAGATGATGGACGCTTCGGAGAATCCGCGTTTTCAAGGCTTCATGAAGCTGGTCGAGCAGTTCCGCACGTTGGGCGTCCGCACGAATTCGGACACGCCCGAAGACGCCCGGGTGGCTCGCGGCTTTGGGGCCGAAGGCGTCGGATTGTTCCGCACCGAGCACATGTTCTACGGGGTCGGCTCGGATCAGCCGCTGTTCCTGTTGCGGAAGATGATTTTGAGCAAGACGGTTGAAGAACGCCGCGCCGCGTTGGCCGAGTTGTTCCCGTTCGTCAAGAAGAGCATCAAGGGAACGCTCGAAGCGATGGACGGGCTGCCGGTCACGATCCGGTTGTTGGATCCGCCGTTGCACGAGTTTGTGCCGCAAGATCCGGCCAAGCAGAAGGATCTGGCTGAGTCGTTGGGCATCAAGCCGGCCGAAATCAAGAAGCGCGGCGAGGCCCTGCACGAGACCAACCCGATGATGGGTCATCGCGGCGTTCGGTTGGGCATCACCTATCCGGAAGTGACCGAGATGCAGATCCGCGCGATCTTTGAGGCCGCCAGCGAGCTGAAGAAGGCCGGCAAGTCGCCGAAGCCCGAGCTGATGGTTCCGGTCACCTGCGACGTGAAGGAACTGGACGTGACCAAGGGGATTTTCGACCGCGTGAAGAAGGAAGTCGAGCAGCAGATGGGCGTCGAAATGCCCTGTCTGTACGGCACGATGATCGAGATTCCGCGGGCGTGCCTGCTGGCCGATCGGATGGCCAAGACGGCCCAGTTCTTCTCGTTCGGCACGAACGACCTGACGCAGATGAGCTTCGGGTTCAGCCGGGACGACATCGGCGGGTTCTTGGGCGATTACCTCGACAAGAACATTTTGGAGGCCGATCCGTTCCAGACGATCGACCAGAACGGCGTGGGT
>JAJFVC010000034.1 GCA_021372005.1 Planctomycetaceae bacterium | reverse complement strand
AATGAAGGGATCAAGGGCCCAACGCTCTTGCTTTTGGCCGGCGACGGGCGAGCCGCCACGGCGGAACTGATGGCCGCGGCTTGCGAAGGGCTTCGCTGGAACGACTGCGACGTGATCGACCTGGGCGCGACGACCTCCGCCGGGTTGGCGATGGCCGTCGCGCAGTTCGCCGCCGCCGGTGGTTTGTATTTGGGCAACGCGGAATTCGAGCCGCATCGGGCGAGCGTGCGTTTTTGGACGCCGGGGCCGAGTCCGATTTCGGTCGGGCCGTTGCTCGATCGCATTCGTCGACGGGCGGACGCCGGAGCGGAACGCACGTCGCGCACGAGCGGCTCGGTTTCGAGGGCCAGTGCTGAGGCGACATATTGGCCGTCGGTGGCCGAGCACTATCATGCGCTGCGGCCGCTGCGGATCGTGATCGATTCGGCGTCCGGTCCGTGGCTTGACGGACTGCAGCGGTTGGCCGCCATCGTGGCGTGCCAGATCGTGCCGTGTCGAGCGTCGCGCGGCGATTTGTCTCGGCAAGTGCGGGCGACCGAGTCGCATTTGGGCCTCTGTGTCGACGGGGACGGCGAGCGATGCGTGGTTTGGGACCAACGGGGGCGGCCTGTGCCGACCGAGCGGCTGTTGACGCTGCTGGCCCGCGAGTTGTCGTCCCAAGGCGAGGCGGCGGTCGTGGTGGAGGCGTCGGCGCCGTCGGCGATGATCCGTGCGCTCGAACGGTTGGGCGTTCGCGTGACGGTGGCCGAGTCGGCTCGGGCGGCGATGTCGGCGGCGATGTTCGAGCACAGTGCCCTGCTCGGCGGCGGGCCCAGCGGCCGATTTTGGCATTCGTTGGCCGGCGTGCCGCTACCCGACGCGCTGATGACCCTCACGCGGCTGTTCGTCGCGCTGAGTCGCGGCGACGAGCCGTTCTCGGTGGTCCTCGACCGAGAGGCCCCGTTGGGGTAAAATAGCCAGCTTGGCCGTCGTGCGGATGCGACGGCGCCACCGAGCCTCTTGCCACGCTTCAGGATTGCGATGTCCACCCACTGGCTTGCCGATCGCACGCGGTTGTTCGATTCTTCGGGGATCCGAAAGGTTTTTGACCTGGCCGCAAAACTGAAAGATCCGATCAATCTGTCGATCGGACAGCCGGACTTCGACGTGCCCGAGCCGGTGCGCCGGGCCGCGATCAACGCGATCGAGCATCGCAAGAACGGCTACGCGCTGACTCAGGGCATGCCCGTGCTGCTGGATCGGATTCAGGCGGAGATCGACCGTCAATACGGGCACGCCGATCGTCAGGCCTTCGTGACGTGCGGCACGAGCGGGGCGTTGATGTTGGCGTTGCTCGTGCTGGTCAACCCCGGCGAGGAAGTGATCGTGTTCGATCCGTGTTTCGTGATGTACGACGCGCTGTCGGCGGTGGCCGGCGCAAAGGTGGTTGCGGTCGACACGTATCCCGATTTCCAAATCGACCTGGACCGCGTGGCGGCGGCGATCACGCCGCGCACCAAGGCGATCATTTTCAACAGTCCGCACAATCCGACCGGCGCGGTGGCCGACGAGCGCGTGGTGCGCGGGTTGGCCGAATTGGCCGCTCGGCGCAACATCGTGTTGATCAGCGACGAGATTTATCGGGCGTTTTGTTACGATCGGCCGTTTGTCTCTCCGGCGACGTACAATCCGCAGACGTTGGTGATCGACGGTTTCAGCAAGACCTACGCGGTCACCGGCTGGCGGTTGGGGTTCGCGCACGGGCCGTCGGCCGTGATCCGCGAGATGATCAAATTGCAGCAGTACAGTTTCGTCTGCGCGCCGCAACCGGCGCAGTGGGCCGGCGCCGCGGCGATGGACGTCGACATGTCGCCGCAGATCGCCGACTATCATCGCAAACGCGATCGGCTGTTGGCCGGATTGTCCGACCGGTACGAGATGGGCTCGCCGGCCGGGGCGTTTTACATGTTTCCAAAATCGCCGTGGGGCACGGCCTCGGAGTTCGTGGCCCGGGCCATCGAAAAGTACGGGTTGCTCGTCATTCCCGGCAACGTGTTCAGCCGCCGCGACACCCATTTCCGACTGTCTTACGCCGCCGACGATCGGACGTTGGATCGCGGAGTCGAGGCGCTGCGTCGACTGGCCGACGATCGGCCTTGAATGTTTACGGTCTCAACTTACGGACGCTGGTCCAATGAACGCTCGTTTTGCGGTTTTGATGTTTGCGTGGGTTGGGGCGTGGGCCGTCATGGCGGCGGCCGCCGAGCCGGTCTTTCCGTATCCGTATGCGACCAAGACGCTGGCCAACGGGCTGACGGTGGTGGTTGTGCCTCGGCCGAGCACGGGAATGGTCTGTTACGTGACGGTGGTCCGCACGGGCAGCCGCGACGAGGTGGAGCCGGGTCGATCGGGATACGCCCACTTTTTCGAGCACATGATGTTTCGCGGGACCGAGCGGCATCCCGGCGGCGAATACCTGCGGATCGTGGCCAGCTTGGGCGCGAAGGCCAACGCCTATACGAGCGATGACCTGACCGTCTATCATCTGACGTTCGGCAAGGACGATCTCGACCGGATCGTCGAGATTGAGAGCGATCGGTTTCAGCATTTGGACTATGACCGTCGGGCGTTTCAGACCGAAGCCGGCGCGATTTACGGCGAGTATCGGATTGCGGCGTCCCAGCCGCAGTTTGCGCTGGAAGAAAAGCTGCATGGGCTGGCCTACGATCGGCATACCTACAAACACACGACGATGGGCTTCGAGGCCGACATCAAGGCCATGCCCGAGGGCTACGAATACAGCCGCGCGTTTTATCGCCATTTCTATCGGCCGGAAAACACCGTGGTGCTGATCGTCGGCGACGTGGAGCCTGCGTCGGCCATCGCGATGGTCAAAAAATACTACGACGGTTGGCTGCGTGGATATCAATCGCCCAAGGTGACGCCGGAGCCGCCGCCAACCGGGCCGCGCGAGGCGAGCGTCGCATTTTCCGGCCCGTCGCAGCCCACCGTGACGCTGGCCTACCGTGGCGATGCGTTCGATCCGACCAACCGCAACTACGTGGCGGCCCGATTGCTGGTCCAGTTGGCCTTCGGACCGCAGAGCGAGCTGTATAAAAAATTGGTGCTCCGTGAGCGGTGCGTCGAATCGCTGGAGTGCGACGTGCCGGTTAATCGCGATCCGCCGCTGTTTACAGTCACGGCGGTCGTCCGACGTCCGGACGATGTGGCGGCGGTTCGCGGGGCGATCGAAGCGACGATTCGTCGCTACCAGACCGAGCCGGTCGACGTGGGCACGCTCGATGCCTTGAAGCGGCGCAATCGGTGCAAGTTCGTGATGGAGCTGGACGCGGTCGACAAGACGGCGATGGCATTGGCCCGGTTCTTTTCGGCCGGCGACGGCATTCCGTCGTTGGAGCGGCTGTTCGCCGAGTCGGACCAAGTGACGCCGGACGACGTGCAACGGGCGGCGAGAAAATATTTCGTGCCAGAGCGGCGGACGGTCGTCGTTTTGGAGGGGAAATCCGTCAAGAAGGAGGACGAAACGCCGAAGGCCAATCACGAAACGGCGGAGGTCGAAAAATCGGTGCCGGTCGTCGAGCCTTCGCCTTCCTCATCGCCGTTGCCGCGTTCGTCGTTCGTGCTTCTGCCGGACGCGAACGATCCGGTGGTTTGTTTTCGGATTTGGTATCGCGTCGGATCGTGCGACGACCCGCCTGGCAAGGAGGGGTTGGCGGCTGTGACCGCGGCGATGCTGGCCGAGGGGGCGACGCAATCGAACCGCTACGAGCAGATTGTCGACAAGCTGTTTCCGCTGGCGGCCGACTACGCGGCGTCCACGTCCGAAGAGATGACGGTGCTTTGGGGGCGAACGCACCGCGACCATCTGAACGAGTTTTACCCGTTGTTGTTGGACGCCGTTGCCCGGCCCGATTTTCAGCAGGCGGACCTCGATCGAATCAAGAGCCAGACGCTCAACTATCTGGAAAACCGGCTGCGTCATTTCGACAACGAGGAGTTGGGCAAGGCGGTGCTGTACACGACGATTTTCGCCGGCACCGGGTACGGCCACCTGCCGCCGGGCACGATCGACGGCGTTCGCGGCATCACGCTCGATGACGTTCGTCGGTTCTATCGGCAACACTTCCGACAGCGAGAGGATGTGTGCGTCGGACTGGCCGGCGGTTTTGGGCCCGAGTTGGTGGCGAGGCTTCAACGCGATTTAGCTTTTTTGGAGACCACCGACGCAGCGGCTCAACGTTCCACGCCGCCGAGGCCGTTGCCGATCGAAGGCCGACGGGTGACGCTGGTCCAAAAAAGTTGCGGCGCGACGGCGATCAGCCTTGGGTTCCCGATCGACGCCCATCGCGGCCGGCCCGATTGGTACGCGCTGGCGGTGGCCAACGCGTGGTTCGGGCAACATCGCAACTTGAACGGGCGGCTGTTCCGCGCGATCCGCGAGGCCCGGGGCCTGAACTACGGCGACTACAGCTACATCGAGCGATTCCCCAGCGGCGGCCAGCATTTGGTCCCGCCGGTCAACGTGAGTCGCTCGCAGCAGATTTTCGAGATTTGGATCCGTCCGGTGCCGCATTCGGCCGCGACGTTTGCGCTGCGGGCGGCGTTGTTCGAGTTGAAAAACTTGGTCGATCGCGGGCTGTCGGAGGCCGAGTTTCAAGAGGCCCGCGATTTCGTGCGCAAGTACGTCGTCCAGTTGGCCCCGACGCCGATGGAACGGCTCGGCTATGCCCTGGACGATCGCTTCTACGGCCTCGAAGGCAGCCATTTGGAAATGTTCCGCCGTCGTGCGGAGCAGATGACTCGGGCCGAGGTGAACGCGGCGATCCGGAAATATCTGCAATATGAAAACCTGCAAATCGTGATGGTCACCGACGACGCCGAGCGGCTCCGACAATCATTGATTTCGGGCGAGCCCAGCCCGATTGCGTATCCGACGCCGAAGTCCGAGCAGGTGCTGGCCGAGGATCGCCACATTGGCGTGTTTCCGCTGAAGATCGAGTCCAAAAACATCCGCATCGTTCCGGCGACGGAACTGTTCGTAAAATAAGGAGGGCGTGTCATGGCGGTCCAACGCATTTTGATGCTGGTCGGCGATTATGTCGAGGATTATGAGGCGATGGCGCCGTTTCAGATGTTGACGATGGTCGGCCATCGGGTCGACGCGGCGTGTCCCGACAAGCGGGCCGGGCAGACGGTCCGCACGGCCATCCACGATTTCGAGGGCGATCAGACGTACAGCGAGAAACCGGGGCATCGGTTCGCCGTTACGGTGGATTTCGACGCGGTGGACCCCGCTCAATACGACGCGTTGGTGTTGCCGGGCGGTCGGGCGCCGGAGTATCTGCGGCTCGACGCGCGCGTGATCGCCATCGTGCGACACTTTGTGGACGCCGGCAAGCCCATCGCGGCGATCTGTCACGGACCGCAACTGCTGACCGCTGCCGACTCGCTGCATGGAAAAACTTGCACGGCCTATCCGGCGTTGAAACCGGATGTGGAGCGGTCGGGCGGACGTTGGGTCGATCCGAACGCGACGTTCACCAACGCCGTGGTCGACGGTCGGCTGGTGACCGCCGCCGCGTGGCCCGCCAATCCCGAGTGGATTCGCAAATTTTTAGACGTTTTAGGAACAACGATCAAACCGTAATTCGCAATCAAGGAGCGATCATGAAAGTTTTGGGCATCTCGGGCAGTCCGCGTCGCGGCGGCAACACCGATCTGTTGATTCACACGGCGCTGGACGTGTTGGGCGGCGAAGGGATCGAAACGGATTTCCTGTCGCTGGCCGATCATCCGGTCCAACCGTGCACGGCCTGCGGCGGCTGCGCGAAAGGCGACGCGATTCGCTGCGTCCAAAAAGACCCGGCGTTCGACGGCGTGTTGGAGCGTTTTCTGGAGGCCGACGGCGTGTTGGTCGGTTCGCCGGTGTATTTTGGGTCGGCCACGCCGCAGACCATGTCGTTGCTGGATCGCGTCGGATCGGTCGGTCGTCGGCATCCGGAACTGTTGCGTCGGAAAGCGGGGGCGGCGATTGTCGTGGCTCGGCGCGCCGGTCAAAACTTCACGTTTGCCCAGCTCAACTACTTCTTCTTGATCAGCGAGATGATCGTGCCGGGCTCGACGTATTGGAACGTCGCGGTCGCGCGGGACAAGGGCGAAGCGGCCAATGACGCCGAGGGGCTTGAGACGGTTCGCACGCTGGCCCGGAACATGGCTTGGTTGTTGAAAAAATTGGCCGACTAAGCGGCTTTCTTACTGTAAAAAAACCTCGGGCTCGAACATAGGCTCGGGCCCGAGGCTTGACGGAGATAGACACAGTCGAGGCGGTCGTTACGCTTTTTCGTTCGCCGTCGGAGGCGTCGGTGCGGGCGTCGGCAGCGGGACCGGCATGTCGGACGGGATCGTGGTTGGCGCCGGCGGCGAAGCGGGACTTGTGAAGTCTGGGTTTTCCAGACGCACTTGCCAACCGCCGCCCAGCGATCGGTAAAGCTGGATGATGTACTGCGCCACCGTGCCTTCGGCCACGGCCAACTGGTCCTGCTGCTGGGTCAGCGATTGCTGGACGTTGAACACGCGGTTGAAGTCGACGATGCCTTCGCGGTACTGTTTCATGACCAGGTCGACCGACTCTTGCGAGGCCTTGGCGCTGCGGGCCAGTGATTCAACTTGCTGCTGGGCCTTGAGGAAGTTGATGATCGCGTTCTCCGCTTCGGCATTGGCTTGCAGAACGATGTTTCGGTAGCTTGTGGCCAATTCGCTGAATCGGGCTTCCTGGTAGCGGATGTTGTTGAGCAACCGTCCATAGTTCAACACGTTCCATCGGAACTCCGGACCGACGCTGCCGGCGATCGAATTGGCGTTGAACAGGTTTTTGGCGTCCATCGAGTCGAGATAGATCGTGCCGCCGATGGCGAAATGCGGATACAACTCGGCGGTGGCGACGCCAATTTGAGCGCATTGGGCCGCGACCTCCCGTTCCGCTTTTCGGATGTCCGGGCGGCGGCGGAGCAATTCGGCGGGAATGCCGATGGCCAATTGCCGGGGCGCCTCCGGAATGCCTTGATGGCCGGCCAGCCAGGAGTCCAAGTTGCGGGGCGGCTCGCCCATCAGAATGCACAACTGATTGACGGCCGTCCGCCGCGCGGCCTCCAACGGTCGGATGTTCGCTTCGGTTTGTTCGAGGTTGGAAACGCCTTGGGTCACGTCGAGCCGCGTGGTTGTGCCTTGTCGCAAACGGTCCTCGGCGATCTTGAGGCTGCCGCGCTGAATCTCGACGTTTTGTCGGGCATAAGTCAGTCGTTGCTCGGCGATCCGCACGTTCGAGTAGCTTTGCGCCACTTCGGACAAGAGCAACACGAGCACCTGGTCGTAGGCGTCGATCGACGCATCCAACGTAGCGTTGGCCGATTCGAGAGCCCGGCGGAACTGTCCCCAAAAATCAAGCTCCCAGGCCAGGTTGCCGCCTAGCTGCCAGTCGCTGAAAATCATGTTCGGCGTCAAGGAGCTGGGCCCATTTTCGCTAAGCTGAGTGCGGCTGTAGTTGCCCGACACCGCTTGATCTTGCGGAAAGAGCTTGCCGGCGACGATGTTTCGCTGCGCCCGGGCCTCTTGGATGCGGTAACCGGCCTCGCGCAACGAGAGGTTTTGTTGACAGGCCGAGGTGACCAAGGAGTTCAGGACGGGGTCGTTGAAGTAATGCCACCAAGCGGCGTTTTTGATGGACCCGCCGTCGATGGCGGGATCTTTCATGTCGATCCATGCATCGTTGACTGCGGCGTCGGGCGTGCAGTAGTTCGGCCCAACTTTGAAACCGTTGGCGATATAATCTTTCCAGCTTGTGCATCCAGTGCACAGCACCAACAGCAGGGAAATCAGAAGCAATGGCGATCGGTGCCCGAGCCTCGAGGTCCCTAGGACAATTGACGAACGACGTGCTGTAAGTTGATGACTTCCCATGGTCCTTCCTTCATTACAACCTGAAGAAGCTTTCCAATGGGTATTTTCGTCATTTTCCACCTATTCGGAGCGGAATGATTGAAAGAAGCGGCAAACTTTGCGCAGCTTACGAATCGTGAGTCACAGTGCGCAGGATGGGCAAGAAGCAAACGCTTCGTTTTCGCCCCTGGAGATGCGAAGATATCGCCATCGTCCAGAACGCTGGCTGATGATCAGGCGACCGACTCGGACGTGGGTTGCGACTTTTTCTTGGCGAAAAACTGACACACCAGGACGAAGAACAGCGGAATGAAAATCAGGTCGATGAATGTGGCCGAAAGCATGCCGCCGGCGACCGCCGTGCCAATGGCGTTCATGGCGCCGGCCCCGGCCCCGATGGCCATTGCCAGCGGCAGCACGCCGAAGAAGAACGCCAATGAGGTCATGAGGACCGGCCGGAACCGGATTTTGACGGCGGCCAACGTTGCATCGATCAAACCGCAGCCTTGCGCCTGTTGCGCCTTTACGAATTGGATGATAAGGATCGCGTTTTTTGTGGACAGCCCCAAGGTGGTTAAAAAGCCGATTTGGAAATACACGTCGTTCGACAAGCCGCGCAGCGAGGTGGCGGCCAGAGCGCCCAAGACGCCCAAGGGCAACATCAACAGGTTGACAAACGGAATGGTCCAGCTTTCATACAACGCGGCGACACACAGGAAGATAACTAGCACGGAGAAGGCATAAAGCACGGGGCCTTGCGCCGTGGCCATGCGTTCTTGATAAGAGAGGCCGGTCCAGTCGTAACCGACGCCTTTGGGCAGCTTCGAGACGATATCTTCCATGGCCTGCATGGCTTCACCGGAACTTCTTCCTGGGGCTGGTTCGCCCCAGATATTCAATGAGGGAAAGCCGTTGTAGCGTTCCAGTCGTGGGGAATTGGTGGTCCAGCGGTTGGAAGCGATTGCCGAGTAGGGCACCATCTTGCCGGTGTTGTTTCGGACATATAATTTTTTCAGATCTTCGGGCAACATGCGGAACGGCGCATCAGACTGGACGTAGACCCGTTTGACACGCCCGCCTTGAATGAAATTATTGACGTAGCTGCTGCCAAACGCCGCGGAGACGGTCGTGTGGATGGTGTTGATCGGCACGCCTTGAGCGCCCGCCTGATCCCAGTTGACGTCCACGCGAAACTCGGGCACGTCTTCCATGCCGTTGGGACGTACGTTAATCAGCCGTTTATCCTGTGAGGCCATGGCGAGCAATTGGTTTCGCGCATTCATCAAAGCGGCGTGTCCGATCCCGGCGCGATCGAGTAATTGGAAATCGACACCGCGGGCGTTTCCGAGTTCGACCACGGCCGGCGGCGGGAACGCGAAGACCATGGCATTTCGGATGCCGGCGAACGCGCCCATCGCTCGACCTGCGATGGCTTTGCTTTTCAATTCGGGGCGTTCTCGGAGCGACCAGTCCTTGAGCTTCACGAACACCATCGCGTTGTTTTGAGATCGACCCGAAAAGCCGATTCCGGAGATCGTCATGCACGACTCGACGGCTTCTTTTTCGTTCGTCATAAAATATTTATTCACTTGATCGGCGATTTTTTGAGTCTGTTCGAGGGTCGCCCCGGTCGGCATCATCACCTGACACATCAAAATGCCTTGATCCTCGTCGGGCAAATAACCGCTCGGAAGCCGAACGTAAAGATAACCGACCATGGCGATCAACAGCGCGTACAAAAACAAGAACCGGAGTTTTCGGGCCAACGAATATCCGACCAAGCGCACATACCAATCCCGAATCCAGAAAAAGACGCGGTCAAACCAATGGAAAAACCAGCGGAACAGAAAGAAGGACTTCTCTGACGGTTCATGGCCTTTGGCCACCGGTTTGAGAAATGTTGCGCAAAGCACTGGCGTGAGAATCAACGCCACGACGACCGACAACAGCATCGAGGCGATAATCGTGACGGAGAATTGCCGGTAGATGACGCCGGTCGAACCGGGGAAAAAGGCCATTGGACCAAACACGGCGGAGAGCACCAGACCGATGCCGATCAAGGCGCTGGTGATCTGCTCCATGGATTTGGCGGTCGCCTCGCGCGGCGAGAGTCCTTCTTCCGTCATGATGCGTTCTACGTTTTCCACCACGACGATGGCGTCGTCGACCAATAGACCGATCGCCAACACCATGGCGAACATCGTCAACATGTTGATCGAGAATCCAAAAAGCCCCAACGCCGCGAATGTGCCCAACAAAACGACTGGCACGGCGATCGTGGGGATCATCGTAGCGCGAATATTGCCCATGAATAGATACATCACGAGAAAGACCAAAACGACCGCTTCGATGAGCGTTTTGACCACTTCGTGAATGGCGACCCGAACGAACGGCGTGGTGTCGTAAGGATAGACCACCTTCATTCCTCGCGGAAAAAAGGGGCTCATCTCTTCCAATTTCTTTTTGATGGCGTTGGCGGTTTGCAGCGCGTTGGCACCCGGCGCCTGGCGAATGGCCATGCCGGCGTTCGGCTTGCCGTTATAGAAGGATTGGATGTCATAGGATTCGGTGCCGAGTTCCGTGCGGCCGACGTCACGGATGCGAACGATCGAGCCGTCTGCGTTGGTGCGGATCGGAATCGCCGCAAATTGCTCGGGCGTCTGCAACAGATTCTGCACCACGATCGAGGCGTTCAACCGCTGGCCCTCGACGGCCGGCGTTCCGCCAAATTGACCTGCGGACACCTCGACATTGTAACTCCGCAGCGCCTGGATGACGTCGCCAATGGTGAGTTGATAATCGGTCAACTTCGTCGGATCGAGCCAAACCCGCATCGCGTACTGCGAACCGAAATTGGTCACTTCGCCCACGCCGGGGATGCGAGAAAGAACCTTTTCCAAGTTGGATTGGGCGTAGTCTCGCAGGTCGTTGCCGTCCATGCTGCCGTCTTCGGAAATGAGACCGATGATGATCAGATAGTTGCGGGTCGACTTATTAACCGCCACACCGGCCCGCTGGACTTCCTCGGGCAAGCTCGTCATGGCAAGCTGCAATTTGTTCTGGACCTTGGCCCAAGCTAGATCCGGATCGGTTCCCGGTTTGAAGGTTAACTCGATGCGCGACGAACCGGACGAATCGCTCACGCCGGACAGATACAGCATGTCATCGAAACCGGTCATCTTCTGCTCGATGATCTGGGTGACGCTGTTCTCGACGGTTTCGGCCGAAGCGCCTGGATAGAAGGAGTCGATGGCGATCGACGGCGGCGCAATCGGCGGATATTGCGAGATGGGCAGCGTGTAGATGGCCAGCCCGCCCAACACCATCAAAATGATGGCGATGACCCATGCGAATACAGGACGATCCAGAAAAAATTTCGACAGCACGTGGGCGTCTCCGTCACTTCGATTGCGTGGTCTTCAGGGCCTTGGTCAGGGACTCGGTGGGCCGCGGTTGGCTGGTCCCTTGGAATGGAACGGTGCGCACAACCATTCCCGGCCGCACGCGAAGCATTCCCTCAACGATGACTTTTTCACCCGGGGTGAGGCCCGAGGAAATCAGCCATTGGTCGCCGATCGCGCGATCGGTCGTTACGGGACGCGGCTGTGCCTTGCCATCGGCATTCACGACAAAGACATAGGGGTTGCCTTTTTGATCGCGAGCCACCGCTTGCTGTGGAATGAGAATGGCATGTTGATTTACGCCTTGGTCGACGATGGCGCGAACAAACATGCCGGGCAGCAAGAGACATTCTGGGTTGGGAACGACGATTCGCAGAATCACAGACCCTGTCGTCGGATCGACCGTCACGTCGTGAAACTTCAGCGAACCATCGTGGGGATACGCCATGCCGTCTTCCAACTCAATCTTGACCGTATCGGTCCCGTTTTTCTTGAGTCGTCCGGCCGCCAGGCTGTGTTTCAGGCGATTTAGCTCCACCGTGGACTGAGGCACGTCAATGAAAATCGGATCCAACTGTTGGATGGTGGCCAAGGCTTGCGGCTGATAGGCCGTGGCGATCGCGCCGACGGTCACGTTGGACCGCCCGATGCGGCCGGTGATCGGCGCGGCGATTTTCGTATAATCCAAATTAATTTTGGCCGTTTGTAGCGCGGCTTCCATTTGCTTGACCGCAGCCTCGCTCAGCCCGATAGTCTTTTGGTCACTGGCCACTTGCGCTTCGGCCACCTTCAGCCCGGCGTCGGCCACGTCGACGTCCGAGACGGCCTGGTCGCGCTGCATGGCCGAAACGGCCTTGGTCTCCAATAGGTTGTCGTAGCGTCTCAGATTCGTCTTGGCCAATTTCAAGATCGCTTGATGCCGCTTCAGCGCGGCGATGCTCGCGGTCAGCGAGGCTTTTGCGCGCTCGACGGCTTGGCGAGCCGACTCCAAATTTGCGGCGGCGTTGTCGTAGGCCGCTTGATAGGGCGCCGGATCGATTTCATAAAGCACTTGGCCGGCTTTGACTTGCGAACCCTCGGCAAACAGCCGTTTTTGGATCAGCCCGTTCACTTGCGGACGAATTTCCGCCACTAAATAGGCGGATGTCCGACCCGGTAACTCGGTAGTCAGCACCACCGGCCTCGACTCGACCGTCACCACGGCCGTTTCCGGCGTTGGAGCGGACATCGACGCCTGTTGCCGATTGCAGCCAGGGCAACCCAAACCGGTTGTCAAGAGCGTCACAACCCACCATTTCCAAATTTGTAGCCGCATTGCTTTTGCTCCCATGCTCCTATGCACGCCCTTTCTCCGTCGCGATCCCGTTCAAAAAAACACTCATGATCAGACACAAAAGCCGCTCGCGTTGTTCGGGCTCCGCGATGTCCGGGTCTTCGTCGAGCGTTCCTCGACAGAGCCCCAGGAACATGCGAGCCAAGATCAATGGATCGGCGGGCACAAATGCGCCCTCGGCGATCCCCTGTCGGAACAACTCCGCCATTTGTTGGCAACCCAACTCGTGCATGGTACGTTCGGACGACTCAATTAGCCTGCGGCCCGCATCGTCGTTGAACAACAGCTTAAAAACCTGTACGTGCTGGGCCACGTGTTCAAGGATTCGTCGGAGATGCGATCGGAGTTTTTCGACGGCCGATCCGCTTCTTGTCAATGTTTCGGTCATGTCCCGAATGACCGGGTCGACGATCTTCGTGTAGACGAACTGCACCAGGTCCTGCTTGCTGCCGAAGTAATGGTACAGGCTGCCCTTGGCCACGCCGGCCGCCGCCGCCACGCGATCCATCGTCATCCCTTCGACACCATACTCGGCCAACACGGCGATCGAGGCGTCGAAAAGCGACTCCTTCATCATTCCGTCGATCGCCCGTTTGCGGATCGCTGTCAGCTTCGGCATAAGATGTCCCCTTCAATACTCACTATATTATTTTATTGACCAGCCAGTCATTAATCAATACCAGTTATACCACCAAAATGACCGAATGGTATTCTTCCATCCGTGGGCGCACAGAAAAATGGATGCAATGGTGCAAAAATGCATCTACAGAGGGGTATGTTCTGGCGTTTTGCGACCGTCCGGTCTATCTCACCCCCACCAAAATGCCTCAAAAACAAGCGGAAGTCGTGTTGCATCTTTGGATTTATGTCGCCATTGTGTGTAGGATCTAGAATCAAACCCCAAGGAAGGCGGGGCCATGAGCGAATGGTTTTGAGGATTGTCGGATTTTTTCGCGTCGAGACAGTCGTCTGCTAAGACACCTCGTTGAAAAGGAGAATCGCTGCCATGAAATCGTTTCGTATCCCTTTTTGCCGTGTCGTGATGGCGTTGGCCGTTTGGGTTGGCTTGATTGCGATTCTTGGGATCGTGCCCGGGCGGTTGGTGGCCGCAGATACGTCGTCATCTGCCGTCTCGCAAACGTCCGCCTCCTCGGCAGCGATCCGATCGGTGACTATTTTCCCGATTGTCATCAACTCTGGCGGACCGATGCCCGACGTTTCCGCCGACATGTCCAAAAACATGGCCGAATTGGTCGGGCTGTTTTTGGAACGCGGCGGCATGAAGGACATCGAGATCGCCGACGCGAAGTTCGCCCCGCCGGAAAAGGCCGAGCTCGCCAAGACGGCTGAGGCGTTTGCCCAATTCGTGAAGCCACAGAAGCTCAAGACCGAGTATGCGATTTTCGTGCAATTTTTCGGAAAGCCGGGCACGGGGGCGGTGGAAATTCGTCTGGCCGTCGTCGATCGTCAAGGAAAGATCGTCCTGACCGACCGCTTGGACCAACAACAACTTCTGGCGCACGGAGCGAAGAAGGTCGACCCGATGCTGGCCTGCTACTATACCTTCCAGGAGTTGCGGGCCTTTTGGGGCTTGGCCGATTCCGAGCGCAAAGACGCTCCGGAGGGCAAAATGGCCAAACTCTGGGCCGAAAAGGCGGCGCGGCCGCCCAAGAAGGAGCTGGATGCCATGCCGCCGCGTCTGAAGACGTTGCAGCGGACGATCCAATCCAACACCGTGGCCGTCTTCGTCCAGGTTTCGGGCAAGAGCGATCCGAAGGCGGCCGAGGAACTGGCTTCGATGCTTACGCACGACGGTCTCGGACAGGCGAAGCCGGGCGAAGGGGACGTCCGCTTGCGCATTCAGCCCAGCACGAATCAGACCCGCATTCTTTGGGACATGGCTCGGGGCTTTCGAGAGTTTTTGCGCAAGAATCCGCCCTCGGCCGACTATGCCCTGCTGGCCAATTACGGCATCGGCCGTTCGCCCGAGGGGAAGCCGATCGTCGGCGGCGTCGAGTTGATCCTCTGTGACCGAGCCGGCGATTGGGTCTGGCTCGGCCTAAAAAACGACGACCATCCCGACTTCCAGCGGATCGATCCCCATTCGGCCAAGGACTGCAACCGGCTTGCCGTGGAAGTGCTGCAGCAAAACCTAAACCCACAATAACCCGTCCGACCGCAGAAACGTCGCGGCAGGGGCAAACTCCAGTTGAATGCCACCGCAAAGTGGTTATACTGATCATCACTTGAAGCAACGGCACGGATCGTCCGCCGGTCGGTCTTTTTGGCCAAAAGTCGAATGATCGTGTGCCACAACCTCAAGTAAAAAAACAACTTAAGTGTTGTTTTACGGTTTACCCCGTGGTGTAATGGTAACACAAGGGATTTTGGTTTCTTTTGATGGATTTCACAACAGCTTTGTTACCAAGCACTTAGGATGGCGATGATTCTTAACGACGGTAATTACGACGGTTGCAGACACGCTCCGTACAGTCGGCGTGCTGTCGTCTAAAGGACTTCCGTACTGTCGTCTCGGCTCCGGCCATCCCTGCAACCGTCGTAAATGTGCTGTCGTCTTGATGGTGCCGTAGGTTCTCGATTTCGTGCGGCTCAATCCCGCCTCGGCCTTCCCAGTGGGGTCGGAATTGCCGCCCTGTTCGACCGCCGGAGCTTGAAATCTTCCAAGTCGGCCGGATCGACCCGGTAGCTGGGCCGGGCGAAATTGCTGATGTTGATTGCCCTAAGTTCGCCAGTGCGAATCCAATCCAAAACGGTGGTCTTCCTGACACGGAGAAACTTGGCGACTTGGGGCGGCGTCATCGTTTTGTCCATATTCTTGATCTCGCGTGAATCCATCTTTCTGACCTCGTGTGAAGTGGTGATAGGGATGGCGTCATGGCGGTTCCTGCAATCTGGTTCTGCCCGGCGCAGCTTGAAAGCCTCGAACTCCGCTTCGTCCACACGATAGACCGGATAGCCAAAACGGTTACTGCGCACAACTGTGGCGATGAGTTCGCCAGTGCTGATCCACTCTTGGACGTGATACACCGGGACGCGAAAGTATTTGGCAATCTCGGCCACTCTGACCGTCTTGTTCATGTGCTCGACCTCGTGTTTTGGACAGGGGTTAGTAGGTGTCCGCCGCCCGGCCCGTCATCAAGGCTGGGGCAGGAGGCCAAGGCAACTGCGGCCGGGGCGGCAGACGTTATTTCTTCTCCTCGGGCGCAATATCGCCCGGAAACTGGTAACGGTCGGGCAAGAGGAACTCCAACTCGATGAGCCGCCGATCCACCATCGTGGACTGAACGTCCAACTCGTGGGCCAGCTTGCGTAGCCGCTCGTATTCGCGGATGAGCTTGAGTCGTTCTTCTGGGGACATCGCCCGCTTCTACGAAAAAAGGGAACGCCGACCACGCTGCTCCCAGAACCTCCGCAAAGAGGCATAAGCGAACAGCGCAAGTGCCGGCGTTCCCTTTTGCGGGAACGGGCTTACGCTGCTTCGCTTATTCAAGGACGGTTACGTCCAGGTTTGCGGTTTTCTGGGAAGCAGGTTTGACGCCAATGGCGTCAGGTCAAATTATCGTCGGGATTCTACATCATTCCGGTTCTGCTGGGAATAG
>JAJFVC010000009.1 GCA_021372005.1 Planctomycetaceae bacterium | reverse complement strand
ATCCGAACCATCGCCGTGTTCCCGACGCTGCTGACGCTGGGCAACCTGATCTGCGGGTTTTTCGCCATCGTCGTGGCCTCGCGGATCGACAAGCCCGAGGCGATCGCGGGGATTGACCCGTTGGACATCCGAAACGCGATGACCAGCGGCTGCCTGATTTTTTTGGCGATGGTGTTCGACGGCCTCGACGGCTACGTGGCCCGACTGGCTCGAACCACGACCGACTTCGGCGCGCAGTTGGACAGCCTTTGCGACGTAGTTAGCTTCGGCGTGGCCCCGGCGTTTTTGCTGGTCAAAATGTGCCCGCGTTTCACGTATTTCTACGACCAGGCGATCTGGGTCATCGCGGCGGCGTTCGCGGCCTGCGCGGCGTTGCGGCTGGCCCGATTCAACGTCGAGACCAGCGAGGACGACGACCATCTGTATTTCAGCGGACTGCCGAGCCCCGCGGCCGCCGCCATGGTCGCCGGGTTCGCCATTATGTTCTACACGCTCCGGCAAAACGTCACGCCGTTGAAAGAGAACGTCGACATCGCGCTGCAAGCGGTGCTGCCGTACTTCGCCCTATTGACGGCCCTGCTGATGGTCTCGCGCATTCGCTATCCGCACATCACCAATCGCGTGCTGCGCGGCCACCGCAGTTTCGGACACGTCGTGGCCGTGCTGTTCTGCTTCGTCGCGATCATGGTCGTCCGCGGCTACGCCGTCCCCATGGCCGCCTGCGCGTTCGTGCTCTACGGCCCGGTCTATTGGGCCTGGAAAAAATGGGTCGATCGCCGCCCACCGGAAGAACCATTGTTTTGAAAAAGAGGTTAGGGATTAGAAATCGTTGACTTTACGTTCAGGAGCGGTTTTGATGTTTTCTGGAATTGTCGAAGCGTTGGGCACCGTGGTCGAGTTGCGTTCCGAGCCGCCCGGTTGCCGATTGATCGTTCGTGAGCCGAAAATCGCCGCCGAGACCCGCGTGGCCGACAGCATCGCCGTCAACGGCTGCTGCCTGACCGTGATCGACCGTCAGGCCGACACGTTCGCCTTCGAGGCCGGCCCCGAAACCCTCGCCCGCACCAATCTCGGACTGCTGAAGCCAGGCAGCCGCGTCAATCTGGAACGGGCCTTGGCGGTCGGCGATCGTCTGGGCGGCCATTTTGTCAGCGGCCACATCGACGGCGTCGGCACCCTGCAGACGCGCGACGACGACGGCCCCTGGTCCACGTTCTGGTTCTCCATCTCAAAAGAGCTGGCCGCCCAGATGGCCTCCAAAGGCTCGATCGCCGTCGACGGAGTCAGCCTGACGCTGGTCGGCTGCGAGCCCGAGCGGTTCAGCATCGCACTGATTCCCTACACCCTCTCGGTCACCACCTTGGGACCGCTCCAGCCCGGCGACTGCGTCAACCTCGAAACCGACCTGCTGGCCAAATACGTCCAACGGCTGGTCGAGGCGAAGGAGTGGCGATGAGCGACGTGAACGACTTCACGCCGGCCTCTCCGCGGCAGACGCTCTCGTATCTGCTCAAGCGGTTTGAAGAAACCGGCGTCCGGCCGCGCAACCAGTTCGGTCAAAATTTTCTGATCGACTTGAACTTGCTCGACGTGCTGCTGGACGCCGCCGATGTGACCGCCGACGACGTGGTGTTGGAGGTTGGCACGGGCACCGGCTCGCTCACGGCCCGTCTGGCCCAACGCGCCGCCGCCGTCGTGACGGTCGAAATCGATGCGTCGATGTTTCAGATGGCCGCCGAACAGTTGCACGTCTTCCCCAACGTCGTCCAACTGCAAGCCGACGCCCTGAAAAACAAAAACCGGCTGAATCCCGACGTTTTGGAGGCCGTGGCCGGACAAATGGCCGCCGCCCCGAGCCGGCGTTTCAAACTGGTCGCCAATTTGCCTTACAGCGCCGCCACACCGATTCTCAGCAACCTGCTGGCCGAAGATCGCCCGCCGCAAAGCATGACCGTCACGGTCCAAAAAGAGCTGGCCGAGCGGATCGCCGCTGCCCCGGGCAGCAAGGACTACGGAGCGCTGAGCATCTGGGTGCAGTCGCAGTGCCGCGTCGAAATCCTGCGCACGCTGCCGCCCAGCGCGTTTTGGCCGCGTCCGAAAGTTTCTTCGGCCTTCCTGCAAATCACGCTCGACCCATCGCGGCGCGAGCAAATCCCCGACCGCTCGTTTTTCCACCAATTCGTGCGAGCGATGTTCCTGCATCGCCGCAAGTTTTTGCGGTCCGAGCTGCTCAGCGTCGTCGGCGATCGAATGGACAAACCCACGGTCGA
>JAJFVC010000100.1 GCA_021372005.1 Planctomycetaceae bacterium | reverse complement strand
GAAGCAGGCTCGATTGACTACCACCGAGCGAGCAGAGCGCTACGACATCGGCGACGTTTATCTGTGGACATGCATTGACCGCAAAACCAAGCTGATGCCGTCCTTCATGCTTGGGAAGCGGTCGGCCGACAACGCCCGCCGGTTCTTGATGGACGTCGCTGAACGGTTGGTATTTCCCAACTCCCACGGCTCCGACCCGCACGCTTACCAACAAGGCGGATACACGCCGATTGTCCAGATTTCGACCGATGGATTTGCAGCCTATCCCGAGGCGGTTGACCTCGCCTTTGGCCCCTACGCCCTCTATGGCACAATCATCAAGGACTACCGCAACGCCAGCATGATCTACACGCCGTCCGAGATGGTCGGGACGCAACGGAAAGGAATCCGTGGCATAGGCAAGGGGCAGGAGTGGTCAATATGCACCAGCCACGTCGAACGCCTCAATGGCACGCAACGTCTGTTTATGAAGCGGCTGAACCGGCTGATGTTGTGCTTCTCCAAGAAACTCTGCAACCTGGAAGCGGCCTTTGCGATGTTCGCGGCGTGGTACAACTTCTGTTGGCGAACACGGAAGCCGGACAACAGCGGAAAACGTCGCCCAACGGCGGCTATGATGGCCAAGCTGACCGACCACATCTGGGGGTTTGGTGAGTTGTTCGACGCCGTTTTGCGGCCAGCAACACACCGTTAGGACACTACCCCAAACCGCGATTCTCGGCGATGGACAGCCAACGGGGGGACATCGGTTAGCCCGACTCGCCCGTTCGGCCGTCTCCCCTTTTCCAGAACGGGGGCGTGTCGTCCCCAAACCGAAACGGCGCCGCGATCAGCAGCCCAAGAAAATAGACGAATCCGCCGGCCCAAAGCACGTCGCTCGGAAAATGTCCGCCGGCGACCATGCGGGCCAATCCGACCGAACAGCCGGCGACCAACCCCAGCAGCAAAAACTCGAAGGCCAACCGAGGTCGGCGACGGTAGCAGATGAACGCCGGGGCCATCAAGAAAAAGCCCATCGAGGCATGGCCGCTGGGGAATGACGACTCAATCTGCCCGCCGCCGTGCTGCCAAACCGGCAAAAACACCCGGGGACCGCCGAACTCCTCGACAGCATTGGGACGCGGTCGCCCCCAAAAGGGTTTGAGGATGCCGTTGACCACAATGCCCGGCCCAATCAACAACAGCAAGAAAAGAAACAGCCCGGCGTCGCGATACGGTTCCCAACTTCGACGGTAAAAGCTGCCGCACCAAACCACGAAGCCGCCGAAACCCAAAAGCAACGCCGGATAGACGCCCAAACGATAAAACGCCCGCCATGGGTATTCCAACCCCATCGGCCAGCGGTCGATCGTGCGGTCGCCGGCTTCGACGCCCGCAAAAAACGGCCGCAGCCAAACGATGTCCGCGTCGCTGAAACGAAAATACAGCGTCAGCGTCAGCAATAACAAGGCGGGGATCCAAACGAATGGGTTCCGAACGGCGGACACCACCGCACGGCCCCCTCGACGCCACATGTCGTCGCACATCGACCCGTCGAACGTCGGGACGCCCGTTCCCGATGGCGGTATTTCCGTTTGCGTCATGCGCGTGATTAGGTTTTCGTGGTCGAAACTTTGGGTTTTTTGGGTGTCGAATCGGACGGAGTCGGCGGCGGTGTCTGTTGCGGCGGTGGTTGCGGCTTCATTTCAAGACGCCATGGCAGCGTCAACGACACCGGCGCTGCAAGACCGGACGCCTGGGCGAAAACGCCAAGGTTTTGTCCCAAATAGCCCAAGATCAACACGACCTTGCCGGCTTGCCCAACCGCCGTGACCATGCCGCCCGATTCCGTCGAACGAAGCTGCACCTGCGGCAGCCCGTCCTCGGTGAACGTTTCGACGGTGCCCGTCCGCAGGCTCGTGTCCATCCCGGCCACCACCACCGGACGGTTCTTTGGACCATTGACCAGCAAGGCCCTGCACTCGGAACGGCCGCTGACCAGTCGATCACAAAAAACTTCTCTCGCCCGAACCACGCGCTGCGGCAAAATTTTGTCGCGCAGCGCGATGCCGATCGCAAAAAACAACAACGGATAGACGATCCAACGTTCGCGGGTAGACATAGTGGGTCCCCGGTCGAAACAACGTATTTCCCCAAAGACAAGCTCACATGGCCAAAACACCACCGACCATCGCACGACCGCCGGATTGCCTTGGCATCGATTTGCCAGCCTTGTTCAGAGCCCCGATTTTCGCCATCCAAGACTCGGCGTCAAGGTCGAAAACAAGCGTCCCACCGTAAACTTGCCAAATTTTGCCGGATTTTTTGAACGTTGGACAAAAATCAGGATTGCCGCTGCCCGTCCTCCACCGCTACAATTCGACACGCCAAGGGGCGACGTCCCCTGGGCAAGATAGAAAAGCCTCGAAGCCGAAAAAAATACGGCGTTCCGCATCGGATCTCATCTGCCCCCGGGCAAGCCTCTTAGGGAAAAGACTACGGCCGAGTCGACAACTATGGAACCGTCTCCGCTCCGCGACCGACTGATCGCCGTTTTCCGAAGCCGCTGGTTCGCGCCGTGGCGGTTGCTGGTTACGCTGATGCTCATTTTGGCCATTTGGGGCGTTGCCGATGTTCGCCGCCGCGGATATGCCGTGCCGGTGAACGACCATCGGACCGACCTGACCGTTTACACCGAGGCGGGCGCGGCGTTTTTCGACGGACGACCACCCTATCAAGTCCACAATCCTCGCGGCTGGACGTATGTGTACCCGCCGATCTTGGCCATGCTCTTGGCCCCGTTGCATCGCCTGCCGCCGCAACACCAGGTGATGGTTTGGTTTTTTTTGTGTATGGCGATGGGGTTTGACGCATATCGGCAAACTGCGCGAATCGTGGCGATTCTCGGCCGACGCGACGGCGACCGAACGATCGCGCCGGCGTGCCGGTTTCCGTGGCTTGGGCTGATCGCGGCCGCCGCCGCCGCGCTGCCGACGCTCAACTGCCTGCAACGCGGCCAAGTCACCATCGTTCTGCTGTATTTTCTGTTGCTCGGCCTGCGCTGGATGCTCGATGGTCGTCCGTTTTTAGGCGGCGTCGCCCTCGCGCTACCGGTGGCGATCAAAATAGTGCCGGCGCTGCCGATCGCTCTGGTCGTGTTCGTCCAGTTGGTCGCTTACGTACGACAGCGGCGATCCGCGTCGGAACCGTCGCAACCGTTGGGCCGGCAACTGTTCGGCTCATCGCTGGGCATCATGACCGGACTGGCGTTGTTTTTTCTGTTGATCCCGGCCGCGATGGTCGGATGGCACTCCAATCTACACCACCTTCAAACTTGGAATCGACTGGTGTTGAGCAACGCCGACGAAAACACCACGACGCCCGGCTATGAAAAAGACACGCATTCGGTCCGCAACCAATGCCTCGGCAACGCGTTGTATCGGCTCGGCAATTTTGGGGCCTACCTGTGGCTCGGCGGGCCCGAGGATCCGATGATCGACGAAGAAGACCATCCGCCGCCCCGCATGATGGACCAGCCGGTCGTCCACGTTTGCCTATTGCTGGTGCGGCTTTCGCTGTTGGCGGCTCTGCTGTTGACAACGCTGCGGCTTGGCGCGGACCGCGACGTCCGGCTCAGTCAAGCGGCGGCGTTCGGACTGGGCTGCGCGGCGATGCTGATTCTGTCGCCGGTGGCCCGCAACCATTATTTTCTGTTGATCGCGCCGGCGGTCCTCTTCGTGCCGCTCTGGTTGTCGCGACGCGGATGGCGGCGCGGCGCCGCGCTGTTGGCGCTGACGCCCGGACTGTTGATCCTGCTGCAATACACGCTTCTGCCCTACGTCGGCCGCATCGGGTTGCTCGGGCTTGGCCTGACCGTCTGGCTGCTGACGGCCATGGCGATGACGGCTCGAACACGGCCGCTCGACGATCCCGCGATCGATCTGCAACCATCGCTCGAAGATTCGACGCATCGGGCGGCGGCGTGATTTTTTGTTTATGCCTGCGCGGTGCGATCGATTTCCTGAAGCATCTCGGCCAGCAGTTCCATCGGCAGTCCGACCACATTGGACTCGCTGCCTTCAAGCACGTGGACCCAATCGATGCCGTCTTGGTAGCCGAACGCCCCGGCCTTGCCCTGCCACCCACCGCCGTCCAAATACGCGTCGAGCTGCGACGGCGAAAGCTCGTCCATCTGCAACGTCGTCACCGCAACGCGCACCATCGGGCAGCCGTCCGGCGCGGGCCAAAGGCATAACCCGCTGAGCACACGATGGTGCTGACCGCTGAGCCGCCGCAACATCGCCCGGGCGTCGGACCGATCGCGCGGCTTGCCGAGGATTTCGCCTTGGCATTCGGCCACGGTATCGCAACCCAACACCAGCCCTTGGGAAACGCGACCAACCACATCGGCGGCTTTTTGACGGGCCAAACGAGCGACCATCGCCTCGGGCGACTCGCCGGCCACCGCGCCGTCTTCGGCCGATTCCGCCGGCAGCACGACCTCAAACCGAAAACCTGCCGCTGCCAACAAGGCGCGACGCCGCGGCGAACGACTTGCTAAAATCAGCGAAGGCGGATATCTTTCCATGCAAGCAGACAAGCCCCAAAACACCTCGGATACCGTCTTTTTCGGAGGACGGCCGCAACCGGTTAATGTATCATATTTTCCCACCGCGATGAATCCCCCACTCCACGTCCTCTACGAAGACAACCATCTGCTGGTGGTGAACAAACCGTCCGGTCTGCCGACCATGGGCACGCCGGACGATCGCGCCACGCTGTTGACCGTCGCCAAGCAGTACATCAAGCATCGCTATCAAAAGCCTGGCAACGTGTATCTGGGCGTGGTCAGCCGTTTGGACGCGCCAGTGAGCGGCGTCGTGCTTTTGGCCCGAACGTCGAAGGCCGCCGCTCGATTGACCGAGCAATTCCGCGAGCGCCGCGTCGAAAAAACCTATTGGGCCGTGGTCGAGGGCGTCTTGGACAGCTCCGCCGGCGAGCTGGTCGATTGGCTCGCCCAGGACGAACGCCATCGGCGGATGCACATCGTCGGCCGCACGATGCCCGACGCCCGCGAGGCCCGACTTTCTTATCGGCGGCTAGCGGTGGTCCAGGGCAATTCGTGGCTGGAGGTCACGTTGGAGACGGGCCGGAAACACCAGATCCGTCTGCAACTGTCGCATCACGGGCACCCGATCGTCGGCGATCGCAAATACGGCAGCCGCACGCCATTTTCGTCGGGCATCGCGCTGCACGCCCGACGGCTGGTCGTCTCGCACCCGACCACGGCCGAGCAATTGGAGTTTGTGGCCCCCACGCCTGACGCTTGGCGCCGTTTCTCCTTGGACGAACGCGGGGCCCGCTGATGCACTCGCTCGACGACACGATCGTTGCCATCGCCTCGCCGCCCGGCGGGGCCGCCCGCGGCATCGTGCGGCTTAGCGGACCGAAATCGGTCGCGTGCCTGCAACGTTTTTTTGTCTCGTCCAACCCGTCCTCCAACGAAAACGCCCCTCGCATTTTGTCGGGTGACTTGAGACTGCCGTCGCTGGCTTCGCCCTTGCCGTGCGAGGCGTGGATCTGGCCGGTCGGTCGCAGTTACACGGGCCAGTCGGTCGTCGAAGTGCATACGATCGGCTCGCCGCCGCTGCTGGAGTTGCTCGTTCGTTCGTTTTGCACCGCCGGCGCGCGGCCGGCCCATCGCGGCGAGTTCACTCTTCGAGCCTTTTTGACCGGACGCATCGATCTGACGCAGGCCGAAGCCGTATTGGGCGTGATCGACGCCGACGACCCGGACCAATTGCAAACCGCGTTGGAACAATTGGCCGGCGGACTGGCCCGACCGCTGCACCGTCTGCGCAACGAACTGCTCGATCTGCTGGCCCAACTCGAGGCCGGTTTCGATTTCGCCGACGAGGATCTAACGTTCATCACCCGCCCGCAACTCGAAGACTGCATCGCTCGCCTGCGTCGCCAGGTGACTGAGCTGCGACGTCAAATGAACTCGCGCGGCGAGTCGATCGAGACGTTTCGCGTTGTATTGACCGGACGGCCCAACGTCGGCAAAAGCAGCCTGTTCAACGCGTTGGCCGGCCGGCCAACCGCATTGATCGCCAATCGGCCCGGCACCACGCGCGATTATCTCGCCGCCGATCTCGACCTCGAGGGGTTGAAGTGCCGGTTGATCGACACCGCCGGAATTGCCAACGAATCTGGCAAGACAAGCGGGCCGAACGGAGAAAAAGAAATCGAACGGATGGCCGCATCCCATGCCGTTTCGCAGCGAGCGGCGGCCGACATCGAGATTTTATGTCTTGACGCGACTCAAACGCCCGACGCTTGGGAGCGCCGGCAGTTGATCGCCGAGTCGCCGCGACAGATCGTCGTGCAAACCAAATGCGACCTTGCCGGATCGGTCGACGCGACGGGATTGGCCACCAGCAGCGCAACCGGCTTGGGAATCGCCACGTTGCGTGAACAACTGCGCGAGCGCTTGACGCGGACTGGTCGGCGACGCGGCGCTTCAGTCGCCGTCACCGCGGCTCGCTCGGCCGACTCGCTTCGGCAGGCCGGCCGATCGTTGCGACGCGCGCAGCATGTGGTCGGTCAAGAAGAACTGGCGGCCGTCGAGCTGCGCACCGCGCTGACCGAGCTTGGAAAGATCGTCGGGACCGTCTACACGGACGACGTTTTGGACCGGATTTTCAGCCGTTTTTGCATCGGCAAGTAGCGAATCCGACATCACTTGATTTTAGTCCCATCGGATCTGCGTCTTGCCGACGGCCACGAGATTTTTGAGCGCTTCGTGAACGGGAATGTCCGTCGGACGCACTTCGTCGTGCGTGGTGATGACCAGTCGGCCTGCGGTCGGATTCGGCGTGCCCGGCAAAAAGACGATCAGCCGCTGCGATCCGTCGGGCAATGTGATTTCGTTGGTCACAAGCCCCAACTCCTCGCATCGTTTGTCTTGGCTCGGCACCAGCACGGTCCGCCGAAACATCGCGTCCTCGCCTTGGCCGTAGCCGAGGATCTGTTGGAGCGACGAGTAAATTTTTCCCAAGGCGGGCAGCCCTCGCAACAGCCGGTCGAACCGGCTCCACAACCAGTGGCCGATCAACGTGGTCGTCGTCAGCCCGACCAAATACACCACCGCAACGGCCAGCACAATGCCAAGCCCAGGAAAGTAGAACGGCAGCCTCGACACGCCCGACCTCGAAATCGACAGTTCAGCGTATGCGACGCCGAGAACCAATGCGGCGACCGGCAACAACGTGACGACGCCGGCCAATAGACATTTCGTGAGATGACGCGAGAAGCGGTTCATCGCAAAAACTCCTGCCGGCGGCACGGGGGGACCAACGGGTCCGATGTTACGTTTTTTCGGAATCGGGCGGCTTGCCAAAGGGGGTTTGTCAGGTTAGATTTACCGTAGCGTCCGGAGGGTACGCGAATGGTTAGCAGTCTGACTCGAAATCAGATGCGGCGCAAGCCGTTGAGGGTTCGAATCCCTTGCCCTCCGCTTTCGAGGGGTTCCATGTGGTTTTCTCTATCTCCAGCCCTCACTTAGGGCTGATCGTCCGCTTTGGACTGCTCGTCCGGCATCGGCGCGGGCTGCGGTTCGGCGGGCGGTTTGGGCATCGCGGCCGGCTCCTTCGCCTTCGGAGGTTCGGGCTGGTCCACCAGCGCCGTCGCGCCCTCGGCCAGATCGGTTTCCGGTTCGAGACGAATTTCCCAACCGCCGCCAAGCGCTCGAAAGACCGCAACCAAGCCCTGCGAAATCTCGCCGCGCGACGACGCCGCCGCGTCTTGCTGCACGACCAGGTTTTGGGCGATCGTCGCGTAACGGTTGAAATCGACCGAGCCTTTTTCGTATTGGAGAATAACGGTTTCGACCGCCGCTGCATCGGCCGCCACGCTTTCGTCCAACAGTTTTGTGCGTCGCTGCTGACGCAAAAACGTAATCAATCCGTTCTCCACTTCCTTGCACGCCGTTAGCACCGTGTTTTGATACACGGTGGCCAGTTCCTGAAACTTGGCGTCCTGATAGTGGATGTTGTTGGCGATCCGACCATAATTCAACAAGTCCCACTGGAACGAAGGTCCCACGCTGCCGGTGAACGAGGTGTTTTTGAATAAGTCGGGAAAATTGCGAGCCGAATAGCCCATCGAACCGTTGATATAAAACGACGGATAGAGATCCGACGTGGCGATGCCGATCTGTTCGGCTTGCGCCGCAGCCTGACGCTCGGCCCTTCGCACGTCCGGACGACGCCGTAATAGATCAGCGGGAATGTCGAGCACGACTTCCGACGGCACCGCGGGAATCTTGCCCGATCCCAGCATGTGCGACAAGTCGGCCGGCGGCATCCCCAGCAAAATACACAACTGATTTTCCGCCTGTCGCTGCGTGATCTCGACCGACGGAATGCCCGCTTCGGTCTGCCGCAACGTGGCCGTCGACTGATCCAAGTCGAGCTTCGTCTGCTTGTAACCTGCGTCGAAACGATCCTGAATGTACTTCAACACCTTGCGTTGCAAGTCCACGTTCTCCTGCAAAAACACGATCCGCTCCTGACACGTCCGCAGCGTGACGTAATTCTGCGCCACATCGGCCAACAGCGTCACTAACACATCGTCATAGTCGGCCACCGAAGCGTCCAAACTGGCGTTGGTCGAGGCGATCGCCCGACGGAACCGGCCCCAAAAATCCAATTCCCAATTCAAATTAAAACCGAACTGCCACGCATCGCTGAACTGGTTCACCACCGGACTGTTCGCGTCCGTGACCGACGAGGCGTTCCGTGAGTAATTTCCGGCGGCGTTTTGCGTCTGCGGGAAGAAATTGCCGACGGCGATGTCGCGGGTCGCCCGAGCCTCAAGAATCCTGAAGCCCGCCTCGCGCAACGTCAAGTTCTGGCGATAGGCACAGGCCACCAACTCGTTGAGTTTCGGATCCTTAAAAACCGTCCACCATCGTTTGGCGATTTCCGGGTCTTCCGCCGTGCGAAGATCTTTTTCGTCGATCCAATGCGACGACACTTCGGCGTCCGGCCGGCAGTAGTTCGGCCCGACTTTGAAACCGTTATGGACATACTCCCGCCAGCTTGTGCATCCTGTGCACATCGCCAACAAAAGCAGAACCCAAGCCTTTCGGCTTGACGGACACAGAACCGCGAGGCTGCCCAACCATCGCCGTTCGCCACCAAAAGCCTCAATCCTTGGCGTAACACGGGCCGAATCCATGGCCACTCCCTCCGATAGAATCGGTAGCCCCACACTATCTTGGAGCTATCGACCGCTAAGGTTTGAATAAAGAGAAAAATCGTTACTACCGGAAAAGTTTGCCCATCTTCACTCATATCGCAGGGCTTCGATCGGATCCAATCGCGAGGCTTTCCAAGCCGGATAGAACCCGAACACGACGCCGACCAGCACCGAGACGGCCACCGCCGCGATGATCGTGGCCAACGAGGCCTGGGTGGGCCAGCGGACGATCCAACGGACCAGAAACGACGCCCCGCGGCCCATCAAAATCCCCAACGCGCCGCCGCTTAGGCACAGCACCACGGCCTCGACCAGAAATTGTCGCAGAATGTGATGGCTTCGGGCGCCGACGGCCATCCGAAGCCCGATCTCGCGGGTCCGCTCGGTCACCGAGACCAGCATGATGTTCATGATGCCCACGCCGCCGACCAGCAGCGAAATCATCGCCACGACCAACAGCAGCGTGCTCATCAACTGGGTGCTCGACGACATCACCTTGGTCATTTCGGCCATGTCGCGGATCATGAAATCGTCTTCGGCCGGCGGCCGAATGTGGTGACGTTGCCGCAACAGGCTGGTCATTTGCTTGATCGCCTTGTCGATCTTTTTATCAGAAATCGCCTTCGCCACGATCTGGTCGACGTTGGTGAATCGGACCGATACCGGGCGGTCGGCCTCCTGCGTCGTCGTGCGCGACAGATAAAATGTTTTGGTTTTCGGATACAGGTCGCTCAACGTGTTGACCGACGTATCGGCGGCCGTCTCGCTGCTTTCGCTGGTCGCGCTGGCGCTTTGGTTCGTATTGGCCAACGTCGCGCCGCTGACCCGAAACTTAATCGTCGTCCATGGGGCCAATACGATGTTGTCCTGATCCATGCCGACCATGTTCGCACCCTTGCGGCTCAACACGCCAACCACGCGAAACGCGACGTTGCTGACGCGGATTTCCTTGCCGATCGGCGACTGTTTGCCGAACAACGACTGCCGGACCGTGTTCCCGATCACGCACACTTTGTTGCTGTTGAGCACGTCGCGTTCGGTGAACATCTGGCCCAGTTCCATTTTCTTCCAATCGCGCACCTCCAAATAGTCGGGCGTCGTGCCGTACACTTGCTCGGGGACGCAATTCTTATTGCCGCAGACGATCTGGGAACGGGTGCGCACCAGCGGGGCGGCGCATTGAACGGCGGGACACTGCCGGGCGATTTCGCGGCAATCTTGCGGCGTGAGCGTCACGACGCTGCCCATGCCTTTGTTCACGCCGGTGGAATTGGTGGTCGAGCCCGAAAAGATCATGATCGTGTTGGCGCCCATGCTCGCGATGCTCTTTTGCAGCATGGCCTTCGAGCCCTGCCCGATCTCGGTCATCGCGATCACGGCGGCCACGGCGATGATGACGCCCAAAGCCGAAAGCCCGGCCCGCATTTTGTTGCGTCGCAGAGCGTTCAAGGCCGTCCGCCACGTGGCCGGCAACAGCGAACCCAACCACCCCAGCCCCGAATCGGAGGCGGACTCCTGCGCGACCGCCGAAGCGGACGGCTCTGGCAAGGCGACCTCGGATCCTCCGTCGGCCCCGCTTTCCGCTCTCCACACACCACTCTCCGCCGTCCCCGCGTCGACCGGCGCGTTGGTTTCATCCGCCTCGATCAGTCCGTCGGCGATGCGGATCGTGCGCGTGGCGAACGCCGCCACTTTGGGATCGTGCGTGACCAACACCACGGTGATGCCCTCGGCGTTGAGCCGCTGGAACATCCGCAAGATCTCGACGCTCGTGTGCGAATCAAGGTTGCCGGTCGGCTCGTCGGCCAACACCAGCGACGGCCGACTGATCAGCGCGCGGCTGATGGCCACCCGTTGCTGCTGACCGCCCGACATTTGCGACGGCACGTGCTCGATCCGATCGGCCAATCCGACGCGGTCGAGTAACTCCCGGGCGCGTCGCCGGGCCTCGCGGTGCGACGTGTGGCTGGGCGAATAGTCCAACGGCATAACGACATTTTGCAGGGCCGTGGTGCGTGCGAGCAAATTAAAACTTTGAAAAACGAACCCGATTTTTTCGGTTCGCACCAGCGCGCGTTCGTTCGGCGCGAGCGAGCTCATCTCGCGGCCGTCGAGCCAATATTCGCCGCCGGTCGGATGGTCCAGGCAGCCGAGAATGTTCATCAGCGTGCTCTTGCCCGATCCGGACGCCCCCATCAGCGCAACCATCTCGCCCTTCCGGATCGACAACGAAATACCGTGCAACACGGGCACTTCGACTTCGCCCAGATAGTAGGTTTTGCAGATGTCTTTAAGACAAATCAGATCCATGTTCGGTGGCAACCAGACAAAAGACCTCTCGCCACTATCCCCTCGCCCCTGTCCCCTGCGTCGTCACATCGGTCCGGGTGGCGGCCTCCGGCTTCGGGACGGCATCTTCGGCAAGAACGGATTGCTGGTCTGGTCATTGTCCGCCGACGCGGCCTGTTGAGTCCCCGGCTTACCTGATTCGCCTTCGCCAATGACTACCGCCAGACCTTCTTGGACGCCGCTGCCGCTGATTTCCGTCCGCGAACCGTCGCTGATGCCGAGCTGCACATCCACAGGCCGCACATGCTCGCCGTCCGCCGTCACCCAAATCTGGCCGTGATGCGACATCGACGTTTTGGCCGTCAACGCCGCCTGATCCACCGACGGATCGATCTGATCGGTTTCAGGCTCCCACCCCAAGGCCGCGTTGGGCACGACCAAAACATTCGTTTTCTTTTCGACCTCGAACTGCACGCTCGCGGTCAGATAGGGCAGCAGCCGGCCGTCGGAATTGTCCGTGGTCACGATGACCATGTACGTGACGACGTTGTTCGTCATTTGGGCGTTCATACGACGTTGGGTCACGATACCCTGAAACGTCTGGCCCGGAAAAGCGTCCACCGTGAACTGCACCGGCATGCCGACGCGCACCTGCCCGATGTCGGCCTCATTGACCGATGCCCACACCTGCATCTTGGTCAGATCCTTGGCGATCAAGAACAGACTGGGCGCGCTCAAGCTGGCCGCCACGGTTTGCCCGACGTTCACCCGGCGGTCGATGATCGTGCCACGGACCGGCGAAACGATTGTGCAATAGCCGCGATTCACCTGGGCCAAGGTGACGGCCGCCTTGTGCTGGTGGACGGTCGCCTTGCTGAGCGCCAGGTTGGCCTTCGCCGATTCAAAATCGTACTGGGCCGCGTCGTAGTCCGACTCCGAAACCGCTTTTTTGGGCATCAACAGTTCGGCCCGCCGCCATTCGCGTTCCGTCTGCTTCAATTTCGCCTCGCACTCTTGCAGATTGGCTTCCGATTGCTCGAGGGTCGCCTTGGCCTGCTCCAACGCGATGTCATAGGTGACCGGATCGATCTCGGCCAGCAGATCGCCCTGTTCGACGACCGAACCGTAATCGATCAGTTTCTTTGGATCGTGCGAGTCGGGCCCAAACCGGACGATCCGTCCAGACACCTGCGAGCCCACATTGACCACCTCTTCGGGCTCCAACGTGCCGGTGGCGCTGATGGTCGACCGCAAGTCGCTCCGCCCCAATGAGATCGTCCGCAGCGGAACGAGCGACTTCTCGGTCACACGGGTCCGATAGTAAAATGCGCCGCCGCCCATCGCGGCCAACACCAACAGGACAAAAACCAATTTTGCCAACGATGCCAAAAATCTCATACCAACCTCGTCGCCAATGAGCAGCCGTCCCCCACGTACCTATCGCTATCCTCTCCACTCTAATTAGCATGGTTGCCAAACACACGGGAATGCCGCCGCGCCCGGTGCATTTGGCCCGAAAAACCACCACACAAAGGCTTGTGACGGTAATCCGAAAGAGGGGATTTTTGCAAGTAAATCAGCCGCAGCCGATCACGCTGTCGGGACGGCCGATTGCCATTCGACCCCGAGCATCACCACGTTGATGCCCGATCCGATGCCCAACATCGCCACGCGATCGCCCGACTGAAGCCGGCCGTTTTCGATGCCCAACGCCATCGTGGTCGGCAGCGCCGTCGACCCGGTGTTGCCGAGCATCTCAAACGTGCTGTAGTCCAGCTCCGTGTCGAGTCCGAGCGAATCGAACAGCAGCCGGCGATGGGCGCGGCCGACTTGGTGGCAGAACGTTTTTTGGACGTCCCCGACCGACCAGCCGATTTCCCTCAAGAAGGCCAAGAAAGCTCGCTGCGCCGCCGCGACGCCCTCGTGCATCAACGTTTCCGAATCCGTCTGCATCAACAGCAAGGGGCCGCCGTCCTGCGGCGATTGGCCGGCCGCCGACGCCTCGCCCTGCCCACCCTGACACAGCTCGCAGTGGTCGGTGGCGGCATGAACCACGCCGCCCAGCAGCCGGTTGCCCGTGCGGCTGATCCGACGATGACAAAGCAGCAGAGCGGCGCTGCCCGAGCCGATCGTCAGCGACGCAAAAGCGTTTTTGATGCTCTGACGCGTCAACGACGGCTCGGTGTTCAGATATTGAATGGTCGATTCGACCAGCCGCCGACCGTTTTCGGTGCCCACGACCAAGCCGGCCTCGATCTGCCCCAGCTCGATCATATTGGCCACTTGCAACACGCCGCTCAACAACCCAAGACAAGCGTTCGACACGTCGTACACCGCGCAGTTGCCCGGCAATCCAAGCCGATGATGCACGCCGCAAGCCGTGGCGGGCTCCAAAAAATCGCGGCACACCGAGCCATGCACCAACGCCCCAATCCGACGACGATCGACGCCCGTCGCACGAATGGCTTTGTCGGCCGTCACGGCGCTCTGCGCGCCGCACAACAGGCCGCGCGGCCAAAATCGCCGCTGCCGGATGCCGGTCATCAGTTCGAGCCGGCCCTCGGGCAGTCGCAATCGCCGATACAGGGGCTCCAATTGCCGCTCGATGTCGTCCGAGCTGACAATCTCGTCGGGCAGCGTGCACGCAACCGTTTCCAGACAGACGTTTTCGTAGTGCATGAGCCTTATTGTAGGTGGCAAACGCGCGCGACGAAAGGCATGGCCAAAATGTGGACATCCACAACGCTAGCAATGCTATCAATACAACCCATTGTGCCGCGATTGCGCACTCGCTACAAAATGAAGGAAATGCTTGTCAACGTTGGGCCATGTGCCTAAACTCTCGTGCGACTTGCACTTCAATCGACGGTGACGCGTCGAAGACAAGGAGTTGAAAGCCGTTTGCGGTAAGGACATCGCCACGACTGACCGGGCCCTGGCCGGGCACACGGGTGGTCGCACACACAGGCTCGACCGTCGCTGTTTCAGAAGACGATGGGGGGCGTTGCACCGTTTTGCATTGTTCTTACGCAGTGCACGACGGCGCGGCCTTTCGGCTTTTTTCTCGGATCGGCCGAGCCAACCGTTGGCGAGAACGTCTCGCGCCGCTTTCTGCTTCGATTCCAAACACTGACACAGGAAGTGTCGAGGAGAGAGTGCAAGATGGCTACGAAACCGCTTATCGGAGTGAATGTCGATTATCGTTCGTCGCGAAAGGATTCGCCCGCCTTTTGCTTC
>JAJFVC010000096.1 GCA_021372005.1 Planctomycetaceae bacterium | reverse complement strand
GCGGCCCGGCGGATGGCTGTCTGACCGTGGCGGAGATCCGCGATCGGTTGGACGCCGCGGGCCGATCGTTGGCTTATACGACGGTGGCCACGTTGGCCCGCATTTTGACGGAAAAAGGTTTTTTAGAGCAGACCAACGCGGAACGGCCTTTTGTGTATCGCGCGACGCGAAGTTTTGAGGACGTGTCGCGCAATATTGTGGGCGATCTGGTCGATCGGCTTTTTCACGGGTCGAGAGAGCAGTTGCTCGTACGGCTGTTGGAGCAGCGTCGGTTGACGGCCAAGGAGCGGGCCGCGCTGGAGTCCATTCTTCGGGAGAAAAAGACATGAACACGGTCGGCATTGCGCTGGTATGGTGCGTCGTGCAGGTCACGCTGATCGGGACGGTAGCGGCGGGCGTCTATCTGCTGGTCCGACGATTGCGTCCGGCGGCCGCGGCCTCGGTGTTGCTGAGTGGCTTGGTTGTCGTGGTCGCGTTGTCGCTGATGATGGCAAGCCCGTGGCCGCGCTGGGCGGGTTTTCGGAGTTCCGCATCTCCGACGGCGCCGACCATTGCGCCGACCGTGATGGAATCGGCGGAAATGCACGAAACAAGCGATCTGCCGGCCATGTCGGGCGAAGATGGCAAGGCGACGAGTGCGGACGGCCGAGTGGTTTTGCCGAAGGCTCGACCTTCGTTGGGCACGCTGCTTTGGCAGTCGTTGTGGGACGAATTGGCCGGGCCGCAGGCGGTGGTTTCGGCGAACGGTTGGCGTTGGCCGGCGATCGTAGCGATCGGTTTGTTGGCCGCGTCGGGCTGCGGTTTGGCGTGGCTCTGGTTGGGCGTGCTGGCCACGCGCGACGAGCGGCGGCGAAGCGATCCGGTGCAAGATCCCGCGTTGCTGGAGCTGGTCGACGTGCTTTGTGCGGAATTGAGCTGTCGGCGTCCGATCGAGGTTCGGCAGTCGGCGGATTTGGCCACGGCGGCCACCATTGGTTGGCGTCGGCCGGTGCTTTTGCTGCCGAGCGACTGGACGACGTGGACCGCCGAGCAGCGTCGGGCCGTGTTGGCGCACGAGATCGCCCACGCCCGGAGCGGCGATTTTTTGGCGTTGCTTCTTGGACAACTTGGATTGGTGCTGCATTTCTATCATCCGCTGCTGCATTGGCTGGTGAGTCGTCTGCGATTGGAGCAGGAGTTGGCGGCCGATGCGGCGGCGGCGAATCTTTTGGGCGGGCGACGGGACTACTTGACGGCGATCGCCGAATTGGCGTTGCGGCAGCAGGATCGGCCGTTGTCGTGGCCTGCCCGAAGTTTTCTGCCCACGCAAACCACGTTTTTGAGGAGAATTGCGATGCTCAGAAGTTCAAATCAGCGTTTCGATCGGGGCCGGCCGGCGGTGCGTTTGGCGGCGGTCGGCGCGGTGTTATTGTGCGGCCTGTTGGTTGCGGGACTTCGAGGGCCGGCTGAACAGCAAGTTTTAGCCAATGATGCAGCGAACGTCCCCAAGGAAATTGCATCAAACACCATTGTCGAGGGAATTGGTTGGAACGGTGTCCGAGTTGGAGCCACAAAAGCAGAATTCATCAAAGCTCTTGGGAAGGCGGACGGCGATTCCACATCCAACTGGCTCAAGTGGAAGAAAAACCACCACATCGAATGCACTTTTTACAACAGCGACAAAGCAACGGAGGTCCGATTTAACCCGGGATTCCAAGGAGCTTTGGCCAATGGACTGAAGCTTGGTGCTCCTGGAGGCGAGGTGTTGAAACTCTATGGCGAGCCCGAACATGTCCTCGACCGACGCAATGGAGCGAAGAAGTATGAGTATTCACAAAAGGGTATCCTATTTTGGACGTATCAGGGAAAAATCACGCAGATTGTGGTCTTCAAGCCGTACAATGTTTCGGTCGGGCAAATAGCCTCTGAGGACACTTCGTCAAACAACAATTTTGTCGCAGCACAAACGCCCGAGGCTGAGTTCGGCGACTACTGGGCAAAGTACCAACGCTGGGCTGCATATCACAAGGGTGCGGTTGGTGTTCCAAAGAATTCCGAGAAGGCCCGGCAGTGGTTGGAGCAATTGGTCGAGGGTACTTATTTGGCCAAGTTCCAACCAATTAACGGATTTCATCCCAAGACGCCAGCGGAACTCCTAGCACAATTTGCGAAATACTCTGATCTCGGATCCGAACCCAAGGGCGTTGGCGGGGCAAGTTTCTTCCGAACGCGGGCTGAAAACGGCGAGCTGATCGGCTCGTTCATCACGGCATATCCCGACAGAATGCGGAAAGCCATCGCCGACAATCCATCGCTGAAACTTATTTCGATTGAGAAATTGACGCCGGAAATGTTCGTCCACTATGAAGCATCGCCGCAGGAATCACTGGCCGTCGCCGACGAGAATGAAATGGAATTTGACACTAAAGAACCACCGTCGGCCGTAGACACGTTGGTTGCAGAGTTGAAGCACGACGACGGCAAACCCGATGGAAAGTGGAGCCTCGGCGGCTCGGGCGAAATGATCCAATTCTCCTTGCCTACAGAAAAGGGTCGCATTACGGGAGTTCGCATTCACGGCTCGCGTTATGGTACGCTGCAACCGCCGGCCGAAGATTTTATGATCTATGTGCTCAACGAGGACCGATCGGAGATTCTTTTCACAGAGACGGCGCCCTATCGGTTATTCCAACGCGGCAAAGAGAAATGGGTGGACGTGAAATTCAAAAAAGCTCGGGAAGTCCCCAAGAACTTTTGGATCGTCCTTGACTTCAAGGCCCATCAGACCAAAGGCGTGTATGTGAGTTTTGACAACAGTACGGGCGGAAAACACTCGAAGAACGGGTTGCCGGGGCAGAACACAGATGACACGCGCTCTCCCGGCGATTGGATGATCCGTGTCAAGTTGGCGACGGACGCTCCAGCTACGACCTCCAAGTGATTTAGGAACAAATCAAAATCCATTCGGTGGCAAATCGAACTATTGCAGCGGGCTGTGATGGCGAGGGACGCGACATCTGTCGCTCTGGATTTTCGTGAAGGAGTTCGTCGACATGAGCCAGACCGAGTCTACGGTTGTTTGCTGGCATTCAATCCGGTGGCGGTCGCTGTGGTGGACGCTGTTGGCGATGTTCCCGTTGATCGGCATCGCCCTCGCGGTTCAAAATTGGGCCTTTTGGACCATGGCGCACACCATTGGACTTGATTGGCT
>JAJFVC010000061.1 GCA_021372005.1 Planctomycetaceae bacterium | reverse complement strand
TTCTGAAAAAATAATCAGCGAAATTACGGGACGGCCGACTGATCCTCGGTCGTGGACTCGGCGGGCAGTCGCTTGACCATCCTTTCGGCGGTGCCTGCCGGGTCCGATCCCAACAGAAAGGATGGATTCACATGGCGCAGCCGTATCCCTCCAAGAAGGTTCTTCTCCAAATTGCAAACACGGCCGAGGAGTGGGCCAAGACGCTACGCGAAAAATGGCCGTTGGACGGCGCTTCGGTCGCAGAGAATCCCGCTCGTCTCTTCACGCCAAAAGATTTGAAAAGCAACCTCAACATGAAAATCGCCGGGCGGCAATTGTATGAGGTTCTGCGCACCACTGCGGTGATGCGGGACCTGCTGGCTGATGTTGCCCCGGCGGACCCGCTCGACGGGATACCCAAAGTTGGCAGGCTACGGAAAAGCTATCCGTGTGAAATAATCACGGCCCAAACGGTTTGCGGTTGGTCAGACAACGTGAGTCGTGCTATCGCGGTTCTGAAAAAAACATACAAGATCGTCCTCGATGCTGCCCTCCCCCCCAAACCTAAGAAGAGTGACGTGTTGGTCGGAGTAGGGGACGTACAGGGCATCGAATGGGCAGCCCGGGTCCTACGCGAGACTGCCAACGTTAGCAGCGGCAAGGCAGCCATCTCGAAGGACGAAGCAAACCTTCGTGCCAGAGAGGCGCTGAAAAATACAAAAACAACATGGTCGGAAAGGAAGCTGGCAAAAGCTATCGGCTGTTCAGCCGGACTGGTACACAAGCTACCGGCCTGGCGGGCGCACCAGGAAGAGCTTGCGATGAAAGGGAAGAAAACGGCCGGCGGTCCCAAGGCTTGCGGTCTGACCGATGGCATTATGGCAAGCAAGGGGCAAGACGATCCCGAACTTGAACGGCTGATTGCCGAGCAACAGGCCGATTTTGAGGAAAGCCCCTTGGTTTCCAACGCCCGCAAACATCGACGCCGGCCGAAGGTCTGAAGCGCGCACGGGCGTTTCGTGCGCGCTTTACGTCGGTTTCAGCCCTAAAAACAAGGCATTTGTGATTTTCTTCCGTGCGCGCTGCCTACTTGTAGATGGTGTGATTTTTCACCAAACAAGTAGGAGCTTATGTTATGCGGATCTCTGCGGTTCCCTCTCTGTTGACTTCCGGCTGCATTGCCGAACGGCTTGGGGTTCCCTTGCCGAAAGTGCTGTACATTCTCTCGACCCGCCCCCACATCGAACCATCGGCACGGGCGGGGTGTTTACGGTTGTTTGATCGTCATGCCGTCGCCCAAGTGCGCCATGAACTAAACGCGATTGCTGCCCGACGGCGGGAAGGGGGTGGCCCATGCTGAGTAGCATCCCCACAACCATTCTCCCCGAACTGCTGACCGCCAAGCAGGCGTCGCAGCTGTGCTCGATGGGCGAACGGACATTCTGGCGACACGCCCACAGTGGTTTGGCTCCGGCTCCGGTGCGGATCGGCGGATCGACCAGATACCGGCGGGCTGACCTGCTCCGGTGGATAGCGGCCGGCTGCCCTCGAACCGACGGAGGGCAAAACCATGAATCGTGATGAACTGCGCAACGTGATTGCCGACCTCGACAGAATTGATGAGGCAGGCGAGACGGAAAACCTTTGCAGCGAAGTTGCCTACGCTTTGCGGGACCGGCCCGCGAATCCCAAAAACGCCATCCCGATGGGGCTACAACTTATTGTGGATCGACTGGCAAGCCAAGCCGCACGGCTGTTGCGGATTCCGCTCAGCGAGACATTGCCAGCTGCATTGGCGTTGTTCGGCGTTTCAAGCCGAGAGCAAATTGTCGTCGATATAATCCGCTGTTTTGCAGCTAGGCTTGGCGACGACGTTCGGCCGCCCCAAACGCAATCCAACCCGTCGCCCCAGCGGTCGCGCCCTGTGACGGTCAATGTGCGACGTTCGCGAAAGGCGGGGCGCTATGGACGATGAAAATGGATTGGTGTTGGACTTCGCCTCGAGTGGACGCAACGGCTGCGGAACATTGACCGCCAAGTGTGCCGATGAGGTAATTCATGTTGAATATCTGAACATTGGCAAAAGCAAGTCGCGCCAGCAATATGTCTCGAAGGTTTGCGACAATCGCCCGAAGTTGGATCGGAAGGCGTTAGAAGATGAATTGATGAAGTTGGCGGCCAATCTATCGCAATCGGAAACATCGGCGGACCCGGCGGCGTTGCCCGAGTTGGACGCGGCGGCGATCGTGCGACCCGAGCGATTTATCATGCCCGAGGTGTCTGGGCTTGCGGTGCCAACGATGACGACAGTGGGCGACAAGGTTCAAGGCCGATGGCACTTGTACTTGCGATGGGCCGATGGCAAGAGAGAACGACGGCCAATGTCGTCGTCCCTTGAATTGCCCAACGGACGGCGGCTGTTCATCCATCCCGAGCCGGCCGAGCCGACGCCGAACATGAAAGCCGGGTGGGACCGAACGGCGCGGCGGCGATGGTTTGATGGTGAAGCGGCCCCCAACGCGGCTGAGGTGTTCAAAGACTTGTGTGAACGTATCGCCTACTTCCTCGATTTGCCTCGGGAACATGCTAAAGGGATGACGGCGACACTGGCGGTATGGATCATGCTGACCTACGGCTATTCGTCATGGGACGCGGTGCCCTATCTCTACATTGGCGGTCCCCTTGGGTCGGGAAAGTCGCGGGTGTTCGAGATACTGTTGCGGTTGGTGTTTCGTCCGCTCTCTTCCTCGAACATGACCGGCGCGGCGTTGTTCCGAACCTTGCATAGTCAAGGCGGCGTGTTGCTGCTGGATGAAGCGGAGCGATTGAGAAACACCACGGACCCGGCGACGGCGGAAATCCTTTCGATGCTTCTGGCCGGATACAAACGCGGCGGCACGGCGACCCGCTTGGAACCTCTCGGGGACAACGGATTCAGGACGTTATCGTTCGACGTGTATGGTCCCAAGGCGTTGGCTTGCATCGCAGGCTTACCGCCGGCGCTGGCGAGCCGAGCTATCCCCCTGATGATGTTTCGTTCTCCACCTGGATCGGAAAAGCCCCGGCGACGGATCGACACCGATCCGGCTGGCTGGCAACGATTGCGGGATGATTTACACGCCTTGGCCCTTGAACACGGCCCGACGTGGTTGGAACTGCCCGAGCGCGGCGACGTATGCCCGGCAATGAGCGGGCGAGATTACGAATTGTGGCAACCGCTCTTGGCCCTGGCATCATGGATCGAATCGCACGGCGCACGTGGATTGCTAAAACTGTTGCAAGAACATGCTCTACGAAGTATCGACGCCAACAAGGACGAACAGACGCCCGACGCCGACGAAACGCTGTTGCGAATCCTTACCGACGAAATCCGCATGGGCATGACGCCGACGCCCGGCGACATATTGGCCAAGGCCCAAACAGTAGATGCGGCTGGGTTCAAGATGTGGAAGGCCCGAGGGGTCAGCGAACACTTGAAACGCTATGGCGCGGTGACGCACAAAAGTTGCGGCCGGAAAGTTTATAAAGTGACGCTAGAAACCCTGCGGACGATTCAGACAAGCTACGGCGTCGATCTCGGTGTCGATGAAAACCTTGGGGAGTCATAGGGCTAGAAACGTGCCCTACGTACCCTATGTGCCCTCGAACTGGCGAAAAACGGCCGAAAACGGGCCGATGGCAGGGTACATAGGGCACATAGGGCACATTGTCAGGGGTAGGTATGGAGGAAAAAAACGATGGACTTCGACGTGACGGACTTGCTGGAAAACCTCTTTGGTGGCGTGGTGTCGGTGCCGATGGTTGCGATAGACGATCTGGCGGAGTTGCCCGACGCTCCGGTCGATCCATCGTCGGCGGACCCGTTTGCCGATTGGGTTTATCGGCCGGATTCCGAAGGTCGTATGGGTTGGCAGGCCCCCGACTTGGCCGAGGTGGTGCCATTTGAGGCCATGCCCTTGCCCGACCCATGCCCTCGGTGCGGTTCGCTCGAAAAATGGTGGGACGTGCTTGGTGGCGAGCATTGCAGCATATGCGAACAAGACAAGCTGAAACGGTCGATGCGATGGGCGGAAATGGCGGCGCGGCTGCGGGCGGCGAATCCCCCTAAGCCGAAATCGGCGACGGCATAAAATCGGTCTCCAGGATTGCGCCCGGTTGCATTGCGGCCGGCATGGTCGATATGTTGAACCTCGGACGAACGCGGCCCACACAAGACGAACCAGAGGCTTTGCGAGGGTGTAAGAGTGGGCAAGGGAGATCGGCAGAACGTGGCGAACGACGGCAAGCCAATGGGCATACTTGACATTTTTTCAATTACGCGATAGGATAGCGTCCAATGAAACGAAAGACAATCAAATTGACCGAACAGGTGCGGCAGGCAATCGACGCCTGCGGCAAGACACGATACCAGATAAGCCAAGACACAGGCATCGACCAAGCGACCCTATGCCGGTTCATGGGCGGCAAGGGTGGACTGTCGAATCCGATTCTTGACCTATTGGGCGAATACCTCGGGCTGCGGATCGTGGTTGACGGCCCTAAAGCGAAGAAAGGCGGGAAGTGAATCATGGCGAGCATATCGACAGACAAGAAGGGTTTGCGGCGGATTCTGTTCAAGGACGGTGGCGGGCAACGCCGGCAAATTCACTTGGGTAAGATGCCGATGAAGACCGCCCGAACGATCAAGACGCACGTTGAAAACTTGCTGGCGGCGTCGCTTGGGCATCATTCGCCAGAACCAGAGACCTCGGCATGGCTTGGAGAAATCGAAGACGCCTTGCACGCGAAGTTGGCGGCCGTCGAGATTGTATCGCCACGGGAAGCGACCAAAACAACGACCGTAACGGGATTCTTAACGGAATACGTAAGCCGACGTGTGGACGTGAAGCCGGCGACCAAGGAAGTTTGGAAGCAAATTGAGAACAACTTGGAGGAATGCTTCGGAGCTAAACGTGACTTGAAAACGATCGACGAATCAGCGGCCGAAGATTTCAAGCTGTTCCTGCAAAAAAGGAAACTGTCGTCTACAACGATTGCCAAGCGGCTGCAATTTGCTCGGCAGTTTTTCAAGGCAGCCGTTAAGCGGAAGCTGATCCCGAGCAATCCCTTTGCCGATGTGGCTGGCAAGGCCGTCCCCAAGGCCGACCGGCAACGGTTTGTGACACGAGAGGAAACGGCCCGACTGCTGGAAGCTTGCCCCAACATCGACTGGCGGGTAATCGTTGGGCTGTCCCGGTTTGGCGGGCTGCGATGTCCAAGCGAGGTGTTGAGCCTTGAATGGCAAGGGATCGACTGGGAACATAGCCGGATGCGGGTCTATTCGCCCAAGACGGAACACCATGAAGGAAAAGCCCATCGGGACGTTCCACTGTTCCCCGAGTTGCGGGCGATCCTTGAAGAGGCTTGGGACTTGGCCCCGGATGGCGCGGTGTACGTGGTCGGCAACGACGCCTATCGGAAGGCGGCCAACACGGCGATCGGCTGGCGAAGCTGCAACCTCCGAACCCAATTCGGCCGGATTCTGAAAAAAGCGGGGCTGAAAGCATGGCCCCGACTGTTCCATGCCATGCGGGCGTCCCGAGAAACAGAACTGGCGGCGGAATATCCCGTTCATGTGGTGACGGCATGGCTTGGAAACACTCCCCGAATCGCCATGAAACACTACCTGATGACGACGGAAAGCGACTTCAACAAAGCTGCGGGAGGCGGCGCAAAATCCGGCGCAAATTGGTCAACATTGACGGCGCAAAATCCGGCGCAGCCAATATCCGCCACCCCCTGCCGATCGTCCCAAGAAACACATAAAGCCCTGAAATACCAGGGCTTATGTCACGTAATGGCCGACACTGGCGAGTATCGGCAAGAATCATTAGCGGAGAGGACAGGATTCGAACCTGCGGACCAGTTTCCCGGTCACCGATTTAGCAAACCGGCGCTTTCGACCACTCAGCCACCTCTCCAGAGGCAAACCAGATATCTATTTTAGCCCAAAAAAACCTTCTCGAAAAGAGCGCCAGAAAAAAACGTTTGCGGAAATCCATCCTCGTCGACATTTGAATCCCGTAGGTTGGCCTATCTCGGTTTGATGCTTCGGGGGGGCTGAAGCAATGCGGTCGATTCAATGTCTCACGTTGCACTTCGGCAACGCGCGGCAAAGCCGTTCGTGGCTTGCATGGAGCGTTTCCCTTTTGCAGTTCGTCAGACTTTCGGTCCCAACACCGAAGTCAGATGGGAAATGGTCGCGGCGACCGCGCTCTGCAATTTTCCGCCGGAGGCGCGAAGAATTCGGCACTCGGCCAGGGACGGAGTCAACGCCCGTCGTGCGACGGACGCCCGAAGCCGATCGAAGGCGTCATCGCAAAGATCGAACATCCGGCCGTGGATCAGCACGGCGGCGGGATTGAAAATGTTTACGGCGCCCGCCACGCCGATGGCCAGATAGTCGAGCGTTTGATTCAACTCAGCGTCTACCTGCAACGTTCCGCGTCGAACCATTTCGACGACCTGATCGATGTTCACCGTCTGGCCAATTCGCTGCGAGACCCGCTCGGCCAAGGTGGCGTCGGAGGCGACGGTTTCCAGACAGCCGACGTTGCCGCAACCGCACGGCCGGCCATGCGGCTCGACGGTGAGGTGGCCGATCTCGCCGGCCAAACCGCGGTAGCCCGCCAAAAGCTGGCCGCCGATCATCACCGCCATGCCCAATCCACCGGCCGCGTCGATCAGCACAAGGTCGTCCAGTCCGCGAGCTGGCCCGAACGCCCGTTGGCCGAGACACAACGCGTCGGTCTCGTGCAACAGAACCACGGGAATGTTCAAGCGACGCTGCAAATCGGCGGCCGGCCTCTGCCCGTCCAATAAATGCAGATTGGCGGACAACAGCACCCGTTGACGCCGCCGATCGATCAGGCCGGGAATGCACAGTCCCAGGGCCAGCGTCGCGGCGTTTTCCGCCGAGGCCAACTGACGAACGTGGTCGACGAGCGTCTGCAAGAGCTGGGCATAATCGTCGGGCGTGGGAAACCGGACCACGCGGTCCTCACGCAACGTGCCGTCCAGGCCCGCCGCCGCGAGGCTGCATTGTTTGAGGTCGACGACAGCGGCCACGATGCAAACGCCTTTGCCGGCGAGCCGCAGCAGCTTGGCCGGCCGCCCCGCCGAGCCGCTCTGAGGCTCGACCTCCTCCAACAGCCGGGCTTGAATCAGCGATTGGACCAATTTGGAGACGGTCGGAGGACTGATGCCGGTGTGACGCACCAGCGCGGCGCGAGAAAGCGGCCCTTTGGCCTGCACCGCCTCAATCAGTCGGCGCTCGTTCATCCGCCGCAAGAGATTCGGCACCACCGACGGCGACGCCGCTTGCCAGATTTTTTGGACCGCCGTTGCATCAGGACGCTTCATGCTCACCGAATTGTACCGAAATTAGCCGCCGACGGCAAGCAACCGGACGCAGTGTGCGTGACCAGCGTTCTGGGCTGCGTTAAGTCGTGGCGTAGCGGGCATTTGGCCAGACTTGACGCCATTGGCCGTTTCTGTCCAGTGAATCCAGGGCCGCCACAGCCGTGGCGTTGGGCCGATCCCAACGGCGGCCGTA
>JAJFVC010000044.1 GCA_021372005.1 Planctomycetaceae bacterium | reverse complement strand
CGCCGCACCTCGTCGAAGATGTCGGCATGATCGGTCGCCACGCAAATGCCCGACGGCCGCTCGGCCCGACTGGCCGACTCGTAGGTATGTTGGATCAACGACTTGCCCGTCTCGCGCAACAAGAGTTTGCGCGGCAATCGGGTGGACGCCAATCGAGCGGGAATCACAATGTGACTGGTCAAACGAATGTGCGGTTTCGTCGCGGCGTGAGCCATCGAACGATGTCCTCCTGGACGACGGATCCATGGGGAAACAGGAACCGGGCGACACGATTTCACCTCGCGTCCCTCGCCCCAAGCCCACCGCCCCCGGGAATGCCTATTCTTAGCCGATTTTTCCGCCCGTGGGTAGACGAGTCCTGAGGGTGGTAATACAATGTATTATTACCATTGTCCTGAGAATACTCTGACCATGACGCCCTCACAACGAAAACACGAGATTATTACGTTTAAGGTCGACGAGCCGCTCCGTCGGGCGATGGCCGGAATCCCCAATCGATCCGAGTTCATCCGGGCGGCCATCCTGTCGTCGCTCGACAGCGTCTGCCCGCTCTGCAAGGGCAGCGGCATTTTGACGCCCGACCAACGCATGCACTGGCAAACCTTCGCCCAACATCACTCCGTGGCGGAATGCGAAAACTGTCACGCGATGCATCTGGTGTGCGAAGCCGCCGCAAAACCCGACGAGCCTTCGGAGACATCCTCATGACGGCCCACGTCGTCCGCACCACGTTGTTGGTGGTCGTAGCCGGTTTAAGTTTATCGGGCTGCGACACGACCAAAACGCCCGACCGGACCGACGGCCGGCTCTCCGTGTTTGTCGGCGTCGGACCATTGGCCTATGTGGCCCAATGGATTGGCGGCCCGCACATCGCGGTTCACGTGCTGGTCCAGCCCGGCCAAGATCCGCACACGTTCGAGCCCACCCCGCGGCAAGTGTCAACGATGGGTCACGCCTCGTTGTTTTTCAAAGTCGACATGCCGTTCGAGACCGTGTTGCTCGAAAAATTGCGACAAAACAACCCGCGGCTGACGGTGGTCGACGCGACCGCCGGCATCGCAAAACGTCCGGTGGACGCGATCTGCATGGATGAACACGACCACGCGGATGTCCACGGCGAGCCCGATCCACACGTATGGCTTTCGCCGCTGCTGCTGAAAGTGCTGGCCCAAAACATCGCCGACGGCCTGACGCGAGCCGACCCTTCGCACCGCCAAGACTATCAAAAAAATCTCGCGTCGCTGCTCGAACGGATCGGCGCCGCGCACGATCGCATCGCTCGGCGGTTGGCGCCCTACCGCGGCCGAACCTTTTACGTGTTTCATCCGGGGTTTGGCTACTTCGCCGACGCCTATGGACTGAAACAAACCGCCGTGGAGGTGAGCGGCAAATCGCCCTCTCCGCAGCAGCTCGGCCATCTGATCGCCAAGGCCCGCCGCGATCGCATCCGAGTGGTTTTTGCCCAGCCGCAATCGCCGCCGCAGGGCGCCGAGGTGGTGGCGCGCGCCCTCGGCGCCAAGGTGGTTCTACTGAACGGTTTGGACGAAAACGTGTTGGCGGACATTGAGGACATCGCCGAGAAAATCGAAGACGCGATGAAATCGTTGAAGGATTAGAGATCACTATTTTTGACCAAGCCATGGATTCCTCCACTCCCGCCATTTCGTTGAGCCATGTGACGTTTTCCTACGGCGGCTCGCCGGTGCTGGAAGACGTGACGCTGTCGATCGCGGAACGCGCCGCGGTAAGCGTGGTCGGTCCCAACGGCGGCGGCAAAACGACGCTGGTGCGTCTGATGCTCGGTCTGTTGACGCCGCAGCGTGGCGCGGTTCGCGTATTCGGCCAATCGCCCGTCCGCGCGCGGCCGCGCATCGGCTATATGCCGCAACACATGCAGCACGATCCGATGTTTCCGGTGACCGTGATGGACATCGTGCTGATGGGTCGATTGGCGGGCCGTTTTGGCTGGCCGGGCCGGGCCGATCGTCAAGCCGCCACCGACGCGTTGGCGCAGGTGGATATGGACGCATTCAGCCGGCAGTCCTACGCCTCGCTATCGGGCGGCCAACGCCAGCGGGTGCTGATCGCCCGGGCTTTGTGCGGCCATCCTGATCTGCTGTTGTTGGACGAGCCCACCTCGAACGTCGATTCGCTGGTCGAGGGACGGCTGTTGGATCTGCTCCGCCGGTTGAACCGCCGCATGACGATCGTCCTGGTGTCGCACGACCTGGGGTTCGTGTCGGGATTGGTCCGCGAAGTGGTTTGCGTGAATCGGCGCGTCGTCGTGCATCCGACCAGCGAGATGACCGGCGCAACGATCCACGACCTGTACGGCGGCGAGGTGCGCATGGTCCATCACCATCAGTTTTCTACGCCTGAGCATCCGCATGACTGACTTTTTCAAAGCCCTGGGCGATCCGTCGTCCGCGTTTCTGCTCAACGCGCTGGTCGTCGGCCTGTTGTCGAGCGTCTCGTTGGGCGTGATCGGCTCCTATGTGGTCACCCGGCGGATCACCTACATCGCGGCGGCCATTTCGCATTGCGTGTTGGGCGGCATCGGCGCGGCGCTCTGGCTCAAGACGGTTTGCGGTTGCCATTGGTGCGACCCGATGCTCGGCGCCACGGCAGCCGCACTGGCTTCGGCCCTTTTGATCGGATTGGTGAGCCTCTACGCTCGACAGCGCGAGGACACCGTGATCAGCGCCGTTTGGGCGATCGGCATGGCGGTCGGGCTGTTGTTTTTCGCCAAAACGCCCGGCTACGTCGATCCGATGAGCTACCTGTTCGGCAATATTTTGCTGATCTCGCACGACGACGTATGGCGCGTGGCCGGCATGGACCTGTTAGTCGTGGCCGTCGGTGTCGGATTTTATCCAAAACTGCTGGCGGTCTGTTTTGACGAGGAATTCGCCGAGCTGCGAGGTGCGAGGGTCAAGGCATGGTATCTGTTGCTGCTTTGTTTGACCGCGCTAACCGTCGTGCTGCTGGTGCGCGTGGTCGGCATCGTGCTGGTCATCGCGATGTTGACGCTGCCAGCGGCCGTGGCGGGCCATTTCGCTCGACGACTCTGGCAAATGATGCTCCTGGCGACGCTCTGCTGCATGGCGTTTGTCACCCTGGGGTTGGCCTTGAGCTATCCGGCGGACTTGCCGAGCGGTCCGGTGATTATTCTTTTCGCCGGCGGCGCGTATCTCGTGGTTGTGCTGATCCATCGGTTCCTTCGGCGTCACGGGACGTGAATCTCCTGAAGCCTGATTTCTTGACCCGACGCCGCAAAACGATTACACTAACCTTTGTGGGTCTCACCCTGCTTGGGAGCCTTGTGATGAAGAAGTTCAACACGCGCAGTTTCGTGTCCTTGCTGTTGAGTTTCACGTTCGTCGTGTCGCTGGTGTCGGGCATTGTGATGTGGGTCCATTCGCCGACCGTAGTGTTCGGACTCGGCGTTTGGAAACACGCCCACATGTACGTCTCCGCAGTCATGGTGTTGACGGCGATCGTGCATTTTGCACTGAATTGGTCGCTCTATTGCAGCTATTGGCGGCGTAAGCCCGCGATCCAGAGCTGGCGGTGGGAGTTCACCACGGCCGCGCTGCTGGCCGCCGCGGTCACGGCCGTCGCCATGGTGTCCGCGCCCGCCAAGTCCGGCCGTTCCGGGGGCGATCCTTCGCAAATGAATCTTCAGCAAATCGCGCAAGCGTCGGGCCGTTCGGTCGAAAAGATCATCGACTCGCTCGGCAAGGAAAATGTGCACGTGCACAACGCCGCCGATTCCCTTCAAAAAATCGCCGAGCACAACCAATGGCCCGTCGAAAAACTGTGCGCTCTCTTGGAGCGTGAAGCGCCCGAGGCGATGCGTCCGTCGCGCGGGCCGCATTGATCGGACGTAGGACAGGAGCAACGATGCGTGCGAAGGCAGCGCGGGTCGGCGTCGACTGGATCGGCGTCCAGGGCGGAGTGGCCACCACGGCTCTGATCGGCCACATCCTATTGAAACGGGGGCTCGCAACACCGGGCGGATTGGTGACCGAACTGCCGCTGTTTCAAAAAATGGGCCTGCCCGATTGGGGCGACCTGGTGTTCGCCGGCCACGACATTCGCCGCGACTCGCTGTGGGACGCGGCCCAGTGGCTTCTCGACGAGCGACTCGTGCGGCCCGAACAACTCGAAGCGTGCCGCGAAGAACTCGACGCGATCGACCGCCGCGTGCGACCGGGCACGATCCGCAACGTGGGTTCGGCGATCCGACGATTGGCCGACCGCGAGTTGTCCGACGCCGAGACTCCGCGACAAACCGTCGCCCGACTGCAAGCCGATCTGGCCGAGTTCGTTCGCCGGGAGAGCTTGGACCACGTGATCGTTATGAACGTCGCGTCGACCGAGCCGCCGATCGACACCGTCGACTGGCCAACCGACTGGGACGCGATGGATCGCTGGCTGGACGATCCGCAGTGTCCGCTGCCGGCCAGTTCGTTGTATGCCATCGCCGCGTTGGAGGCGGGCCATTCGTATTTGAACTTTACGCCGTCGCTCGGATCCGCGCCGGCCGCGATCGACGACTTGGCCCAGCGCCGTCGCACGCGTCACTACGGTTGCGACGGCAAGACCGGCGAGACGCTGATGAAAAGCGTG
>JAJFVC010000041.1 GCA_021372005.1 Planctomycetaceae bacterium | reverse complement strand
CAGCTTGGCTCCGTATTGTTCCAACGCTTGCAGGGCGTTTTGACGGTTCATCGCCAAAATCTGTCGCCAAAGCTCCGGATCGCCCGCCGCCACGCGGGTCGTGTCCAACAGCCCGCTGCCGACCAGCCGAAAATAGCGTTCTGGCACGGTCGCCGCCAGCGCCGCCGCCGCCATGTGCGGCAAATGGCTCGTCACGGCCATCGCCTGATCGTGCTCCTCGGGCGTCATTTGGATGACGACCGAGCCGAGCGATTGCCAAAACCTCTCCAAAAAATCAAAGTCTTCGGCCCGGGTGTTTTTGGTGGGCGTCAAAATGGCCACCCGTCCCTCGAACAAGTCGGCCGAGGCATTTTGAGCGCCGGTCTTTTCGCTGCCGGCCAGCGGATGGCTGCCCAAGAATCGCGCGCCGTGGGCCAGACCCGTGTCGAGCGCCGCGACGATCGGCTGTTTCGCGCTGCCGACGTCCGTAATGACCGTCCTCGCGGAACCGTGCCGCGCCGTTTGACGAACGAACTCGACGATTCGCTCGACCGGCGTGCACACGACCACCAACTCGGCCTCGGCGACCCCCTTGGCCAGATCGACGGTCGTGTGGGTGACGGCCTCCATGCGGCGCGCCGTCCGCAGACTGGTCTGGCTCCGTCCGACGCCGATCACGTTTTTCGCCAGGTTTTTTTTGCGCAGCGCCATGCCGATCGAACCGCCGATCAGCCCGACACCGACAATAGCAACCGTATCCCAAGTTTTCATGGCGCGTCGCTCGAAAAACAAAGGTCCTTCCGTCGGGGGAAGAGCGAGCCCATGATTATATCAGGTCGGCCTGCAAGATGAAGGGTGCGGCAAGGAAAACTTGACGTCGCGGCGGACCCGCCCTATGATGGGCTTCCACGTAGACGAACGTTCTGTTTTTCCGGTCCTTCCCCCGCCCCGCACAAACTCGAAGGATTTTCCCTGTGAAAAAAATCTTGCTGGCCTTGACGGTCTCCGGATTGGTTCTTTCTCAGGTCGCAGCGGCCCAGTCGCCGGCGTCGCTACGCGAGGACATCGAATGGTGTCGCATCTGGATCGAGTGTGCTGCGAAACACGATCTGCCTCGCGTGCTGTTGATCGGCGACTCGATTTGCGTCGGCTATCAAGAGACGGTCAGCCAAGAGCTGGCCGGCAAAGCTCACGTGGCGATGTGCGCCAGCTCGTCGGCCCTGGGCGATCCCCTCTTGCTCGACCAGATCAAACTGCTGTTGACCAACTACCCGGTCGACGTCATCCATTTCAACGTCGGCCTGCACGGTTGGTACTATTCCGAAGAGGATTATCGCAAGGAGTTGCCAAAACTTCTTGAGGTCCTGCGGAAGAACGCGCCGAACGCCAAGCTAATTTGGGCCACGAGCACGCCGATGCGGCCCGATCCGAAAAACACCGGGAAAAACAAACGAATTGAACGTCGCAATCAGGCCGCCGCCGCCGTGATGGCGGGCCAAGGCGTCACGGTGGACGATTTGTTCGGTCTGGTGCAAAAAATGGCCAAAGACGCCGCGTCCCAGGCCGACTCGAAGAAACAGCCGGGCCCGTGGCGGGACGACGGCATCCACTATCTGCCCGAGGCCCGCACCCTTCAAGGCAAACAGGTCGCCAAGTCCGTTTTAGAGGTTCTTGGCCAATCGCGATGAGCAACGTTTTTCAGTATCCGCACGTCGTCACCCAAGACGAAATCGACGAACAAGGCCACGCGAACAACGTCGTCTATGTCGGCTGGATGCAGGATGCCGCGGTGGCCCATTCCGCCACGCTCGGTTGGACCGCGCAGCGATACCTCGACATGGGCAAGGGCTGGGTCGCCCGCTCCCACAAGATCGAATATCTGCGGCCTGCCTTCGCCGGCGATGAGATCATCGTCGAGACGCGCGTGGCCGACATGAAAAAAGTCACTTCGAAGCGGCTCTATCGCATCGTGCGCCGCCACGACGGCGAACTGTTGGCCACGGCCGAGACGCATTGGGCCTTCATCAATTACGAGACCGGACGGCCGACTCGCATCCCCGAAGAGATCATCCACGGCTATCCATTGGACGACTAGCGAGGCGGCGGGCCCGGCGGACGCATCGGGGACAGTCCCA
>JAJFVC010000040.1 GCA_021372005.1 Planctomycetaceae bacterium | reverse complement strand
AGCCTCATGGTTCTAAGGAGCAATCCAACGTGAGATTCCTTTTACTTAGCGTCTGCCTTCTCGCATTCTGTGCCACCGGCTTTCTTGGCGCCGTCGAACCCACGGTCGACTCCATCGATTACGCACATCCAGACATCTATCGAGATTTTCCCGACTCGCTTGGCGATCGAGCAGCCATCCTGGCGCAAGCGTCAAAACTCAAGGGGAAGTCGGAATTGCAGACGATTCGCAACGTTTTGCGCTGGATGGATCAAAACCTTCAGTATGACGGAAAGATCGCCTATCAGTGGCGAAACTACGATGATGTGATGCGAGAGAAAAAATACGGAGGATGTGCCGATCAAGGGATCGTCTGCGGCGTTCTGCTCAAAGGAGCCGGCATTCCCACAGTCTGGGTCAAAACGATGGACGCAGCTTGGATCTGGACTTTCAAGAAGGAGCGTCCCTTCAGCTCCTGGTCGGGTCACGTTTTCTTGGAGGTGTTTGTCGACGGAAAATGGTCGCTTCTCGACCGGGGGGCAAGACTCTTTACCAGAATTATTCTCCCAAAATGAAAATACTTCCGGGGCAGCGGTTTGCCTACCACAAGGGCAACGATCCCAAAGCCATGGTGATGTCGCTGCGATGGGAGGAATGGAAGAAGCAAACCACCGCTTACTTTCGGCAATTGGACGAAACGCTTCTCCCGGTGGACGAAAAAGGCGGAACTTCGCTTGTACCGACGGCTTACGTGATCGGCAACTCCCCGTATTATCAGGCCTTGACCGCAATGGCGGTTAAGGCCGGTCTCCGTGCCGCCGCTTCGTTCAATCGTCAATACGATAAGTATCTGCCAGAAGCGAATGGGCATGTCATCCTAATCGAGACGCACGAGGGAAAGCCTATTGTTCCTCAAAAAGTCTTGGAAAAGTATTATCCCAAGGCCTTCGCCGGTTTATCCCGACCCTCAAAATCCATCCGGATCAAAAACACATGGATCGTATTCGTCGATCCCTCGGAGCCGTCTCCAAAAGCTATCGAGAAGACCCTGTCAGAATTCGCCAAAGCCCCATGAAGATGGCGAGACCATCGGAAAATACCAATCGCCGCGCGGCATCATTCTCGATTGTATCCCAATGAAAAAATCGCTCTGCGCGGCAGAATGATGCTGCCGAAAGGACCCATTGCCCTAATGAATTTGCGGTCGCGCCACTCAGCCGGTATCGTAAAGAAACGTAATCGCACACCGTTGATTGTGTCCGATTTTTTCACCCAATCATGATGCATGCTTGTCACGCACCCTACGGCATGATGAAATCGATCCGATGGTGGCTCGCCGTGACGCTCACGATCGCTGCCTGCGGCGGTCGTATCGCCGTCGCTTCCGAATGGAAACTGGTCTGGGCCGACGAGTTCAACAAGGTCGGGCCACCGGATGCCGCCCAATGGGATTACGAAGAAGGATTCGTCCGCAACCACGAAAGCCAATATTACACGCGCGGCCGACTGGAAAACGCCCGCGTCGAAAACGGACGGCTCGTGATCGAGTGCCGAAAAGAAAACTTCCACCCCAAAAAACCGACGCCGCGGCCGGTCCACTACACCGCCGCCAGCTTGATAACGAAAAACCGAGCCAACTGGAAATACGGACGGATCGAAGTCCGGGCCAAAATACCGCACGGTCGAGGCGTTTGGCCTGCCATTTGGACGCTGGGCTCCGACATTTCCCGCGTCGATTGGCCCGCCTGCGGCGAGATCGACATCATGGAGTTCGTCGGCAAGGAGCCCAACCACATTCACGGCACCGTGCATTACGGATTGGGCGGTCAACACCAATCAGACGGTGCAACCATCACGACCCCAAAGCCGTACGACGATTTCCATATCTACGCGGTGGAATGGACGCCCGACCGCATCGATTTTTTCTTCGACAAAAAGAAATATCACTCCTTCCCGATCGACCAAGCCGGCGCAAATCGGGACAATCCGTTTCGCAAGCCGCATTATCTGCTTCTGAATTTCGCGTTGGGCGGCGATTGGGGCGGTCCGATCGACGACTCCGCCTTGCCTCAGCAATTGATAGTTGACTACGTGCGGATCTATCAGAAAAACGATGGCACGATCCCGTAGAAACGCTCCGACTACATTAAAACTTCACCCGATCGGCTGAAAAGTCCACCCAAAACAAATAGCTCGCCCGCGGAATGGCGTCGTGAATGCCGCGCGCCACGTCGACCGGCGGACTGGGCAACTTTTGCCACCACCCCCGATCCTCGTCGTAGCCGAATTGATAGCCGACCGTCGAGCCTGTGAAAAAGTCGGCCCATGTCTTGAACTCGCGCACGCAGGCGGCCAACGAATGGAATTGCTGGCTGTCGTCGAGAAACCAAAGCCTCGGGTGGCGATAGTGCGGCGGCAGGTGGTCTTCGTTGAAGTGTTTGATGAAGAAGGTATATTTCGGGTTGAGGGCGAGCGCGGCTTGCAGCCAGGCCTCGGCCTCGGCGTCCGTGATCGCACGGCCTTCCCGTTGCGGCGAACCCTTCGTAAAAAACCATTCGGCGTCCACGCCCAAACCGATCACGCATGGATGGCGGCCGAATTGACGATGCACGAGTTGCAGACATCGCACCAGGTCGGCCCGGCCCGGCTCCACCTGCAAAATCGCCCGAACGCCTTGGCGATCGTATTCCGCCAGCGCATTTTCGTGGTTCAGCGAGTCGTCGTCGTTGAACTGCATGCCGTCGATCGAACCGAAATCGCCCGCCGGACGGCCAAACTCAAACTCCGTGGAGTCGTCATCCTGATAGGTCGACACAATCTCGATGATCGTCGGCACGGCGTTCTGGAAGTGCGAAGCGAATTGCTTGGCCCGGGCGGCCCACCACGCGTGGTCGTTGTTTTTCGCCTCCAATCCGTAGCTGCTTCGTCGGAGTCCCACATGCAGCGGCTCGTCGGACGGCGGCAACGTCGGCGGCGATTTTTGAATGTCGGATTGTGGCGCGGCCAAAGCCCCTTCGCCCAAAGCGGCGCCCGCCGCAGCACCCAAAACCACAAGAAACGCAACTGTCGCGCAAGTGCTTCGGTGATTCATGAAAAAATTTTCTCAAAAGCGCTCACACCGGGAAATTCGCCTATCGCACCATTAGAACGCCGCCGTCTCAACGGCCCAGGGCGTCGCGGTTTTTTTGGGCTTGCGTCAACAACCGCGTCAACCCGGCTTGATCGTCGTCGCGCAGCGCAGCGTGCAGCGCGGCCAGTTGGGCGCCGTATTGCTCCAACGCTTGTAGCGCGTTTTGGCGGTTCATCATCAAAATCTGCCGCCACAGTTCCGGATCGCCCGCCGCCACGCGCGTCGTATCCAACAGTCCGCCGCCGACCAGCCGAAAATAGCGTTCCGGCACGGTCGCCGCCAGCGCGGCCGCCGCCATGTGCGGCAGATGGCTGGTCATGGCCATGGCCTGATCGTGTTGCTCGGGCGTCATTTGAGCCACCACCGAGCCGAGCGATTGCCAAAATGCCTCCAGGGCGTCGAAATCTTCGGCCCGGGTGTTTTTGGTCGGCGTCAAGATGGCCACCCGACCGTCGAACAAGTCGGGCGACGCGTTTTGAACGCCAGTCTTTTCGCTGCCGGCCAGCGGATGGCTGCCCAAGAATCGCGTGCCGTGGGCCAGGCCCGAATCGAGCGCCGCGACGATCGGCTGTTTCGCACTGCCGACGTCCGTGAGGAGCGTCCGTTCGGAGCCGTGCTGCGCCGCTTGGCGAACGAACTCGACGATCCGCTCAACGGGCGTGCAGACGATCACCAATTCGGCGGCGGCGACGCCCTTGGCCAGATCGACGGTTGTGTGGGTGACGGCGTCGGCCCGACGCGCCGCGCGCAGCCCGGTCTGGCTTCGTCCGACGCCGATCACATTTTTCGCCAGGTTTTTTTGGCGAAGGGCCATGCCGATCGATCCGCCGATCAGCCCGACCCCGACAATGGCGACCGTATCCCAGTTTTTCATGGCGTGCTGCTCGAAAAAACAAAGGCCTTCCGTTGGGGGAAGAGCGATCCCATAATTATATCAGGTTGGTTCGTGAGATGAAGGGTGTGACGAGGAAAACTTGACGGTGCGATCGGCCCGTCCTATGATACGTTTTCCCGTGGAATGGCGGTTTTTGTGCCTCGGGTCGGTTTTCCCGCGCTCTGAATTGAAGGGCTCCCCTCGTGAAAAAAATCTTGCTGGCGTTGACGGTGGCCGGGTTGGTTCTTCCTCCGATGGCGTCGGCCGAGTCGCCGTCGCGTGAGGACATCGAATGGTGCCGCATTTGGATCGAGAACGCGCCGAAACACGATCTGCCTCGCGTGCTGTTGATCGGCGACTCGATCTGCGTCGGCTATCAAGAGACGGTCAGCCAGGAGTTGGCCGGCAAGGCCCACGTGGCGATGTGCGCCAGTTCGTCGGCGCTGGGCGATCCGATCTTGTTGGATCAACTCAAGCTGCTGCTGACCAACTATCCGGTCGACATCATTCACTTCAACGTGGGGCTGCACGGTTGGTATTCTTCCGAGGAGGACTATCGAAAGGAGTTGCCGAAACTTCTTGAGGTTTTGCAGAAAAACGCGCCGAACGCCAAGTTGATTTGGGCCACGACCACGCCGATGCGGCCCGATCCGAAAAACGCCGGAAAAAACAGACGCATCGAACGGCGCAATCAGGCCGCCGCCGACGTGATGGCGGGCCAAGGCGTTGCCGTGGACGACCTGTTCGGCTTGGTGCAAGAAATGGCCAAGGACGCCGCGTCCAAGGCGGCCTCGAAAAAACAACAGGGCCCGTGGCGCGATGACGGCATCCACTATCTGCCCGAGGCGCGCACACGTCAAGGCAAGCAAGTCGCCAAGTCCATTTTGGAGGTTCTTGGCAAATAGCAGGCTACGGTTAGGATCCATGAGCAACGTTTTTCAGTATCCGCACGTCGTCACCCAAGACGAAATCGACGAACAAGGTCACGCCAACAACGTCGTCTATGTCGGCTGGATGCAGGATGCCGCGGTGGCCCATTCCGCCACGCTCGGTTGGACCGCCCAGCGCTACCTCGACATGGGCAAGGGCTGGGTTGCCCGCTCCCACAAGATCGAATATCTGCGGCCCGCCTTCGCCGGCGATGAGATCATCGTCGAGACGCGCGTGACCGACATGAAAAAAGTCACTTCGAAGCGGCTCTATCGCATCGTGCGCCGCCACGACGGCGAACTGCTGGCCACGGCCGAGACGCATTGGGCCTTCATCAATTACGAGACCGGACGGCCGACTCGCATCCCCGAAGAGATCATCCACGGCTATCCATTGGACGACTAGCGAGGCGGCGGGCCCGGCGGACGCATCGGGGACAGTCCCA
>JAJFVC010000091.1 GCA_021372005.1 Planctomycetaceae bacterium | reverse complement strand
TGGTCCCGCTAATTGAGCAGCATCTCCGGCAGTACGACGTCGCGGTCCGCTACGGCGTCGGGCGATCGCTGGCCGGTGCGCCGCCCGGTCGGTTGCTGTCGGCGGCGGCCGATTTTCTCGAATCGCGGCAATTCGCCGATTTTGCGGCACTGGTTCGTCACCCCGACGTCGAGCGCTGGCTCGAACGGCAAAACGTCGCCGGCGATTGGCTCGCGCAGCTCGACCGGTATTTTTCCGAACATCTCTCCGCCTCGCTCGATGGTCCTTGGTTGGGCGAGCCCGAGCAGTGCGATTCGGTGCGACAGGCCGGCGACGCGGTCCATCGGCTGCTGCAAGAATTGAGCGGGCCGGCCGAGCCGTTGGATCGCTGGGGGCGGCCGATCGCGGAGCTGCTGCTGGCCGTGTTCGGGCCGTCACCGCTCGACCCGGCCCAGGCGTCCGATCACGCGGTTCTTTCGGCATGTGAAGAGGCGTGCAACGCGCTGCGCGAACAAGCGTCGATCCCTGCGGCGCTCGTGCCGTCGTTGTCCGCCGCCGAGGCGCTGCGGCTGGTTCTCGACGCAATGGCCGAAAAGCGGCTGACGCCGCCGAACACCGGCCGATCCGTCGAGATGTTGGGCTGGCTGGAGTTGCCGTTGGACGACGCGCCGGCCCTGGTGGTCACAACGTTCAACGAGGGCCGCGTGCCCGGCTCGCTGAACGGCGATTTGTTCCTGCCCAATCAGTTGCGTCGAGCGATGGGGATCGAGGACAACGATCGGCGTTATGCGCGCGACGCCTACGCCCTGGCCGTGCTGGCCGCCTCGCGACGATTTTTGCGGTTGGTGGTCGGCCGCCGCAACGCCGACGGCGACCCGATGATGCCCAGCCGATTGCTGTTCGCCTGCGATCCGACGACAACGGCCCAACGCGTGCGGCGATTTTGCGAGACGCCGGAGATTTTGGGCGGCAAGCCGGTGGCCTCGGGCGTTTTGCAGCCCGGCCCCCGCTCGGTGTTCGAGCCGCCGCGGCCGACCCCGCTAACCGAACCGGTCCGGTCGATGCGTGTGACGGAGTTCAAGGATTATCTGGAATGCCCGTACCGCTACTATTTGCGTCACCGGCTCCGGCTGGTCTCGCTGCGGGACTCGGGCGAGGAGCTCGACGGGCGGCATTTCGGCACGCTGGCCCACTTGGTGTTGGGCGAGTTCGGCAAAAGCGATGCGGCCGACGCCGAGCAGGTCGAGTCGATCGAGCAATTTTTGGACGCGGAACTCGATCGCCAACTCGCGGCGCAATTTGGCCGCGCCCCGCTTTCGGCCGTGCTGGTCCAGGCCGAACAATTGCGCGTGCGGCTTCATGCGTTCGCCCGCTGGCAGGCCGACTGGGCCCATCAAGGCTGGCGCATCGAGCAGGTCGAGATCGCGCCGCCGCCGGGCAAGGCCGCGCTCGTGGTCGACGGCTCGCCGATGGGCCTGCGAGGCCGAATCGATCGAATCGACGTCCATCGCGACGACGGCCGGCGAATGATCCTCGATTACAAAACGTCCGACGCGCCGGAAACGCCCGAGCGGGCCCATCGCCGCAACGGCCGGTGGATTGACCTCCAGTTGCCGCTCTATCGGCATCTGGTCCGGTGGCTGGCGATCGCCGAGCCGGTCGAGGTGGCCTACGTCGTTTTGCCGAAAGACACGGCGGCGACCGGCTTGTTGCCGTCCGGTTGGACGCCGGACGATCTGGACGACGCCGATCGTGCGGCCTCCGAGGTGATCCGTGGCGTCCGAACCGAACGATTCTGGCCGCCGGCCAAGAAGCGGCCCGAGTTTTCCGAGGATTTCGCACCGATCTGCCTCGACGGCCAGTTTCGCGCGATATTGGCTGCCGAAGCCCAACCGGGAGCGACGCCGTCATGAAACAATCTTCCGCGTTTTCCAACCTCGTAATCCGCGCATCGGCCGGAACGGGCAAGACGTTCCAGTTGAGCAACCGTTACCTGGCCATCGCGTTGGCCGGCGCGGCGGTCGATTCGATCCTGGCCACCACATTCACGCGCAAGGCCGCCGGCGAGATCCTCGACCGCGTGTTGCTGCGACTGGCCGACGCCGCGCTGTCCGACGACCGTCGGGCCGAGTTGGGCGATCAATTGGGCACCGGGCCGATCGATCCGGCCGACTGCCGCCGGTTGCTTGGCGAGATGGTCCGCCAAACGCACCGGCTGCGCATCGGCACGCTCGACAGTTTTTTTATGCAGATCGCGCAAAGTTTCAGCCTGGAGTTGGGACTGCCGCCGGGCTGGCAAATCGCCGACGAATTGACCGACGTCCGGCTGCAACGCAAGGCGATCCGCCAACTGCTGCAACGCCACTCGACCGGCGACGTGCTGCGGCTGATGCACCTGCTGACCAAAGGCGAGGCAACCCGTTCGGTCGGCGATCAGATCGCGTCGTTGGTCGAGGGTCTGCACAGTCTTTATCAGGAATCGCCGCCCGAGGCGTGGCGCGCGTTAAAGCATCCCAAGCCGCTCTCGCCGCCCGAGGTGGCCGACCGGCTCGACCTGTTGGAGCGAGTCGAGTTGCCGACAAACAAAAATTGGACGAAGGCCCACGACAAGTCGCTGCGATGCGCCCGCGATGGCGATTGGGAGCAATTCCTGACCGGCGGCGTGCCCTCAAAACTGGTGATCGGCGAAGAGGCTTTTTATCGCGTCCCGATTCCCGAGGCGATCCGCGAGGCGTACCAACCGCTGGTCGATCACGCCAAGGCCGCGGTGCTCGCACAGATCGCCCACCAGACCGAGGCGACTTTCGACCTGCTGCAACGATTCGACGCGGCGTATCGAGCGGAAAAGATCGCACAACGGGCGATGCGGTTCGACGACATTGCCCGGCGGCTCGGCGACGAGGATGTGGCCTCGCGGCTCGAAGAGGTTTTTTATCGATTGGACGTCGGCGTCTCGCATCTGCTGTTGGACGAGTTCCAAGACACCTCGCCGCTTCAGTGGCGCGTGTTGCGGCCGCTGGCCCGGCGCATCGTCGCTCGCCTCGACCGCCGGCATTCGTTCTTTTGCGTCGGCGACGTGAAGCAGGCCATCTATGGATGGCGCGGCGGCGCGGCCGAAATCTTCGACGCCCTGGACTCCGAACTCAAAAGCCTGCAGTCCGAAAGCCTTAACCGCAGTTGGCGATCGTCGCCGCCGGTGATCGATTGCGTCAACCGGGTGTTCGGCGGCTTGGTCGGAAATGCGGCGCTGCGCGACCACCAGGACGCCGCGCAGCAATGGTCGCAACGATTCACCGAGCATTCGACCGAGCGCAAAACCATGCCGGGCTATTGCTCGCTGGTGACCGCCGCAACGACCGAGGATGGCGACAACCGCTCGACGGCGACCTTGCAGCGGGCGGTGGACGAGGTCGTCGCGTGGCGACAGCGGGCGCCCGGCCGCTCGATCGGCGTGCTGGTCCGTCGCAACGCGGCCGTGGCCCGGCTGATCTTCGAGCTGCGACAGCGCGGCGTCGACGCCAGCGAGGAGGGCGGCAATCCGCTGACCGACTCGCCCGCCGTGGAACTGATTCTTTCGCTGCTCGCGCTGGCCGACCATCCCGGCGACACGGTGGCCCGATTTCACGCGGCCCACAGTCCGCTGGCCGGCGTGCTAGGGCTCGGCGACTGGCGCGACGACCGGTCCGCGCGGCGGTTTTCACTCGATGTGCGGCAGTCGCTGATGATCGACGGCTACGGGCCGACGATCGACCGCTGGACGAAACAACTCGCCACGGCATGCGACCGTCGAGATTTGAGCCGCTTGCTGCAGTTGGTCGAATTGGCCCACGGCTACGATGTCCGCGCCGGCGCGCGGGCCGACGATTTTATCGCTCTCGTGCGGCAGAAACGGGTCCAAAACCCGTCCAGCGCCGACGTGCGCGTGATGACGGTCCACCAGGCCAAGGGCCTGCAATTCGACATCGTCGTGCTGCCGGAGCTGGACGAGAAACTGAGCGAACAGCCGCCAAAGATGGTCGCGCATCGTCCGTCGCCGGTCGATCGGATCGATCGCGTGTGCCGCTACGTGTCGAAGGAATTGCAACCGCTGCTGCCGACGACGTTTCAACGGATGTTCGACGAGCAGGCCTGGCGGGTCATCGAAGAGTCGTTGTGCGTACTGTATGTGGCGATGACCCGGGCGGTCCACGCGCTCCAGATGATCGTCGCCCCATCGCGGCCCAACGAACGGACGATCCCGAGCACCTGGGCCGGGCTGCTTCGAGCGGCGTTGACCGACGGCGGCCCGACGGGGTCCGACGCGCTGCTTTACGAGCATGGCGACGCGCAGTGGTTCGCGCGAGAAAGACTTGAGACGGCGATCGCCGTGCAAGAGCCCCCGTCGAAAAGCGTCCGACTGGCCACGAGCCAAAACCAGGCCGGTCGCAGACTGGACCGCCGCAGCCCCTCGGAATTGGAGGGCGGCTCGCGCGTCGATCTTGCCCGGCGGCTGCGCTGGGACACGACCACGCGGCTCGAACGCGGATCGCTGTTGCATGCGTGGTTCCAGGAAATCGAATGGCTGGACTGTGGGCGTCCGTCGGAGACGCGTTTGCGCAAGGTCGCCGAAAATCCGCAGTTCGCCGGGCTGGATACTGAGGAGCTTTTGAAGGTTTTTTACGATTCGCTCGAACGGCCGGCCGTGCGTCGAGCGTTGTGTCAGTCGATCTACCGGACGCCGTGCGAGCCCGGAGATCCCTGCGCGGTCAGCGCGCCGGACGCCGCCGATCGTTGGCGATGGCGCGTGTGGCGGGAACGGCCGTTCGCCGTGCGTCAAGGCGACGCCATCGTTCACGGCACGATCGACCGGTTGGTGACCCTGCAAGACGTGGACCGCGTGGTGGCCGCCGAGGTGGTGGACTTCAAAAGCGACGCGATTCCTGAAGACGACCCTCGCGCCATCGACATCCGAGCGGAGTTTTACCGTCCGCAGTTGGAGGCCTATCGCCGCGCGGTCATGCAGCTTTACGGATTGACCGCCGATCGCGTGTCGGTCCGCCTGCTGTGGATCGTCGGCGGACAATCGCAAGTCCTGTGATGTCCCCCCCGTCCGATGCACCCCCAACACATCAAATCCTTTGACCGCGTCTACTCCATTTGGTAATATGCGTATGGTGGGGGCGTGATATTGAGGGGGGAACGTCTTCCCGGAAAAACACTGGTGTGAGGGCGCGAACGCTTCAACCGCAAAAGCGGCTTTTGGGGGGTGTGCCATGGAAGTGACGCTGGTCGTGGTGGGCGGCAAACAGGACGGTCGCAAGATTCTTGCAACCGGTCCGAAGTACGTGATCGGCCGCTCGCAGGACTGCAACCTCCGACTGCAAAGCGGCATGATCAGCCGAAAACATTGCGTGCTGACGGTGCACGACCATGTCGTGACGATCGAAGACTGTGGAAGCACCAATGGAACCTCCGTCAACGGAGAACGGATCGAGAAACCGCAAGAGCTCAAAACCGGCGATCGAATCCAGATTGCCTCGCTGGAGCTCGAAGTCCGCCTGACTCACGCCTTGGTCGCGTCGTCGCCTCAAAAGCCGTCGTCTGCGACACCGGCTGCCGCCGCGACGCCCGCCAAACCCGTCGTCGCCAAGACATCGGCCGAGGACATCGATCTGAGCGACTGGCTCGCCGAGGACGAAGAAAAGCCCGCCGCCCCGCCGCCGACCAACCGTTCGAGCACCGACACCCATGGTGGCCGAACCATGATCGACACCGTAAATATTCCAGCCCAAGGCGTCGTCCAACCGATGAAAGATGCGCCGACCCAAGAGATGCGATCGGCCGTAAAAGAGCCCGAGGCGCCCCGGACTTCCGGCAAGCCGGCCGCCTCCTCTCAAGCCGCCAAGGATATGCTGCGACGCATCATCTCCAAGCCCAAGTCGTAAGCTGCCGCGAGACCGCAACGTGAGAGCCGCCCATCCTGAGCCCCAAAAATCCGCCGCCTTGCTCGGGCTGGCGTTTGACAATCACGACGAGCAAACCCGGTTGACCCGCGGTAAAAATTTCCTATTGGTCGGCGGCTGCCAAGAGACCCATGCGGTCATGCAGGAAACGGCGGTCAAGATCAACGAGCAACTCGACAAACGCGGCAAACGCCTTGAGGACGTCTCGCCTCGGGATTTGGGCGAAATCTGCCGCGACGTGGTCGAATCGATCCGCCACTAAAACAGCCTAAACCCACCGTCGGGTTCACGGAACGGTCTTTCTTGCTTGTTCTTGACCTCGTTGGCTTGGACGGAAAGTTTCGGTGCACCTCTCCGTCGGCCAAGAACCCATCCAATGGGTTAGTTTTTGGCGCCTGTTTTGAAAATTTCACGTGTTTTTTTCTTACACACCCGAGGTTCGGAAATTCTCCATGAAACGTCGTAATCTGTTTTACTACCATTAGATACGGCGATTCACCGACGTCATTTAAGGCGGTTTTCAAGGGGCGAATGTTGAGTTTTTCCTGGGCGGCAAATATAATTAGACGGTGATGATGCCTCCCGCCTGGCCCAGCGAATTGCGGGGCGCCCGCCTGGGGCGTGGAGTCGAGATTCTCGCGGACACGGACTGCCGCAACAGCAGTTTGGGGGTTGTCTCTGATGACCGCAACCGATTTGAAGAGCCGCACAGTACGGGATCTGGCCTCGATGGCCAAGCGTAAAAAGGTGCCCGGCTGGCATGGCATGAAGAAAGAAGAGCTGATCAAGGCCCTGCTGCAACAGGCGAGGGTCGAATCACGACGACATGCCGACGGTCGCCATTCCTCACGGCAACCGACGGCCGCGTATCGAAAAATCTCGCAGCATCTGGAGGACATTCAGGCGAAATTGGCCGAGGCCAAAGATCTGACGTTCCACGCACTCGAAGGCGGCGGTTCGCCGGCCAAAGATCGGTTGGTCGTGATGGTTCGCGACCCTTATTGGCTGCACGTCTATTGGGAGTTAAGCCGCAAGAGCATCGAGCGGGCCAAGGTCGCCTTGGGGCCCTATTGGCACGGCGCCCGACCGGTGTTGCAGTTGTACGAGGTGCGCCGCGAGGGGATGGAGACGTCCTCCCGAGTCAAACTGCGCGACGTAGTCATTCATGGCGGCGTCAACAACTGGTACATCGATGTCCGCAATCCGCCGAAGTCGTATCAATTGGACATCGGCTATCGTTCCGTCGGCGACCGGTTCTTTTGTCTGGCGCGGAGCAACGTCGTGACCACTCCGCCCACCGCAAACGGCGAGACGTTCGACAAAAATTGGGCCGACGTGGCGAAGGACTACGATCGGATCTTCGCAATGAGCGGCGGCTACAGCGAACCGGAAGCGAACGGCGAATTGCGCGAAGTGCTCGAAGAGCGGCTCCAACGGCCGATCGGCGACTCGATGATCTCGACGCTTGGACGCGCCGCATCGGCGGTTTCTCCAACTTCGGAGTTCGAGTTTGAGGTCGACACCGAATTGATCGTGCACGGCGTCACCCGGCCGGGTTCGCATGTCACGTTGCGCGGCGAACCGGTCAAAATCCGCAGCGACGGCACGTTCGCCGTCCGATTCAATCTGTCGGACCGCCGCCATGTGCTGCCGATGGTGGCCAGCAGTCCCGACGGCGCCGAACAGCGCACGATCGTGCTGGCCGTCGATCGCAACACCAAGGTGATGGAGCCGGTCAGCCACGAAACGGTCGAGTAGCCGCCGGCCTTCCGCCCCGTGTTTCTATCTCTTACAATGTCGGCATGTCCCCGACGTGTCGCACGCGATGATCTTACTGCACAGTCTTGACGATTTTCCCAAAACGCTTCGCGGCGGCGCGGTGGCCATCGGCAATTTCGACGGTGTTCATCTCGGACACGCGCGGCTGGTCGAGCGGTTGCGGGCGATGGCTCGCGCGGTGGGCGGCCCGGCCGTGGTTTTTACGTTCGATCCGCCTCCGACTCGAATTCTCCGGCCTGAGGCCGCACCGGAACCGCTCGTCTGGCGCGAGCGAAAAGTCGAAATCCTCGAAGAGTTGGGCGTCGACGCCCTGCTGATCTATCCGACCGATCGAGCCTTGTTGGACATGGAACCCCACGAGTTTTTCGACCGGATCGTGCGCGAACGGCTCGCCGCTCGGGCGATGGTCGAGGGGCCGAACTTCTTTTTCGGTCACCGCCGGTCGGGCAACGTCGAGTCGTTGCGGGCGTTTTGCCAGGCGGCGGGCATGCCGTTCGAGGTGCCCGAGCCGGTCGAGGCCGCCGGTCAACTCGTGTCGAGTTCCCGCATTCGGACGTCGATCTTGGCCGGGTGGGTGGACGAGGCCCGGGCGATGTTGGGGCGTCCGTATCGCATCCATGGCGTCGTGGTGCGCGGGGCGGGACGCGGCTCGAAGCTCGGCTATCCGACGGCGAACGTCGGTCAGATCGACACGTTGCTGCCGGGCGATGGAATTTACGCGGCGCGGGCCATGGTCGACCAAATCTGGTATCCGGCGGCCGTCAGTTTGGGCCCCAATCCGACATTCGACGAGAGCCAAACGAAAGTCGAGGCCTTTCTGCTCGGGTTTCGAGAGACGATCTACGATCAGCCGATCGAGGTTGACTTTCTGGCTCGATTGAGGGAAATTAGGCGGTTTCCATCGGTCAACGCCTTGTTGGCCCAGATGGCCCGCGACGTGACCCAAACCCTGGAAATCGCCTCCGCCCCATGAGCAACATCCCTTGGTCTCGTTTTGTGGACGTGGTCAACCGTTCGAGCCGGTTCCTGCTGACCTCGCACGTCCGTCCCGACGGCGACGGCATCGGCAGCGAATTGGCCATGGCGGCCATTTTGGAATCGCTTGGCAAAGACGTAGCGATCTGCAATGCGTTCGCCACGCCGCCGAACTTGCGGTTTTTGGACCCGACCGGCAAAATCCAAAAGCAGCAGCCCGACGCCCCCGCGGGACAGTTCGACGACCGCGACGCGTTGATCGTGCTGGACACCAGCGCGTGGGCCCAGTTGGGCTCGATGAGCCACGTGGTCAAGACGACGCGAGCCAACAAATTGGTGGTCGACCATCACCAAAGCAACGACGATCTGGGCGCCGAACTGTTCAAAAATCCGCACGCCGAAGCGACCGGCCACTTGGTGATCGAGGCGGCCGATCAGCTTGGCGTCGCATTGACGCCCGAGATCGCCCGTCCGGCGTTCGTCGCGATCGCCACGGACACCGGTTGGTTCCGTTTCGCATCGACGACGGCCGACACGCTGCGATTGGCCGCTCGGTTGGTCGACGTGGGCGTCGTGCCGGCGGACCTGTATCGTGAGCTTTACGAAACCGACAGCCACGCCCGGCTGCAACTGATCGGCCGCGCGATGGCCCGCACGCAGACGGAACTCGACGGCCGACTGATCTACACCTGGCTCGACCAGTCTGACTTTCAGGCGGTCGGCGCGGTCCCGTCGGACAGTGAAGACATCATCAATCTGACGTTGGCGGTTGGCGGCACGCAAGTGGCCGTGATCCTGGTCGAGCAGCCGACCGGCGGCTACAAAGTGAGTTTCCGGAGCCGCTGCAACGTCGATTGCAGCAAGCTGGCCGAACAGTTCGGCGGCGGAGGCCATAAGAACGCCGCCGGGGCGTTTTTTCATGAACCGTTGGAGTCAGCCCGTCCCAAGGTGCTCGAGGCCGTCCGTGCGGCCATGAAGCACGAGGACTGAGCACGAGAGAACCCAACGACTCGCGTCGTCTTTCCCCCGTTTCTCGCCCCCCAACCTACGCCCCCGCTATTTCAGCACGGGGCACGTGTCGAACCACTCGCGATACTGCCGGCACATCCACTCGACGGAGTTCGGCGGCCCCCAACCGCCCGACTCGTACAGCGCCAGCGGCGGCCAGCCGGGATGTTCCCAGCCTCGCTGGATCGGGTCGATGATGCTCCACGCCAGCTCGACCTCGTCGGCCCGCGAAAACAAACTCGCGTCGCCGTGCAACACGTCCAAAAGCAATCGCTGATAGGCCTCGGGCATGCCGCTGGCGAACTTATCGCGGAAGTTGAAGCTCAGGTCGGTCAGCCGCAGCTTCATGCCGGCGTCGGGCACTTTGGTCTGAAAGTGCAACTGGACGCCCTCGGCCGGCTGCACCTGAATGACCAGCCGATTCGACTCGAACGGCGCCCGCGGTCCGCCCTGAAACATCATGTGCGGCGCGGCGCGAAACTGAATGACGATCTGGGTCGTGCGGCACGACATCGCCTTGCCGCTGCGCAACAGAAACGGGACGTCCTGCCAGCGCCAATTGTCGATGTGCAGCTTGACCGCGCCGAACGTGGCGGTTTCGCTCTCCGGCGGGACGCCCGGCTCGTCGCGATATTTTCGGTATTGGCCGCGGATCGTGTCGTTGGCCACCTCCTCGGGCTTCATCGGACGAATCGACCGCAGCACCTTGACCTTCTCGTCGCGGATGGCGTTGGCCTCGAACTGGGCCGGCGCTTCCATCGCCGTAAACGTCATCAGTTGCAGCAGATGGTTTTGGAACATGTCGCGCAGAATGCCGACCGAATCGTAGTAGGCCGCGCGATGGCCGACCGTCAGATCCTCGGCCGCCGTGATCTGCACGTGGTCGATATAGTTGCGGTTCCAGATCGGCTCGAAAATGCTGTTGGCGAACCGCAGCACCAAAATATTCTGCACGGTCTCCTTGCCCAGGTAATGGTCGATGCGGTAGACCTGATGCTCGTCGAACGCTTCGTGGACTTTTCGATTGAGCGATTGGGCGGAGGCCAGATCGGTGCCGAACGGTTTTTCGATGACCACCCGCCGCGGTCCGCGATCTTCGCGGGTCATGCCCGCTGCGCCCAATTGAGCCAGCGCCGCGTCGTACAGTTGCGGCGCCGTCGAGAGGTAATAGATGCGCGTGGTGGGTTGGTCGCCTTCAAGACTTTGCAGGAAACCGTCCAACGCGACAAAATCGGCCGGGTTGTCGATGTCGCCCGGCTGATAAAAAATCGACGGCGCGAACTGCCGCCACAACTCGGCGTCGAATCGTTCGCCGACAAATTGGGCGGTCGTCTCGGCCAGCTTCTCGCGCCACGCTTCGTGGCTGAACCGAGTCCGCGAAAATCCGACGATCCGAATGCCCTCGGGAAGCCGTTTTTTCCGGTACAACTCAAACAGCGCCGGAACCAGTTTTCGGCTGGTCAAATCGCCCGACGCGCCGAAAATCGCTATCGTCGGAGTCATACCCTGCTCCTGCCAAAAAGCGTCGATTCGCACGTTTTTATTATACGCCGCACAAACGCCAGCGAAGCGCAAGCCTCCGCTGGCGTCCGATCGATTCCTATTGGAAAACAACGTTTCTTGGAAGCGGTTTCAAAACTCGAAAAATGTCTCCCGCGGCCGAGAAAATGATCCCAAAAAGCCAGTTTTGAAACCGGCGTTAGAACCAAGCGGCCGTAAAGCCGCCGTCGACGTTGACATGCGTGCCGGTGATGAAGCTGCCGGCCTTGCGCGACGCCAACAACAACAGCGCGCCGATCAACTCCTGCGGCTCACCGAACCGACGCATCGGGGTATGGTTCATGATGTTGTCGATCCGCTCTTGGGTCAACAGCTTGCGGTTCTGCTCGGCTGGAAAAAAGCCGGGGCAAATTACGTTCACGCGGACGCCTTTGGTGCCGAAATCGTGCGCGATGTTGCGGCTCAAGTTCAGCACGCCGGACTTCGACGCCGCGTAGGCGAACACGCGGGACAACGGCAGGTGCGAATTGACGCTGCCGATGTTGACGATCGCGCCGCCGCCGGCCGAAATCATGTGCCGGCCGAACACCTGGCACGCCTGGAACACGGCCCGAAGGTTGATCGTCATGATGCGGTCCCAATCGGCATCGGTGGCGTCGAGGAACGAAGTGCCGGCGTTCACTCCGGCCGCGTTGACCAAGATGTCGGCCCGACCGGTTTGTTTCAGCGTCTCGGCCAGCAGTTGCTCGATCGAGTCGCGTTGCGTGACGTTGACCGTGCAGTAGGACGCCTTGCCGCCGACGGCTTCGATCGTCTTGATGCGGGCCTTGCAGCCTTCTTCGGTCAGATCGGCCACGACGATGTGCGCGCCGGCCTGGGCCAGCCCTTCGCACAGCGACCCGCCCAACACGCCGGCGCCGCCGACCACCACGGCCGTTTGACCGGTCAATCCGAACATCTCTTCCAAATAACTGCTAACAGACATGATCTTTCGATCCTTTATTATGTCGAACGAACAGGAACGTGGAAAAACTCAAAAAACACGGCGCCGATCAACCGGCGGGCGGAGTCTTGCGCAACCGAAGCCAATCGCTGTGGAAGACGCCCTCGCGATCGACGCGGTTGTACGTATGCGCGCCGAAGTAATCTCGCTGGGCCTGCAACAGATTGGCCGGCAGCCGCTCCGAACGATAGCCGTCGTAGTAGGCCAACGCGGCGGAGAAGGCGGGCGTCGGAATGCCCATCCGAACCGCCGTCGTGACGACGTTGCGCCACGAGGTCTGCGCCTTGCGGACGGCCGTCTTGAAATAGGGGGCCAACAGCAGGTTTTCGGGCGGTTTACGGGCGTCGAACGCCTCTTTGATCCGTTCGAGGAACGTGGCCCGAATGATGCAGCCGCCGCGCCACAGCAGGGCGATCTCGCCGAACTTCAACGGCCACTTGTGCTCGGCGGCCGCCGCTTGCATCTGGACGTAGCCCTGGGCGTAACTGCAAATCTTCGAGGCGTACAACGCCTGACGGACCTGCTCGATGAACTTCGTGCGATCGCCGCGGAACTTCGCCGTCGGACCGCGAAGCACCTTGCTGGCCCGCACTCGCGCGTCTTTCATCGCCGAGAGGCATCGGGCGTAAACCGCTTCGGTCACCAACGTGCTCGGCACGCCCAGATCGAGGGCCAACTGGCTCATCCACTTGCCGGTGCCCTTCGCGCCGGCCGTGTCCATGATCTTGTCGACCAGGTAGCCGTCGCCCAATTCGTCCTTGACGCTGAAGATGTCGCGGGTGATCTCGATCAGGTAGCTGTTCAGCTCGCCCTCGTACCAATGCTGGAAGATGTCGTACAACTCGTCGTTCGTCGCGCCGACGGCGTTCTTGAGCATCCAATAGGCCTCGCAGATCAACTGCATGTCGCCGTA
>JAJFVC010000089.1 GCA_021372005.1 Planctomycetaceae bacterium | reverse complement strand
CACTTCTTCCAGATAATCGCTCAGCTCTTTCGCTTCCTTCAGCGTCAAACCGACGATCTTGTCGCCCAACTCACGCGTCACTGTCGAAAACTCGCGCGTCGCTTCTGCCGTTGACATGACAACCTCGATCCTTTCTCACTTGGGTCACTAAGGGGTCTACGGTGCACCACGGAGGTCCGTGGTTCTTTCTTTTCGTTTCAAACGTTTTATGAAGCCGGCGATTCCGCCGACGATGCTTCCTCGCCTTGGGCCTTTTGCTCGATCTGGCTGGCCAACGCCCCGCCGATCGCGTTCAACTGACTGGCCAACTTCGCACCTGGGCTCAAAATCTGGCCCATCAAAATGCTCAATTGCTCGGTCCGACTCGGCCACTTGCTGACCTGCTCGACCTGCGCGCCGCTGAGCGCCTCGCCGTCCATTACGCCGCCGCGGGCCTCGAACGGCTTATACTTGTCGTCCTTGACCAGCTTCGAGATCTCCTTGGCCAGGCTGACGATGTCCTCGCCGCCCCAGCACACGGCCGCCGTGCCCGACAACCCGGCGAACAACGGAGCCAGCGGCGTGCCTTCGGTCGCCCGGGCCGCCATGCTGTTCTTGACCACCACCACGTGGATGTTCTTCTTGCGCAATTCGGCCCGAAGCCGCGTGTTGGTGTTCGCGTCCAGACCGATCATATTCACCACCAGCGCGTCGTTGACGTCCTTCAACTGCCCACGCAGGTGTTCGCTAATCAGATTTTTAACGTATTTGCTCATGATGAATCGCTTGTTCGTGTGCCGCGACGGTCGATCCGCTCGCTCACACGCGGCCCCTGCCGCGGGTTAACTAAACTTGAACGCGAACCCCAGGGCTCATCGTCGCGCTGAGCGAGATTCCCTTGAGATACTGACCTTTCACCGTCGCCGGCTTGATGCCAACCACATGGTTGATGAACGCCGTGATGTTGTCGACCAACTTCGGCGCGTCGAAACCCAACTTGCCCACCACCGCATGCACATTGCCGCCGGCGTCGTTGCGGAACTCCACCTTGCCGGCCTTGTATTCCTTGATCACCTTGCCCACGTCCGGCGTCACCGTGCCGGCTCGCGGCGAAGGCATCAAACCGCGCGGACCGAGCACTTTGCCCAACGGACCGACCACGCCCATCATGTCGGGCGAGGCGATGCACACGTCGAACTCCGTCCAGCCGCCCTTGATCTTCTCGGCCAACTCCGGGCCGCCGACCTCGTCCGCGCCGGCCGCCTTCGCCTCGTCGATCTTGTCGCCCTTGGCGAACACCACCACCCGAAGCGACTTGCCGATGCCGTGCGGCAAAACGATCGAGCCGCGGACCAACTGGTCGGCCTGCTTCGGATCGACGCCCAACCGCATCACGATCTCGACGGTCTGATCGAACTTCGTCGTGTTGAAATTCTTCAAAACGGCCACGGCCTCGGCGACCGACACCGGCTTGCTGTCCGCCGGCAACTTCTCCTGCATGGCCTTCGTACGTTTCGCTGTTTTTGGCATTTTTCGCTAGTCGCTAGTGCTTGGTGACGAATGACTCGGGACGAACGGCCGCTCCTTCAAAAAAGCCCGGCTCGTTCTCCGCCTGCCACGCGCCACTTACTCCTTGATGACTTCAATTCCCATGCTCCGCGCGGTGCCCTCGACCATGCGACGAGCGTGTTCGACGTCCCGGGCGTTCAGGTCGGCCATTTTCGTCTTGCAGATCTCGTCGATCTGGGCGACCGTCACTTTGCCCACCTTCTCCTTGTTCGGCACGCCCGATCCCTTGGCGATGCTCGCCGCCTGCTTCAGCAACGCCGCCGCCGGCGGACTCTTCGTGATGAACTCGAAGCTCCGGTCGTTGTACACCTTCACGACCACCGGAATCGGCATCCCGCCGGCATCCCGCGTCCGTTCGTTGAACTGCTGAACAAACTGACCCAAGTTGATGCCGTAACGACCCAACGAGGTGCCGACCGGAGGGGCCGGAGTCGCCTGGCCGCCAGGAACCTGAAACTTCGCTTCACCGACTAATTGTTTTGCCATTTTTCTGAGGGACCGGGGATTGGGGATGACGGATTAGAGCCTGCGATCCAATCCCTAACCCCTGATCCCTTCTCCTTAAAGCGTCTCGATTTGCCAATACTCCAACTCGACCGGCGTCGACCGGCCGAAAATGTTGATCATCACCGTTACTCGCCCGTTCGTCTCGTCGATGTTCTCCACGTCGCCTTCAAAATTCTCGAACGTGCCCTCGTTGATCTTCACGCGGTCGCCCTTCTGGAAGGTGATCTTCAGTTTCGGCGCCTTTTCGCTCTTCTCCTCCTGCTTCGCCACGATCCGCGCCACTTCGTGCGGCAGCATCGGACTCGGACGACCGGCCGCTCCGGTGAAATCGCCGATCCCGGGCGTCTCGCGGACTAGGAACCACGTGTCGTCGTTGATCTCCATGTGGACGACCAAATAGCCCGGATACAACTTCCGCTTAATGACCTTCTTCTTGCCGCCCTTGAACTCCGTCACCTTCTCGGTCGGCACAATCACGTCGCCGAAATAATAATCCAGCCCCGCGATGGCCACCCGCCGCAACAGCCCCTCGCGGATCGAATCCTCACGATTGCTCTGCACCTTGAGGATGTACCAATCCATCTTGTCCGACTTGTCGGCGGTCTTTCCGTCCGAGTCGGCCGATTTCACAGCGGGCGATTCCACAACAGGTACCGCCCCCTCGGGCACAGCGTCCGCCGCCGGCTCCGCATTCGGTTCCGACGTCAACTCCGCCTTCGGCGGCTCAGCCTGAATGTTTGGGTCGTCCATCGCACTCGTCCTATCTGATGCCCAATCCGTGAAGCAACGTTCCCCACAAAAGATCGTATGTGGCCAAAATGGCCCCGAGGCTGAAAATCAGAATCAACACCACCATCGACGCTCGAAACAACTCCGTACGGGTCGGCCACGAAACCTTGTTCATCTCCGCTTCCACGGCGATGAGAAAATCCGCCACGCCCGGCACGTTCACCAGCCGATACGACGCCCAAAGCAACGCGGCCAGCAGCACGCCCGGCAGCGCAAATTGCCACTCGAGCCCTTTGCCCGCCAAAATCATGCTCAGCCGCATCAGCCCCAGCGCGACGATCAGCGCAATCCCGGCGAACGTCACCTGGCGCGTAACGCGGCCCTGACTTCGCTTGTAAATGCGGACGTGCATCAATTCGCGGAAAAACGTACCCACGGGAAGGGGACCCTCCTCATGTTGATCGCATCCGTTCGTCCGAAAAAACTCTCTCGCGGCACGACGGCAAACCCACCGCCGCAACCACACCCGAAAGAGCCCGGACCCAATCCTTCACAACCTCGCTACAATGGCAGGGGCGGGGGGATTTGAACTCCCAACCGCTGGTTTTGGAGACCAGTGCTCTACCAATTGAGCTACACCCCTGTGTTTTCCTGCCGTCGTCGGCCGCACCACAACGCAACCGACGACCCAAAATTCATCGCTCGCTCTACTTGATCACCTTCGTGACCACGCCCGAACCGACCGTTCGACCGCCTTCACGAATGGCGAACCGGACGTTGGCGTCCATGGCGATGGGCGAGATCAGCTCGATCTCGAGCTTGACGTTGTCGCCCGGCATGCACATTTCGGCGTCGCCGAGCAACTTGGCCGTGCCGGTGACGTCCGTCGTGCGGAAGTAGAACTGCGGCCGATATCCGCTGAAGAACGGCGTGTGACGGCCGCCTTCTTCCTTGCTCAACACGTACACTTCCGCCTCAAAGTTCGTATGCGGAGTGATGGAGCCCGGCTTGGCGATGACCTGACCGCGCTCGATTTCCTCGCGCTTGACGCCGCGAAGCAGCAGACCGACGTTGTCGCCCGCCTGACCCTGATCCAACGTTTTGTTGAACATCTCGACGCCCGTGCAGATCGTCTTCGTCGGCTCGGGCTTAAACCCGATGATCGCCACTTCGTCGCTGACCTTGATCACGCCGCGCTCGATACGACCGGTGGCCACCGTGCCGCGGCCTTCGATCGAGAACACGTCTTCCACGGCCATCAGGAACGGCTTGTCCGTCTCACGCTGCGGCTCGGGGATGTACGCGTCGATCGCGTCGAGCAATTCGCCGATGCACTTCGTCGCCGCCGGATCCGACGGGTTGTTGTACGCCGGCAACGCGGAACCGCGAATGATCGGAATCTCGTCGCCCGGGAACCCGTGGTGCGTCAGCAGCTCGCGGAGCTCCATCTCGACCAACTCGAGCAACTCGGGATCGTCGACCAGGTCCACTTTGTTCAGGAACACAACCAAGGCCGGCACGTTCACCTGGCGGGCCAACAGGACGTGCTCGCGCGTCTGGGGCATCGGACCGTCGGCGGCCGACACAACCAAGATCGCACCGTCCATCTGAGCGGCGCCGGTGATCATGTTCTTAATGAAGTCGGCATGGCCCGGACAGTCGATGTGGGCGTAGTGACGCTTTTCGGTTTCGTACTCGACGTGCGACACCGCGATGGTGACCGTCTTGGTGGCGTCGCGGACCGTGCCGCCCTTGGCGATATCGGCATAGGACTTTGGCTTCGCCATGCCCTTCGCGCCCTGGACCGCCAAAATCGCGCCGGTCAACGTCGTCTTGCCGTGATCAATGTGACCGATCGTGCCCACATTGACGTGAGGTTTCGTTCTGCTGAATACTTCCTTGGCCATGTCTGTGTCAATCTCCCTCTGGTTGGATCAAACGTGTCGGTTAGAGGAATCTCCTGGACGGACGAAACTTTTTTTCGATATCGTTCGACCGACCAACAATAAAGAGCTGCTGATGGGAATCGGACCCATGACCTCGTCCTTACCAAGGACGCGCTCTACCGGCTGAGCTACAGCAGCCAGCTCTGGAACTGCTTTTTCTGGTCCTCAGTCGGTGTTGACTTTTCTCATGAAACAAAACGCCACCGCACCGCACAACAACCGCCCCGACGTCCTCTTCTTCTCCAAAACCCAAAAACTCCTTTTAAGCGGGTGAAGGGAGTCGAACCCTCGTAGGTAGCTTGGAAGGCTACCGCTCTACCGTTGAGCTACACCCGCAGCCGCACCTGTGTCTCTAATGGGGAGTGAAGGATTCGAACCTTCGAAGGCAATGCCATCAGATTTACAGTCTGACCCCTTTGACCGCTCGGGAAACCCCCCGCTGCACGCACTCACCAATTTCCAAATCCGCCGCGTTTTTTCTTGCCGCCCGCTCGCCTGACCAATCGCTTCCAGGGTTTCCACGACGAGCTAGCGGAGGGACTTGAACCCACAACCTGCTGATTACAAATCAGCTGCTCTGCCGATTGAGCTACGCTAGCCGCTATTGCTAACTTCTTACAATCCATCAACTTCTGAACGCCGCACCACTGTCCGCCACACCGTCCGTTCCAATCTTCGACACTGAAAATCTGGTCGTCTCCGGCGCACTAAAGGCGCGCCGTCAGCCTCAGCCCGAAGTCTGGAAACCAGTGATTTTAGCAGAACCCAACACCATGACAAGGGCGGGTCGAGGAATTTTCGGCCAAAATCTCCACCCGCCAATACAAAACCCCTCTCGCGTGTTACACTCCTCCAAAAATACCCGCCCTGAATCTTTCGACTCGCCGAAAACCCAAACGCATCTTGTCTGTCTTGCCAGGTCAATTCTCCAACGGCAGCAACTTCGGCGTCGGCACTTGCCGCCCAAACACACGCCCATAACGCGTCGTCAGTTCCCGAAAATGCAGCTCCAAAAACCCATACCGCGATTTCGGCGGCCCCTTGGCCAGCCACTCCTCCACCAACGACGCGATCTTCGCGTCATACCGCTTCTGCGACGCCCCATGTGCAAAACATCGTTTGCCCAGCCGACGCAGGTCGCCGTCGAATTTCGGCCCGATATGCCAAAGTTCGTGCAGCGTCGTGTTGAGCTTCTCTCGCAACGACAGATCCAAAAACCGCGGCAAATAAAACGTCAAAATATAAAGCATCTCGCGGCCCTCGGCGTCGTACACCCGCTGAAGCCTCCAACGCCTCGCCCGGCGAATCGTGTAGCTCGCCCCGCCGGCAAACCGCAACGGCGTCAACGACGCAAACATCCCGACCGCGCCGACCCGCCGCGTCTGGGCGAAACTGATCGCCACACGCGACATGTCGATGTGCTGAAGCGATTCCAGCCGCGCGACCATGTCGTCGCATAGCCGTCGCATGTGCAGCGTGAAGTCGAATCCGGCGTCCATCCGCAGCGCAACATCGCGTCAGGAAAAGGAGCCCCAAGAAACCTAACCGGGAGCCAACGGCTCCCGGATTGCACAGGCCGCTCGAAAAACAAGCGCCCGCTCTTTTTCGTCCGCAAACGGCTCGCCCCGCGGAAGTCCCAAGGCCGATGGCTGCTACTTCGACTCTTCCGCCGCCGGAGCCGCCTGATCGCCCGCGGGCACCGGCTCATCCGACTCGAACGACGGCCGATCGGCCAACCGCCGAACGCGATCGTTGCGGCCGACCAACTCCAAAATGGCCCGCGTGCCGGCGTCGCCCAACCGCGGCTTAGCCAGTCGCAGCACGCGCGTGTAACCGCCCGTCCGATCGGCGAATCGCGGCGCAACCTCATCGAACAAAATTTTGACCGCCTGCTTGTCGCCCAACAACCGCAACGCACGGCGTCGCGCGGCCACCACCGGAGCGATCGTCTTGTTCCACTCGCCCCAACGATCGCTCTTGCGCCAGGCTCGCCACTGCTCGCTGTTTCGATCGGCGCTCGGCTCCAACCGGTCGGCGGCCTCTTGATGCGGCAGCGCGTGCCGGGCGATCGTAATGCAACGCTCGACCAGCGGCCGCACCTCTTTGGCCTTTTCGATCGTCGTGATGATCCGACCCTTCACCTTCGGCTTGTTGTCGTCCAACTCGGCGTCGCGTTCGGTCAGAAACAGCGCGCTGGCCAAGTTGCGCAACAGCGCCCGTTGATGATTCGGTTTACGGCCGAGTTTTCGGCCCACTCGTCGATGTCGCATGATCGTAATTCCTTGCTGATCCCAAAACTCGCTTCCAACTCGCCTTCCGCGTCTCCCTCGGGTTTTGGGATACGGACTAAACGATGACGGCCGAAGCCGGCGGCAAACGCATGCCCAACCGCAGCCCGATGTCGGACAGCTTCTCACGGACCTCGGTCAGCGTCGTCTCGCCGAAATTGCGGACTTCCAACAACTGCTCCTCGGTGCGAGTGACCAAGTCGCGGACGGTCGTGATGTTTTCCGACTCCAGACAGTTCGTCGCTCGAACCGAAAGATCCAACTCGGCCAGACTCATGGCCAGCTTCGCCTCGGTCGCCTGATCCAACGCGACCACGCCCAACGCGCGCGTCTCGCTGTGGACCATCGGGCCCAACTCGCTGTACTGCACGAACGGGTTGAGGTGCTTTCGGAGAATCTTCGCCGACTCGACCAACGCCATCTCCGGCGACACCGAGCCGTTCGTCCAAATCTCCAACGTCAGCTTGTCGTAGTTCGTCTTCTGACCCACGCGAGTCTCTTCCACTTCATAACGAACCCGAACCACCGGGCTGAACGCCGCGTCGACCGGAATGATGCCGATCTCTTGGGCTTGCGGCGTGTGCTCGGTCGACGGCACGTAGCCGCGGCCGTTCTCCACCACCATCTCCAACAGGAACGGCACGTCCTCGGTCAGCGTCGCAATCAACAAATCCTTGTTGATCACCTCGACCTGGTCGTCCGTCCGAACGTCGGCGCCGGTGATCGGCCCCTTCGTGTTCTTTTCGATCCGGACGACGCGGGTCTGTTCGCTGTGGTTCTTGACCACCAGCGATTTGACGTTCAACACGATCTCGGTGACATCCTCGATCACGCCGGGCAGACTGCTGAACTCGTGCTGCGCGCCGTGCAATTTAATCTGGGTGACCGCGCTGCCTTCCAAACTGGAAAGCAAAATGCGGCGCAGACTGTTGCCGACCGTGACCCCGAATCCGCGTTCAAACGGCTCGGCCGTGAACTTGCCATACGTGGCCGAAAGGGTCGCTCGATCGACTGTGACTAGGCTGGGCAACTCCAAGCCGCGCCATCGAATACGCATAGTTCGCTCCGATCCAAATGACAAACTGGCGGCAATAAACGGCTACTTGGAACAAAGCTCGACGATCAGTTGCGCCTGCACCGGAATCGATGCGTCGGCCGCTTCCGGCATCCGAAGCACATGCCCCTCGGGCTGCTGTCCCTCAACCCGGCTCAGAAAATCGGGCACCTCACGATGCGACTCCGCCAAAACCGCCTGCACCAACTGCAAACTCTTCGGACGGTTTTTCACGCGAATCACGTCGCCGGGCCGCGTCAAATAGCTGGCGATGTCCACCCGCCGACCGTTGACCGTCACGTGGCCGTGCCCGACCAACAGACGCGACTGAGCCCGGGAAATCCCGAACCCAAGCCGGTAGACGATGTTGTCCAATCGCCGTTCCAACAGACTCATCAACGCCTCACCGGTGTTGCCCTTGCCCTTCTCGGCCAACGCAAACACCTTGCGAAACTGCCGCTCCAACAAACCGTAATGATGCTTCACCTTCTGCTTTTCACGCAGATGTGCGCCGTAATCGGTCTGTTTGCCGTGGCGGAACGTGCTCATGCCGGGCGCCGATTCGCGGCGCTCGAAAGCGCACTTCGGCGTATCGCAACGATTGCCCTTCAAAAACAGCTTCGCGCCCTCGCGGCGGCACAAACGGCAAACCGGTGAACTTCGACGAGCCATACTGATCCCTAATCCCTAATCCCAAGTTCCTGTGTTTCTACACGCGGCGACGCTTCTTCGGACGGCAACCATTGTGCGGCAGCGGCGTGACGTCTTCGATCGACTTGATCTTCAACCCGGCCGCCTGCAACGCCGTGATCGCGCTCTCGCGGCCGCTCCCGGGCCCCTTCACCAGCACGTCCACTTCCTTCATGCCGAACTTCACGGCCTTCTCGGCCACCTGCTGCGCCGACATCTGTCCGGCGAACGGCGTGCTCTTCCGGCTGCCCTTGAACCCGCACGTCCCCGCGCTGGCCCAGCACAGCGTCTCGCCCTTCGTATCAGTGATCGTAATGACCGTGTTGTTGAACGTCGCCTTGATATGAGCCACGCCCACCGTCGCACTGCGACGAACCTTCTTGCGACCCGTCGACGCCGCCGATGCTGTCGTTGTTTTCGCCACCGCTAAAAAACTCCGAATGATCTAATGAAAACCGGGGAAAACCGAAAGCGACGCAAAAAACCTCAAAAACCACGCATTCGCCGGGCCCTCTGCGTCCGCCGGCCACCGGATGATTAACGCAAGTCCTTGACGCCCTTCTTGCCCGCCACCGTCTTCTTCGGGCCCTTTCGAGTCCGCGCGTTCGTTCGCGTCCGCTGCCCGCGAACCGGCAACCCACGACGATGCCGAAGCCCTCGATAGCAGCCGATGTCCTTCAATCGGGCAATGTTCTGATTCCGCTGACGACGCAGTTGGCCTTCCACCACGTAGTCTTTGTCCAACAAGGCCGCCAGTCGGGCCAATTCGTCCTCGCGCAGCTCGCGAGCCCGCGCCTGCGGATCGATCCCCGCCTTGTGGCAAAGTTCCTGGGAAACCTTCGGCCCCACGCCGTACAAATAGGTCAACGAAATCCACGTCGGCCGATCGTTCGGAATGTCAACGCCCAATAAACGCGGCATGTTTCGCCTACTCCTGCAAAAACTCGATCGACGACTTATCCCTGACGTTGCTTGTGACGCGGATTCGTGCAAACCACGTACACAATGCCCCGCCGCCGGACAATTTTGCAACTCTCACAAATTCGCTTGACGCTGGCTCGGACTTTCATGACTCCACCGTTACGCTTCCGTTGGCTGCACGGGGCAAAGCGCCTCAGTATAAACGCCGCCCCGCAATCGACACAAGGCCCCCCAATCAAGAAATTTCTTCACTTTGGCGCAGTTTGTGCGACACGCCACCACAAAGGGCGGTTTGCAAGTACGCCATACGATCTACACCCTCCCAAGATTCAAAAACGCCGACAAAACCTCGCCGACGTTCACCATCCCTCACCGTTCGGACCCGCCGTCAAAACCACCGGGCCCTTCTCCGTCACCGCCACCGTGTGCTCGAAATGAGCGCTCGGCTGCCCATCGGTTGTCACTTGCGTCCAATGATCCGGTTGCGTTCGCACATGTTTCGTACCCAAATTGACCATCGGCTCCACCGCGATGACCAGCCCGGGCACAAGCTCAAAATCGCCTGCGCCGCGCCGCATCGGACGGCTGACAAAGTTCGGCACTTGCGGATCCTCGTGCATCTCGCGGCCGATGCCGTGCCCCACAAACGCCTCCACCACCGAATAGCGATGCTTTCGGACGTACGCCTCCATCTCGGCCGCCACTTGACTCCAACGTGAGCATCGGCCCATCAACTCGATGGCCAGACTCAGCACGTTTCGCGTCACATCCAACAGCCGCTGCACCTCGGGATTCACATGTCCAACCGCATACGTGGCCGCCGCGTCGCCGCACCAACCGTTGAGCTTGCAGCCCGTGTCGATGCTGACGATGTCGCCCTCCACCAATTTCCGCGGACCGGGGATGCCGTGCACGACCTCCTCGTTGATCGAAATGCACGTGCTCGCCGGAAACGGCACACGACCGGGCACGCCTTTGAACAGCGGCACGGCCTTGCTTTCCGCGAAAAACCGATCCACCTCCGCGTCGATCTCCGCCGTGCTCACGCCGGGCCGAAGCATCGCCGCCGCCTTCTGATGCGCCTGCCAGACCAACAGACCGGCTTTGCGCATCTCGTTGATTTCCCGCGGCGAACGCAGAATTTCCACCCCCCATCAACTCCCTTCCAGCGCCAAACCGGCTCGCTCGAAGATCTCGTCCACCGTGCCAACGCCGTTGATGCTCTTCAACAAGCCTTGTTTGCGGTAGTAATCCAACAGCGGCTCGGTCTGCTTTCGATACGCCACCAGCCGCTGGCGAATCACCTCGGGATTGTCGTCGGCCCGACCGCGCCCGGCCAGTCGACGGAACAATTCCTCTTCGGGCACCTGCAATTCCAACACCACATCCAACGGCGTGCCCTTGGCCATCAGCATCTTGCCAAGCGACTCGGCCTGGGCGATCGTCCTCGGAAAACCGTCCAACAAATAGCCCTCACGGCAGTCGGCCGATTGCAACCGCTCGGCGATGATCGCCACAATGATGTCGTCCGGCACCAGTGCGCCGGTCGACATATACTGCTCGGCCTTCAGCCCGACTTCCGTCTTGGCGTCTCGCGCCGCGCGAAGCATGTCGCCCGTCGAAAGATGCGCCATCTTGTATTTCTTAACCAACCGCTCCGCCTGCGTCCCTTTGCCAGCGCCCGGCGGACCGATGAATACCATTCGCATAATGTCGATCCTGTGGGAAAGGAAGGGATTAGGAATTAGAGATTAGGGATTAGGCCGCAAAGCAACGTTTTTTGGCGAGTCTAATCCCTAATCTCTAATTCCTAATCCCTTCTTTCTCTCATCCTCGTTCCAGCAACCCCTTGTAATTCCGCATCACCAGGTGGCTGTCGATCTTCTGGACGACGTCGAAGGCCACGCTCACGGCGATCAGCAGGCTCGTGCCGCCGTAAAAACTCGCCAACGCGTAGTTCACGCCCACCGACGACGAAATGAGCGTCGGAATGACGGCGACCAACGAAAGGAAGCCGGCCCCGACGTAGGTGATCCGCACCATCACTTTTTCCAGATAATCGGCCGTCCGCCGACCGGGCCGATAGCCCGGAATGAACGTGCCGTAATCCTTCAGGTTGTCCGACATATCCTTCGGATTGAACGTGACGGCCGTCCAGAAATAGCAGAAGAAGTAAATCAGCACGACGTACAGCACATTGTACGTCCACGTATGTTCGCCGCGGCTGAACGTGTGTTCCATCGCCACCCAAAAGCCCCACAAGGCGTTCGGGAACTTTTCGCCGAGATACTTAAACATCACCATCGGAAACAGCAACAAGCTGCTGGCGAAAATGATCGGCATCACGCCGGCCTGATTCACCCGCAACGGCAGATATTGCCGCGTTCCGCCGTACACCCGACGGCCGCGAACGTGCTTGGCGCTTTGCGTCGGGATGCGCCGCTGGCCTTGCGTGATCAGCACCACGCCCGCCACCACGGCGATAAACAACACCGCCAACACCAGCAACGTCTCGACGCCGACCGAGCCACGGCCGCCGCCGCCCAATTCCAAACCGCTCTCATACACCGGCTTAAGCAAGTCTTTATAGCCGACCGGCAACATGCGAGCCAAAATGCCCGCCATGATCAACAAGCTGATGCCGTTGCCGATGCCGTATTCGTCGATCTGCTCGCCCAGCCACATCAAAAACACCGTGCCGGCGGTCATCGTCATCACGGCCGTCAGTTGCCAAATGAACGGCAACCCGCCGTTGACCATGAACTTATCGTAGATCAACCCACGGCTGACCAAAAACCCGCTCAGATAAAACCAACTCTGTCCAACACACAACAACACCGTGGCGTATCGCGTGTACTCATTGATTTTCTTCCGACCGCTCTCGCCCTCTTTTTGGAGCTTCTCCAACGGCGGATACACGCTGCCGAGCAACTGGAAAATAATCGACGCCGAAATGTACGGCATGATGCCCAGACCGAAAATCGTCGCCTGGCTCAAGTCGCTCGCGCTGAACATCGCCACCTGCTCGAACAACGCGCCGAGGCCCTGTTGCTGGCCGAAAAACGCCTCCATCTTATGGTAGTCGACGATCGGCAACGGAATCTGCCAACCGATGCGATAGATGGCCAACAACAACAGCGTCAAAAGGATCTTCTGACGCAGTTCGGGAATCGTGAAGATGACGCGAATCTTTTCCCACATGGCTCGATCCGTCGGAATAGAGGGGATTAGGAATTAGGGATTGAGGATTAGAGGTCGGAATGAACACAACTCCTGCGTTCTAATTCCCAATCCCTAATCCCCAATCCCCTTTTGCCTTCTTTATCGATTCTTCACTTTCATCTTGTTCTTAACGACCGGGGCCTTGCCGGGCAACACCACCGCTTGGCCGCCAGCCTTCTCGATCTTCTCCAGCGCTGAACGGCTGAACTTGTGGGCCGAAATTTTGAGCCCCTTCGTCAACTCGCCGTTGCCCAGCACTTTCACCTGATCGTAGCGGCCGTGAATGATCTTCTTGCCGCAAATCGCCTCGGGCGTCACTTCCTCGCCGCTCTGAAAATTGCGGTCCAAAACGTCCAGATTCACCGCGACGACCGTCTCGGCCCAACGATTGTTGAACCCGCGCTTCGGCACCCGGCGAACCAACGGCATCTGACCGCCTTCAAAAATCGGCGAAACGCTCGAGCCGGACCGCGACCCTTGGCCCTTCGACCCGCGACCGGCCGTCTCGCCCTGACCGGAACCCGGTCCGCGGCCGATCCGCTTGCGAGACTTGTTCTTATGGATTTCGCGATGGACTTCGTTCAAATTCATGTCAGCGAGACTCCCCGCAGCCGCTCGACCTCGCCTTGAGAGCGAAGCTGCTTCAGGGCTTCAATGGAAGCCTTGACCAGGTTGATAGGATTCGTCGATCCGAAGCTTTTTGTCAAAATATCATGGATTCCGCACGCTTCGCACACCGCGCGGACCGCGGCACCGGCGATCACGCCCGTACCCGGACCGGCCGGAACCAACACGACCTGGGCCGAACCGAACTGCCCCTTGACCGTGTGTGGAATCGTCGTCTTTTCCATGTGAATCGGAAACATGTTGCGCGAGCCGTCCTTCACGGCCTTCTCGACCGCCGGAGGCACTTCGTTCGCCTTGCCGTAGCCCCAGCCGACGCGCCCTTGCCCGTCGCCGACCACGACCAGCGCGGTGAAGCTGAATCGCCGGCCGCCCTTGACCACCGCGGCGCAACGCCGAATCTTGATGACCTTGTCGATCAGTTGTCCTTGGACTGCGTCTGTTGACATAGTGTATGGCTAATTGCTAGTGGCCACTTTTCCTCTAAAACGCCAAACCCGCTTTCCGAGCGGCGTCCTGTTTCTCTAAAACACCAAACCCGCTTCCCGGGCGGCGTCGGCCATCGCGGCCACGCGACCGTGATATTTGTACTCGCGGCGATCGAACACAACTTCCTTCACGCCCGCGTCCAATGCCCGCTGTGCGATCGCTTTGCCCACCGCCACCGCCGCATCCTTGTTGCCGCCGTAGGGCAGCTCCAACTGCTTATCGAGACTGCTGGCCGACGCCAACGTCCGCCCCGCCGCATCGTCGATGATCTGGGCGTAAAAATTCTTGTGACTGCGGAACACCGTCAGTCGCGGCCGGGTGGTGTTGCGCTTCAAATGGTTGCGAACGCGGAACCCGCGGCGCTGACGTTGTTTACCGACTCGTTTTTGATGACTCATCGCCAAAAATCTCCCTTCGCACCCTTCACACGTCCAACGCGCTGCTCACCTTCCGCTACTTCACCATCGCCTTGCCCTGCTTGCGGCGGACCGGCTCGTTCAGGTATCGGATGCCCTTGCCCTTATACGGCTCCGGCTTCCGCAGCGCCCGAACGGCCGCGGCGAAATGGCCGACCTTCTGCTTGTCGACCCCTTGAATCACAACGTGCTGTTGATCCGGCACGGTCACTTTCAATCCATCGGGAATCGGCACTTGCAGCTCATTGGCCAGCCCGACCCGCAATTGCAGCGTCTTGCCCTGCAATGCGGCCAGATAGCCGACGCCCTGGATTTCCAGTCGTTTTTCGTAACCCTGCGTCACGCCGGTGACCATGTTGACCAACAGCGCCCGGGTAAGCCCGTGCAACGCGCGGCTCAACCGCTCATCGTTGATCCGGCTCACCTGGAGCGACTTCGACGCCTCGTCGTACGCGACCGAGACCTCGGGACGATGCTCCCACTGGAGCGAGCCCAACTTGCCTTCGACGGTGATCGTGCGGTCCGCGATCTGGACCTTCACGCCCGCAGGAACTGGCACCGGTTTTTTTCCGATCCGAGACATTTTGGTTTCTACTGGTTTGCAGCCACTGGCTAGTTATTCTTATTGTGGGCCGGATCACTCGACCGTCGGCCACATTGCATTACCAAATCTCGCAAAGCACTTCGCCGCCGAGTTTCCGTTGGCGCGCCTCGCGGTCGCTGATCACGCCTCGGCTCGTGCTGAGAATGCTGATGCCCAAACCGCCCAAAATCGGCTTCAGATCCGCCGCGCCGCTGTAAACTCGGCGTCCGGGCTTGCTGATCCGGCGGATGCGGCGAATCACGCGTTCTCCGTTCGGGCCGTACTTCAAGTGCACGCGAAGCTGATTGGCAGGCTTGCTTTCCACTTCCTCCCAATCCCAGATATAGCCCTCGCGCTTGAGCACTTCCGCCAGTCCCCGTTTGACTTTGGAGACAGGCATCTCTACCAGAGGCCTTTCAACTCGCACCGCGTTGCGAATGCGCGTCAACATGTCGGCGATGGGGTCGGTCATCATCGGTCTAGGTTCCCTTTACCATTACCTTACCAACTCGCTTTGCGGACGCCGGGGATCAATCCTTCGTCGGCGAGCTTACGGAAGCAGATCCGGCAAATTCCGAACTTCCGATACACCGCCCGCGGACGCCCACAAATCCGACATCGTCGTACGAGACGAGTCGAAAACTTGGGCTTGCGCGACGCCTTTGCGATTTTTGATTTGCTTGCCATAGTTTAGTGGTCAGTGGCCCGTGGCCAGTGGTCAGATTGTCGTGAACCGACCGGCAACCCAGGGGGGCACCGGTCATCCCGTTCTCCTACGCCGCCCGAAGCGGCATCCCAAACGCCCTCAACAACTCTCGCGCTTCGTCGTCGTTGGTCGCGCTGGTGACCAACGTGATGTTCATGCCCTGCGGCGTCGTGAACTTGTCGGGATTCAACTCCGGGAACACCAACTGTTCGGTCAGGCCCAGGTTGTAATTCCCGCGACGATCGAAACCGTTCGGGTCTAAGCCGCGGAAGTCGCGCACGCGAGGCAGCGCCACGGAAACCAGCCGGTCGAGGAACTCATACATCCTCGCCCCCCGCAACGTCACCTTGCAACCGATCGGCAAATTCTCGCGAAGCTTGAAATTGGCGATCGCTTTGCGACTCAGCGTCGTCAACGGCTTTTGACCGGTGATCTGCGTCATCGCCGCCAAGGCGTCTTCCAGGTATTTCTTCTCAGTGATGGCCTTGCCCACGCCCATGTTCACCACGATCTTCTGCAATCGCGGCAACGAATGCGGATTCGTCCGTCCGAACTTCGCCGACAGCGCCGGAAGGATTTCCTTCACGTACTTCTCACGAAGCCGCGGAGGCGGAATCACCTCGGGCTGCTCGGGCTTGGAGGCCTCGGTCGTCTTTTTTGCTTTAGCTGCACTCATGGTCCGTCCAGATTATGACTTGGCGTATCGGGCTTTCGGCCGGGAAACCTGGCCGTTGCCAGCGCCGCATTTCTTGCAGTATCGTTCTTTCGCGCCGTTGTCCAGATAACGCACGCCCAGCCGGACGGCCGCGCCGCACGCCTCACAGACCAACTGCACGTTGCTCACCGAAATCGGCATCTCTTTCGACAGCCGCCCGCCCTGCGGATTCTTCTGGCTGCGTCGCACATGCTTGTACACCCGATTGACGCCCTCGACCACGAGCTTGCCCGCCTTCCGGTTCACCCGCAGCACCTTGCCGGTCGTCCCCCGGTCCTCGCCGCCGATCACTTTCACCGTGTCGTTCGCTTTAATCCACATCTAAACCACCTCGTTGGCGAGACTGACGATCTTCATGAAGTTCCGGTCCCGCAACTCCCGGGCCACCGCGCCGAAAATGCGCGTGCCGCGCGGGTTTTTGTCGTTGTCGATAATCACGGCCGCGTTGCTGTCGAACCGCACGTAGCTGCCGTCCGCCCGACGGGTCGGCTGCTTGCAGCGAACAATCACCGCACGAACCACCGCGCCCTTTTTGAAGTCGCTGCCGGCGATCACGCTCTTGACGCTGCACACGATGATGTCGCCGATCCGCGCAAAACGCTTGCGCGACCCGCCCAGCACCTTGATGCACATCAATTCCTTCGCGCCGGTGTTGTCGGCCACGGCGAGCCGGCTTTGCATCTGGATCATGACTCGGCGCCCTCCTGCTCCTGAGCTTTCCGATGGCGTCGGGCCTCGGCTCGCATCGCCGCCACGTCCAGCATCCGACCCTTCTCCACCACCCGGACCAACGACCACCGCTTCGTGCGCGACAGCGGCCGCGACTCGACGATCTCGACCAGGTCGCCCATGTGCGACTCGTTGTTCTCGTCGTGAACGTGGCACACCGTCTTCCGACGCACGTACTTCCCGTAACGCGGATGCCGCACCAACCGCGGTATCTCGACGCGACGAGTCTTCGCCGTCTTGTCGCTGGTGACGATCCCGGTTTCTACTCGTTTAGGCATGGTCGTTCTTTTCCTGCTTCAACCTATTTCTCAACAGCCGCCGCGACGGCCTGCTCCCCGGCGCGCTTCCGCTGATTTTGAATCGTCTGAATCTGCGCGACCAATCGACGCTGCTTCCGCAACTCGCTCGGCGCGTCCAATCGCTCCGTCTCCGCCTGCAAGCGCAAGTGGAACAAGTTGCTGGTCGTCTCCTTCAACGTCAACGCCAACTGCTCGTCGCTCATCTCTCGAAGTTCGGCAACCTTCGTCATCGCTCGGATCCTTCAGCGGCCCGTGGTCCGCGGCCAGTCCTCATCCAACCCAACAATTCCCTTATCTCTTCGTCCGCCCTTACACCGGGCGACGGCGGAGAAACCGCACGCGCACCGGCATCTTGTGGGCAAGCCGAGCGAAACACATCCGCGCGGCCTCTTCCGAAATTCCACTCAATTCATACAACACCGTGCCGGGCCGCACCACCGCCGCCCAGTATTCCGGCTCGCCTTTCCCCTTGCCCATACGCGTTTCCAACGGAATCGACGTGATCGGCTTGTGCGGGAACACCCGAACGTACAACCGGCCTTCCGTGCGCAGATATTGCTGCGCGGCGATACGCCCGGCTTCCAACGTCGCCGCGCTGATCCACCCGCCTTGCAACGCCTGCAAGCCGAAGTCGCCGTGAACGACTCGGTTGCCGCGAAAGGCGTCACCTCTTATACGCCCTCTTTGGCTTTTTCGGTGCTTGACCCGTTTTGGCATCAGCGCCATCGTTCTCGTCCTCGCTATAAATACCTTGGTTGATCCACACTTGCACGCCGATGTGTCCCTGGGCGATCAACGCCTCGGTGAACCCGTAGTCGATTTTCGCCCGCAACGTGCTCAACGGAATGGAGCCCGCGATCTGCTTCTCACGACGCGACATTTCGGCGCCGCCCAACCGGCCGGACAACTGAATCTTGATGCCCTTCGCGCCGGCCTCCATCGCCTGCTCCATCGCCCGCTTCATCGTTCGCCGGAACCCGGCCCGCTTCTCCAACTGCTCGGCGATGTCCTCGGCCACCAGTTGCGCGACGATCTCCGGACGATTCAACTCTTCGATCTTGATGTTGATCCGTCGGCCCGTCTTCTCCTGCAACTCCTTCTGCAACTCCTCGACGCGTTCGCCCTTCCGCCCGATCAACAGGCCCGGACGCGCCGAGAACAACACCACCTTGACTTCGTCCCGGGTCCGTTCGATCTCGATCTTCGCAATCGCCGGATACAGCGCCTTGCCGAACTTGTCCTTGCGGCCCTTGATGTAATTTCGGATCCGCTGATCCTCGACCAGCAAATCGGCGAACTCCTGCTTCGAGGCGTACCACCGACTCTTCCAGCCGACCATGATGCCGGTGCGGAATCCGACGGGATTGACTTTCTGACCCATTGTTTTTTCCTATTCCAACGCCACGTGGATATGCGAAAACCGCTTCAACAAGACCGAGGCCATCCCGCGGGCGTGCGGCCGCATCCGCTTGAACATCGGGCCGCCGTCCACGCGACAATCCGTCACGATCAGGTGGTGCAGATTCTGCGCCCGACGGTCCTCGGCGTTCGCCAAGGCGCTGCGGAGCGTCTTCTCGATCATCCGCGCGCCCCGGTGCGGCTGATACTTCAAAATGTCCAAGGCCTCGTCGGCCAGTTTGCCGCGCACCAAATCGGCCAGCGGCCGCACTTTGCGGGCGCTGATCCTGGCGAATCGGTAGGTCGCTTCGTAAGCCATGTTGCCGTCCCTATCGCTTGCCTTTCCCGCCGTGCCCGCGGAATGTCCGCGTCGGCGCGAATTCTCCCAGTCGGTGACCGACCATCTCTTCGGTCACAAACACTTTCAAATGCACTTTCCCGTTATGAACCATGAACGTGTGGCCCACAAACTCCGGCACGATCGTGCAGGCCCGAGCCCACGTCTTGATCGGTTCTTTCGTCCCCGCCTCGTTCTGCTTCTGAACTTTCAGATACAGCTTCGGAGCGACGAACGGTCCTTTTTTTAGTGATCTTCCCATAGTAAATCGTGGCCACTACTTGATCTTGATCTGTCCATAACGCCGCGACCGACGACGACGCACAATCGCCTTGTTCGACGGCTTCCGACGCTTTCGGGTCGAACCGCCCTTGGCCAACTTGCCGGTCGGGCTGACCGGATGCCGACCGCCCTTCGTGCGGCCTTCGCCACCGCCGTGCGGATGGTCGATCGGGTTCATCGCCGTGCCGCGCACATGCGGCCGACGACCCATCCAACGTTTTCGACCCGCCTTGCCCAACACGATGCCCATGTGGTCCGAGTTGCCCAACACGCCGATCGTCGCCCGGCACGTCGCCGGCACGCGGCGAATTTCACCGCTCGGCAGGTTGATCTGCGCCCAATCGGCGTCCCGCGCGGCCAACGTAGCCCGCACGCCCGCCGATCGACAAAGCACGCCGCCGCGACCCGGCAGCATTTCGATGCAATGCACGTCCATACCCAGCGGAATCGACGACAACGGCAGGCAATTGCCCACCGCCGCCGGCGCGTCCTTGCCGCTGAGCAACTCAGCCCCGGCCTTCAAACCCTCGGGCGCTAAAATGTATCGCTTCTCGCCGTCCGCATAGTGCAGCAACGCGATCCGAGCGCTGCGGTTCGGATCGTACTGGATCGAATCAACCACGGCCGGCACGCCGTCCTTGTTCCGTCGAAAATCGATCTGACGCAGGTAACGTTTGTGGCCGCCGCCGCGATGCCGAGCGGTCACTTTGCCCTGGTTGTTCCGCCCGCCCTTGCGCTTCTTCGGCGCCAGCAAGCCCTTGACCGGCTTCGCGCCGGGCGTCAGTTCCGCAAAGTCGCTCACGGTGGCCCCGCGGCGGCCCGGCGTTGTCGGATTGTAACGGCGAATTCCCATAATTAGTGACCAGCGGCTTATGGCCAGTGGTTAGTGTGCTCAAAAAACTTCTTGGTCGTTCTATTCCCGCTTGCTCTTCACCGGCCACTGGCCACCGGCCACTGGCCACTCCCACTAGAAGAAGTTGATGCGATGCTCCGGATCCAACGTCACGATGGCTTTTTTCCAGGCGTTGGTCGCACCACCGCGAAAACGGCTGCGACGCGGCTTGCCCTTGCGATTTTGAATGTTCACGCCCACCACTTTCACGTCGAACAACTGCTCGACCGCCCGACGGACGTCCGCCTTGCCGGCCATCCGGCTCACCTCAAAAGCATACGCGTTGTTGCGGCTCGCCTTGTGCATGCCTTTTTCGGTCACCAACGGCCGAAGGATGATCTGGTGCGGCTCCAGCTCCAAACCGGTTTTTGTCGCGTCTCGGGCCATGATCGCTTCCTTAAATCTCCGTCCTGCTTACTTCGTCGTCGCCTTCGCACAGAAGGCATCCAAAGCGGATTTCGTCATCAAAAGCCGCTTCGGGCTCAATACGTTCAACGCGTTCAGCTCGGCCACCGGCACCACCGAAACGTCCGCCAAATTGCGAATGCTGCGATAGACGTTCAAGTCGTAGCCGTCGACCGCGACCAGCAGGCTGGCGTCGTTCAGCCGCAACGCCTTCAACACCGCCGCCATGTCCTGAGTCTTCGGCTTCTCGAACACCAATTGATCGATCAACGTCACTTCGTTGTCGGCGATCCGCGAGGCGACCGCCATGCGAGTGGCGATCTTCAACGCCTTCTTCGGCAACCGATAGGACCAATCGCGCGGCTGACGGGAATGGATGTGTCCGCCACCCCGACGAACGCCGCTGCGCCGCGAGCCGGCCCGCGCGTTGCCCGTGCCCTTTTGCCGATACATCTTGCGAGTCGTGCCCGCCACTTCCGCGCGGCTCTTCGTCTTGGCCGACCCCTGACGCAGATTGGTCTGATACATGACCACCGCGTCGTGCAGCAATTGCTTGCTGATGCGCGGAGCCAGTTGGGCCGGATCCACCTCGTAGGATCCCACCTCGGCGCCGGAACGATCGTAGATCGGTAATGTGGCCATTTTCCGTAGCGTCCTAACTCTTACATGCGTCGCGTGGCCGCGACCGTTTTCACGTCTTGGTTTCTTTACATCTTGTTGGTCTTGCGGACCACTACATATCCGCCGTTCGGACCCGGCACGGCGCCGCGGACCAACAACAGATTGTTCTCCACGTCGACCTGCACAACCTTCAAATTGCGGATCGTGCGGCGAGCGGAACCGTAATGGCCGGCCATCCGGCGGCCCTTGAAAACGTGGTGCGGATCGGTGTTGCAGCCGATCGAGCCCGGATGGCGATGCACCTTCTTGACGCCGTGCGAAGCGCGCTGACCGGAGAAACCGTGCCGCTTCATGACGCCGGCCGTGCCGCGGCCCTTGGTGATGCCGATCACGTCGACGGCCGCCACTTTCGAGAACACGTCGACCGTCAACTTCTGGCCAACCTCCACGCCTTCCGTCTCGCCGCGGAACTCGCGCACAAAGCGCTTCGGCTCGCAATCGGCCTTCACGATGGCCTCGACTCCGGCGGCGGCGCGGCGTTTTTGACGTTTGCTGTCCAACTTGGCGACGTGCCCGCGATCGGCGCGGCTGGCAAGGCGACGCGGCTTGTCCAAAAAGCCCAATTGGACCGACGGATAACCGTCCTTCTGCGCCGTCCGCACTTGCAGGACGTCGCACGGACCGGCTTCGATAACGGTCACCGGAATCACTTGACCGGTCGAATCGAAAATCTGTGTCATCCCGACCTTTCGGCCGAGCAGTCCAACTACCATCGCTATTTGCCTTTATGCTACGTCGCCGGCAGGAACCGTCGGCACGCTGCGGCCAACATTACCCGCCCAGCTTCCGTCCATTAAAATCATCCCGCCGCGGATCCCGCGATGGGCCAATATTGCGCCTTTAGTGCCTACTGGTGGCCTTAATCTTGATGTCCACACCCGCCGGCAGGCTGAGTTTGTTCAACGCCTCAATCGTCTTGGCCGTCGCCTGCATGATGTCGATCAGCCGCTTGTGCGTGCGGATCTCGAACTGCTGCCGGGCCTTCTTGTCGATGTGCGGACTCGACTGAACCGTGTAACGCTCGACACGCGTCGGCAGAGGAATCGGTCCGTGAACGACCGAGCCGGTCCGTTTCGCCGTATCAACAATCTCCGCCGCACTCTGATCCAAAATCGCGTGATCGTAGGCTTCCATCCGAATGCGGATGATTTCGCTTGTATGACCAGCCACGGAAGTCCTCCGGTATTGAGGGCAGGCGGCCAGGCCGAAAACTCGACCAAAACCACCTTGTTCCCAATCAACTCACCTGCCAACTTGCCAAACAACAGTCGTTGTCCGCCGATTGGGCGGGAAACATAGGATCGTATCATTGTCGGCCACCAACGTCAATGGGCTCTTCCAGAAAATCCAAAAGCTTTTTCGATCCATGCCCCGACCACCACTGCGACCAACTTAGTTTCCGCCAACTTTCCAGCTTAACAACGCAAAATCCGCACCAAAGAGGGGTACACAAGGACAACGCCCAAAAATCGGCTGTCAAGAAAAAAAGAATGCGAAACGGTTGCGAAAGCCGGTGGTGCAAGAAAAAAAGGCGCGTGGGCCGCCGCTAATTTCTGCGGCGCAAGAAAAATCGCTCGGGCGGACGCTTCAGACGCGTAAACCACGGCTCTTCTTCGGGATGAATCGGCTCGACCAGGATCGTGCGAATGCCCGCCGTCCGCCCGGCCCACACGTCGGCGAACAACTGATCGCCCACCATTGCGGTCTCGGTCGGTCGCCGATCCAACCGGCGCATCGCCGCTCGAACGCCCCGCGAAAAAGGCTTCATCGCCCGAGCCACGTAAGGCAGATTGATTGTCGCGGCAAATTCACGAATCCGCGGCTCCAAGCCGTTCGAGACCAGACACATCGCAACCCCGTCGGCCCGCAAAATGCTGATCCAATCCGCGACCGGCGGCGGTACGCTCAGTTCTCGATACCGGGTCAGCGTGCAATCCACGTCGAGCAGCAAAGCCCGAAGCCCCCACGCCCGAAGCAGCTCGAGCGTCAAGTCCTCGACGCGACCGATTCGATAGGTGGGGGTGAAAAAATTCAACATGGTCCGTGGCCGAAATATACCGTTTGCCCGTTGTTTGGGCCACTGGCCGCCGGCGGTCAATCGCCCCACCAGTATCGCACGATGCACCAAAACGCCCGCATCGCGTCGGCCAGGCCGATCTTCTTGCCTTCCTGATACGTCCGGCCGAAATAGCTGATGCCCACCTCGTAGACTCGGCATCGCTGCCGGGCGATTTTCGCCGTCAATTCGGGCTCGATGCCGAATCGCCGCTCGCGCAGCGTCGGCGCAATCGCCTGAATCACCTCGCGGCGAAACACCTTGTAGCAAGTCTCCATGTCGGTCAAGTTCAGGTCGGTGAAAATATTCGACAACATCGTCAACGCCCGATTGCCCACCGAATGCCAAAAATACAGCACCCGATGCGGCCCGACCGGCACAAACCGCGAACCGTACACCACGTCGGCCACGCCCTCGACGATCGGCTGAATCAGCCGGCCGTACTGACGCGGATCGTATTCCAAGTCGGCGTCCTGAATCAACACGATGTCGCCGGTCGCCAGAGCGAATCCCGTCTTCAGCGCCGCGCCTTTGCCCTGGTTGCGCTCCTGCAACACAATCCGAAGGTCGTCGGCTGGCTCCATCCCGGCCAAAATGTCGCGCGTCCCATCGGTACTGCCATCATCGACCAAAAGGATCTCTTTCGGAATCGGCACCTCCCGGATGCGACGAACGATCTCGATCACCGTCTCCCGTTCGTTGTACACCGGCACCACAACTGAAATCTTCAACCCTTCCGGTATTGGGTAAATCCCCAATTCCCGCGAAAGCTCTTCGCCAAAGGGCGTGTCCAGCAAACGGGCAATGTTTTCGGCCGAAGTCATGAGCGACCTTCCGTCAAAAAAGTTAAACCAAACGCCCCAACCAACCCAAACCGACACCCAAAAGTATCGCTCACAATCCGCCGTTGGCAAAAACCACCAAATTCAGGTGGCATGAAATAACACCGCCTTCGATCTTGACCCGTTTTCCGAACTAGGCTTATATTCGGACCCCGTGGTGGGAGTATTACGCATGTCACAGCAGCCTTATCGCAAAAAATTGTCCGGTTGGGGACGCTTTCCGATCCTGGAAGGACTCGAATTTCGGTCCGAAGATCTGACGGCGGCCACCGAAAAAGCAACTCTTTCGAGGGGACTCGGCCGATCGTATGGCGATTCCTCGTTGCCGGCCCGAGCCGACTCGCCCGTGGCCGACACGACGCTGGCCGACCGGTTGCTCCATTTCGATCCCGACTCAGGGCTTTTGCGGGCCGAGGCCGGCGTGTCGCTGCTGGCGCTCAATCGGGTGTTTTTGCGCCGCGGATGGTTCGTGCCCGTCTCGCCCGGCACGCAGTTTGTCACCTTGGGCGGCATGATCGCTTCGGACGTCCACGGCAAAAATCACCACGTCGACGGATGTTTCGGTCAACACGTCCGCAGCCTGCGGCTCCGCGTGGCCGACGGCCGGATCCTCGACTGTTCCGACGCCTCCGAGCCGGATTTGTTCCGAGCCACGATCGGCGGCATGGGTCTGACCGGCCACATCCTGGAGGCCGAGTTTTCGATGCGGCGGATTCCTTCGCCCTGGATCTGGGGCGAAAGTGAGCGCATCGACCACTTGGACGCCATGGTCACGGGCCTGAAACAGTCCGCCCACGACTGGCCGATGACCGTCGGCTGGGTCGACTGCCTGGCCCGTGGCGACCGGCTGGGCCGAGGGATTTTGATGAAGGGTCGCTGGGCCACGGCCGACGAGGCCCCCGAAAAATCGCCGCCGCTGAAACGCCGGCTACGCGTCCCGTTTCCGTTTCCCGCCCTGGCGCTCTGCAAGCCGAGCATGAAAGCCTTTAATTTGGCTTACTATTGGAAACATTTTCAGCGGGTCCGTCGCGGTATCGTCCATCCCGACTCGTTTTTTTATCCGCTCGACGCGCTCGACGATTGGAATTTGATCTACGGCCGCCGCGGGTTCACGCAGTATCAATGCGTGTTGCCCCACGCCGACGACAACGGTCCGGCCCGCCGATTTTTGGAGCTTTTCGTCTCGGCCGGCGGCATGGGTTTCCTGTGCGTCATCAAAGACTGCGGGCCCGAGGGACGCGGACTATTGTCGTTCCCCAGGCCGGGCATGTCGATCGCCATGGATTTCCCGATCCATCCGACCCGCACGCCCGAACTGGTCGACCAGCTCAACGAATTGGTGATCGCCGAGGGCGGACGCATTTATCTGACCAAGGACACATTCACCAAGGCCGAGCACTTCCAAGCCATGGAGACTCGACTCGCCGCATTCAACGAGGTGCGCCGCCGGTGGGACCCCGACGCCCGCATCCGCAGCGCCCAATCGGTCCGCCTGCTGGGAGACCCCGCATGAAAGCCGTCATCTTGGGCGCAAGCCGTGGCATGGGCCGAGCCTTGGCCCGACAGTTGGCCGCTCGCGGCGACCGGCTGTTTCTGTTGGGACGCGACGTCGAACAACTGCGATTTTCGGCCCAAGACCTGGAGATTCGCGGGGCCGCGGCGCCCGTCGGCCTGTCCCACTGCGATCTGTCCGACCCGTCCGGTTTTGCGACCGCGTTGGACGAGGCGTGGCGCCAACTCGACGGCGTCGATGCGGTCGTCGTGACCGCCGGGCTGTTCGCCGACCAAGAAACATTGGAAAACGACCCCGAGGCGACGGCCCGCCTTCTGACAGTCGACTTCACCAACACCGTGTTGTTTTGCGAAGAAGCCCGCCGACGCTTGCTGGCCTCCGGCGGCGGCACGCTCTGCGCGTTTAGTTCCGTGGCTGGGGATCGCGGACGAAAACCCGTCGTCCTGTACGGAGCGGCCAAGGCTGGACTGGCCCGCTACCTCGAAGGACTCGACCACCGGTTCCGCCGGCAAGGGTTGAAAACCGTCTGCGTCAAACCGGGCTTCGTTCGCACGGGCATGACCGCCGGACTGAAACCGCCGCCGTTTGCAGGCGATCCCGACCAGGTGGCCCGACGCATTCGCAAGGCGATCGACCGCGGACGTCCGGTCGTCTACGCCCCGCGCCCGTGGCGATATGTCATGCAAGTGATTCGTCATCTACCGCGATTTGTCATGCGTCGCGTAAAATTCTGAAAACATCGATGATTCCTCGGTCGGCTGTAATTCTACCTATGTTCCTCGACCTGATTCGACTGGCTCGACCGAAAGACTGGGCGAAAAACGTCTTCGTCCTGTTGCCAGCCCCGTTCGCCATGGCCGCCGGCGTCCGATTCGCACCGATCGACCTTCTGCTCGGCCTACTGGGTTTCTGTCTGGTCAATTCGGCCGTCTACACGCTGAACGATCTTTGCGACGCCGAGACGGACCGCCTGCATCCGCAAAAATGCCGGCGACCGATCGCCTCGGGCCGGGTTTCCCGCACCGTCGCCGCGGTTCAAATGGTCGTGCTGCTGGCGGCCGGTCTGGCGTTGTGCCTGCTGGCCGGCCGACAACCCGCCTGTACGATCGCCTTGGTCTACGCGGCCATCAATCTGGCCTACAATCTTGGCCTCAAACACGTCGCCCTGCTGGACGTGTTTTTGCTTTCCTCGGGCTTTGTGATTCGCGTGCTTTTGGGCTGCATCCTGATTTCGGCCCCGCCGTCGTCCTGGCTGTTGCTGTGCACCTCCACGTTGGCGCTCTTTTTGGGGTTCGCAAAACGCCGCGCCGACCTGATCGAGGACCTGGACCAAAACCATCGCCCCAGTTTGAAGGGCTACAACAAGGGGTTTTTAGACCAGGCCGTGGGCATCTGCGCCGGCGTAGCCATGCTGAGCTACGCCTTGTATTGCATTGAAGTCCAAAAAATCTTCGTGCCCGGCCGAGAACTGGTCTCGATGCCGTTTGTGGCTTACGGTATCCTGGACTACCTTCGGATGGTGTACGTCGAAGGCGTCGGCGGTTCTCCGGTCGACATCGTCTATCGCCGCCGAAGCACGCAACTGTGCGCCTTGGGCTGGCTCGTCGCCGTGCTCTGGAGCGTTCGCATTTGGCAATAAAGCGAGCGTGAAACCGGGCGGGCGCAACGCGAAAACGGAAAACCGCCCCCCCAGACAAGAAAAAGCCGCCGTGAAAAGACTGCTCGTCACGTTTCTGAAAGTCGGCGTCTCGGCGGCGATCATCGGCTACCTGATCTACAACGCCACGCAAAGCAAAGCGCACGGCAACGTGTTCGCCGACCTGCGCGACCAGCCCAAGGACTGGGAACTGCTGTTCGCCGCGTGGGCCGCCAACACGTTCGCCACGATGCTGACGTTCATTCGCTGGTGGCTGCTGATCCGCGCGTTGGACGTCCCCTGCCGTTTCCGCGATGCTCTGCGCATCAGCTTCTGGGGTTATCTGTTCAACCTGGCGCCGCTGGGCATCGTCGGCGGCGACCTGGTCAAAGGCGCCATGCTCGACCACGAACATCCCGGCCACCGCGCCAAGGCCGCCGCCTCGGTCATCATCGACCGCGTGATCGGCCTTTACTGGCTCTTTGTGGTCGCGTCGGCCGCCATCTTCCTGACCGGATTTTGGCGGCTTCCCTCGCCCGAACTCCGGCAAATCGGCCTCGGCATGTTTTGGGTCACGCTGGGCAGCACGATCGGCTTGGCCGTCGTCATGGGCCCCAAAGCGTTGACCGCCTGGCTGATGTACCTATTCCGCCGCATCCCGCACGTCGGCCCTCCGATGGAGAGCCTGCTGTCGGCCATCCAGCTCTACAGCCGAAAACCGAAGGTGCTGATCGCGGCCTCGCTGATGACCGTCTGCGTCCACCTGTCCTTCGCCGTCGGATGCTACTGCATCGTCTGCGGGCTGTTCGACCGTCACCTGCCGCTGTACCTGCACTTCGTCATGATGCCCCTCAGCGCCGTGATGCAGGTGATTCCCTTCCCGGTCGGTCCCAGTGAAGCCGCACTCGATTTTCTCTACACGAACGTCTCGCTGGCGCTTGGCACGCCCGTGCCCAGCGGCCAAGGCCTGGTCGTCATGCTGGCCTACCGACTCGTGTCGATCCTGATCGCCGCCCTGGGCGTGTTTTACTATTTCGGCAATCGGCGTGAAATGGCCGAAGTGATGCACGAAACCGAACAAGCCGAAACCGAGGCCGCCGACGTCGCGCGTCATTCCGGCAAATAAAGCAGCCGGCCGCAACTCTTGCAAAACACCGGCTGGCCCAGCATCACCTGATTGAGCATGTTCAACGGGATCTTCTGATTGCAGCCGGTGCAATACTGGTTTTCGACCACGGCCAGCGCGTCCTCGCCCAACCCTCGCACCACGCGGCGATACTTTTCGCGGACCTCGTCGGGCAGCGTTTCTTCGGCCGTCTTCAACTCGGCCTCCAACCGATCCGCGTCGGCCGTTAGATGCGGCTCCCGCTCGGCGACTTCCACCCGGACCTGTTCGAACTTTTGCCGGGCCGTCTTCACCGCTTCCTCCGCCTCGGCGATGTTTTTCTGAAACCCGTCGGTCCTCTCCATCGCCTCCAGGATCTCGTCCTCCAACACGCTCTTGGCCATCTCGTCCGCCGCAATTTGCTCCAGCAGCGCTTGATACTCGCGGTTGCTCGACGCCCCGTTCAGCTTCACCCGAAGCTCGCGCACCTTGTCTTCGTTCGATTTCAACTGGAGCTGCTTCTGGTCCGCGTTCTTGCGCAGCGTCTTCGCTTCGTCCTTGGTCCGCACAAGCAAATCCTCGTGATGCTGGACGTTCGCCTCGGCGGCGCGAATTTGTTTCGGACCGCGGTCGAGCCGGCTCTTCAAATCGGTCAGTTGGCGATGGATGCGATGCAGCGTGCGGAGCACGGACAAATCAATTTTCGTGGGCGTGGGCATGAACGATGCTATGGGTTAGAGAAAACTCGCGCAAAAGAAATAAAAAAGGCCCACGAGTCGTGCGACCCGCGGGCCTGAAAATCGCCGGACGAACCAACCGCGTCAGCCGGCTGCGCGGTCGTACTCGGCCGCCGGATCGTAATCGACCACCGGCGACAATCCGGTCGTGCGGTCCAGGAAGCCCGAAAGCTGCTGGCTGCGAACCGGGTGTTGGAGCTTTTTGACCGCCTTGGCTTCGATCTGCCGAACCCGCTCGCGCGTGACCCTGAAAATCCGGCCCACCTCTTCCAACGTGTAGGTGTAGCCGTCGCCAAGTCCGTAACGCAAACGAATGATCTCCCGCTCGCGGTACGTGAGCGTCTTGAGCAGGGCGTCGATTTTTTCACGAAGCAGTTCATTGCTGGCGGCTTTGTCAGGCCGGGGCAATCCACCGTCCTCGATGAATTCCCCGAAACAACTATCTTCGCTTTCGCCGACCGGTCGGTCAAGACTCACCGGATGGCGGCCCATCGACAAAACCCGCCGCGTCTCATCCACCGAAAGGCCGGTGGCCGCAGCCGCCTCTTCGGTGGTCGGCTCCCGTCCAAGCTCCTGCAATAGCCGTTTGGAGGCGTTCCGCAGCTTGCTCAATACGTCGATCATGTGGACCGGAATCCGGATCGTCCGGGCCTGATCGGCGATGGCCCGCGTGATGGCCTGGCGAATCCACCACGTGGCGTAGGTCGAAAACTTGAACCCGCGGCGATATTCGTACTTGTCGACCGCCCGCATCAGCCCGGTGTTGCCCTCCTGGATCAAATCCAGGAAGCTCAACCCCCGATTGCGGTATTTTTTGGCGATCGACACCACCAGCCGCAGATTGCCGCCCGACAACTGACGCTTGACCGCCTCATAGTCCTGAAACTGCCGCCGCATCACTTCGCAACGGCGACGCAGGCTTTTCGGGCTCTCTTGGGCCAACACCATCAGGTCGCGCAGCTCGCGCCGCAGCGCCGTCCGCTTGGCTTGCGTGGCCGGCGTATTGAGCAGCAGCCGCAACTGCCGGCGAATGGCTTCCATCCGGCCCACCGCGTCTTCCATTTGCCGCATCATTCCCTGCACGCGGCGGGTCCGCAGACTGAGCTCCTCGATCAACGTCAGCATCTTGCGGCGACGGCGAATGAACCGCTTGCGAGCCTCCGTACGTCCGGACGCCGAGGTTTTTTTGCTGACCAGCAAACGAAAATCCCGCTGGTTGCCTTCCATCAAATGCGAAATCGTGCCCAAATTGTGCGGCATCCGGGCGAGAATCTGCTCTTTGGTCAGCCGCTCGGTCAGCGACACCTTGATCGTCCGATCGAACGGTAGCTCGCCCTTGTGCACGCGCGCCAACGTGTGCACCGTCGCCCGCATCGCCATCGCGCAGCCGATCACGGTCCGCCGAAAACGCTTGCGCGTCACTTCGATCTTCTTGGCCAGCGAGATTTCTTCCGTGCGGCTCAGCAGCGGAATTTCAGCCATCTGGCTCAAATACATCCGAATCGGATCGCTGCTGAACTTCGACGATTCGCCTGGCAACGGCGGCAAATCCACCGGCGCGGACGACACTTCGCCCTGGGCCAAACGCTCGTCGCCCGAATCGACCGCGTCGCCATCGTTCACGGAATCAAAAAACTCCGCGGTCGGCGGATGCTCGACCAGATCGATGCCCTCTTCCTCCAGGGCGATCAACAAATTGTCGAGCTTGTCGGGATTGACTTCTTCGTCGGGCAGATAGTCGTTGACTTCGTCATAGGTCAAATAGCCTTGCGACTTCCCCCGGGCGACCAGTTCCTGCAAATCCTTGTCGAAAAGGTCCACCGTACTGCTCCTTTCGCGCGCATCCATGGCGCGTTGGGTCCAAAAACTTTTTCTCCGGATCACGCATCCTCACCCGTCCGTGGGCGAGGAAATGCCGTGCCGGTCGCGCTCTCGGCGAAGGATCTCCTCCAGCATTGCGGATTGCTGTTGGACATCCATCCCTCCTTCGCGCAGCGCCACGATCTGTGCGGGACGCCGCCGTTCGATCTCCTTCTCCTTCAACGTCTTGATCAAATCGTCGAGCAAAGCCGCCGGATCGTCCGAATCCCGACCCTTGGCCCGCCCTCGCTCGTCCAGCCCGACCAGCAGGTTCTTCAACCCCGGCTCGTCGAACTCCAACATCAGCCGGTCGAACGTCGGCTCCACGCCCTCGTCCGCCAGCCGGCAACAAGTCTCAAAAATCTTCCGGCACAACGCCGACGCCCACGCCGACGCCTCGATCTGGCCGCGCATCTCCCCGAGACATTCGGGATGCGCAATCAGCAGCTCCAAAAGCTCCCGCTGCCAAGGGTCGATCGGCCGGTCCGGCTCACCGGCTTGTTCTGGTCCGACGCCGTCCGCCGCGCGGGTCGCCACCGGACGCGACGCCTCGTGCCGACGCAGCGCCGTCAACCGCCGACGCAATTCCTGCTCGTCGACCCGAAACTTGCCGGCCAGCCGCTGCACAATCTTTTGCTCGCGGATCCGCCCGTCGCCGCTCGACTGCCCGTTCAACCGCGGCGCCTTGGCCACGATGCCCAAAAGCCGCTCGATCGCCTGCGCCACCCCATGGACGTCCCGCTCGATGTCGATCCCGTGCGTGATCGTCTCGAACGCGTGGTCCAGCGCGTCGACCGACCGCTCGGCCAACAGCGTGGAAAACGCCTCGGCCCCATACTGGTGCAGATAATCGCAAGGGTCCAGATCCTCGGGCAGCGTCAAAATGCGCACGTCGGCCTGCTGCGCCACGAACAGCTCCAACACCTCGTTGGCCCGCTTCATGCCGGCCTCGTCGCCGTCCAACACCAGCACGATGCGGTCTACGTGCCGCTTGAGTATTTTAATGTGCCGCTCGCCCAACGCCGTGCCCAACACCGCCACCGCGTTTTGGAACCCATATTGATGGGCCACGATCACGTCGGTGTAGCCCTCCATGACCAGCGCGGTCCGGGTTTTTCGAAACGCCTCGCGGGCCTGATGCAGCCCGTAAAGCAAGTCGCTCTTATGAAACAGCGGCGTCTCGGGCGAGTTGACGTATTTGGCCGGACTGGTCGAGCCCAACTCGGGCAACACGCGTCCGCCCAATCCCACCGGACGGCCCTGCCCGTCGCCGATCGAAAACAACACCCGGCCCTTGAACCGATCGTACAGCGGGCCACCCTCGGACGGCCGGGCCAAAATCCCAATGGTCTCCAAAACCCTCGCCCGACGCGATTGCCGCTGTGGACTGACCTGCCCCTCCGCCTGATGCAAAATCCAATCGCGATCCAGCGGCGAAAAACCAAGCTGAAACCTTTCGACGCTCTCAGCCGCAATGCCCCGCTCGGCCAAATAACGCCGGGCCGCGTCCGCCTCGGGCGATTCGAGCAGGCAGCGATGATACTGTTTCGTGGCCCAGGCCATCGCCTGCAACAACGTGCGTTTGTCCGCCGTCGCGGCGTCGTGCCCTTGGCGAGCTTCTTCGACCGGTTCGCCCGCCAGCGGGATCGCCCGCCGCTGCGGCTTTTCCAGCGGAACGCCGGCCCGCTCGGCCAGCATTTCCAGCGCCTCGCGGAACTCGACGCCCTCCATTTTCATGATGAAACTGAAGATGTCGCCGCCGAGGTCGCAAACCCAGCACTTGAACGACTGCCGCTCGGGATTGACCTGAAGACTGGGCCGAGAATCATCGTGCCAGGGACACAGCCCGACGTAATTGCGGCCCTGACGGCGCAACGGGATGTAATTGCCGACGAGATCGACGATGTCGATCGCCTGCTTCACTCGTTCTTTCGTATCGAAGGAGCCGCTAGACACTACTAGCTCCCGTGTGGCCGTTGCAGCGAATTCCATTTCGCATTCCCGTCGCCACGTGCGACAAATCCATTCGTCGTGCCAGGGTTGGGACGCCAATGTCCCAGCCAGCGGAGCTGATTATATCCCGACCACGGAAACCGGTCAATCTCGTGAAAACCGGTCTCGTCCGCCGCGCCAGCAATGCCAGCAGCGCCGCCACCCGACCATAGTCGCCCAAACACTCAACCCTAGGCGACTTTTACGCAAAAACACGCGTTTTCTGCGGAACGAACGCCATTTTAGCCGAACCAGGAGATAAGCGACGTCGGCCCCCGGACCCGCGTCCGACCGACGCAGTTCACTACGCAACCAAAAAATCCGACGGTCGCATCGCCACAGGGGCACGGCGGTGGACCGTGGACGTTTTTCCGGGAGACCGACGCTCATTCCGACGCCTCCGCGGCGAGCCGCCGCCTGTTGATCGCTCAGGGGGGAGCAACAGGCGAGCCGCCCGCCGTGGAATGGGCCGTCGTGAACGGGCTCGTGTCGACCTCCCGACACGTTGGGCAGTATCGTGATTCCGCGTTGTCGCCGACCACGGTCCGACCGGCCCCCGGCGACGCGCGTGCTCCTGGATCACGCCATTTCGCCAGGAGAACGACTCTATGTCCGTCGACAACGCCACCGTTTACATCGTGGACGACGATCCCGATCTGCGCGAGTCTTTGGCCATGATGATTCGCAGCCTCGGACTGAACGTCGAGAGCTACGCCTCGGCCGAAGCCTTTTTGGACGCCTATCAGGATCAGTCTGACTTGCCCAAATGCATGGTCCTCGACATCCGCATGCCCGGCCTCAGCGGACTGGGGCTCCAGCAAATGCTGGCCGCCGAAGGACGTTCGATGCCGACCATCATGATCTCCGGGTGCGCCGACATCCCGATGGCCGTCAATGCGATGCGGCTCGGCGCGATCGACTTCCTCGAAAAACCCGTCAGCGGCCAAATCCTCACCGCGCGCATCCGCGAGGCCATCGACCGTTGCGTCCGCCACCAGCGCGAGGTCGGCCGCAAAGCTGAACTGACCCGACACATCGAGCGGCTCTCCTCGCGCCAACGCGAAGTGCTCGACCTGCTGGTCCTCGGCGAACGCTCGAAGCAGATCGCCCGGCAGCTTGGCATCGGCGAAAAAACCGTCGCCAAACATCGCGCCAGCGTGCTCGAAAAAATGCAGGTCGACAATGTCGTCGAGCTAGTCCGACTGTTCACCGACTCCGGCGGCGGTTCTCCGCACCACGAAGCGTCGCTGGCCCAGTGCAACTGACCCGTTCACGACATCCCGCGATCGTCGCTCCTTGAGTGCGGCGCAATTCGTCCATTGCGACCCGCCCCCCCTCGTTTGTATTGTCACCACACAACCTGACGCACCCCGGCGGCTTGCCACCGCCGATCTCGGTGTTGTATGATGGGGGTTTTGGGACCTGGTCCAAACCGACCGCCTCGATCGCTCGCCACCGCGGAACTATCGGACGGGTCGTTTTCGGAGCAGACCCCGATCTCTCCCCCAACGATCGTCAGGTTTCCCCGATGAGTCAACCCACCGCCAGCGTCGCACCGCGTCAGGACGACCCGCCCTATCAGCCGGGCGATCCCGTGGCGCTGTTCATTCCTTGCTACATCGACCAGTTTTATCCGAAAATCGCCCAGGCCACCGCCGACCTGTTGAAGCGATACAACGTATCGATCGTCTATCCGGCCGAGCAGACCTGCTGCGGCCAACCGGCGTTCAACTCGGGCTATTGGGATGAGGCCCGCCGTGTGATCCGCCATTTCTGCGACGTGTTCGAGCCGCACCGTTGGATCGTCTGTCCGTCCGGATCGTGCACGGCGATGTGCCGAGTGTTTTTCGGCCACGCCGATCCCGACCCGCGCATCGTCGGCATCGGACGCCGCGTGTTCGAGTTGACCGAGTTTCTGCACGACATCCTAGGCGTCACCGACACCGGGGCCACATTTCCGCACAAGGTCACGATGCACATCGGCTGCCACTGCCGCCGCGAGCTGGGCGTCGTCGAGCAACCGATGCGTCTGTTGAAGAGCGTCCAAAAACTCACCTACTGCGAGCTGCCCGACATGCCCGACTGCTGCGGCTTCGGCGGCACGTTCAGCGTCAAAATGCCTGGCACCTCGCTGTCGATGGGCAACACCAAGGTCCAAAACATCCTGCGCAGCGGGGCCGACGTGGTCGTCAGCAACGACATCAGTTGCTTGATGCACGTTGGCGGCATCATGCAGCGCAAACCGGAGGCCAAGCACATCCGCGCCATGCACATCGCCGAAGTGCTAGTCGCCGGTTGGAACTGATTTTTTGCCCATGTTCAATTTCACGTACCACAACCCGACCGAACTCGTTTTTGGCCGCGACTCGATCGCCCGGCTCTCGGTCCTGCTGCCCGCCGGCGTCCGCGTCATGATGACTTACGGCGGCGGCTCAATCCGTCGCAACGGCGTCTACGATCAAGTCCGAGACGCCCTGCAAGGCTGGCCACTGGTCGAATTCGGCGGCATCGAGCCGAATCCCCACTATGAAACCTGCATGAAAGCCGTCGAGCAGGTCCGGGCTCAAAACGTCCAATTCCTGCTGGCCGTCGGCGGCGGCTCCGTCCTGGACGGCACAAAGTTGATTGCCGCGGCGTCAGTCTTTTCGGGCGGCGATCCTTGGGCGATGTTTTACGACTGGTCGCTGGTGCCCGCCTGCCCGCTGCCGGTCGGATGCGTGCTGACGCTGCCGGCCACCGGCTCCGAGTCGAACGGCGGCGCAGTGGTCACGCGCGCGGCAACCCAAGAAAAACTGTTTTTCACCGTCCCGCAGTCGTTCCCTCGTTTTGCGATCCTCGATCCCGAAACGACCTACTCGCTGCCGCCCCGTCAAACGGCCAACGGCGTGGTCGACGCGTTCGTTCACGTCGCCGAGCAGTATTTGACCTATCCGGCCGACACACCGCTGCAAGATCGCCAGGCGGAATCGCTCCTGTTGACGCTGCTGGAAGAGGGCCCCAAAGCGCTTCGCAGCCCGAACGACTACGCGGTCCGTGCCAATCTGATGTGGTGCGCCACGCAAGCCCTCAACGGTCTGATCGGCTGCGGCGTCCCACAAGATTGGGCCACACACATGATCGGGCACGAACTGACCGCCCTGTACGGCATCGACCACGGCCAATCGCTGGCGGTCGTGCTGCCCGGCGTGTTGCGACACGAAAAAGCCCGCAAGCGAGCCAAGCTGCTCCAAATGGCCGACCGCGTGTGGCAACTCCGCGACGGCGATGAAAACGCTCGCGTCGACCAGGCGATCGACCGGACCGAGCGATTTTTCCAGTCGCTGGGCGTCGCCACCCGATTGTCCGACTATCAGATCCCGCCGGACGCCGCCTCGACGGTCGCCCAACGATTGGCCGATCGCAACATGAAACTCGGCGAGCACGGCGATCTGAGCCTCACGGCGGTTCAGGAAATTTTGGAGTCCCGACAATAAACTTCCTTAACACACAACACGGCGATCTCGGCTTCCCAACCGTTTAGAACACGGTTTGGGAGCCCCGATTGTCCAAAAATGATCCTCTTTTTCTAACCCTCGATTGTCACCCGATGTCCACCCATCCTGTTCACCTCGGCGGCGCAAAGTTCATCAAACCTTGGACCAAAGGGCTCGGCGAGCCGGACTCGCCGAAATCGTTGGGCGCCACGGCCGAACGCTCGGCCAAGCATAATCGCTCGGTGACCGACGCGGTGCCGTATTTTCAAGATTGGCGGGAAGCCGCCCATCAAGTCAAAACGTTCGCGGTGGCCAACCTCGACAAGCTGCTGGTCGAGTTCGAGCAGAAAATCACCGCCCGCGGCGCGACCGTCCTCTGGGCCAAGGACGCTGCCGAGGCGAACCAACACGTGTTGGACATCGCCCGTCGCCACCACGTCAAAAGCGTGGTCAAATCGAAGTCGATGGTCAGCGAAGAAATGGAGCTCAACCACGTGCTCGAATCCGAAGGGATTCGGGCCATCGAGACGGACCTGGGCGAATACATCGTCCAACTGACCGGCCAGCGGCCCGTCCACATCGTCACGCCCGCCATCCACATGTCCGCCGCCGACGTGGGCCATCTGTTCCACGAAAAACTCGACGAGCCGTTCACCGAAGAGCACACCAAGCTGACCGACATCGCCCGGCGTCACCTGCGCGAGGAATACCTGAAGGCCGACATGGGCGTCTCGGGCTGCAATTTCGCGTTGGCCGACACCGGCACGATGGTCGTCATCGAAAACGAGGGCAACGCCGGTCTGTCGACCGCCACGCCGCCGGTCCATGTGGCCCTGATCGGCATCGAAAAGATGTTGCCCAGCGTCGACTACCTGCCGCTGATGCTCAATTTGCTCCCGCGCAGCGGCACCGGTCAAAAATTGACCAGCTACACGCACCTGATCCACGGCGCCACCCCCGGCCGAAAACTGTACGTCATCCTGCTGGACAACGGACGCAGCAACGTGCTGAAAGACCCGGCCGCCTGGTCGGCGTTGCACTGCCTCCGCTGCGGCGCGTGTTTGAACAATTGCCCGGTCTATCGCCGCGCCGGCGGTTGGGCTTACGGCTGGGTGTATCCCGGCCCGATCGGCTCGATTTTGACGCCGCATCTGTTGGGCCTCAAGACGGCGGGCAAGCTGCCGTTCGCATCGTCGTTGTGTGGCGTGTGCGCCGAGGTGTGCCCGGCCAAAATCGACATCCCGCACCAACTGATCCACCTGCGCGATCGCGCCGCCAACGAGCCGTCGTCGATGAACTCGCTGTTCCAGCGGACCATCTGGACCGTCTGGGCCTGGTTCATGGCCGGCCCGTTGCGCTACCGTCTGGCGGCGTTCGGCATGCAGCTTGGAATGCCACTGATCAAGCTCGTGCCCCGTTCGTTGCACCCGAGTATGTTGGGCGCCTGGACCCGAGGACGCGAGTTGCCCAAGGCGACCGGCCCCGCGTTCCGCACCTGGTGGCGACGCAACCACGATCGCTATGAATCGAAGAAGGAAAACTAAAAAACACGGCGGTCGCCCTAAAATCTTTTACGTCCGTTTGACCTTTTTTTGAACCATTGATCTCCCCCTATGAGCAGTCGTGATACGATTTTGCAGCGTCTTCGCAGTGCCTTGTCCGAGGGTCCTTACGTCGCCCGGCCGCCGGCGCCCGAGGTCTGGCCGCGCGAGAATCCCGATCCGGCGACGATGGCCGAACGGTTTCAAAGCGAGTTGACCGCCGTCCATGGCGAGGTGATTCGCTGCGCCACACCCGAGGACGCGCAAGCCCGACTGGCCCAGTTGGCCGCCGAGGCCGGTTGGACGTCGTTGGGCGTCATGGATCGCCCGGCCGTCCATAACGCCGTGGCCCGGCTGCCCGAAGACGCCATCCGGACGGCCAACGCCGACTGGGAGCCTCGCACGATCGCCGGCTTCTCGGCCAGCGTGGTCGAGGCGGAAACGCTGTTGGCCGACACCGGCTCGTGCCTGATCGCCTGCCCGACGCCACAAGACCGACTGCTGTGCTACCTGCCGCCCGCGTGCGTCGTGATCGCGCGGATCGGCCAGTTGGCCGAACATTTGCCGGCAGCCTGGTCGAACATTTCGGCCCGCGTGGCCGACCCCAGCGTTCGCGGCGAGTTCGTCCTCGTGACCGGTCCCAGCCGCACAGCCGACATCGAAAAGATTCTGATCCTCGGCGTCCACGGTCCCAAACGGCTTTTGGTGCTTTTGATCGGATAGATGAAAATCATCTCGTTCGAGGATCGACCGCTCACGCCCGCCGGACATGAAAATCCGTTGTCGCCCGGTGTGTTGAAAAGGGTTTTGCTCGAAAAGGCCGACTTGCAGCCCGGCCGCGTGCAGATGGTCAATTGGGCCGAGATGGACGTCGGCCGACGGTTTACGCGCCACTACCACGAGGACATGCAGGAGATTTTCGTCCTGGTCCGCGGCGAGGCGGAAATCATTGTCGGCAAGGAAACCGCCCGGCTGCGTCGCGGCGACGCCGTGGTGATCGACCCCCGGGAAGTCCATCAAATGCGCAACGTCGGCCCCGAACCGGTCGAGTATCTGGCCGTCGGCATCACCCGCGAAACCGGCGGCAAAACGGTCGTCCTCGGCGACTGACCCAAGAAAAAAAGCGAGTCCCGCCGGAACGTTTTTTCCGGAAGGACTCGCTTTGATGATCCACGCTGTCGGCGTTCCTACAACCAACGCTTCGGGTCTTTATCCAAGAACCGGTTTCGATGCGCTTTCGGAACGGTTCCAACAAGTTGTGGACTACGATCTTAACGCTTTTTGGGGAACAGCGGGCCGCCATAGAGGGCCGCTTCGCCCAAAATCTCTTCGATCCGCAGCAGTTGGTTGTACTTCGCCATGCGGTCGGTCCGCGAGGCCGAGCCCGTCTTGATTTGACCGGTCGACATCGCCACGGCCAGGTCGGCGATCGTCGAATCTTCGGTCTCGCCGCTGCGATGGCTCGTCACGGCCGTGTAGCCGTTGCGCCGGGCCAGCTCGATCGCTTCGATCGTTTCGGTCAGCGTGCCGATCTGATTCACCTTGATCAAGATGCTGTTGGCCACGCCCTCGTCGATGCCGCGTTGCAGCCGCTTGCTGTTGGTCACGAACAGGTCGTCGCCGACCAATTGGATCTTGTCGCCCAGCCGCTCGGTCAGCATTTTCCAGCCGGCCCAATCGTCCTCGGCGCAACCGTCTTCGATCGAGCAGATCGGATACTTGTCGACCCACTTGGCATACATGTCCACCAACTCGGCCGACGTGATGTCCTTGCCTTCGACGTTGTAACGCTTCTTCTCGACGTCGTAAAACTCGGACGCGGCAGGATCCAACGCGATGAACGCCTGCTTGCCCGGCTCGTAGCCGGCCTTGCCGATCGCTTCGATAATCACTTCCAGCGCGTCGGCGTTGCTCTTCAGGTCGGGGGCGAAACCGCCTTCGTCGCCCACGTTGGTCGAGAGCTTTTTCGACTGCAACACCTTTTTGAGATTGTGAAACACCTCGCAGCCGCAGCGAATCGCGTCCGAAAAGCAACTGACGCCCAGTGGCATCACCATGAACTCTTGCACGTCGACGGCGTTGTCCGCGTGCGAACCGCCGTTGATGATGTTCATCATCGGGGCCGGCAGCAGCCGAGCGCCCACGCCGCCCAGATAACGGAACAGCGGCAATCCGCAACAATCGGCCGCGGCCCGAGCGTTGGCCAGCGACACGCCCAAAATGGCGTTCGCCCCCAGATTCTTCTTGTTCTCGGTGCCGTCCAACTCGATCATCCGATGGTCCAACGCCACCTGATCGAGCGCGTCCATCCCGCACAATTCGTCGGCCAATTTGTCGTTGACGTTCTCGACGGCCTTCAAAACCCCTTTTCCGAGGTATTTCGACTTGTCGCCGTCGCGCAGTTCCAAGGCTTCATGCACGCCGGTGCTGGCGCCGCTCGGCACCGCCGCCCGACCGAACGAACCATCGGCCAACTCGACGTCGACCTCGACGGTCGGATTGCCGCGGCTGTCCAAAATCTGTCGGGCCCGAATGTCTACAATCGTGGAACTCATGTCAAAGACTCCATATTTCTAAAAGGGTTAAGGCTTGCAGGTTTTCGGCTCTTGCGAATCGGTTTATTTTGCCCGATCCGCCGCCGATTGGCTAGCGGGGGTCTAGCCCTTCCTTTCCACTGGCCTCGAAAAACGTTAGCATGGGGGGCATGTCCAATGAATCCTCGACGCCGCAACGACTCGATCCGAAACCGCTCTCGGACGCGTGGACGTCCATTCAACCGGGGGGAGGGCGCTGTTATCGCCTCGAACTGGCCTGGGGACGGCTCCGTCGCGCGTGGCTCAAACGATTCCGGCCCGGCTATGTCCGCCGCATGACCGACCGACGCTGCGGCGATCCGACCGGCGCCCCTCACGAAATTCTCGACCCTCGCGATCTGAAATACTGCCGGAACCGTTGCACGTGCGACTGGGACCCGGCCGACGACCCGTTCCGATGGCGAGACCGGCTGCCGTTCGCTCGCTGGGGATTGGCCGAGCTGATGTTGATGGGCCTGCCGCTGCTGGTGCTGACGGTTTTGTTGGCCACGACGCCTTGGTGGTATCTGGCCATCGTCTCCGGCGTTCCGTTGTGCCTGGTGGTCTATTTCTTCCGCGATCCCCCGCGAGCCATCCCGACGGCGCCGGGCCTTTGGGTCGCGCCGGCCGACGGCAAAGTGGTCGAAATCACCCGGCTGCCGCACGACGAATTCCTCGACGGACCGGCCGTGCGGATCGGCATTTTCCTATCGATTTTCAACGTACATTTGAACCGAGCCCCCTGCGCCTGCCGCGTGATCGACTTGCGTTACAATCCCGGCGGCTTTTTGAATGCGTTGAATCCCGAAAGCGCAATCCAAAACGAAAACACCTGGATCGGACTCGAAGAGGAATCCTCGCCCTATCGGCGGCTGATCGTCCGGCA
>JAJFVC010000056.1 GCA_021372005.1 Planctomycetaceae bacterium | reverse complement strand
TTCCCGCTGGTCATGCACGGTTCCAGCAGCGTGCCGAAGGAGTGGGTCGATCGGATCAACGCCGCCGGCGGGGCAATGAAGAGCACCAGCGGCGTCGACGAAAATCAATATCTGCCGGCCGCCAAGATGGGCGTCTGCAAGATCAACATCGACACCGACGGCCGACTGGTCTGGTGCGCCATCCATCGCGAGGCGTTCCGCGACGACCCTGCCGGCTTCGATCTGCGTCCGCCAGGAAAGACTTTCATGGCCGCCTACGCCGACTACATCGTCCACAAGAACGAGATGCTCGGTTCGGCCGGCCAGTTGGACGGCGTCCGCAAAACGCTCAAGTAGTTTTTCACCTCGAGTGAATCAACGTCATGCCTCTCTTCCTTGCGAAGGGAGGCATTTTTTTAGCGCGGCGCGCAAAGTCTCGATCATCGCCTCGGTGTGTCCGGCGGTCAGACTGATTCTGAGCAGTGATTGGCCGTCGGGCACGGTCGGCGGACGAATGGCCGGCACGAGCAGACCGGCCTCTTGCAGCGCGGCGGACAGACGGACCGCCCGATCGGGATCGCCCACCACGATCGGAACGATCTGACTGGCCGACGCGCTCGTGTTCCAGCCGGCCGCTTGGAGCGATTCCCGCAGCCGCCGCGCCCGGTCCAACAATTGTCGGCGACGGTCCGGTTCCCGTTCGACGATGTCCAACGCCGCCCACGCGGCAGCGGCCGTAACCGCCGGCAAGGCCGTCGAAAACACATACGACCGGGCGCGGTTGCGGAGCCATTCGACGAGCGACCGCCGCCCAATGGCGAATCCGCCAACGCCGCCCAACGCTTTGCTGAGCGTGCCGATGCGGACGTCCACGCGATCCTCGACCCCGAAATGCTCGCACACGCCGCGCCCGCGATCGCCGAATACGCCCGTTGCGTGGGCCTCGTCCACCAAAAGCATCGCGTCGTACCGCTCGGCCAAATCGACCAACGCCGGAAGCGGGGCCAGATCGCCATCCATGCTGAACAGCCCGTCGGTCACGACCAAACGTCGTCGATAGTGATGAGACTTGGCCAACAGGGCGGTCAACCGATCCGCGTCGCCGTGCGGATAGGCGCGCACGTCGGCCCGCGACAACCGGCAACCGTCCCACAGACTGGCGTGATTTTTTTCATCGCCGTAAACCACGTCGCCCGGCCCGACCAGCGCGGCGACCGCGCCGGCGTTGGCGGCGAATCCGGACGAAAACACCAACGCCGCCTCCGCGCCCTCAAACTCCGCAATCCGACAAGCCAACCGCTCGTGAAGTGCGGCGTGCCCGGTCACTAAGGGACTGGCGCCGCTGCCCCAGCCTTCGCGTTGCAGCGATTCGGCCACCGCCTCGGCGAGTCGCGGGTCGCCGGCCAGGGCCAAATAATCGTTCGACCCGAAGTTGATCAACTCGCGGCCGTCCACCCAACACCGGGCCGACTGCGGTCCCTCGCGCACCGAGAGCCGCCGCCGAAGCTTTTTATTTTCCAAGCAAGTCAGCTCGTCGTTGATCCACGCAAGGCGTTTTTCAACCGGCGACCGACCATCGTATTCTCCGCGGTTCACTCTCCACTCTCCACTTTTTTGACCAGCACGCGGTTGCCTCGCACGTCGACCACTTCGACCGTCGCGCCGCGCGGGAGCGATTCGCCGTCGGCCAGCACATCGACCAGCAGATCGTCAAACTGGGCCTTGCCGCCGGGCGTCAGTTGCGTAGTCGTGATCCCTTGTCGCCCGAGCAGGTTGCGGAAATCGACCAGCGACTCGCGCCGCCGGATGGTTTCGCGTTCCTGATCGTCGGGCGGCTGGAGCATCATGCGGCCGAGCCACGGCGTTCGCGGCAGCCGACGGCGCAGAACGATCGCAATGACCAGCAGTCCGACGCCGGCCGCAAAAACCGTCAGCAGCGAACGCTCGAGCTGGTCGAATTGATATTCGTTGCGCGGCCACACGAACGTCTGGCTGGCCAGAATCAACGAGACCAACACCAGCGCGCCGCCGCCGAGCCCAAAGATGCCGAAACCGGGAATGACGAAAATTTCCAAAAGCAGGCACGAAACGCCGGCCAGGAACAGCGACACCTCGAGCCAGCCGGCCGTGCCGCCGAGATACCGGCTCCAGAAAAACAACAAAAAACAGATTGCCGCGGCGAATCCGCCCACGCCGAGGCCGGGCGAGTGCAACTCGAGGTAGAGCGCCGCCCCGCCAAGCATCAACAGCAGCACGGCCACCTCGGACGAGGCCAACGCCCGAACAAGAAAATCCGCCCAGCCGGGCCCGACCAGCGCCGGATCGCCCGACAAATCGTAACTACGTTTGAACTGGGCAAAATCGTCGGCCTCGCTGTTGGCCACATGGTCGTCGACGGCCTGCCGACCGATCAATTTCAGCGGCACGCCCGGCGTGGTGACGATCGCGCCGCGCTGCCACTGGGCCGAATCGGGTTGCTCGGCCAATTCGGCGTCGCAGAAATACTCGACCTGACCCAACCGCGTCGCCCGAAACACCGTCAACCGCGGATCGATCATCGCCGCCGGCAGCGACCACGAACGATCCTTGCGCGGCGCCAACGTCTTGCGGATCGTCTCACATGTCTGCTGGATTTCCTCGGGCGAGAGCTCGTACGCTCCCGGTCCGCCCAACACGGCCGACGGACCGACGACCACTTGATCGCACGCCAGCGCGACCAGCGCCGCGTCGGACCGCGCCTCGTGCGGCACGTAGGCCACGGTGCGCACCCGGCTCGGATCGAGTTGAAACGCCAGAAAATCGGCCAACCGCATGGCCTCGGCCACCGCGCCGCCGGGACTGTCGATCCACAGGCACACGAAATTCACGTCGCGCTCGCGCACCTGGTCCTCGATCACCCGCTGAATCTGGGCGACCGTGTCGGCGCGAATCGGACCTTTCAGATCGACCCGCACGGGCCGCCACGGTCCCAGCAGCGAAGGATCCTCTTCGACCGACGTCTTGGCCAACTCGAATCCCTTGATCAGCGCGCGGCGATCGTCGGCCAAATAACCGGCTACGCCGAGCCGACGCGCTTCGTCGCCGGTCAATTCCAGCGCCTGCCCGGCCCGCTTCAGAACGATCGGCGGCTTGGCCGTCCGCGTTTTTTTCAATTCCGCCCATTGGTCGGGCGTCACGATCTCCTCGCCCGCCTCGGTCTCGACACGCAACACTTCGAGCGACGGATCCAACAGGCCCAGCGCCACGGCGACCGGCACGGTGCGACGCCTCCGCGCGATCTCGGCGTACGCGCTGCGGATCGTGGGCGTAAGCGCCTTTTCATCCGTGCCGGCCGAGCCGATCGACGCCTGCGAAGCCATCACGATCTCTTGGCAGGCCAACACGGCCAGCAGCGCGTGTCCCTCGATGGGCTGCGGCACGTAGGCCACGGTGCGAACGCCGGCCAGCGCATCGCCGGCCAGGAAATTGGCCAACTCCAACGATGCGCCGAACTCGCTGCCGCGTCCGAAATCCTTTTGGCCCTTCGGCACGTCGAACTCAAAAATCAACGTTAGCCGGACTTTTTCGCGCCGGGCCCGATCGACCGCACGAATCGCAGCCCGACGGATCTGCGCACAGCTCGAGCCGGTCACCGGCAACGTGACGCGCAGAAAACGCCCGATCGACGGCGGCGTCGGTTCGGAAAAAATCGGGCCGCAACAGGACACGGCCAGCACAACCAGCGTTGTGAGGATCCATCCGGAACGACGTTTTGGAAGCGAAAAAGACAACCCCATGCTTTTTTCTCACAGGAAAGTCGCGGAAAACGCCCGGGCTATTATAGACTTTTTCGTTCTCCGCTGACAATCAAAGCCGATTGACGTCCGGTCGGACGGCGCTATAATTGCCCGTGCCGATTGACTGCGGTTTTTCGAGCGTTTAGCCAAATGAGCATTCTTCCAAGACCTGACCAAGGAGATCCCGGGCATGTCCAATGTCAATGAATTGTCAGACCAGGAATTCGCCGCCGAGGTGCTCAGCGCGAACGAGCCCGTGTTGGTCGACTTCTGGGCCCCCTGGTGCGGTCCCTGCCGAATGATCGCCCCGGTGGTCGAGGAATTGGCCGCCGAAAACCAAGGCTCGCTAAAGGTCGCTAAAATCAACATCGACGAAAGCCCCGAAACGGCCTCGACCTACGGCGTGAGCAGCATCCCCACGATCATGCTGTTTAAGGGGGGTGAGGTTATCGACCGTTTCGTTGGTGTCCAGCCCAAAAAACGGCTGCAAGACGCCATCGACCAGGCAAAAGCCTGAATTCTTGTGAACTTGCGTTTTGGGGGTGCCGATGAAGTAATCTAGGAAAACTTTTTCGGCTGCGCGGATTGTACCGCGCCGCTTCCCAAAGACTGCATCTCCTGCGACACCCGACCATGAGCAAGTCCGAATCCACCGGCGCGGGCCGTCGGTCAAAACCTGCGTCTCGCCGGGCCACAAAACTGACCGCCTCGCAACGAATCGACCCGCCACACGAAATCCAGCAGGAACCGGCCGCGGAGTCTTCGGCGGCCACCCCGGCGACGGTCCCTGAGCCGGTCGACCCGCAGGTCCGTGCGCAAGCCGATCAGTTGGCCGGCTATTTGCGCAATCGACAGCGCGAGTTGGACCATCGCGAGTCGCAAATCAACTCGCAACTTGCCCAGTTGGAGTCTGAAACCCGGTCCGCGCGGCTTTGGCTCGAACAACGCGAAACGGAATTGAACGCCCGCCACGACGAACTGTCCAAACAACAAGATGCGCGAGAGCGGCAACTGGCCTCGCGTGAGACGCGGCTGTCGGCCGCCGAGGCGACGTTTCGCAAGAAAGCCAAGCTGACCCCATCGGAACAAGAGGCCGAAACCCAACAGTTTTTGGAGACGCTCGCCACTCGACAGCAGCAAATCGAAGAGGCCGAAGCCCGACTGGCCGAGGCGCAAGAGGAAACTCGAAAACTCCACGAACAAATTTCCGAAGAACGGCGGGCGATGGACCGTCAGCGCACGGCGGATCGCGAGCGATGGGCGGCCGAGCAGAGCGCCGCGATGGCCGATCTGGAACGCAAGCGTCAGGCCGTACAGCGCCGCGCCGACCAGGTGGACCAGTGCGAAAACGCACTAAAACAACTTCGCGCGGAATTGGAATCCATGCACCGCGAGACGCTCGAAATCCGCCTGGCCACCGAGGAGCTCTGGGCGCGGATGTCGGGCGATGCGCCGCCGGCGGCCCTAACGCAATCCTTGAGCCGGCTGCGAGCGAAACTGGCCGAACAATATTCCTTGGCCAACGCCGAACTGGTCCGTCAGAAAAAAGAACTCGAAACGATCCGCGGCGATCTGGGCCGGCAATACGAAACGCTGGTCGCGCAAAAATGCTCGATCGAACAATGGGTCGCCGGCCGCCAAGAGGAATGCCAACAGCAGGCCGAGCGGCTGGTCGCCCGCGAACAACAACTGCTCGACGAGGAAACGCAATATCGCCAGCAGACGCAGCGATGGCAGGTCGAACGGTTGAACTATCAGCAGGAATTGCGACGTCTGCGGGCCGAATTGTCGCAGCGGGACGAACCCGTTTCCGCTTGACGTCCCGCAACGGACTCTTTACGGCAACAGGCCGCGGGCCATAATGCCGTCGACCACGCGGCTGACGGCTATGTCCATCGCGGCGTGACGCATCGTCTCGTGCTGTCGCTGGGCCCGATCGTAGACGTCGGCGAACGTGGTCTGCATCCGATCGAACAGGCGTCGTTGCACCTCGTCGCGGGTCATCTGGTCGCGTTGCGTCTCTTGGGTGTACTCCAAGTAGGAGACGAACACGCCGCCGGCGTTGCACAAAATGTCGGGGATGATGAACACGCCGCGCTGATTGAGGATTTCGTCGGCCGGCGGAGTCAGCGGGGCGTTTGCGCCCTCGGCGATGATCGCCGCCCGAATCCGCCCGGCGTTTTGCTCCGTGACGACCGATCCGGCCGCGGCAGGAATCAACACGTCGCAGTCCGTCTCCAGCACGTTGTCGCGTGGGACGTCCTGACCGCCGGCAAAACCCGCCACGCCGCCCGTTTGACGGACATATTCGACCAGCCGAGCCACGTCGAGCCCATCTTTGCAATAGGTTCCGCCCGCGACGTCGGAAACAGCCACCACCCGGGCGCCGCGCTCCGCCATGGCCATCGCGGCCACCGAGCCGACGTTGCCGAACCCCTGGACCGCCACGCGCAGATCGGAGATGCGGCGGTTCAGCCGCTCGCAGGCCGCAGCCACCGTAGCCGCCACGCCGTTGCCGGTCGCCTCGCGGCGTCCGACGATGCCGCCCAGCACGACCGGCTTGCCCGTCACATAACAGCCCATCGTGATCGACATGCCCGCGCTGTAAGAAATACAGTCGCGGATATGGCCCATGTCGCCCTCGTTGGTGCCCATGTCGGGCGCGGGCACGTAGATCTCCGGGCCGATGTGGCGCCGCACGCCGCGCGTGAACGAACGCATCAAGATTTCCTTCTCGATCGGATTCAACTGCGTAGGATCGCAGCAGATTCCCGCCTTTCCGCCGCCGAACGGCACGCCGATCAGCGAGGTTTTCCAGGTCATCTCCATCGCCAGGCCCGTCACCTCGTCCAACGAAACGCTGGGCGTCATCCGAATGCCGCCCTTGGCCGGGCCCAACACGTCGTTGTGTCGGACCACGAACACCTGGACGTGCAACATCCGACCGTCGGGCAACAATGGATGGACGCGCGTTTGAATCCGCTCGGTCGGTTCGGTCAACTGGTGAACCACATTTTCGTTGAGCCCAAGACGTTGGGCGGCCTGCTTGGCGTTCCAAAGAGCGGTCTGAAGAATCGTACTCGTCGAGGACGAACCGTTATGCGTGCTCATGTTTTATGCCTTGGCGGATAGTGGTGAAAGAACCGCTTCTGGTTCTCATAACGAACGATTATATGCGCCGAAGCGCCGGCGAAAAGAGAGAAAGAGGAAACAATGGTCGACAACCGACATTTTACCGATGGTCCACTCGTTGTTTTTTATTTTTTCTTTACTTACAGGGCCGGCCGATCGGCCGCATCGGGCGTTTTCTTCAATTGACGCCGCAATTGCATCGCGGCCTCGACCAAAAGTTTTGGACCTTGACGCACGACGTCGCAGGCGGGCAATCCGAGCCGATGACTCACCCGCTCACACTCCTCGGCCACCGCTTCATCGGAGAATCGCCGGCCGTTGACCGCCACGCCGAGGACGCGACACGGGTGCATCAAGTTCGCCGCCGACTCGTAAAACTCGCGCGTCCGCTCCAACGACGGCAGCCGGACTTGTTCCATACCAAAAACGGTGTGGCTGCCCATCTCATAGCAAAGCACCAACCCGTCCGGAATCAAGCCGTGCAGCAACCCAAGCGACACGCACGAGTAGCGCGGATGAAACAGACTGCCTTGGCCCTCGACGACGATCACCTCGTGATGCTGATGAGCCAGAACCAATTTTTCGGCCGCGCCGGCGACAAAATCCGCAATGACCCGGTCGATTGCAATTCCGTCACCCGAAATCAAAATGCCCGTCTGGCCGGTCGCCACAAAAGCGGCATCCACGCCAGCGCAACCAAGCCCGCGGGCCAACTCGAGGCTCGTGACCATCTTGCCGCAACAGCAATCGTTGCCGACGGTGTGCAACCGCAGGCAACCCTCGCGGATGCCGATGCGTCGGGCCACGTCGCGCTCCTGGTTGTCACGCACGTCGACCATCGCGGCGCCGTACTGCTCGGCGGCGCGACGAAACTCGGCGTCGTCGCGTAGAAAGTCATGCAGCCCGGAAACCACGGTCATCCGCCGCGCGAGGGCCTCAAGAATGGTCGCTCGCCATGTGGCCGGCAATTTTCCGCCGGGTGGCGCAATGCCGATCAAAAGCGTGTTCGCCTCGGCCGCATCGGCCAGAGCGCCCACGCAAGGAATGGCGCCGCCAACGCCAAAAACCTCCTGGCACGTCTTGCCCACCGACGGGGCGTCCAACACGGCGACCACTTCATCCGCACAATATTGCAGCAGACAGATCGCCGTCTTGGCCATGTGCGGATCATGAAATCCGTCGGTCAAAATTACCATGCGTCGCGGGGTGCTCATCGTCGGCAGTGTACCGATCCGTAACGGCGGCGGGAATGGGGACCGTTGGCCGCCGGGACGGGAAAACCAGGCCCCAGAGGCTCAAAACCTCGCGTTTTTTGTGTGATTTCCATTCATTTTGGCGATTTTTGTAAAATTCTTGCCCC
>JAJFVC010000048.1 GCA_021372005.1 Planctomycetaceae bacterium | reverse complement strand
CAACCAGAGTGAACAAAATGATGGCGGGCTGGTCCACTTCGACAATGGTGGACCGGCCCTTTCATCGTTGAGATGACGACCCACTCAACAAGTTCCTCGAATCACAAATGCTCTTGTCAACTTTTTTGTTATTGAACAATTTCAGCGGAATCCTGATGGGATAGGGTGGTGGCATGGCGGGCTGGAGACTACTGCACCCTCGCCTTCTTTTTTGGCCTCTTGCAGGATTTTTGGAAATAGGGAAACTTCCTTCTATGCGTGAGAGGCTGAACGTCTCTAAAAAAGCGGCCTCGAAAAAATCGCCGCCGGAAAAAATTGGTGCCACAGGGAGGTTTTTGATTTCCTCTCTCCCCATCTATCGTGTCTATGGCCCAACAATCTGACAAGATTGAAGGGCCTTTTTAAGCTGCCTCAGTCCCTCTGACGAGATTTTCGTGTCTCGGATGTCGAGTGCGGTCAGTCCCTTCAACTCACAAAGGATGTCTACCGACGCATCGGTTATCGGGTTGCCTCGAAGATCGAGATGTTCGAGATGCGGCAAACCAATGAGATATCTCATCGCCTCATCTGTGATTCCACATTCTTGGGCAACAAGTCGCTGTGGAGTTCGTAACGATGCGACCGCCCGAATGTCGAGAGGCGTTAGTTGTTGTTGACTGATTTCGGCAGCAAGCATCTCTTGGTGCTTTGACGTTTCGATCTTACGGCACTTGGCTTTAAGCTCCTTCACCGTGGGCCAAATCTCAGGCAACGGGTCGGCAAGTGCCTCGGAAGGATTTCGTTTGGTGAACTTGATTGAACGACAGACGAGGTGGCGACCGCTTGCAGGAGTGCGTTCCCGTCGTGGAGTGTAGCCGTAGAAGAGAGTGCCGGTTACAGAGTTCTCATCCTCATGTTCGATGACGAGGCTTGAATGGGACGTATTGCTGCGTCCAATGACCGGAAGCGGCAGTCCTGGTACGATTAACTGTGGCTCAGACCAGTGGATACCGTCCTTTGAATAGCACCAGTGGATTCCACCATCTTGTGGCGTCTCACGTTCAGTATCCATTTGATACACTCGGTCACACGTCATAAGGTAACAGCCGAAGCTGCGGATATATTGTATCGATGGACTCCACGCTCGGGTGATAATGCCGCCTTCTTTGCCACCCAAACCTGGTTCGGTAAATTGCCCTTCATGGTACTTGAACCACTTGCCGGGCCTGCCGCCATCCGAAATGGCACAGCGAGCAAGTCCAATCTGAGATGTCGATCCCTTCTGTCTCGTCAGGTCGAAGTAGTAGAGGTAAAGGTATTTCCCAGATGGATCGGCCACCACCACGGCATTCCCAATGCCATGATTTCCGGCATTGACATCTTTGGGAATGCTCGCTCGAAGCACTTGGCCCAGTTTGGTGACGTTGTTGGTCTTCTCGTTGAAGACGGCCATGCCCACCGACCAATAACCGTGGGGAATATTGTTGTGTGGGTTCCGCCCCATGCCTTCATGATCTTCGGCATGGTAAAACAGGAGCCACTCTTTGCGGTCTGCCAGATGAAATAGTCCACCAGCCCCAGCATATCCACTATCGAATTGCCCACTTTTTCCCGGCTCAAGTAGACAACGTATCGGTTTCGCCTCGCCAAATGATCTGCCCGTCATGAGATAAGTCGAGTTCTTCGCCACCATGATTTAGGAAAGCGGGTTGCTCTGAATCACCTGAAGACACTGATCGGGGAAGAAATAGAGGCCATTAGCTCCTGGCGGCATCAGCGTCTTCATCGGGCCAACGGTGACGATGAACGGCCTATCTTCATTTCCTTTGGCAAGGGACGACTGATTCGCCGTCCCGATGGCAATCTTCGTGATGACTGCAAGTTCCCTGTCGTATGTCACTGTGGCCTTCTGGCCGGACTTCACGGAGTCCAATGTTCCCGGCTTTCCGTTGATTATAATGGTAACCTTTCGACACACGTCCAAATCAATGGTCTTACTGCCTTCTTTCGTTTCGTAGGTGACGGAAATCTGTCGAGACTCACGATCAATGGCCTTGACCGTGACATCGACCTCAACAACCGCCGCTTCGGTTCGTTGGAGCAAGACGCCACAGACAACAATTAAGAAGACCGGGATCAGCTTGCTCATGTTGCGGCTCCTACTCGGCAACAACCCGAAGTTCCTTTGTTTCGTCGGCCCTTTGGATGGAAAAGACAACTTCATCGCCGATTGAAACACGACTAAGCATGTCCACAGCTTCTTGCATCGTTTGTGGCTTCTTGCCGTTGATGGCCAGAATCACATCACCGACCTGAATGCCGGCTTTTTCGACCAAACCTTTTGGAATAATGTTGTGAGTAAAGACCATTCCGTTCTTTTCGCCCATTCCGAGGCCGAACATGGGCGACAAACGACCTCGAACCTCAAGTCGTGAGACCTTTGTCGCACCACGACCATACCCTTTGACCATCAGTAGGGCAAAGACTTGATCGATTTTGGCGTTCGGCACCGGCAGACGAAATGTTCGCTCAATGGGTTGGTCGATCTTGCCGCCGTTCCAAGTGAATAAGTCGGTCGTATTCTTCTTTCCATCGGCTATCGATTCATTCCATGAGACGATCAGCTTCGAAGGGTCGCCACCATCCTTCCCTGAAAGAATGGAGCATTCTAACACTCCGAACTTTCTGGACGGGTCACTGACTTGGATGATGAACCTTCCTGCATTGTTCTCGACGATATCGAAAACTAGGGTCAGAGGCAGTCGCATACGTTTTCCATACAGGGCCACGGCGGCTTCTTGCTGGTCGCTGTTCGGTCTCGGCTTTGGAGCGAAGGCCAATATCCCCAAATCTTTGTCGATGGAGAGATTGTTCTCCTGAGACAGCAATACTTGAAGGTCGTCGGCATTGGAAAAGTCGTGGACTAACTGAATTATGCCGTCCTTTCCCTTCTTGGCCTTCGTCTTTGGCCAACGATTCAAATTGAACGGTGTACCTTGAAAGTCGTCTGATGGTGGATTGGGTGTTTTCTCAATGCGAAACTTACCATCGCCAAACTCAGACAACTGGAGGGTTAGTCGATAGACCTCTTTCCCAGGTGCCGTCCCTTCGCCTGTGGCGTCGATCTTGGTGACAACCTGAAGCTCTTTCTCGTAGGTTACTTTGGCCTTTTGGCCGGGCTTAACTGAATCCAGCGTCCCCGCCTCACCGTTGACAGTTATCTCGGCCTTTCGAGAAACATCGAGGTCAATCGACTTCTGGCCCGATTCGGTCTTGTAGGTAACGGTGATGGCACGGCTCTTAACATCCACCGACTTAACCGTGACATCAACTTCAACGGTCTCGGCTCTTGCTATCGTCCCAACCAGCAACAAAGCCACTATGACGCATACAACGGTTCTTCGATTCATCTCTATTCTCCAAATTCGTTAGATGATGTTCGGATCGTTGATTCCAGGTACTTCGCTCACAGAAGACGGAGCCGATTTGCCGGTCATAAAATCATCAGGTAGGCCGAACTGTTGATTGACGGCCACGGTCTCTTGCCTCTGCTTGGCACGGTATAATTCTTGAAATCTCACGCTCGGAGGATCGTTATTCAATGGGCTATCCAGAGTATCGAAGAAAGGATCGCCGCCGCCTGCCTTCCACATCTTCAGATAGTGGGATGTTCCGTCCAACTTGCACCAAATCGCCCCACCGATGTTGGTGATGGCCCAGGCTGCGAAAAGAAATAGACCGACCGCAACGATCCCGCCCAGGAACACCGGCAATCCCAAGAGAATGGTCGGGATCGCCAAGCAGATAACGGGCCACGTCAGGAACCGTGCGATGATCGTTGGCTTGGGTGTCCGTTTCATTAGGTGAATGGTGCCACTACAACTCGGACATCGAACGGCGTTGCCGATCAACTGGCTGTCGATGTTCAGGCTGGTTCCGCAGCTACCACAAATGACGTTAATCATGGTAATTCAGTGAAAGAGTCTGCCGCCGGTCGGTCGCTAAGGTGGGGCAGAAACCAAAGCGACGGAGACCGGTCGGCAGACATTGTTCATTGTTGACGTTTTTTCCACTCCTCGTAGTCATGCTGAACCCAGTGTTGGTCCATTCGATACTGGAACGGCAGATACAAGATGAAGAACAGGAGTTTGAGGAACATATTCAGGCCCATCAGGGCACCCTATCGCTAAAAATTCCATAATGTGTTGGTCGTTCATTGACATCCCGTTCAGACATGAGACACGAACTGGAGGATTGCTGGATGGCTGGTCAGGAAGCCGTTAATAAGCGACCGCATGTCGGTCATCGTCGCATCAAATACCCGCTTCGCCTTCTTGCGGTTCTCTTCTACTTGGGCATTGAAAGCGTCGATCTTCTGATTGGCCGTCGCAACCTTCGCTTCTTCCTCACGCTTTCGGGCTTCCCACTGGCGTTGTTCTACTTGCTTCTCACTTTCAAACCGACTGTTGGCAAGCTCCTGCTCCTTCTCAGCCTCTTCCCGCAGAGCCTTTCGTGTGCTACGAGTGAAGAAGAAGCTGGCAAACAGCGGGACTCCAATTAACCCGAAGACCGAATAGATTATCAGAGGTACAATGGCCGGATAACTCTCGCCCGACTCCACTACCATGCGTCTTCCCGCAGCCATATCTGCCGCCGCCATGGGCACTCCCACAACGCTCATGAGCGTCATGAATGAACCGAGTACAAGGAAGCCGTATGAAGCACAATCAGCAGACTTCGCCTTCTTCATTGTGCCGCACACAGGTGGTGTTCCACTTGGCTGAGAAAACGTCCGTAAATCTTCCGACAGCGAAACGTGCGGCTTTTGTGGAAATGCTTCCTCGGCGTCGAAACCCATCGCCAGCCGTTGCTGGTATACGCCAAGCAGCTTCTCAAACTCGTCCAGTTCGTCGTACTGCTCTTTCGGCAGATTTCGCAACGTGGCCTTTGCTCGTGTCAATAGTGCATCAAGCTGCCGCTTGTCGTTGAGGTCCGACAGGTCGGCGGTGGTAAAACCGTTGCCAGGCCGGTCGATGATCTCTAACAGCCGCTTGACGCCATACGCCGCAGCAACAGGATCACCGTACTGCTCGGTTTCACAGAGGAACTTGTCGAACTGATAGATGACCTCCTTCAACTGTCGCTCTCGTTGCACCTGTTCGAAGTGCGTGGCCTGCATGGAGGCGATTTGGTCGAGCGTGCCGCTGATTTGACCGAGCAACTGATTGGTGCGGCAAGCTACTCGGAGATTTTCGGCCAGCAATTGGTTCGTCTGAAACTGCTGAACGTTCATGCCGACCAGCAGGGCAATCTTTGCCTTATCCGTCATCTCCTTGCGACGGATTTCCCGTTGGTACTCATAGTCGGATTGAATCAGACTGCTCATTTGTGCTAGACCCTTCCCATCGTTGAAAAACGCCAGCAACGGCATCAACTTTGTAGTCAGCCTCGATCCTTTACGTGGACTTGGTATTGCGTGTATTACGTTGGCTCCTCTGAATAGACGGTATGGGTCCATCAGCCCAAGCCAGAGCGAGCCAGTATACCAAAGAGTGTAGACTATAGTCCACAGACAAGGGAAGCGTTCCCCGCTATTGTTTGGGGAATGTTAGGAACTGAACTTCGCAAGGCCCGAGAAGCAGCAGAGTTGACCCAGGAGGAGTTGTCCTTCGAGGCCCGGTTGGATCGTACCTACGTCAGCCAGCTTGAGAACGACAAGAAATCTCCGACCATTGATGTACTTTTCCGCATCTGCGATGCTCTCGGCATCACCGCCTCGGAACTGATCGTCCGAGTAGAGAAGGCTCGCCCCAAAGGGCGACACGGTAAAACGTAGGCGTCTGTTTCCTTCTTCTCCATTTGCCGTGCGTTAGTTCTCTGTTAGCAAGGCGGGAGCGGTCCCCGTTTTCCCTCCACTTGAGCCTCCCACACCTCGGCTCCCACCTTTTCCGACGACGATTCCCAATCGCCCTCTTCCGAAAAATTGGTAAACTGACGTGATTCAAAAGGCCATTCACGTCGGCGACCGAACGATAGGGAAACAAGATGCTCCTATATCACGGAACAACGGCAACGATTCTCAACAACATTTTACAGGAAGGAATCAAACCGAGAGGCGACAGACCTAGCTTGTGGCCCGACCTACCTAGCCGTCCTGATTGTGCCTATATGACGGACGGTTATGGGTTCTATTTTGCCGTTGCAGTTCAGGAATATGACAAAAAAGTGGTGTTTGAAATCGATACCGACCGCCTTAACCAACGGTTATTATTACCCGACGAAGATTTCGTAGTGCAACTGGCAATGAACGTGCTGGGAAGTCAACGTTGGGCGGAGTTTACGACCGATGCCAAGAAAGATTTCGGGAGAGAAATCAAGGAGAACTTGGAGAAATATGTTGTAACCTACGGTGAGTTAGACGGCGAGAAAGCACCGGGCCTTCTTATGAACGACGATGGCAGCCCAAGACAATTTGACGAGGCGGAAATGGCGACTGTTATAGAAGAGACTGGTATGTCTTCATGGGAAGCCAGCGTCAAAGTCGTTGCAACATGTGCCTACAAGGGAACGATACCGCCAAGTGCGATTACTCGATATTGCGTGTTCGACCAGCAGAAACGAATATTGCTTGCTGCGTTATCGTACAACAGGGCACCGGGCCTATCTCCCGATTGCCTGCAACGCAATGAACACGCAAGGAATCTAACCAAGTGGTTCTTTGGTGATCGAAAGAAGTTGCCACGGTATATTCCCAGTAATTTAATCAGCAGCCTGAACAACCCCGAATTGGCGGCTTATCTGAGAAACCCGAATTGGGTCAAAGAATCTGCGTGGCGTATGGGTGTTGATGTCGTCAGCGTGGCGACACGCTGAGTGGCCTTGTGTAGCAGCCATTATCCAATTCAACCGCCGCCTCCCTCCCAACCACCAAGCCGCACTTCTGGCATTCCATCACCGCCCCTCTTTGAATCTGATTGAATTCCCTGACCGACATCCGACACTGATGTTCATTCGGGCAGTCCTTCAAGATAAAGAGCCTTTGTCGGCGAGCCAGACTTGTCCTATCAACCTCATGGGTGCGAAGTGGTTGAACGCCGCAGTTCTCCATCGCTTGTCGCCATTCAGGGCCATGAGGCTTGATGAACTGATTGAATTTGTGCCAAACGATGAGATGGCAGGCTTCGTGAACCACCGTTTCCATTCGATCCTGTTCTGACGCAATAGGCCATAAGGGGATTGAGAGGCGGATTGTTGATTGGAAGGTGATCGGGTTGAAGATGGCATCGCCCAACCGTCTTGTGAAACGTCGATTCCATTCAATCTGAATGGCTTGGGCCAACTCAGCCACTTCATTTTGGTGGCAGGCGAATTGAATCCAATTGTGAAGGGGTGGGAACACATTCAATCTCCTGACCGGACATAGAAACCAAGACGGGGTTCTGTTCTTGGGTCCGATGGGGAGAGAATGCCGAGACGAGACGGGAACGGAGCTTCTTAACGTTGCTAAGCCCCCATCACTGGTGGGGGCCGTAGAACAGGAACACGCCGATCCCAATCGTAGAAATGGAGCCTTGGCGTATCCCATTTCGAGGTTTGGCGACCGAGTATCCCCGCACCGGGCATCCAGGCGGTTGGCTTGACAGGGACGGACAGCAGTTGGCGGAATGTGCCAGAGCAAAAAATAACTCGCTCACCGATATTGCCACCGGGCTGGAAGCAACAAAGACTGTCAAGGGAATAGGCAATTTAGGTAGGCTGTTTGTGGCCCAAAATTGCCAAGAACCGATATGGCAGGCGGCAGAAGGGATACTGAGTCGCTAGCCACCGAAAAGGGATACGGTTTTCATCCAGTCGCATCGCCGTAAATCATTGCTGCAAAAGCGTTTAGAAAGTACGCCCGGAGGGATTTGAACCCCCAACCCTCGGTTCCGAAGACCGATGCTCTATCCAATTGAGCTACGGGCGCGTTCGACGATGCTTGCCATCGTGCAACGGATCCAAAAAGTGTATCAGAAATGGCTGAGGTGACAAGGTGGCGGTTCCAAGCCCTTATTGCTCGGGCTGTCTGCTTGATGGTACGATCAAACGATACGGCGATAAAACCCCAACGATCGAGGCGGCGAAGAAGCCGTGGCGGGGCTCATTCACCTCGGTCCCCCTTGTTATTTTGGCAGTGACCTGCTAGCTTGCCGATTGTTCGATGTGCGTTGTAACTGCAATTGCGTCAATGGGTTGCGGTTGGCAATATCGATTGTTCCAAACGTTGGCAGACGGTGGTCGTTTTGGGCTTTTTGGGACGACGTTCGGTCACACGAACCGACGTCGCAGGACGGCCGTGATCCGACGGCTCGAACATGGAGGTTGAGATGGCGGATTTGGAATCGTCCAGTGCGGCCATCGTTGCTGCGGAGGGCTGGCTTGTCGATCGGCAACACGACGGCGGCTATTGGGTGGGCGTTTTGGAATCCAATTCCTGCATGGAGGCCGAATGGCTGCTGGCCATGCACTTTTTGGGTATCCCAAATGATCCCAAGCAGGATCGCGTCGTTCGAGGCATTTGGCGCGCACAACGTCCGGACGGTTCTTGGGAGGTTTATCGCAATGCGCCGGCCGGCGACATCAACACAACGGTCGAGTGCTATGCGGCGATGCGGGCCGTGGGCCATGCGGCGGACGATCCGCGGTTGGTTCGCGCGAGGCAATGGATCGGCGAGCACGGCGGGCTTTCGGCCGTTCGGGTTTTTACGCGGTATTGGCTCGCGCTGATCGGCGAATGGCCTTGGGATGCGACGCCGGCGTTGCCGCCCGAGCTGGTCGCGCTGCCGGCGTGGTTTCCGGTGAGCATCTATCGGTTCGCCGCGTGGGCCCGTGCGACGCTCGTGCCGCTGTGCGTGCTGTCGGCGCGACGTCCGGTGCGTCCGTTGCCGCCGGAGGCCCGATTGGACGAGCTTTTTCCAAACGGCCGCCGGCGATTCGATTTTTCGATTGCGCCGCGCAATAAATTGGTTTCGTGGGAAAGCGTGTTTGTGGCGATCGACCGCGCGCTGAAGCTTTATATGCGGTTGCCCGTCCAACCGGGCCGAGAGGCGTCGGTTCGATTGGCCGTCGAGTGGATCCTCAAACACCAGGACGCCGACGGCGCCTGGGGCGGCATCCAGCCTCCGTGGATCTACGCGCTGATGGCGATGCACGTCGAAGGCTATCCATTGACGCACCCGGCCGTGGCGAAGGGGCTGGACGCTTTTAACGCGCATTGGGCCGTCGAGCGGGACGGCGCGCTGTATCTTCAAGCGTCGGAATCGCCGGTGTGGGACACCATTTGGGCCGTGCTGGCGATGGTCGAGTCGGGCCATGCGGAACGGAACGCGGCGGCGATCGACCGGGGCGTCGCGTGGTTGTTGGGCCAGCAGTCGACGACGCCGGGCGATTGGGCCGTCCACACGCGGCCGAACACGCCCTGCGGCGGCTGGGCGTTTCAACGGGCGAACGTCGCTTATCCGGACGTCGACGACACGGCCGTGGCGATGCTGACCCTGGCGAAAATCAAGCGGTGTGCGACGAATCGGCCATCGCTGGATGCGGCGTTGCGCCGGGCCACCGATTGGGTGCTGGCCATGCAGTGTTCCAACGGCGGCTGGGCCTCATTCGATCGCAACAACACGTCTCGGCTTGTCACGAAGATTCCATTTTGCGATTTTGGCGAAGTGATCGACCCGCCGTCGGTGGATGTGACGGCCCACGTGGTCGAGGCGCTGGCCTATCTGGACTTTACCGCGCAGGACGTTCGGGTGCGGCGCGCCGTGCGGTTTATTTTGAAGGAGCAAGAGTCCGACGGCTCGTGGTTTGGCCGTTGGGGCGTCAACCATATTTACGGCACCGCGGCGGTGTTGCCCGCCTTGGCGGCCGTGAACGTGCGGGGGCCGTTTTTGGATCGCGCCGCCGATTGGCTCACGGCCCATCAAAACGCCGACGGCGGCTGGGGCGAAACGCCCGTCTCGTATGCCGACGATCGAATGCGAGGCGTCGGCGAGTCCACCCCGTCGCAAACGGCCTGGGCGTTGATGGGCCTGCTGGCCATGGAGTCGGCCCGATATGACGCCGCGATCGACCGGGGGGTCGCATTTCTCGTGGACCGGCAATCCGAAGGGACGTGGCAGGAGCCGCAATACACCGGCACGGGCTTTCCCGGCTACGGCGTCGGCGAGCGTGCCACGCGGTCCAATGGCCGGCTCGCCATGTTGGACCAAGGCGCCGAACTGTCGCGCGGGTTCATGCTGAACTACAATCTCTACCGGCACTACTTTCCGCTGTTGGCGCTCATTCGTGCCGGCAAGCGGCCCGAGCGATCGGAGCCGTCAGACGTCGAGTTCATTGTCCGCGCCACGAAGACAGCGGATCTGCAAACGACGTAATTCGGCCAAGTGTCGCGATCTCACTATCGCCGCGCTGGCGTGTCCTCTGCGACTTAGCCGAGCCGTTTTTGACGTCGTCGCCACCAAAGAAAAGCGGCCGACGCCGCACCAAGCAAAAGAAGCGAGGAAGGCTCGGGAGTGGAAATCGATTCGCCGGTTGACAACGTCGACACGGTGATAGGATTAGCTCCCGAAAAGGTCAAGGTAGAAAGACTCGGATTGGCTGTGACAGAAGTTGTGTCCCAAATTACACCGGAGGAGAATCGAATGGTTCCTCCTGAGGCGATGATCCAATCGATGGTATTTGTCTTTGGCGGATTGACTACGGTCCATTTGAGAGTGCTATAGTCAATGGACGAGCTAGTACAACGCAACGTACCCCCCGACAACATTGTTTTTCCACACGCGGTCGTGCATCCATACGAGGCCGTGCATTCATCCCAAGTCGCGCTCGACTGGCTAGATGGTGCTATTTGTAGGGGTTGCGCATCCAAGGCAGAAAAGGTCAGCGATGGTGTAACGTACGACGGCATAATACGCATGGTGCCACCCATAGTAAGCGTGGTAGGTGCCATAATTTCACCCTGCGCCGTGGAGCCGCCGTAGGGAGTGATCCCTTCCGCCAATACGGCCGAACCAACCACGGCGAGGACGGTGAAAGCACATGCTGCCAGAAAACGTTGTCTCATCTTGCGGCCTCCTTAGATTGCCACCACTCAAGGAACCTTCAACTCGACGCGGAATGAAGACGCCCACACTCGATCTTTCGGACAAGCGCACTCCATGACAAGAAGTGCAAGCAATATAAAACACCCACCCTGGGGCTGTCAAGAGCCCGCGAGCGATTTGTGCCAAAAATATCGGCGTCGCAAAACTCTGGAGAGGGGTGGCTTGCTCAGCAACGGCTAGCGGCCGACCAACGTGTCGAGCTCTTGAACCAACGTGTCGAATCGCTCCAACGCCCGATCGACGCAGCCGGGCTTTTCGAGGTCCACGCCGGCGTCGCGCAGCAGATCGAGCGGGTCTTTCGAGCAGCCGCCCTTCAACAGCCCGAGGTAGTCGCTCAGCTCTTTCGAGCCGCCTTGGAGCACGCGATCGACCAGTGCGATCGCCGCCGACATGCTCGTGGCGTATTTGTAGACGTAGAACGCCCGATAGAAATGCGGCACGCGGAAACACTCGAGCGCCAGTTGGTCGTCGACGGTGAAATCCGGCCCGAAATATTCTTGGAGCAGTTTGCGATAGATCGACTTGAACCGTTCGAGCGTGAGCGGCTCGCCGGCCTCGGCCGAGGCGTGCGTCAACCGTTCAAACTCGGCGAACATCGTCTGGCGAAAGATCGTCGCGCGAATCGAGTCGATCTCGTGGTTGATCAGATAGGCCCGCTGCCGGTCGTCCTTCGCCTCGGCCTGCAGGCGGCGGCTCAGCAACGTCTCGTTGAACGTGCTGGCCACCTCGGCCACAAACAGCGAATAATCGTAATAGGCGAACGGCTGGTTGTGGGCCGAGTAGTGGGTGTGCATCGAGTGGCCGCCTTCGTGGGCCAGCGTGAACACATGGTCGAGCACGTCGGGCTGATAGTTCATCAAGATGTACGGCTTGCCGTCGTAGGTGCCGGCCGAAAAAGCGCCGCTCTGCTTGCCGCGATTTTCGTAACGATCGCACCAACGGTCGGTGGTCAGCCCGGTCCGAAGCGTTTTGCCGTAGTCGTCGCCCAAGGGTTTTAACGCTGCGACGATCGTCTGCACGGCCTCGTCCCACGTGTGCCGGACGCGCAGCTCGGACAGGATCGGCACGTAGGTGTCGTAGTGGTGGATGTCGCGGAGGCCCATTTTGCGACGCCGCACGTCGTAATAATGATAGAGCGACGGCAGCCGCTTGTGGACCGACGCGATCAGGTTGTCATAGACCGACACGGGCACGTGGTCCGGAAACAGCGCGGCGTCGAGTGACGAGGCGAACCCGCGGGCCTTGGCCTGGTAGATGTCCTGCTGGATCGACGCGTTGAGCGTCGCCGCCAGCGTGTTTTGATGGGCCTGGAACTGGTCGTAATATTGATGGAACGCGCGGGCCCGGACCTCGCGGCTCGGCGAACTGAGCATCACGATGAACGTGCCGTGGCTCAACTCGACCGGCTCGCCGCGCTCGTTCACGACGGCCCCGAACTTCAGGTCGGTGTCGTTCAACTGGCGAAAAATTTGGATCGGCGAGGCGGCCACCTCGGCTTGCATCGCCAACAGCCGCTCTTCCTTGACGCCCAACGTGTGCGGCTTGAACCGCAAAATGCGCGAAAGCAGCAGCTTGTACGGCGCCATGGCCGACGAGTCCAAAAACGTCCGCATCCGATCGTCGGCGATGGCCAAAATTTCCGGCCGGATAAAGCTCGACGCCTGGCCGGCTTGCGAGGCCGCCTGCATGAAACGCATCCGCATGCGCTGGCTTTGACTGTCGCCCTGGTCCTCGCACGTCCGCAATTGCGCGTAGGTGCCCAACCGCTCCGCCGCCCGGCTGACGTCAAGATCGAACTGAAGGCACTTGGCCAGCACCTCGGCGCCGTCGGCCAGCTTGCCCTGATAGGCCGCATAGCCGTCAATCTGTTTGCGCCACGCGGCAAAACCGTCCTCCCAAGCCTGATCGCTCGGGTATAGACTGGCCAGATCCCACGTGTCCAACGGTTGGACCTCGCTCCGGGGCGGAAGTTTTTTGACCGGCGCGTCCTTTTGGGTGCTGGGCGTCGCGGTCTGTGCGACGACGGCGCCTGCGGCCAACGAGCTTGCGGCGGTCCATCCGACGGCGCGAAGGAATTTTCGGCGGTTCATGACGTTACGACCTCCATGGCGTCGCCGCATGACGACAAAACGGTTTTTGTTGCGAGCGGTGATGCAGCTACGGGTTGCCGATCGCCGCGATCCGGTTCATGGCGTTCAAAAACGCCTTGGCGCTGGCCTCGACGCTGTCGGTCGACACGGCCCGGCCGCGGTACAGTTGGCCGTTGTGCTCCACTTGGACCAACACCTCGCCTTGGGCGTCCTTGCCGACCGTAACGCTGTGGACGTTGAAATCGCGGCAGACCACCGACAGGCCCGTCGCCTGCTCGATGGCCAGAAACACCGCGTCGATCGGACCGTCGCCGCATGCGACGTCGACCGACTGTTTTTCGTCGCCGCGGCGCAGGCGGAGCGTCACCTCGGGCACCTGGCCGGTTCCGCACACCACCTTGTAGGAGTCGAGCGTCCACTTTTCTGTGACGCTGTGGATCTGCTGCTCGATCAGCGCAGCGATGTCGGCGTCGTAGATGTCCTTCTTTTTGTCGGCCAGGATTTTGAATTGCTCGAACAGGGCGTCGATCTGGTCGCCGGTAATGCTGTAGCCCATCGCCTTGGCGCGGTCGGCCAACGCGGCCCGCCCGCTGTGCTTGCCGAGCACCAGGTCGCTCATCGCGAAGCCGACGTCCTCGGGCCGCATGATTTCGTAGGTGGTTCGCTCTTTGAGCATGCCGTCTTGATGGATGCCGGCCTCATGGGCAAAAGCGTTTCGGCCGACGATCGCCTTGTTGCGCTGTACCTGAATGCCGGTGATGTTGGAGACCAGCCGACTGGTAGGCACCAACCGCCGGGTGACGACGCGCGTCGAGTCGCGATAGTAATCGTGCCGAGTGTGCAGCGCCATGACCAGCTCTTCAAGCGAGCAGTTGCCGGCCCGCTCGCCCAGTCCATTGACCGTGCATTCCACTTGGCCCGCGCCGGCCTCGACCGCCGCCAGACTGTTCGCCACGGCCATTCCCAGATCGTTGTGGCAGTGGACGCTGATCACCGCCCGATCGATGTTGGGCACGCGATTGCGGAGCATTCGGATGACGTCGCCCATGTGCGTGGGCGTGGCGTATCCGACCGTGTCGGGGATGTTGATCGTCGTGGCGCCCGCGGCGATGGCCGCCTCGACCACCTGACACAGAAAATCGTCTTCGGTCCGCGTGGCGTCCTCGGGCGAGTATTCGACGTCCGGGCAGAGATTTTTCGCGCGTTTCACGCCGGCGACCGCTCCGGCGATGATTTCCTCTTTGCTCATGCGCAGCTTGCACCGACGGTGGACTGGGCTGGTCGCCAGAAAAACGTGGATGCGTGGACGCTCGGCATATTGAACCGCTTCCCATGCGCGATCGATGTCGGCGTCGCGGCATCGGGCCAGGCCGCAGATGGTCGAGCCGCGCACGGTTCGGGCGATGTCGCGCACGGCCTCGAAATCACCGGGCGAGGCGATCGGAAAACCCGCTTCGATCACGTCGACGCCCAGGTCGACCAGCGATTGAGCGAGTTCCATTTTTTCGGAAAGGTTCATGCTGGCGCCGGGCGATTGCTCGCCGTCGCGCAGCGTAGTGTCGAAGATCACGATGGATCGTGAGGCGGAAGCATCAACGTCAGGCATGGTTCAAAAACTCCTAAGCACGAGGTTCTGTGATGTCGAGAAAAAACAGGCGTCAAACGTCCGAAGGCCGACCCTTGGTCGGCCCGGGCAACACCAGCCAAGCCCTCGACGGTTTTCCGCAGCGCCCTCGCGCCGGATCGTATCGGATGACCATGAACTTCGCCTCACGCAACCTACGCAATAAAAAACCCCAAAAGCCGGTTGCAGCCTTGGGGTTCGAGTTCTTTCAGCAAAAAACCAGGCAAAACGAACCCTAAGGCCGGCACTCCAAAAGCGCCCGCAACAACAAGGCCGATAGGTTTCGCAAAGCCATCATATCCCTACTTTACTGGACACGGCCGGAGCGGTCAAGTTCGGTCCTTGCGGTTTCAGCCTCGGCTCGACGGTTGTGCAACGTTCTAACATGATCGAGAGCAATGTGTTACGTAGAATCGACGCCGTGTCACCCTTCGGCGAAATTATCGGCGGGGTCGGACGAATAGGGCACCTCGCCGTCGACCATCGGCAGTTCGACGTGGATGTGCGTCCCTTGTCCTGGGGCCGATTCGATTTCCACGGAGCCCTCCAGCAGCCGGACCCGCTCTCGAATGCCTTGCAACCCGAATCGCTGCTCCTCGACCTGTTCGATCCGAAATCCCACGCCCCAGTCTCGAACGTCGATGTGGATACGACGACCGTGCTGGACCATCTCGATGCGGACCTTGTCGCTTTGGCTGTGTCGGCAGGCGTTTTGCAGCGACTCCTGCACGATCCGAAAAACGGCGCTTTCCAATGGCGGCGCAAGTCGCTCGAAAGCCACGTCGTGGATGAACTCCACGCGAGGCCGGTCGTCGGCTATGCGTTCGTATACGAGATATTCGATGGCCTGGATGATGCCTGACTCATCGAGCACGGGCGGCCGCAAACCGCTGATCAGACGGCGGGCTTCGTCGATGGCGCGGCCGAGCAGCCGTACCGCGCTGTCGAAATCTTGCCATGCGGCCTCGGGCCTCTTGGCGTGCGATTGGCGAAACGCCTGAAGCCGAAACAGCGCGCCAGCCAGATCCTGCGCGAAGCCGTCGTGGATGTCGTAGGCCATGAGTTGCCGCTCACGTTCGTGAAGGTCAAGCAATCGCCGCAAGAGCTCCTGCTCCTTGCGAATCGCATCGACGGCCGCGCGTTGCTGCGTCACGTCCGTGGCGATGATGGTCGCCAGTTGGGTGTCGGCATCCTTGGGCGGTGCAACAATCCGGCAGGACCACCAGCAGCCGAAAATATCCTGGCACTCGAATCGCTGCGGCGTTCCGTCGGCAAAAACCTGCCGGACCACCTCGGCGTAGCGCGCATGGTGCTCGGGGGTGAGCAGTCGAAAGCTCGACTTGTCCGTCATGTCAGCGCGGTCGATCTCGCCGATGCCGCGATTCGCAAATTGGATGACGCCTTTGCCGTCGACCATCAGAACGACGTCGGGCAGATTCTCGAACAGCCCACGCAAGGTGCTTTCCGACTCGCGCAGCGCCCGTTCGGCGACGCGGCGACCGGTGATGTCGCGTGTGATGCCGATCAGATCGGTCGGCATTCCGTCCTCGTCGCGCAGATAGGCGCTGACGACTTCACACCAGCGCGGCGAGCCGTTTTTCGCCAGAAATTGGCCTTCGAGCACGTGTTGTGGCGACGGCTCGTCGATTGCGGGAAGATGTTCCACGACGCCGCGGATCATGGTGTCGCGGATTTTCAAAAAAGTTGCCTCCGTCGTGATGTCCCGAAGCGACAGGTCGGACACGTCCGACATCGCGTAGCCGAAAACCCGCTCGGCCGCCGAACTGACGAACGAAAACCGCCATCGTTTCAGGACGGCGTCGACCACTGCCACGGTGTCGGTCATGGCCCGCGATTTTTCCTCGTCGGATAAATTCAACGAGACCGTCCAGACCATGTCGTCGATGTTGTCGGCGATCATGTGGTGGCGTCGTTCGCTGGTGCGCAGCAACTCGTCGGCCTTGTTTCGCGCGGTGGCGTCGCGGAAAAGCCCGAGCACCAACGGTCGCCGATCGTCACCGAGGCGGCACGCCGCAACGTCCGCGCGAATCATCCCTCCGTCCTTGCGGCGACACGGCAAGTTGCGAGTCGACCAAGAACGCCCGCTGCGCAGGTCGTCCAACGCTTGCAACACGTTCGGCATCGCCTTGGGCGGGTGGAGGTCGGCGACCGACAGTGAAAGCACCTCCGAATTGGTGTAGCCCAACAGATCCGAGATGGCCCGATTGGCGCGCAGGATCCGCTGGGTGTTCGGATCGACAACCAAAATGCCTTCGGTCGACCGATCGTAGATCGCCGAAAGTTCCTCGCGGATCTGATGGAACGCTGATTCGGAAGGTTGATTCATCATGCACCCCGCATCAACGCTTGAAACAAAGACGTTCTATCCGTTTGCACCGCGCAGTTCGCGGGCGGCCGTCGCCAACGTGGCGTACAAGTCGTCCAACTGGCCGATGTCGACCGACGAAAACGCAATGCGAATATCACGCTCGCCGTCGGCGATCACTCCGACGCCGTACTTGTCCAACAAATGTTTGCGATACGTCTCGGCGTCGATCCCCTTCAACTTCAAGCACATAAAGTATCCGGCGTTGAAAGGATACGGCTGCCAAAGGTCGGCATATTCGGGCGACGCCAAAATGGCTTGCACCTTTTTCGCTCGAGCTTCGAGGATCGCCTTTTTTTGTAGACGTTCTTCGGTCAGCGCGTCGGTCGCCATCGCTTTGGACAGCACCGACTGCGCGACGTGCGAGCAGTTCGACACCGCGCTGCGGATGGCTCCGGCCGCCTTCTTCTCCAACGCCTGATAGAGGGCCTCGTGGCTTAGAAACGCCCGGGCGCCGAAGGTCAACATGCCGGTTCGGAACCCCCAGACGAACTCTTCCTTGGTCGGACCGTCCACCTTCACGGCCAGCAGCCGCTCGTGGCAGCCGGCCAGTCGGGCGAACAGCGATTCTTGGGAAACCTCGTCATCGTAAAACAGACCGAAATAGGCGTCGTCGGTCACCACGACCAGATTGCGGCCGTCCTCGGCGGCGTCGCGCAGCGCGTTGACGATCTGGTCGATCTCTTCCCGCGTGGCCGAGTAGCCCGTCGGGTTGTTCGGAAAATTGAGCACCAGGATCGTCTTCCAACTGCCGGCGCGCGTGGCCAACGCCTGACGCAAAGCTTCGACGTTGAATCCGCCGGCTGCGTTGAAAAACGGATACGTGGCCAACTGCGCTTGGTAACGCACACCGAACAGCAACTCATAGTTTTCCCAATACTTATCGGGCAGCAGCACCATATCGCCCCGGTCGACGAACAGGTCGCCCACCAGGCTCAGGGCGTGCGTCACGCCGCTGGTCACCACCGGCGTCGAGAACTTCTTGCGGGCCAGGCTCGGATTTTTATGGACCAGTTCATCGCACCAACGCTTGCGTAGATCGGCGCATCCGGTGGCCGGCGCGTAGGTCAACGCCTCGCCGGGCGTTAAATCGTTGAAATAACGCATCACCGAAGGCAGGAACATCGGCTTGCCGTTTTCTCGGGCGATGCCGATCGTGGCGTCGTAGCGCGTGGCCTTGTCTTTGGCCTCGGCGGCCTGCGCCAAAATGCCCTTCGGGAAATACAGTCGCTTGCCGAACTCCGAAAGCATCGCATAAATGTGCGGATTCTCGCGTTCGATCGTTTGGTTCAACTCGGCGGCCAGCGGGCGAACCGCCGTGCCCGGCCTCAGCAGCGACAAAGGCGAACGAAGCCGTTGACGCAGCTCCTCCAACTGGTTCCAAAGCACGTGCGGGAACCGCTTGCTGAACCGCTGGAAGAACGCGGCGACGTTTTCGGTCTCTTTGAACCAATCGTCGCGATCGACGGCGAACAGTTTACTGAGCGTTTCCGGCGCCAGATCCAAACCGGTCAGATCGAGCCCGTCGGCGGTCGGCACGTAGCCGATCGGCGTCTTGACCGCGTCGGCTTCGCCGCGGCAGCGATCGAGAATCCACTCGATCACGCGCAGGTTCTCGCCGTAGCCCGGCCACAGAAAATGACCGTTGTCGTCGGTGCGGAACCAGTTGACGTGGAACACGCGCGGCGGGTGGGCCATCCGGCGGCCCATGTTCAGCCAGTGCTCGAAATAGTCGCCCATGTGATAGCCGCAGAACGGCAGCATGGCCATCGGGTCGCGGCGCACCTCGCCGACTTTGCCGAACGCCGCGGCCGTGCGCTCCGAGGCCATCGTCGCGCCGACGAACACGCCGTGCTCCCAGTCAAACGCCTCATAGACCAATGGGGCCAGTCGGGCCCGGCGACCGCCGAACACGATGGCGGAAATCGGCACGCCGTGATGATGCTCGGTCCGAAACGAATGCGAGGGGCACTGGGTTAGCGGGGCCGTGAACCGCGAGTTCGGATGCGCGCCGTGGACGGGCTTGCCCTTGGCGTCTTTCATGCCAGGCTTCCAGGGGTTGCCCTGCCAATCCCAACCTTCGGCCGGCGGTTCGCCTTCGCCGCCTTCCCACCACACGGTCTTGTCTTTGGTCAGGACGACGTTCGTGTAGATGGTTTTCCGACCGATGGTTTTCATCATGTTCGGGTTGGTCTTCGAGTTCGTGCCCGGGGCGACGCCGAAGAACCCGGTCTCGGGATTGATCGCCCAGAGCCGACCGTCCGTGTCGATTCGCATCCACGCGATGTCGTCGCCGACGGTCCAGATGCGATAGCCCTTGACCTTCATGCCCTCGGGCGGAATCATCATCGCGAGATTCGTCTTGCCGCAAGCGCTAGGGAACGCGGCGGCGATGTACTCCACGCGACCGTCGGGATTCTCGACGCCCATGACCAACATGTGCTCGGCCAACCAGCCTTCGCGGTGGCCCAAGTGGCTGGCAATCCGCAGCGCGAGGCACTTCTTGCCCAGCAACACGTTGCCGCCGTAGCCGGAGCCGACGCTCCAAATCGTGTTGTCGTCGGGGAAATGGAGAATCAGTCGCCGCTTGATGTCCAGGTCCGACTTGCTGTGCAGGCACTTGGTGAACTCTCCGCCGCCGCTGAGCTGCTTGAGCACGTCCGCCCCGACGTGGGTCATGATGCGCATGTTGAGCACCACATAGATGCTGTCGGTCAGCTCGACGCCGATCTTGCTGAACGGCGAACCGACCGGGCCCATCGAAAACGGGATGACGTACATCGTGCGGCCGCGCATCGCGCCGGTGAAAATCTCGCCTGCCCGGCGATAGCCTTCCTCGGGCGACATCCAATTGTTGGTCGGACCGGCGTCTTCACGCAGCGGCGTGCAGATGTACGTCAGGTCTTCAGTCCGCGCGACATCGTTGATCGCCGTGCGATGGTAGAGGCAGCCGGGCAGTTTTTCCTGGTCCAAAACGACCACTTCGCCCGTGGCGGCGGCCTCTTGTGTCAGCCGTTCGCGTTCCTCCTCCGACCCATCAATCCAAACAATGTGATCCGGCTCGCACATGCGAGCCATTTCCTCGACCCACGCCTGCAACTTACTGTGTTGACTCATGAGAACTCCAAGGCCTCCTATAAGTAATATGCAGCCGCAGACGGGGTCCATCCAACCAGCAGGATACGTCCCGTCACGGCGCAATTGCGCAGTATGACCAAGCGGGGGGGGAATTGCAAGCCCCCCAGGACAGAAAAGACACTCTTATAGCTAAGTAAGTCCGGCACCCCGTGCCTGAACTACCCGCTGGCCCGGCTTCGCTCCAGAGGCCATGCCATGGCAGAAGCGTTGTGGGTTCACCGGTCAGCACCACTACCTACTTTGCGGCGCTTTCCTTCTCGCCTGCCATAAATCGCTCTCGGTAGTCGGAAACATCATACTTTGCAACGAACTCGTCCCAAGCCTTTGCGTCCGCAGGGCGACACCAAACAACCAATTGCATCGGTTCGGGTTTGTTTGGATACGGAGAGGCGAAGTCAATGCAGCTCGGGCAAGAGTCAGAAAGTAGCAAGCGGGTGAAGTGCTTAGACTCGCGAGTAGGAACCTGTAAATGCTTGAAGGCGTAATGGCGTTCGGCAACATCTCCCAACTCAACGAGCTTCTGGCGGTGGTATTCGTATCGTGGCTGGGCATCGCCAGGAGAATAGGAAATGAGCCCGTCGCCTGTGGGTGGCGATGGATTTGAGTATCTCTGCTGCCAAGCTTGCTTCATTCGCCAGTTGTGGTAGCGAACCTGAAAGGCTCGGGTATTGACCAACACAACGCCGCCACAAATGGACAAGCTGGCCATGACGGCAAGGAAGAGGATGAGTTTGCGGTGGCGAGTCATCTTGGTCCCCTTTAGTGTTTCAGCCCAAATGGCACATTGGCGAAGCCGAGTAGATCAGGCACCCCCGAGCCTGACTCTTTCGACAGGAGATCGGACAATCTACCCGCTACTACGATAGACAAGAGCGGCAACGGCCCAAAACGCCGGCGAAGTGGAGAAACCAGTCCGCTGCCGCCGCAGGTCATTTTCCACTGGGCCAGACGTTCGGATGGGGAAGTATCTCGCCGTCTTCCAGATTGATGGATGACCACATGCCGGTCTTTGGGCTGAACACATGATATGTGCCTGCAGTTTGTGCTGTAACGCAGTCGGAATCCAATTCAAAAAATGCTTTAGAGTCGGCCGGCAACGACACTGAGGCCCAGCGACCACACTCGGCACCAAATGCAAAGACCTTATTGCCAATCTGAAAGGCGGCAACCACATCACCCACCACTGGAACGATGGCCGCGGCTGAAATTTTGACCTGTTGCCTGGTCCACTGCCCTGTCACTTTGCTATAGGCAAGAACAGCGTCTTTCGAGCGTGGAACGACGACAATCACTCGCCCTCCGCTTATCGGTTGAGCAACGGTTGTGGTGGCGGGGGGCGTTTGGGATGTTGGTGATTGGGCCCAGAGACAGGTGAGTGTTGAGCCGATGAGAACCACGAAAAACACAACACGCAGGATGCGAGTACTCATTTTGAACCCCCCCTTTACTGGCTGAAAGGTGATAATGAACTTGCCACGCATTGCCTTAATAGCCGGCGGGGCATTCTGACACGCCCGACACTTCGGTCAATTACTTGCCCCCCGACAGTACCCACTCCCCAGGAAGACCATATAGATAGTAGCCTGACCTGCCTGCTGCCTGCGCGCGACCTTTGGCTGGGGAGCCATCTTTCTGCTGACAATCCGGTCTCAAGGCGCTCTTGTCTTGGAGGTTTCCGGGGGGTATGATAAGCTTGGTTTTGTTATCAATACAGTGTTTTCTTACCAAAACAAAGTCATTCCTCGGAGAACTTTTGCCATGGCGGATTTGCCGGCCGTCAGCACAAACGCCGAAGACTATTTGGAGGCCATTTTGAGGCTGGTTTCCGAGAAAGGGGCGGCCCGGGTCCGCGACCTGGCCTCCGCGCTGTCGTTGCATAAGTCGACGGTTAGCTCCGCACTTAAGGGCTTGTCGGAAAAGGGGTTAGTGAATTACAGCCCCTATGAAATCACGACGCTGACCGAGTTGGGCGAGGAGATTGCCCAAGACGTGCAGCGACGCCACACGGTGCTGGGGCGGTTTCTGAGCGAAATTCTTGGCGTCGACGACGCCACGGCCCAGGCCAACGCCTGTCGAATGGAGCACATCGTCGATCCTGGGGTGTTGGACCGGCTCGCTCTGTTGATGGATTTTGCCAGGGAACAGGGCGTCCATGGCAAGCCTTGGGTGGCCGCGTTTCAGGAGTTTTCCAAAACGAAATTGCGGCGTCGGGCGCGGCGGGCCGGCTTGTCCTCGGCGGTCGAAACGCCCAAACCGGCGACGGCTGCCGTTGCGGCGGTGGACGTCAAGCGGTTGCCGACGTTGGATCGGGTGACGCCCGGCAAAAAGGCCAAAGTGATGAAGGTAGGCGGCGAAGGCGTCGTGCGCCGCCGCATGGCCGACATGGGCATGGTGCGCGGCGCCATGGTCGAAGTGGTCAAGGTTGCGCCGCTGGGCGATCCGATCGAAGTGAAGTTGAAGGGGTACCATCTTTCGCTCCGAAAGGAGGAGGCCGCCGCGATCGCCGTCGAGTTGCCGTAGTCTCTCATGGATCGATGTTGTGAAAAATCTGTCGGCGTCGTCGCTTGCACGGCCCCAAAACCTCTCGTCGTCGCCTTGGCCGGAAATCCGAACTCCGGCAAGACCACGCTGTTCAACGCGTTGACCGGCTCGCGTCAGCACGTGGGCAATTATCCCGGCGTGACGGTCGAGACCAAACAGGGGCGATTCGAGCATCATGGGCGTGAAGTGTGCGTCGTCGATTTGCCAGGCACGTATAGCTTGACCGCCTATTCCGCCGAGGAGTTGGTCGCCCGCAATTTTCTGATCGAAGGCCGGCCCGACGTCGTGGTGGACGTGATCGACGCCTCGAATCTCGAGCGGAATCTTTATCTGGCGGTCCAGTTTCTCGAATTGGGCGTCCCGCTGATTCTCGCCCTGAACATGAGCGATCTGGCCGAAAGCCGAGGGTTTGCGATCGACGTGCCGAGGTTGTCGGCGTTGCTGGGCGTTCCGATCGTGGCGACCGTCGGCTGCAAGTCGCAAGGGATCGAATCGCTGCGGGACGCCATGATGGCGATGGTCGACGAGGGCGTGGTGCGCCGCACGGTTTCCGTCCGTTATGATCCGGCCATCGAGACCGAGTTGGACCGCATCGCAACGCTGCTGGAGCAGACGTTAGGCGAAGACGGTTGCCGCACGCATTTTCATTGCCGCGAGTGCGGCCGCTGTCCGTCATCGCCGCGAGCGTCCACGCGGCCGTGCAGCCGGTGGCTGGCCGTCAAGTTGCTGGAACACGACGAAGAGGTGATGCAAAAACTCTCGCAGATGCTGTCCGATCCCGAACCGTTTTTTTCGGCCGTGGCGGAGGCGTCGCATGCGGTCGAAACGCATTTCGGCGACGCTCCGGAAATGGCCATCGCCGACGGACGCTACCGGTTCATTGCGCGAATTTGCCACGAAGCGGTCAATCGCACGGCGGCCGAACATCGGCGGTTCCTGTCCGATCGGATCGACGCCGTCGTGACGCATCGAGTCTGGGGCATCCCGATTTTCCTGGGCATGATGTACCTGGTGTTTTGGCTCACCTTCACGCTGGGCCGTCCGCCGATGGAATGGCTGGAGTCGCTGTTCGGCTGGTTGGGGCAAACCATTGCAGGCTTCTGGCCCGCCGGGTCGGACGCCGCGATGAAATCGTTGGTGGTCGACGGCGTCTTAGGCGGCGTCGGCGGCGTGTTGGTGTTTTTGCCGAACATCTTGCTGCTGTTTCTGGCCATCTCGCTGCTGGAGGATTCCGGCTATATGGCCCGCGCCGCGTTCCTGACCGACCGGCTTATGCACAAGATTGGCCTGCACGGCAAAAGCTTCATTCCGATGCTGATCGGATTCGGCTGCACGGTGCCGGCCATCTTGGGCACCCGCGTGTTGGAGAATCGCCGCGATCGGCTGACCACGATGTTGGTGTTGCCGCTGATGAGTTGCGGGGCTCGGCTGCCGATCTACACGTTGCTGATTCCGGCGTTTTTTCCGAATGTTTGGCAGGGGCCGGTGCTCTGGTTGATCTATCTGATCGGCATCGCGTTGGCCGTCGTGCTGGCGAAGATTTTGCGGACCAGCGTGTTTCGCGGCGAGTCGGCTCCGTTTGTGATGGAGCTGCCGCCCTATCGGATGCCGACGCTCCAAAGCACGCTGTTGCACGTCGGCGAGCGCGGCTGGCAATTTCTTCGGAAGGCGGGCACGCTAATCCTAGCCGTTTCCGTGGTGCTGTGGTTCCTGACGATGTATCCTCGTCCGCCGGCCGAAACGCTTCGGGGGCTGGACGCCGATCAGGCGCACGGCGTCGAACTGTCCTATTCGGCGGCGGGCCGATTGGGCCATTGGTTGGAGCCGGTGATGCGTCCGATCGGATTCGATTGGAAAACCAACACGGCGCTGATCGGCGCAGTGGCCGCCAAGGAAGTGTTCGTCGCGCAGTTGGGCATCGTCCACGCGTTGGGCGAGGGCGATTCGCAATCGCTGCGCGAGGCGTTGCGCCGCGAATACACGCCGCTTCAGGCGTTTTGCATCATGCTGTTCTGTTTGATCAGCTTGCCGTGTTCGGCGACGCTGATCGCCGTGGCCCGCGAAAGCGGCTCCTGGCGTTGGGCCGCCGTGCAATTGTTCGGTCTGACTGCGCTGGCCTATGGGTTGACGTTCGTCGTCTATCACGTCGGGCGGGCGTTGGGGGCGTAGCGGATCAGGTCAGCGTCGCACATGACGCAGCGCCGCGGCCAGCGCGATCAGCAGCGACGACAGCAAGACGATCATCGCGCCGGTGGGCAGGTCGAACCACGCGGCGATCAAGAATCCGCCCAATCCGCTCAGCGCGCCCAGCACGGTCGAGGCGATCAGCGATTTGCCGAACCCGCGAACCAATTGAAACGCGGCCACGGCCGGATTGCTCAGCAGCCCGTAGATCATCAGCCCCCCGACCGTCTGAAAGTTGACCGTCAACACGACGCTGGTCAAAATCAACAGCAACGTCCAGACCATCGTGGCGTGAACGCCGGCGGCTGCGGCCTCCTCACGCGAAAACAGGATCGCCCGCAGTTCCTTGTAAAACATCAGCACGACGACCAGCTCGACCGCCGCCGCAAGGACGATGATGTAAAAATCCTGCCAGCGGCAAAAGTTGAGACTGCCCCACAACAGGCTCCGCACCTCGTTGTCCGAAATGCCGTAGACGCCGTACAACCCGAGCCCCAAAAACGACAGTCCCATGGTCAGCGAAAACAGCGTGCCCAGCAACACGTTCGGGTCGATCCGGGCCGACTGCATGTCGAGCATGCCCAACAGCAGCGCGGTCGCCACGGCGCCGACCAACGCGGGCAGCATCAGCCACGGTCCGCTCAGTCCGCACAGCCCGCCGAACACCGCGCCGGCCAGGGCCGCGTGCGAAATGCACACGCCCAACAGCGGCACGCGCATGCCGACGATAAACGTGCCCAGCAATCCGGTGGACGCGCCGGCCAATGTGCCGGAACAGACGACAGGCAACCAAAACATCCAGTCCATCTAGGCCGGCCCTCCGATCGGTGCGGCGCAGTAACGGCCGCCGTCGGCGACCAGTCTGAGCCGCGCGCCGTACAGCGATTCGATCAGTCCGGGCGTCAGCGTCTCCGAAGGCGATCCGTCGGCCGCGACCCGTCCGTCCCGCAAAACCAAAAGCCGGCGGCAGCAGGCAGGAATCACTTCCAACTCGTGGCAAACGAGCAACACGGTCAGCCGCGCGTCACGATGCAACCGCTCCAACACGGCGACGATTTGCTCGCGCCATCGCAGGTCGAGGTTGGCGGTCGGTTCGTCCAACAGCAAAAGCTCGGGCTGTTGGACCATCGCCCTGGCGATCAACGTTTTGCGCTGCTCGCCGCCCGACAAGCTCGAATAGGTTCGATCGGCCAGATCGGCCAGGCCGAGCGATTCGAGCCAGAAATCGACCTGGCGCCAATCGTCCGACGAAAGGCGTCGAAGCAGGCCCGCGATGCCGGTGCGACCGATCGCCGTCACCTCGCGGACCGTCAGCGGCGTCTCGCCGGCCGCGGCCAACGTCTGCGGCACATAGCCGACGCGACGGCGAAGTCCGCACAACGACCAGCCGGAACTCCGCGACGTGACCGAGCAGCCCAGCACGCGTGCTTGTCCGCCGGTTGGCCGCACCAGGCCCGTCAGGCACTTCAGCAGTGTGGTTTTGCCGCTACCGTTGGGTCCCAGGATCGTCACCACTTGGCCGGCGGGCACCGTCATCGCGTCGACGGCCAACAGGTCGCGTCCGGCCCGATGCACCACCAAACGACGAAGGTCAATCACCGGATCGTTCATGGTGCGGGTTGCAACGGGTCGGAGGAAGCGACGGCCAACAACGCCGCCACGTTTTGGCGGACTAGACGGTCGAATGCCGGGGCGCTCGGCGTCCGATCGTCGGACACGGGCAGATTGCCGAAAACCACCACGGGCGCATGCAAGCGATCGGCCAGCGCGTCGGCCAAGCGACGTCCTTCGGGTAGGTTGGCCACGATGGCCTTCACCCGAGCCGAACGACCGGCCTGCACCGCCGCGTCGATTTCGCCGACGCCCGCCGTATCCTGGGCCGAAAACACGCCGACCGACTGCAACCCGAGCCACCGACAAAATGCCTCTTGATGGCGGCTGGCCAACACGGCGGTCCCGCGCCATCGGGCCGATTCGATCTGGCGATGCACGTCGGCGGTCAACTGTTTCAGACGGCGCTCGATCTCGGACATCCTTCGCTCAGCAACCGATTTCTCCAACAATCTCGCCGTCGTCAGCGCATCGGCGATCTGTTGGCACGCCGACAGATAAACTTCGGGCTCGCAAAGGCCACCGGACGCCGTGATGGGGACGATGTTCAGCTTGCGGCGGACTGCGTCGGACAGTTTTGCATCGAGCGGCTGTTGGAAATCGAACCGCAACAGCAACTTGCATCGGGATAGGTCGCCGAGTTGACTGGGCCGCATGTCAAAATGGCCGGGGCACATCGACGGGCCGGCCAACGCGACCAGCGGGGCGTCGTGGCCCAACAGATCGCGTGCAGCCGCTTCGAGATAGGGGCTCGACACGGCGATCGACGCGACCGGTTGGATCGCCGTCGGTCGGGCCTCACAACCGCTCAGCACTGCGACCGCCATGGCGACGCACAACGCGACGCTCGATCGCCCCGTCGTTGGCTTGCCGACGTTTTGCATTTCGGTCCTCTTGCTCTTGACGTTGACTCGACGCTCCAGGATATTATGATCACTCAATGCGTAACACTAAAGCCCCTCTTTTGGTTCAGTTTGCCATCATGCACCATCCCCATTCCGACGTCGACCCGCGTGTTGGTTTTTTCGATCGCCTGGCCGCCACTTGGGACTCGGAGGAGCAGAACCCCGCCGAGACGATCCAACAGCTCGAAAAACGGCGAGATCTGCTGAACTTTCGGCCCGGCGAGGATCTGTTGGAGGTCGGTTGCGGGACGGGCCAGTTGACCGGTTGGTTGGCCGGCTGCGTTCGGCCGGGGCGAGTGGTGGCGATCGATTTTTCCTCGGCGATGATCGAGCGAGCCACGGCCAAGGGCGGTGGTGAGTTTCGCGTGGCCGACGTTTGCACGGACGATTTGGGCCGGGATCAGTTCGACGTGGCGCTGTGTTTCAACAGTTTTCCACACTTTCGTGACCAGGCAGCGTCGCTGCGCCATCTGGCCTGCGCGTTGAAGCCCGGCGGACGCTTGATGGTGCTGCATTTGTGTGGGCGGACGGAGATGAACGAGTTTCATCATCGCATCGGCGGCGAGGTCGGGCACGATTTCCTGCCGGACAACGAGCACTTAGATCGGTGGCTCGTCGAGGCGGGGCTGCAAAAGACTAAATTGGTCGACTCGCCCGATCTGTTTTTCCTCCGGGCCGACAAGGCCGCCGACTGAGCGTTGGCAGACGGCTGCGCCCTTGTCAATTCGCGACGTTTGGAGTAGGTTCAACCTTTTTCTCGAAGAGGTTGTCGCGTTCCGATACGATCATGCCCAAGACTCAACCTACTGCGTTGTTGTTCGAGATGTCGAAACTCGGCTGCCGAGCGTCGCAATGGCCCGCTTGCGACGTGCCCGAGCAACCGCTGGGCGATCTGTTGCCGGCCGGCGCGATGGCCGACGCCCCGGCGCCGCTGCCCGAGTTGTCCGAGCCCGACGTGGTTCGGCACTTCATTAATCTGTCGACGAAAAACATGTCGGTCGATGCCAATTTTTATCCGCTCGGGTCGTGCACGATGAAGTACAACCCGAAACGCAACGAGCGGCTGACGTCGCTGCCAGGCATGGCGGACTTGCATCCCTATCAGCCCGAGTCGACCGTCCAAGGTATGTTGGCGTTGTTGTACGAGTGCCAGCGCGACCTGGCCGAGATTGCGGGCCTGCCGGCCGTTTCGTTGCAACCGGCCGCCGGCGCGCATGGCGAGATGACGTCGATGCTGGTCGCCGCCGCGTATTTTCGCGATCGTCATGAGCGTCGGACGAAAGTATTGATTCCCGACAGCGCGCATGGGACCAATCCGGCCAGTGCGGCGATGGCCGGGTTTCAGACGCAATCGGTTCGCAGCACGTTGGACGGTTTTGTTGACTTGGACGATCTTGCGTCGAAACTCAACGACGAGACGGCCGTGTTGATGATCACCAATCCGAACACGCTCGGGCGGTTCGAGCCTCGCATCGGGCAGATCGCCCGGCAGGTCCACGACGTCGGTGGGTTGGTCTATGCGGACGGCGCGAACATGAACGCGATCTTGGGCGTGGTCCGGCCCGGCGATTTCGGCGCCGACCTGATGCACTTCAATCCGCACAAGACGTTCAGTGGCCCGCACGGCGGCGGCGGTCCCGGTGCGGGCCCCATCGCGGTTGCCGAGCCGCTGGCCCCGTTCCTGCCCACGCCCGTGGTGGTCCGAACCGATCGTGGCTACCGGCTCGACTACGATCGGCCGAAGTCGATCGGTCAGGTGCGCGATTTTGTGGGCAGCGTCGGCGTGTTGGTTCGCATGTATTGTTATTTGCGGACGCACGGGCCGAAGCAACTGCGCCGCGTGGCCGAGGACGCCGTGTTGAACGCCAATTACGTGCTGTCGCAAGTGAAGGATTTTCTGCCGGTTCCGCACGGCGACGGTGCGATGCACGAGTTTGTCGCGTCGGCCGAAACGCTCAAAACCTCCAAGGGAATCTCGGCGATGGACGTCGCCAAGCGATTGTTGGACTATGGGTTTCACGCTCCGACGGTCTATTTTCCGTTGATCGTCCACGAGGCGATCATGATCGAGCCGACCGAAACCGAGAGCAAGACGACGCTCGACCAGTTCGCGGCGGCGCTGCGCGAGATCGTCGACGAGCCGGCCGAACGACTGCACGACGCCCCGCACAGCACGCCCATTTGCCGGCCCGACGAAGTGGCCGCCGCCCGGCATCCCGTGCTCCGGTGGCAGGCGGGAGCGAAGCCGTGAATGCGAAGGAGAGGGGAGACGGGAAAGGAGAAAGTTCTCGACCTTTTGCGTCGGGACTTCAGCTTCCCACTTTTTTGCTGCTCGATCCTCCGGCGTCCGGCGCCTGGAACATGGCGGTCGACGAGGCCCTGTTGGAAGCGGCGGCCTCGCAGGGCCGATGCACGCTGCGATTCTACCAGTGGCAAGAACCGACGCTCTCGTTGGGCTATTTTCAGACCTATGCGGACCGTTGGCGACACGAGCCCAGCCGCCGAGCGGCCGTCGTGCGTCGCGCGAGCGGCGGCGGCGCGATCCTGCACGACCACGAGCTGACCTACAGTTTTGCCGTGCCGAGCCGTCATCCATTGGCCGTCGATCGGCTCGGGTTTTATCGGGCGGTCCATCAGACGCTGATCGAGGCCTTGAGCCAATGGGGCGTCGCGGCGACGATGTTTTCTTCGGACGGTGAGCGAGAAAAGGATCGTTCGGATCGCTTGCCGTTTTTGTGCTTTCAACGCCGTGCGCCGGGCGACGTTTTGGTGGGACAGGTCAAGGTGGCCGGCAGCGCGCAGCGACGCTGCCAAGGCGCGGTGTTGCAGCACGGCAGCGTGTTGCTGGCCCGATCGGACGCTGCGCCCGAGTTGGAGGGGCTCGCAGAAATGTCCGGCGGTCGGATCTCGCCGCAACAGTTGGTCGAGGCGTGGCTCGTGCGATTGTCCCAATGGGTCGCCGTGTCGGATCGGATCGAGACATTGCCGTCGGCCGATCGCAACCGAGCCGAACAGTTGGCGGTTGAGAAGTACGGCCATTCGAGTTGGACGGAACGTCGCGGCCGCGAGGTCTGACATTCGCAACGTTGGTGGTGTTTTGCAGGGATTGGGTCGCTTCCATGATTTGCCGCAATCGTTCACCGTTCTCGCCTCCGCTGCCGCTTTTGGTCACCGGCGTCGCCGGCGTGCCCGGCTACAACGCGATGGCCTATTTCGCGGCGAAATATCCCGGTCAAGTGTTCGGTATCCGGCAGGTCGAAAACGTGCGGCTGGTCGGGCCGGGCGTGATCGCGTGCAACGCCGAGGACCGCGAAGGACTCGGGCGGTTGTTCGAGAAGCATCGGTTTGCCGCCGTGCTGGATTGCGCCGGCAACTGCGCGTTGAAGCCGTGCGAATTGGCGCCCGAGCTGGCTTGGCGCATCAACGTCGAGGGCGTGCGAAATCTGCTTTCGCAAACCGTGCCGCGCGGCGTGCGGCTGGTCCATCTGTCGTGCGATCTGGTTTTCTCGGGCAAGGACGGATGCGGCGGCTATGTGGAAACCGATCCGACCGACCCGGTGACCGTTTACGGCAAAACAATGGCGGCGGCCGAACGAGAACTGTTGGCGTGCGACCCGGCCGCTTGCATCTTGCGGATCTCGTTGCCGATGGGCGTCAGTTTCAGCGGGCACGCCGGAGCGATCGACTGGATCACGTCTCGATTCAAAAAATCGCGACCGGCCACGCTCTACGTCGATGAAGTGCGCACGCCGACCTACACCGATTGCCTGAACCGATTATACGAACGCATGTTGGCCGGTTCGTGGAGCGGCATCTTTCACGCCGGCGCGCGGCAGCGGCTGAGCCTCTACCAGATTGCGCAGGTTATCAATCGCGTCGGCGGTTACGATCCCGATTGCCTGATCGGCATCCCGCGATTCGAGGCCGGCCCGATTCCACCCCGGGCGGGCAACGTGTGCATGAACTGCGACAAGCTGATCGCTGCGCTGGGCGAGGATCCGTTCGATCCTTGGCCCTATTGCGACCGATTGACGCCGACCCACGCCCAGTGGCATCGAGAGCGACCGGCCGGCGAACCGGGCTCGCCCAAGTGGCTGCACGAGGTGCTGGCCACGAATCCGCGTTTCTTATAGAACGCTTGCAGAATCCTTACGGAGCGATCGCTTGACCCCTGTTTCGCGGCCGGGTACCATAAGACCAAGGGTCGGACCTGTCATGTTTTCTCGGAAATACGCGCGAAACCGTGTTGGATCGTTCGTGCTGGCGGTCGGCTATCTGCTGACGGTCACGGTTTCGGGTTCTTTCCACGACCATCATCACGGACAGGACGGTCCTTCGAGCCCGCGGCCGGGCGTTTCCGCATCGCACGGCGAACCGCACAGCGAATGTTCGGTTTGCCAATTCCTTGCCCAGAAACCGGCCCCGGCGGCAGTGGTCGCAGTGGTCGACGCAGGTCGATTGGTGCAGACCGTCGTACCGTCGTTGCCATGCCGCCTGTCGAGCGGCGTCTTTTCGGCCTGGCAGAGCCGCGCTCCACCCCCTGCGGTCTGAACGATTTTCTGATTTTCTTTCACGCTTCATCTGCGCGCCGGTCGTTTGTTGGTTTCGCGCGCGATGAATTTCGTTCAGCAGGAGGTTTTTCTTATGATCGCGCGAAAGGTTCGCGGGTTCACGTTGGTCGAATTGCTGGTGGTCATTACGATCATCGGCATTTTAATCGCTCTGTTGCTGCCGGCGGTCCAATCGGCCCGCGAGGCGGCGCGACGAATGAGTTGCAGCAACAATCTGAAACAAATCGGACTGGCGTTGCACATGTATCACGATATGCATAACTGTCTGCCGGCCGGTTGGCGGGCCTACGACAAAGACACGGGCAAACCCTATGCGTTGGGCGAGCCCGGCTGGGGATGGGCCGCGAGCATTTTGCCGTATCTTGAACAGCAAAACGTAGTGACCAATATGATCCATTATGATAAATCCATCAGCGCTTCCGAAAATACCCAGGCACAAACGTATGTGTTGAACGTGTTTCGGTGCCCGTCGGACACCGGCGACTCGACTTTCAAGCCGGAGGACGAAATCGCTGCGATCGTGCCGAAACTGGCCACGGCCAACTATATCGGCGTGTTCGGAACCGAAAATATCCACTCCTGCGGTACGGTGACCAGCGGCCAGCAATGCACCTGCGACGGCACGTTTTTTCACAACAGCGCCATTCGGTTCGCGGACATCCGAGATGGCCTGAGCCAGACGTTCATCGTCGGCGAACGCCGCTCCGAACCGGACGCCGAAGAGCCGGTATTTTCCGCCTGGATGGGCGCGCCGAGCAGCGACGCCTGTGCCCCGGGCTTTGTCGTGGGAACCGCCGGCTATGCCCCGAACAGCAGCGAAGAGGACGCTCACAATTTCAGCAGCAATCACTCCACCGGCACGCATTTTCTAGTGGGCGACGGCTCGGTTCACATGGTCTCGCAATACATTGACACCACGGCGTTTCACGCCCTGTGCACCCGAGACAAAGGCGAGCTGGTCGGATCGACGTTCGGCGAACCGGGCGGGTGAAACAGGGAACCGACGGTTCCTGGTTCCGCTATTGCAATGGGGCGGGATCGCGGCTGACGACGCGCGTCGCGGACGACGAATCGGAGGTGGTCGTGCCTTGTAACGCCGTGATGCGTGAGGCGACTTGCGTCTGGCGGTTGTCGTGCCAGTAGGATCGCTGGTAGTTGGCCAGCGCTTGGGTCGTGTCGCCCGAGTCCTCGCGGATTTTGCCCAACGCGGTCAACGCGCGAGTGTTGTCCGGCTCGACAGCCAATGCCTCGATCAGATGCTCCTTGGCGGCCTGGCGATTGCCAAACTCTTCGTTCAACCTGGCCAATTCGATCTTGGCGTCGGCCGTGTTCGGCTGACGTTGGACCCAGCCTTCGATCAGGCGAAACGCTTCGTCGGTGCGGCCCTGCTCGGCCAGCAACACCGCCAACCCGCGATAGCAATCCGTGTGATTGGCGTTTCGGTCCAAGCAGAGATTGTAATAAGTTTCAGCCTGATCGAGGTCCGACTTTCGGTGTTCAGTCCGACCGAGGCGATGGTACGTGGCTGCCATGTTGTAGTAGGCGTCCGCACTGGTCGGATCGGCGTAAGCCGCCTCTTGGAATTCCTTGACGGCGTCCTGATAGTGGGCCTGTTGGAACAGCCGAACGCCCTCGGCGTTGCGACTCTGGGCCGTCAGCTCACCGCATCCGGCCAGTCCGAGCGTTAGCGCGACCGATGCAATCCAACCCACACCGCGCAGCACGAATTGGGATCGGATTGGGACGTTAAAATCATAATGGGTAGAAATTGCCACGGCGTTCTCGCCTCGTCTATTACCAGGAGGCGGAAGGATAACCGACGCGGCCAGCCGTGGCAAGAGCGTTTTCTGGAAAGTCGGCAGTTCGTCAGACCATCGAAACCGACGGTTCGGAGACTGAGACTGACATCTCGACCATCGAGGGGGCCGGCGTCGACGGTGTCGCCATTTTAGCATAGCCGAGCGACTTGATCACTTCGAGCACTTCGCTGCAGGTGGGAAACATCCGGCCGCTGCGACGCTTGTATTGGTCCAACGCCCCCATGAACTCGATTTCATCTGAAGTGTAGTCCCTCTCGCAGGTGGTTGGATCGATCTGACGACGACGATTCACCTTCGCGCGACGCTCAAGCGGTCGACGTTCGACCATGGCCGATCCGTTCGACGCCTTTCGACCCGCAGTCGCTCGTCGGTCCTGGCCCGCTCGGCGGTCGATCGTCACCAGATCGCTGACAACCGCGTGCGTTTTGGCGGCCGATTTCTTTTCGGCGACGTTTTTCTTATCCTTGGCGTGGCTGGAAACAGACTTTTTGCTGGCGACGACCATGGGAAGGACCTTTAGGTGGGGTGGGAAAGGTAGGTTGGTGGTTCGTGTGATCGTGTCAATGTAGGAAGGATACACGATAGTTGACAAAAGTCACCAAAAATCAGGTCGGGAAAGAAAAACGGATCAGGCTGTGTGCGCAAACATGCAAAGAAAATCGGGCGTGGCGAACGGCGCTTTTGGGGCGATTTTGACGATTGCAGGGGCGTCAGCCGGTGGATACGCCGGATCGCCGTCGGCCGAAGAAAGAGACCGAGGCAGCCGCTGCCATACAGGACCAACTGGCCAAGAGCAGCCATGGGTAGCCGAATGGGTGGTATTCCAGTCGTATCCGATTGAGCCCTTTTTCGACCGGGATTGCCTGGAACAGAAAATTGCCGATGGCGATTGGTCTCATTCGGCCGTTGACCGACGCCGTCCATCCGTTGGCCCAGCGATCGGTCACCAACAGCCAGCCAAAATCCGGGCAAATCGTCTCGAACTCAATCACACGGCTTTGACGCACCAAATAGCTTGCCGGCTGTGGTTCGAGCGGGACGAGCCGATCAAACGTCCACGACGTCAGATCCTTTCGTTCCAACCAGGGCTCGACGTCGGCCGCTTTCGGTCCCAAGGGCGAGGAAACCGCCAGCCCGGGCCGTGGCATGGCGGTTATGTGGCGGGCAAACAGGTCGAAGTTCTTGCGATTTAGCCGCATCGCCACGGCGTGCCGGGCAAACCAGCAGCGATCCGCGCCGGCGACGGTTTTCATCAGCGTCTGATTTTTGGCCGTCTCGGTGACGAACTGGTTCTGCAGCACTAGATAGCCGGCGAACACCGGTTGTTTGGTAATGAAGCAGCGGAGTTGATCGCCGTCCGATGACGCGGCACGGATGATATTTTGTCGCGGATCGTCCACAATGGTTACGTGCGACGCCTCGATCTGATCCCAATGTTGCGACGTCCGGTTGGTGAACATCAGGCTTTTGCCGACCACGATGGAAAGGATCGCCTCGGCCAGCGCGAAGCAGACCAGATGTTTTTGTAGGATGTGCTGTCGCGTAGGCTCACCTTTTCGGTAGCCGATCCAAACGGTCGTTGCGATACCTGGCCAGACGACCAGAAACTCAACAATGCCCGCCGGCAGATAACCGCGGCTGGAGGCGTTGGGCGGATTGCGCCAACAAAACAGCAGAAAAACAGCGATGGCCATCGCAGCGGCTGCCGTGTAGCAATACGCTAGTCGCCGCCAGCAGACGTTTTGACGCGGTCCGGGCGTCTGAAGATCCCCGGCGACCAACATCGCCAACACGATCACACAGAAAATATAATAGCAACGAAACATGCCGCTGTGGCGGAAGTATCGCATCGGCGGCAGCACGTCGTAGAGCCATCCGCGCACAGGCAACCAATCGCCCAGTGCCGCAGCCAAACAAAATAGGGCGGTCGCCGCAATGCACCATCGAAACGCCTCACGCGGACGCTGCGCGAGACTGACGGCGGCCAAAACCAGCAGCAACGGAAAAACATAAATGCAGCAAGTCGAAGGGTCCGTGCCTGGAAAGACCGTTCGTTGGAACCGATCGACCACCATGAAATAAGGGCTCACGGCGGTCGTCAGCGACCACGGATGCAGGGCGTTGCTCGTCACGGCCACCTGTCGCGGCAGCGCGCCGGCGCGATCCGAATAGTTTTGCGTCTCGACCAGGAAACCCAGATAGGACGGAGCCAGCACCACGAAGGTTGCGACGCAGAACACCGTGGCCAGTCCCACCCAGACCAGAAGTTTTCGCCAAAGGGCATTGGACGTTTTTTCCGTCACCGTGGCGACGCCTTCGCCGTTGTGGGGCAACAAGGCCAACAACAGCCATAGGCCCGCAAAAAAACCGCTCAAAATGACCATGCCGGGATAGCCGCCCTGCCCCGACAATCCGCAAAGCGCCCCGGCCTGCAACGCCGCCGACCACGACCGGCGTTGGACCGCGACGTCGAGCCGCCAAATCACCCACGGCAAAAACGACGCGGTGTACAGCAGCGACGTGTGTTGCGCGTGGCCGGTGAAAAATCCCGAGAACATGAAACCAATCGCTGCGCAGTAGGCCATCCAGCGCGGCGCGGCCAGATGCCGAGCCAAAAAAACCATGCCAAGGCCGCCGATCGCCCAAATCGTGAGCCAATAGATCCGGAAGGCGAACTCGGAGCCGCCCAACAACCCGGCCATTCCCACCGTGATCGGCGAAAACGCGCCCGTACCTGGGTCGAGTCCGATCGGACATCCGCCGGCGACCAACGGCGTCCAGAGCAACCATTGGCCCGCGCGGACCGTGTCGGCTAACAAAACGAACGTTGGCACGCCGAGGTCGGCCGCATCCCAGACCGGCGCGTGGATGCCTATCAGCAGCGTCACATTGGCCGCCAAAAGCGTGGCCACAACCAACACGGCCGTGCCTGACCAACCGTCGACGATGCGCCGTGTCGCGGCCTGATGCATTCGTGCATTGCCCATTTTTTTGCGGCAAAAAGTCATGGAAACACGGGATCGTAGAGGGCCGTCCGAAAAAAGTCAATCCCTTGCGTTCCGCGGCGAAATGCCAATAATGGCACGGATCATGCAAAATGTTCGCGGGTTGTTCATTACAGGCACCGACACCGACGTGGGCAAGACCTACGTGGGCGCGGCGATGGCCCGGGCCTTGGTCGCCGAAGGACGTCGCGTGGGGGTCTACAAGCCGGCGGCCAGCGGTTGCCATCCACAGGATGGGCAGCTTGTGGCCGACGATGCCGTGGCATTGTGGAATGCCGCCGGACGGCCGGGCGAGTTGGATCGCGTTTGCCCGCAGCGATTCATGGCCCCCGTTGCGCCGCATTTGGCGGCCAGGGCCGAGGGACGGCCGTTCGATTGGGATCTTTTGCGTCACGGGCTCGACTATTGGTGCGAGCGGTCGGACCTCGTGCTGGTCGAGGGCGCCGGCGGACTGATGTCCCCCTTCGGCGAGCAACGTTGCGTCGCCGATCTGGCCGAGGCGTTTGGGTTTCCGCTGATTATTGTCTCACGCAACGTGTTGGGCACGATCAATCAAACGGTGCAGACGCTGATTGCCGCGGGGACGTTCGGCCGTGGGTTGCCAGTGGCCGGAATCGTGCTGAATCAACCCTCGCCCCCGAAGGCCGACGACGTTAGTTTGGCGACCAACCGCCAGGAGCTGGCCGTGCGGTCGCGCGTGCCGATTTTGGCGGAGCTCCGTTGGCGGTCGGACCGGTTTGACATGGCGGTCGATTGGTTCGCCCTGGCCCGATAATGCGCCCTATATTTGATGTACGGGTTTCCGTTCCACGGGCGCTTTGTCAAAAATTGGGCCGCCAGAGATGACGTCCGCCGCCGACCGACGAAACTGGGTTTTTTCGATGCTGCGTTGTCCGCGATGCGGCTCGGAGCTTCGTTGGGACGGTGATCGTCCGGTCTGCTGTGGCGAGCATGGCGATTGCCTTGGCCAACAGGGCTATCCGGTGGTGGCCGGTCAGCCCGCATTGATTGCGTTCGAGCGATCCGTGTTGAGCGAGGCGGCCATGGTCGCCAATGCCGGCGACAGTCCCGTGCGGCGATCCAAACCGGTCGGGCTGATGCGCGACGCGGTCCGGGCGGCGTTGACGCGATTGGAAGGCGGCAGTCGGTCGGCCAAGATCAATTGTCGACGCTTTCTTGATCGGTTGAAAAAGGACGCATCACGCGCGGAGCCGATCGTATTGAACGTCGGCGGCGCCGTGGTCGGAAGCGGGGCCGAATCGCTGCACGACGGCTCGTCCGGCACGGGGGTCGTGTGTTTCGACGTCTACGCCTCGTCGGAAACCGATTTCGTGGCCGACGCCCACGACATTCCTCTGCCCGACTGTTCCGTCGACGGCGTGTGGATTCAAGCCGTGTTGGAGCATGTCCTCGAGCCCGAGCGTGTGGTGGCCGAAATCCATCGCGTCCTCCGGCCGGGCGGAATCGTTTACGCCGAGATTCCGTTTTTGCAGGCGGTCCACGAGGGAGCCTACGATTTTACGCGGTGGACCGATACCGGCGTCCGATGGCTGTTTCGTGGGTTTGAGCGGATCGACTCGGGCGTGGCGCTCGGGCCTGGCTCTGCGTTGCTGTGGTCGATTACCGTCGCGTTGGCCGGGCTGTTTCGCAGCCGAAAGCTCGGGCGGCTTTTGGGCACGGGGTTGTTCTTTTGGGTCCGATTTCTGGATCGGCTGATTCCGCGAACGTTTGCGATCGACGCGGCGTGCGGCCTCTATTTTTTCGGCCAAAAATCGGACCGGTCGATCTCGCCGAAGGACGTGGTCGCAAGCTTCGAGGGCGTTCCGATCTGACACGGCTCAACCGGCGACGATTCGCAACGTTTGAGGGTCGGCCTTCGGAGCGAACGCAAACCGATCCAACTGCGACGCCGCGACGACGTCATCGTCCAGACCCAGTGCGATAAGATTCCGTGCGCCCAATGTCTTGCGCAGCCGATCGTTCAACCGCTCCGGTTCGAGCGGCTCCGCGCCCAACGATCGAGGCAACGCAAACGCGCTCAGCCAACTTTCGCGGGCGGTGATCGCCTGAGCGTTTTGCTGATAGACGATGCCGCTGCGCCGCAGGAGTTGGTCGACCAGCAGTCCGGCCAGCAACACATCGTCATCGCTGATGTTGCCGTCGGTGCCGGCGCAGACGATGGCGATCTGCGGACGGCCAATCAGCCGCGAGACGACGGCCGACGCGTCGACGAACGAGGCCATGTACAGTTCCGCGGCCTGTCGTGCATGGTCGAGAGCCCGGGTGCCGTTGGTCGTCGTCAGGATCACGGTTTTGCCGGCTACGCGATCGGGCGAATATTCTTCGGGCGAGTTGCCCAATTGAAAGCCGTCGATGGCCACGCCCTCGCGTTCGCCGCCCAAAACGACCTCCTCGGGCGAAAACCGTTCGGCCAGCGTCAGGGCGTCCTCGATCTCGCGGCACGGCAAAATCTGCGTCGCGCCGGCGTCCAAGGCGTAGGCCGCCACGGTGGCGGCCCGCAGCACGTCGATCACCACGGCGCTGGTGTCGGCCAATTCCTTCGGAGTTGCGTATCGCGGCAATCCGTAAACGTTCAGTGTAGGATTCATGTCGGTATTATCGTCCATTGGCGGCCGATCAACAATCCGTCATGGCCGATATTCCATCTTCCGCACACCGCTGCGGATCTTTACAATAGTCTGCCATGGCATACCGCTGTCTGACCGATTTTTTGGAAGACCTAGCCCACGCGGACCAATTGCGCCGGGTGGCCGATCCGGTCGAGCCCACATTGCAACTGGCCGCCGAGGCCACCCAATCGGCCTGGGCTGGGGGGCCCGCCCTGTTGTTCGGCGACGTGCGCGGCCATGACATGCCGGTGCTCTGTAATTTGCTGGCCACCGAGTCGCGGCTGCTGAGGGCGTTGGGCGTTGAGTCGCTCGACGCGCTAGCCCAGCGCATTGCACAGTTTGCCGATCGTCCGACGTCGCAAGGCTGGCTGGAGCGATTGGCCGGTGGCGCCGGCATGTTGGACGATTTTGCGCCGCGCAAGGTCAAGTCGGCCGCCGTGCAACAGATCGTTCGCCTGGGCGGCGACGTCGAGTTGGGCGAGTTGCCGCTGCTGCAAAGCCTGCCGGAAGAAACCGGCCGTGCGATCGCCGGCGCGGTGGTCGCGGTCGAGCCCGACTCGCGGCGACCGTCGATCGGACGTTTTGAACTGGAAGGGATCGATCGCGCGCGGTTGGCGGTTGGTTGGGCCCCGTTCGACGATCACGCTCGGCTGTTGGACGACTATCGGCAACGAGGCCAGCCGATGCCGCTGGCGGTCGTGTTGGGCGGCGATCCGGCGATGCTCGCCGCTCAGTTCGCCCCGTTGCCCTCGGGCGGCGATCTTTGGTCGGCCGCCGGGCTGTTGCGCGAAAAACCGTTGGACGTCGTGGCCTGTCGTGGCCTCGAGTTGGACGTGGCTGCCGAGGCCGAGATGATTTTGGAAGGATTTGTCGATCCCCAGGAACCCTTGACGACGATGGGCCCGCGTTGCAGCCCGATGGGGTTGCCGACCCGACCGCGTCCGGCGCCGGTGATGCACGTGACGGCCGTGACGCATCGGGCCAATCCGGTCTGCGTTGCGACGATTGCGGGTCGGCCGCCGCACGAGGCCGTTGTGTTGCGTCGGGCGATGCAGAGGGCGTTTTTGCCGCTGGCCCGTTGGGCGATGCCCGAGTTGATCGACTACGATCTGCCCGAGGCCGCGGCCGCACGGTTTTCGGCTGTCGTGTCGATCCGTAAAACGCATGCAGGCCAGGGGCGTCGCGCGGCGTCGATGGCGTGGGGATTGCCGGCGTTGCGGTTTGCCAAAACGTTGGTGGTCGTCGATGCGGACGTGGATGTTCGTGACGCAGCGCAAGTTACGGCGGCGGTGGCCTCGCACGTCCGGCCCGATCGAGACCTGCTGATCGACGTCGGACCGGCCGATCCGTGCGACCCGACCGCGCCGCCGGATGGCGTGGCCGCGAAAATGGCGATGGACGCCACGCGAAAATGGAGCATGGAATGACGATGCTATGCTTGCTGTAGGAGGCTGTGCATCGCATGCGCAAGAAAAAAGTGGTGGTTTACGATCGGATGCAACAGGGCTACGTCTATTATCGAACGGAAGCGCCGGGCCGGAATTTCGATCCCGAGTTCACGCCCGATTTGACGCCGTGCGAGATGCTGCGGCTCGGCGTGTTCGGGGGCAAATATATGACCGACTGCGTCGACGAGTTCCCGAAGACATGGTTTCGCCATGCGAGGCTCTCGCCGCAGCAGGCCGATCCGGAAAGGAATTTTTTCGAGGTGTTGGCGTCCAAGCCGTTGGCCTATTGGCGGTCGAAAGGCTGGATCGACGCCGACGACCCGCGCGGTTGGTTTCAGTGGTACTGCCGCTATTATCAGGGGCGCCGCGGTCCGGACGACGCGCGGCAGATCCGACGTTGGAAAGCCATGCGGCGTCACATCGCGCAGCTCCAAAAAAACTGCCGGCGCGGCGATCTCGACTGTCGGCGGCGTCAGCGTCAAGCCTTGCTCCAATGGGCCTACGACAGCCGCAAGTTTTAACGGCGTTTCAGCATGTCTTTAGATAAATCCTCGGATCGCGTGCAGCGAATGTTCGGCCAGATCGCCGGGCGTTATGATTTTCTGAACCGACTGCTGTCGCTGGGCATCGATCGGCGATGGCGGCGCAAAACCGTTCGGAAGGTTCCACCCCGTGGCGACGCCCCGATCCTGGATGTCTGCACCGGCACGGCCGACCTAGCGCTGATGTATTGGCGGGCCGGCGGCGGACGGACGCCCGTGGTGGGCACGGATTTTTGCGGGCCGATGCTGGCCGTGGGCCGCGAAAAATGCCGCCGGGCCGGCGCCGAACGCGACGTCACGCTCCTCGAGGCCGACACGCTCCATTTGCCGTTCGCCGACGATTCGTTTCAAATCGTCTCGGTGGCGTTCGGGCTGCGCAATCTCTGCGATACGGACGCCGGGCTGCGCGAAATGACTCGCGTGTGCCAGCCCGACGGACGCGTGGCCATCCTGGAGTTTTCCACGCCGCAATGTTGGCCGATCGGGCCGTTGTACGCCTGGTATTTTTTGAAGGTGCTGCCGCGCGTCGGGCAGGCCCTGGCTCGAAACAACCAATCGGCGTACAATTATCTTCCGCAAAGCGTTGTGCAGTTTCCGCAGGGCGAGGCGCTCGTACGTCGCATGGAGGCGGCCGGCCTTCGCGACGTCCGGTTCCATCGGTTGACGTTCGGGATCGCCACGCTGTACATCGGGGAGAAATCGTCATGAAACGCACCCTCGTCGTCGCCGTCACCGGCGCCAGCGGCGTGACCTATTCGATGCGGCTGCTGGAGGTGTTGCTGGCCGCGGGATGCGACGTGCACCTGATGATCAGCGACGCCGGCGCGTCGGTCGTGCGGCAGGAACTCGATTTGAACGTCGATCTGGAGCACTTCCATCCGTCGATGCTGATGCTGGACTCCGGACGACAGCCGCTTGATCCAAAATTGCAGTGGCTTCGGTCGGGGGCCGGCATCTCGAGCGATTCGAGCAACGTGTTGGGCGTCGGATCGGGTGAGCCGGGCGAGTTGACGTTTCACGGCTGTCACGATGGGCAGTCGTCGCTGGCCAGCGGATCGTTCTCGACCGACGGCATGATCGTGTGTCCCTGCTCGTGCCGCACCTTGGGCATGATCGCCAACGGGACGGGCGACCATTTGATCCATCGCGTGGCGGAGGTTCATTTGAAAGAGCGGCGGCCGTTGGTCCTGGTGCCGCGCGAGACGCCGCTGTCGTTGGTGCAAATCGAAAACATGCGTCGGGCGGCCCGAGCCGGGGCGATCCTGTTGCCGGCCACGCCCGCGTTTTATCACGGCGTTCAGCAGATCGGCGACCTGGTGGATTTCATCGTCTCACGCATCTGCGATCAACTGGGCATTGCCAATGCGCTGATCCCGCGATGGGGCGGCGAGGCCGGCGGCGACTTGGGAGCGGAGCGTGATGAGCAGTCCTAAGTCCGCGGCGCCGGTCGGCGAGGCGCAGCCTCCCAAAATCGTTCGGTTTCTCGAGCTGATCCGTTTCAGCCACACATTGTTTGCGTTGCCGTTTGCGTTGTTGGCCGCGGCGATGGCGTGGTCGGCCAACGCGAGGGCGACGCCGCCGATCGGGTTTCGCTGGCTCGATTTGCTGGGCATTCTGGTTTGCATGGCGGCGGCTCGCAGCGCGGCAATGGCCTTCAATCGGCTGGCGGACCGGCGTATCGACGCATTGAACCCGCGGACGCAGTCGCGCCACTTGCCGGCCGGACTGCTGAGCGTCGGAGCCGTGGCGACGTTCACCGGCGTTTGTTCGCTGGCGTTTGTCGCCGGCACGCTACTGTTTCTGCCGGCCAATCCAATTCCGCTGTACGCTTCGGCGCCGGTGTTGCTTTTTCTGTTTGGATACAGTTACGCGAAGCGTTTTACGGCGTTGTCGCACGTGTGGCTCGGCGCGTCGCTGATGTTGGCGCCTCTGGCGGCTTGGGTGGCGATTCGAGCCGAGTTGGCGTGGGCGCCTGTCGTGCTGGGCGCGGCGGTGTTGCTTTGGGTCGCCGGGTTCGACATCCTTTACGCCTGCCAAGACTACGAGTTCGACGTGCGGATGCGGTTGCACAGCGTTCCGTCGCGTTGGGGCGTCGCTGCGGCGCTGCGAGTGGCCGCCGCGTGCCATTTCGGCATGGTGGGCCTGTTGCTCGCGCTGCCGTTGGTGTACGATGGTTTCGGCGTCGTTTGGCTGTCCGGCATCGCTGCGATCGGCCTGCTGTTGGTGTACGAGCACTGGCTCGTGCGGCCCGAGGATCTCAGCCGTGTGAACCGCGCGTTTTTTCACGTCAATGCGGTTGTGAGCCTTGGGCTGCTGGTGATCGGCGTGGCGGATTTGCTATGGTAAACTTCGGGTATTCTTTGTTCTTAGGATTGCCTGCGATCCCGCAAACTATCAGGTACGATGCCGACTTTTCCAGAAATCCGACGTAAGATCGAAGCGGGCCGTCGGTTGTCGGCGGCGGACGGCGAGTGGCTTTTTTCGTCTGCGGCCGATGTGCACGCCGTCGGCGAGCTGGCCGACGAGGTTCGACGCCGCAAGGTGGGCGACGCAGCCTATTATAATCTGAATCTGCACATCAATCCGACCAATGTGTGCAAGTTCCGCTGCGCGCTGTGCGCCTACAGTTGCGACGACGATCTTGGCGACCCGCGGCGTTACGAAATGTCGCTCGACGAGATGCTTGCTCGCGGCCGCGAGGCGGAAGAGGCCGGTTGCACCGAGTTGCATCTGGTCAGCGGCGCGCATCCGGGCAAACCGTTCGAGTGGTACCGCGACATCACGGCTCGGCTGCACGCGGCGTTTCCGCAGTTGCATCTGAAAGCATGGACGGCCGTCGAGATCGACCATTTCGCCCGCATCGCGCAGCGGTCGGTCGCATCGATCCTCGAAGAGCTGATTGCCTCGGGCTTGGGCAGCATGCCGGGCGGGGGCGCCGAGATTTTTGATCCGCAGGTCCGCGCCCACATTTGTCCTCGCAAGGCCGACGCCCGAACTTGGCTCGACGTCCATCGCGAGGCTCATCGGCTTGGACTTCGGACGAACGCCTCGATGCTGTACGGACACATTGAGACGGCCGAGCACCGCGTCGACCATCTGGTTCGGCTGCGGCAATTGCAGGATGAGACCGGCGGTTTTCAGGCGTTCGTGCCGCTGAAGTTTCATCCGGACAACACAGCCATGTCGCAACGGCGTCCGGCTTCGTCGCTCGATGATTTGCGTGTGGTGGCCGTCAGCCGGTTGATGCTCGACAATTTCGACCACGTCAAGGCGTATTGGATCTCGTTGGGCGTCGGCGTCGCGCAGACGGCGTTGGCCTACGGGGCCGACGATCTGGACGGCACGGTGCGTCACGAACGCATCCATCACGAGGCCGGCGCCACCTCGCCGACGGCGTTGTCGGTCGAGCAGCTTTGCGAACTGATCGTGCAGGCGGGTCGGACGCCGGTCGAACGCGATTCGCTGTATCGCCGCGTGGTGAGGACAAAGCAGGGAGCGTGGAGCGTGCAAAGTCAAGCGAACGGAGGTGACCGATGCGATACGGATTGATCCTCGCCGGCGGTTCCGGAACCCGACTTTGGCCGATGAGCCGGGCCGCGACCCCCAAACAGTTGATTCCGCTGATCGGCGGACGAAGCCTTTTGGAGATCGCCATGCAGCGGCTCGACGGCTTGCTGCCGACCGATCGATGTCTGGTCTGCGCCGGCGCAACCCATGCCAAGGCGATCCATCGCGTGTTGCCGAGTCTTGGCGACGATCGGTTTCTTGGCGAGCCATGCGGGCGCGACACGCTCAACGCGGTGGGGTTTGCGGCGGCCGTGCTGGCCCAACGCAATCCCGAGGCGATCTTCGCGGTCTTTACGGCCGATCATGTGATCGAGCCGGTCGATCGATTCCAGAAAATCGTCGAATCAGGTTTCCGTCTGGTTGAAAAATATCCCAAAACGCTCGTTACGTTCGGCATTGCGCCGACCGAAGCGGCCGTCGGATACGGTTATCTAGAGCTGGGAGAATCGCTGGACGATTCGGCCCGGCGTGTTCGGCAATTCCGCGAAAAGCCGGATGCGGCCACCGCGCGTCGCTATTTTGAGGCGGGCCCAGAGCGTTTTCTTTGGAACAGCGGGATGTTCGTCTGGCGGGCCGACACCTTGCTGGATTGCATTCGACGGTTTGCGCCGAAAAACGCGGAGGGACTCGAACGGATCGCCGATGCTTGGAATACGCCTCGTCGCCGGCAAGTGTTGGAGGAGGTGTATCCGACGCTGCCGAAAATCAGCGTGGATTACGCCGTGATGGAACCGGCCTCGCGCGACACATCGGTCGCCGTGGCGGCGCTGGCGATGCCGTTGCAATGGCGAGACGTCGGCTCCTGGCCTTCGCTGGCTGAGACGTGCCCCCACGATGAACATGGCAACGCCAGGGCCGCGCAACGCACGCTGCTCGTGGATACGCGAGACACGCTGGTGGCTTCGAGCGATCCGAACCATCTGATCGCCACGCTCGGATGCGATGATCTGATCATCGTCCATACGCTCGACGCGACGCTGGTTTGCCGCCGCGATTGCGCCGACGCGATCAAGGAACTGCACAAAAAAATCGCGGCGGACCACGGTGATCTGACCTGATCACATCGTCTCGGCCCGCTCGCGGCGCACCCGCTCCAGATCGGCGTCGACCATCCTCGGAATCAACTCCTCGAACGTGACCTTCGGCTCCCAGCCCAGCACGCGGCGGGCCTTGCTCGCGTCGCCTCGCAGGGCGAACACCTCGGCCGGCCGCATCAGTTTGGGGTCGATCGCCACGTGATCGCGCCACTCGAGCCCGACGTGGCTGAATGCCAGCTCAACCAACTCGCGGACCGAGTGTTTTCGGCCGGTGGCCACCACAAAATCGTCAGGCCGGTCCTGCTGAAGCATTCGCCAGGCGGCCTCGACGTAGTCGCCGGCGAATCCCCAATCGCGCATCGCATCCAAGTTGCCCAACGTCAGTTTTTCTTGAACACCAAGTTTGATTCGGGCAACCGCGTCCGACACCTTTCGGCTGACAAACTCCTTGCCCCGCAATGGCGATTCATGGTTGAACATGATGCCGGAGCAAGCGAACATGCCGTAGCTTTCACGATAATTCACCGTGATCCAGTGGCCGTAGGCCTTGGCGACGCCGTAAGGGCTTCGGGGCCAAAACGGCGTTTCTTCGTTTTGCGGCTCCTGTTGGACCTTGCCGAACATTTCGCTGCTGCTGGCTTGATAAAACCGAATCGACGGATCGACCAGACGAATCGCCTCCAGCACGCGCGTGACCCCCAGCGCCGTGAATTCGCCGGTCAACAGCGGCTGCGACCAACTGGCGGGCACGAAACTCTGCGCCGCGAAGTTGTAGACTTCGTGCGGTCGAATCTCTTGGATAATCGTGACGATCGACAACTGGTCCAGCAAATCGGCTTGATGCAGCGAGATCCGATCGAATAGCCGGTCGATTCGCTCGTAATTTTCCGTGCTGGCCCGACGAACCATCCCGTGGACTTCATAGCCCTTTTTCAACAGAAACTCAGCCAGATACGAGCCGTCCTGTCCGGTGATGCCTGTAATCAATGCTTTGCGCGTCATTAATAATCCTGACTCAAAATGCCGGCGTTCGTCACGTTCACGGAGCCGTTTCGCGGCGACGGCCGCCGGGCCACGCGGTGCTGAGCGTCGTCCGCCCGTTCTTCTCCGTCTTCCAAAAACATTAGTTGCGGCGTCAGTTGCAACCAACGCTGCATCAGTTCGCCGCGGGAAGACGAGGGACTCGCGCTCGGCTTGTCCTTCGTTTGAAGTTCTTCCAGAGGCAACCCGATCGTCATCGACTCACCGTCCGACAGCCATGCGGTGGCCAGCGAATTTTTGTTCATCTCGTCGCCCAACCAGACCCGCAAATTCCGGCGATCGTTCGAGACCACCACTTGAATTGACCAGTGCGAGACACCCTCCTGCGTGTCGGATGGCGTCGTGAACGACACCGTTTGCCCGTCGAGTACATTGATCTCGGGCAACTCGATCCCCTGGACCTCCGGAGCCGTGGACTTTGGAGATCGGTCCGCTCCAGTCACCGGGCGTGCTCGCAATGCGGGCCCGCCGGTCGTCTTGGGCGGACTCTCTTGCGGCGGAGCGACGCCGAGCGGCATACGCAAAAATTTCACGTTGATCACAATGCTCTCGCCTTGTCTGCGACGAAGCTGTTCGAGCAAATCGCCAATCTGCTCATGGACTTCCTTTGTTTGGCAAACCACAAGACACCCCTGGGACCGGATTAGCGAGACCCAACCCTTGCCGGCAGGCCTCCATGTGTCCGGGGCAACCGCTTGCATAATCAAGCTCGGCAGCCAATTGGCATCCTGCTCCGATGGGGCGGACGGCAACGAACTGACCAGATCGGTCACAGAAAACGTGCGCACCAAAAAACCCGACGAATTGGAGGTCGACGATGGTGGGGTCTTGCGGGGCAACGGTTTGTTTTCGGCGGCCTCCAGATGATCCAAAGACAGCGCGATCGCCAACGTTGCAGCCAACCAAAATGGTCTGTTCGTCATGGGGGAGATCCATTTTGTAAAAATAGGCAACTTTCAGTAACTCAAACACATAGCAATGTTGCCAACATACGCAAGTGCGGTAACCAAAGCAATATTACAACCATCTCGATTCAGCCTTAGGTGGCGGAAGCCATCGGTCATTCGACAGAAAGCGAGTGTCAGAACAGAGTTGTGAGTCAAAAGTGGGGTGAGTCTAGGAGGAAAAATCGGAAAACCAGGCAAAGTTTGCGGGCGAATTTGCCGATTATTCCGATGCTGATGGGTCGGTTGGGTGGTTTTGACGAATATGCATCTTGCCTATCTGGTCCATCTTGCGTCATCGACGTTTTTGGTAGTTTTGATCTTTTGGCCAACTATGATTCGCTTGTTTCACAACTCTGGCTGCGGTCGATGCGTCGTGCGAGCGACCGTTGCTTGGATGTTGTGGACCTTTGCGGGCTGCCACGCCGTGGATCTGTACACTCCGGTGATGCAGGAAAAGCTGGCGACCGAGACGGGAATGCCCAAGGAGTTGTCGAAGGTTTCGTTGCCGGTGTATCGAGTGGAACCGCCCGACGTTCTTTATGTCGAGATGCTCAAACTGGTTCCCTATCCGCCGTATCGCGTCGATTTGTACGATGTGCTGCAAATTCAAGTGTTGAACAGTCTGCCGGATCAACCGATCAACGGCTATTTTTTGGTCGAGGGCGAAGGCATCGTGAGTTTGGGCCCGCCCTACGGAGCGGTTCGCGTGGCCGGCATGACGATTGCGGAAGCCACCGCCGAGGTGTCGCGAAAGCTGCAAACGGTTTTGCAGCATCCGGAGGTTTCGATCGTGTTGGCCCGGTCGGCCGGCGTCCAGCAATTGACCGGCAGTTATCTAGTGCAGCCGGACGGCAAGCTGAACCTACGGGGATACGGCATGGTGTACGTGGCCGGAAAAACGACGGATGAGGTGCGTTGCGCGATTGAGCGGCAACTTTCGCTCTACTTCGACTCGCCGAAAGTCGGCGTGGAGGTGGCCGGCTACAACAGCAAAACCTATTATGTGATCTGCGCACAATATGGACTAGGCGACCGTTTTGTGCGGTTTCCGATCACCGGCAACGAGACGGTGTTGGACGCGCTGGGATCGCTGCATCAGATGTCGTCGATGGCCAGCAAGACGATGTGGATTGCGCGACCGCATCCGAACCAGAATTGCGACGACATTTTGCCGATCGATTGGGTGGCGATCAGCCGTGGCGGACGGGCTGAAACAAACTATCAGATTCTGCCGGGCGATCGACTGTATGTCGTGGACGACAAGCTGATGGCGACAGACAAGTATCTCGCGCACTTCACCAATCCGATCGAGAGGATGTTGCAGCTCGGGCAGCTTGGCGGAACGACAATTAACAGTGCGCAAGTCCTGGGTCGTGGCTATAATCGGGAGCGTCGTTATTAATTCGCCGACTATGTTGAACGCCGCCACTGAAAATGTTCGTTGGATTACCGCGTGGGGACGCCAGACGCCGGTAGTCGCCCGGTCAATTTCGCCGCGAAGGATCGCCCGGGTGGGCATCATCGGGGCCGGTCAGATGGGCACGGCCATTGCGGCGGCACATGTTCAGCATCGGATGCCGGTGGTGATTTTGGACGCCGATCCCGACGCCGTGCGCAGCGCGTCGGATCGAATCGCGAACGAACTGCGACGGTCCGAGTGCCATCTGTCGCGGCAGCGGATCGACGGATTGGTGCGATCGACGCTCGATCTGGCGGCGCTGTCGGATTGCGATCTGGTGTTGGAGGCCGTTGCCGAGACCGTAGCGGCGAAATTGCGGGTGTTCGGTCAACTGCGCCCACACGTGAGCCGGCATGCGGTGGTGGCCACCAACACGTCGACGATTCCGCTTGCGAGGTTGGCGGCGGGCGTCGTCGATCCCTCGCGATTGTGCGGCCTTCATTTCTGCCATCCGGTGCGAGAGCGGCCGCTGGTTGAGATCGTGCGAGGCCCCGATACGAGCGACGCCACGGTTGCCGAGGCGTCGGCCCATCTTCGCCGGATCGACCGCATCGCCCTCCCAACGTCGGATGGTCCGGGGTTCGTCGTCAATCGACTTCTTTTCCCGTATTTGAGCGAAGCGTTGGCGATGGTTGGCCAAGGCGTTCCGATAGCGTGGATCGAACGAGTCGCGACGGAGTTCGGCATGGCGATGGGACCGTTGCGCATGATCGACGAGATCGGGCTGGATACGACCTTGCAGGCGGCATGGGTGTTGAACGCCGCATTTCCCGAGCGGGTGGTCTCCTCGCCGTTGTTGGTGTCCATGATCAAGGCGGGGCGGTTGGGCCGAAAGGCCGGCGCGGGTTTCTTTTTCTATCCGTCGGGACATCCAGAGGACTTGCCGGGCCTTGCCGATCCGGTCGTTGACAAAATCATGAGGCCTTGGATCGTCGAGAGGCCGTGTCCGGATCAGCGGGTTACGACGCTCCGGCTGTTGTTGCCGATGGTGTTGGAGGCGACGCGGCTCTTAGACGAAGGCCGGGTGCGAGACGCCCGTGACGTTGACTTGGCCGTATTGTTTGGACTGGGATTTCCGGCCGAAAAGGGCGGTCTGCTTTGGTGGGCGGATATGTTGGGGGTCGACGAGGTTCTCTCGTCGCTCATGTTAATCCAAGCGTCGGGCGCTTCGGTCCAGTCGACGCCGATGATCCGACGTCTCGCGGCCAACGGGGGGCGTTTCTATCGGTTTGATTCGATGGAACGCTAGCGAGCCTGTTTCTTGAGCTTGTCAAAGACGAGAAATTCCGTCGGCTGGAGCATCGTCTTGATGAGCCCCTTGTCGAGGGCTTTGGCCATCGAAGTCGCCGCTGCGTTTGGTTGGCCGGCGCGATCGTAGGCGACGGCTTGATGGAACAATCGCACCGGGGTTTCCGCGTCGGCCAATGCCTCGGCGATGTCGGCCAGCGCCTTGTCCGTTTCACCCATCGCCGTGAAAACACTTGTGCGTGAATCCAGCATCGTCGGCAGCGGGCCCGCGATTTCGATGGCTCGATTGATGCACTTCAAGGACTCGTCCAGCCTGATGCCCTGCAAGGCCAATAGAACGGCGAGATTGTTTAACGCATAGGCGTTTTGGTTGTTCTTTTCGAGCACTTCGCGATAGATTTTTTCGGCCTCCGCATAACGTTCCTCGCGTATCAACACGTCGGCCTGAACCATCAGCAGCGGAACGGGACGGTTAAATCGGGGTAAGGCCGATTTCATCATTCGGTCCAGCCGATCGATCTGGTCAGTGCTGAGATTGGGCTCTTGAGCGAGAATCGCCATAATTCGCCCAATGCCGTCCAGAACGTTCGACGCCCAAATGCGATCGGCGACGTCGAGCGATTCGTCGATGCGATGTTGCCTTGCCAGAAAGGCCGCCAGCAGCCATTCTTGGTCGGTTTGGTGCGAAAGGTATTCGCGGAGCAGCATTTCGGATCGTTGCAGGAACCGCTCTCGCATGGCCTTGTCCGCCGGCTTCTTCATTTGTCCTGCTAGCTTTTCGAGCCTCTCGGCAATCAAACGCTGACGCACGTCTTTTTCGGGCGGTTGCGCGTTGGGCTGGTTGATGAACTTCAGCAACAACTCCAGAGCCTGTTGCGGCTGTCCATTGGCCACGAACATTTCAGCGCGCAACCAGTTGGTCATGATATGGTTCGGATGAAGGCCCTCAAGCTGCTGCAAATAGACTTCCGCGTTGGACGTCTCGCCATGATCCAACAACGCCGAGATGTAGGTCACCAGATAACGAGGCTCCTTGGGGTAGGAAGCGACGAGGTCTCGCAGTTGTGCGTTGGCCTTGAGCCACGCGCCGGACGACAGATACATGCGAGCCAATTCGAGTCGGTCTTCGGGCGAGGCGGACTGTTCTTTGAGCATGGATTCCCACGTGTCGATGGCCCCTTCGCGTCGCGACCGCCTTGGGTCGGCGGCGTCCAAATTCGCCTTCACTCGGTAGTCCGCCGTGGAAGCGTTTTCGCCGGCCAGATTCGCCGCGATCAATTCTTGCGCCTTTTGGAGGTTCTGGAATCCACCGCGTTCGAAGAGGATGGCGGCTTCTTGACGCCGCGCCGCGGCGATATCGGCTTCCGACGCCGGGACTTTGCGTTCGATCAGCCGTTGCAGCAGGGTTTCAGCCTTCGCCGGCTTTTTGTTGTGATAGTAGAAATCGGCGACCGACCGTAGAATGAACGGGTCTTTCGGCGAGGCGGCCATGGCGGCTTCGTATTTTGCCTCAGCCAAGTCGAATTTTTTGATGATCGCGTAGCATTGAGCCAGGGCCAACGGCGTTTGCTTGGGCGCGATCTTCTTTGCGGCTTTTTCGATGGTCTGCTCTGCGCTGCGAGAATTGTCGTTTTCCTGATAGAACTGGACTAATGCGATCCAAGGAGCCGCCGTCTCGGGCGAAAGTTCCACGGCTCGCAGCAGCGCCTGCTCGGCTTCGTTGAGCAGACGTTCCGCTTGGGCGGCATTTTGCTCCGTTTTGGCGCGGCGGCCGACGATGCTAAGCACTTGCCCCAGCCAAAGTTGCTCTCCGGGATTCTTCGACTGCGACGCCGCGGATTTTCTCGCCATTTCCAGGGCGCGATTGAAGTCCCCTTGACGCAACGCGATTTCGGCGCTGGCGCGGCTCAGGTCGTTTGAAAACGAGCCCTGTTGGTTTTCCATTTGACGGAGTAAATCGTTGGCCTCCGTGTAGCGTTGCTTTTGGAAGAGAATCTGGACCGCCCGACGAATGGCGTTCGGATTGGTTTCGCCCATTTCGATGGCGTCGAGATACTCCTTCAACGCCAAATCCGATTTGCCTTGCTGTTCGTGGATGCCGGCCATCAACAACGGGACCCGTGCCCAGGTGGGCCGCAATTCCCGAGCTTCGGACAGATATTTCATGGCCTGATTCAACATCTCCGCGGTTTCTTGCAACGGTGGATTTTCTTTTCGACGTTCGGCCTCCATGCTGAGCCGGACGGCCTGACCGTAGTTCCAAAAATAACCATGGCCCGCAACGCGTTCGATTTCCGCAAGCGATTCCTCCATCCCCTTCAAGTCCTTCGACCGCAGACTTTGTTCAAAAAGAATGTAGCGGATTTGCACATTATCGGGCTCGTTTTTGGCGATGACGCGACAGATGTCCTTGGCGAATGTCGCGTCGTCGGCTTGCATTGCGGAATTGAGCAGTCCGTTTTGCAACTGCATACGTTCGTCGCTGGTGAAATGACTCGTGTTTTCGCTCAATTTTCGGAGGCGACCGTCCGTTTTCTGACCATAACGGCGCACGATGTACTGCGCTTTGGCCAACCGCAATGGAACGGTGTCGCCAAAGGTTTTTTCGGCGTCGGCCAGTAAAGTTTCAGCCTTTTGCCAGTTCTCCTGACGTTCATACAATAAGGTGAGCGACACCCAAATCTCGATCTGGTCGGGCTGCTTCTTTCGAGCTTCCTCGAGCACGGCTTCGGCCTCGGCGAGGTGGTCTTGGGCGGTCAGCATATCGGCTCGCAGAATCGCGATCTTTCCGGCTTCGGAAGAAGGCAACATCTTGGTCGCGCGGTCCAGAACCGCTTCGACGTTTTGCCAATTGCGTTGAGACGCCGGCTTGCGGATGTTTTGAAGGATGAGCATTCGGGCCATGGGGATCAATGCCCCGATCTTCAGTCGGCCCGCCTTGGCCAACTGGTCGTACTCGTGGACGGCTTCGTCCACATTACCGGTGGACATCAGAACGTCGGTGACGCCGATTCGGGCCGGGCCAAAGAAGGGGTCGATGTTCAACGCACGACGATAAGCCTGCAATTGCCGGTCGCGATTGCCCGCCTGGCCGTAACAGTTGCCAATCCAAACATCGAGCTGTTTCACTAAATCGCGTCCCCGGCTCAAGGAGGCCAACATCGGCCGCAGTCTTTCAAATTCGGAACGAGCGGTCAGCCAATGTCCCTTGGCGTATTCAATTCGAGCGAGGAGATAGTCGATCATGGGCTTGGAATACTCGCGAGACTGCAGTTCTTCGATCACCTGCTGGGCCTCCTTTCGTTGATTGATGTCGATCAACAGATTGCCCAAAGCCCAAAGCAATTGGGGGTTTTGTTCGGTGGCGTTCAGACCCGACTTCAAGGTGTCGATCGCCGCTTGGCGATTTCCGCTGCGCGACTCGATATCGGCCAGGATGGTGTACATGCCGATGGCCCCGGGATACAGCTTGATGCCACGGGCGACGTATTCTTTCGCTCGTTTGACATCGCCTTTTACAAGGCAGCACTGCGAGGTCAGCATCAACGCATCACGCAGCGTGTCGCGATCCTCCTTCGCCAAGTTCAGCGCCAGCACCGACTCGGCCAACGCCTGGTCCTTGATCTTTTGGGACTCGCTTTCGTCGGCGTCGCTGTTTCGCAACAGATACATGCCCCGCAACAGGTGCGCCCGCGACGATTTGGGATTCGACTTCACCAGCTTTTCCATCCAGTGATCGGCGTCCTTTTCGCGGGACAACCGACCGCGCAGAACCGACGCCAGCTCCGAATAGGCCTGAATGGCCTGCGGATCCAACTCGATGGTTTTTTGGAAATGATCGGCCGCCAAATCGTAGTCGTTGCTCTCGACGCAGCACCGGCCCAGCAGCAGCCAAAGTTGGGGGTCGTTGGGTGACTGGGTAAGCAGATAGGACTTCAGGTGTTCTTTGGCGTCTTGAAAACGGCGGGCCATCATTGCCATGTCGACCAAGCGCCGCCGGGCGGTTTGTCGCTCAGGATCCTGCCGAACCGCTCGTTCCAAAGCGCTGTAAGCTCGGCCGAACGCTTGGACGTCCTTGGTCAGATCCGCCATGTCGGCCATTAAGAGGCCAAGCTTTTCGACGGCGGCGACGTCGTCCGGCACCAGCCGCACGTACCACGAATAGTTTTGGATGGCGTCCTTGTAGGCACGAACCGTCGCAGTGACGTTCCGCTGTTGGATCGCCGCGTCCGCCGCTTTGCGAGAACGTTCCGCCGCCTCTTCAAAAATATAGGCGTTGCGCCGAACCTGATAGCGGTGCAAAAAATGGGCGCCAATGCTCAATCCGACGACGGAGACCGCCAGGATGATGGTCAAGCGTACGTTGACTGTTCTCACCGAAGACCTCGCTTATGTGATGCGCACGTTTTGATCGCGCGGGTTTCCGCCGTAAGTCACAGCGTCATGCCCACCAAGACTGGTCGCGAGCGGTTGTTCGCGACAAGACACTTTGCAACACTTCCCATTCTTCCAAGGGTTGCCGGACGTGTGCCCCGGAACGACGGACTCGCCTCGCAAGGTCGGCCAACACGGTGGCGCCCCAGCACAAACCCGCTGCGGTCCCAATCCCGGCCAAATCGCGCAACCAGTCGGACCACTCCGCCGCGCGAGGCGGCATCAGCCATTGCAGCAGTTCCGTCGCCCCGGCGTAAACGCCCAAAAACAAAAACACCGCCCATCGCGGCGCCGGCCATCGCGTACCGAAAGCGAGCGTCGCCAAAACCCCAAAACTTAAAAAATGAGCGAAAGGATCCAGCGAATGCAGAATCCCAAGTGCTTCTCCGTGAACGAAGACGAATCGCCAAGGATTGGCCGCCAGCAACAACGTGGTCAGCAAGATCAAGTAAAAAAGGCAGGCCAGCCGCATCAATCCTTGCATCGTTTCGCCCACCCCACGGTGGACCCTTCTCGATCGCAGTTTGTATAGACAATCAGACAAGAGCCTTCGCCCTAGACGCATCTTCTTATTCTAGTTGACGCGAACGCAGATGCAAGAAGAATACCCCCGCCGACGGGTGGAATGCCCGGTGGCCGCTCCGAGGTTTCCGATTTCAACGAGGATGCTCATTAAACCCCTGACGCCGTCTTGGGTCTCGGGACGATTCCGTTGGAAACCTGCACGGATCGACCCTCAAAAAAGCATGCCGCCGCAACGTGGCGACGTTAGGCAAACCGTTCGGCCAGCCGGTCGATTTCCTGCCGGGTGCGTCTTTCGGTGACGGCCACCAACAGGCAATCCTTCAGATTCGGATACCAACGCCCCAGAGGCACGCCGGCAAAGATTTTTTCTCGCTGAGCCTGATCGATCAGTTCTTCGACTGAGCCGTTTTTTATTCGCACAACGAATTCCTTGAAGGTCGGACGGTCGAATCGCGGCGAGCGGAGCCGGTCGGCGGCGTAACGCGACTTTTGTAGGCACAGATTGGCCACCTCTCGCAATCCGGCCGGGCCCAACGAGGCCAAATAAACAGTTGCCCGCAAGGCACAAAGCCCCTGGTTGGTGCAGATGTTGCTTGTGGCCTTTTCGCGGCGGATGTGTTGTTCGCGGGTTTGGAGCGTTAATACCCAACAACGTCGCCCCTGGCGATCGACGGTCTGGCCGATCAGCCGGCCGGGCATCCGGCGAACGAACTTCTCGCGACATGCCAGAATGCCCAAATGCGGTCCGCCGAACGCCATCGGGTTGCCCAGCGATTGGCCCTCGGCCACGACAATGTCGGCCCCATAGTCGCCCGGCCGTTTGAGCAGCCCCAAGCTGATTGGGTCGACCGAAGCGATCATCATCGCGCCGTTGCGGTGTGCAATGTTCGCCGCGTCGTCCATCGGCTCCAAACAGCCGAAAAAATTCGGGTGTTGCATCAACACGCACGCGGTCCGCTTGTCGACGGACGCCGACAACCGCTCGGGCGAGACGGTTCCATCCGGCGCGTCGAGCGTCACCAACTCGGCGCCTTGATTGGCCAAATAGGTGGCCAACACACGGCGATATTCGGGATGCACGGTCTCGGCGGTCACCACGCGCGTGCGACCGGTCGTGTGCAAGGCCATCAGCACGGCCTCGGCCGCGGCGCTGCCGCCGTCGTACAGGCTCGCGTTCGACACGTCCATGCCGGTCAATTGCGTGATGAGCGTTTGGTACTCAAAAAACGCTTGCAAACTGCCCTGGCTCGCCTCGGGCTGATACGGCGTATAGGCCGTGTAAAACTCGCTGCGCGAGGCGACCATGTCGACCACGGCGGGAATAAAGTGGTCGTAGACGCCTCCGCCTAGAAAACAAACGGCCTCGGAAACCGAAGTGTTTTGGCGGGCCAGATCGGCCATGTGGGCCGAAAGCGACATTTCATCCAGACCAGGCGGCACGTTCAAATCGCGCGACAGTCGAAGCTCGGCCGGAATGCCGGCGAACAACTCGTCGACCGACGTCGCCCCGACGGCCGCGAGCATGGTTTTGCGATCGGAATCGGTGTTGGGAAAGTAAGGCATCGTCGGATCAGTGGGCTTCTTCTTCACATTGTTTCCGATAGGCCGCCTCGTCGAGCAGGCCGGCCAGGCTTGATTCGTCGGCGATCTTGATCTTGGCAAACCAACCCTTGTCGTAGGGATCCTCGGCCAAGTGTTCGAGATGGTCGATGAGCCAGCCGTTCACCTCAACCACTTCGCCGTCGACGGGACTGTAGATGTCGCTGACGGCTTTGACCGACTCGATTTCGCCCATCGGCTTGCCGGCCGACACTTTTTGGCCCGCTTTCGGCAGCTCGGCGTGGATCAGATCGGTCAGCGTTTCCAAGGCGAAGGCCGTCAGCCCGACCACGGCGATCTTTCCGCCGGACGGCGCTGCTTCCACGCGGACCCACTCGTGTGTTTTCGTGTATTGACGCTGCGACATTATAATTTCATTCCTTTCTTGTTGCGGCGATAAAACGGAAGTTCCACGACGCGAGCCGATTCGATCTGGCCGCGAATGTCCACCTGAAGATCCGTGCCCGGCTGCGCGAACTCGGGTGCGACGTAACCCATTGCGATCGACTTTTGCAGCGTCGGCGAATAGCTGCCGCTGGTGACCGAGCCGATCGGACGGCCGTCGGCCAAGAGGACGGCGCCTTGTCGGGCGGCGCGTTTGCCGGCCAGTTCCAATCCGACGCGCACCGAGCGGAGTGGCTCGTTTTGGAGCTTCAGCAGCGCGTCGCGGCCCGGAAAATCGTAGCCGACCAGGTGGCAGGCCGATCCGAGACCGGCCTGGAACGGGTTGATCTGTTCGGAAAGCTCATGCCCATACAACGGCATTCCCGCCTCCAACCGGAGCGTGTCGCGGGCGCCGAGGCCGGCGGGCACCAGTCCCATCGGTTGACCTCGTTCGATCAGCACCTCCCAAACGTCCTTGGCGATCGTCGCGCCGAGGCTCACCTCAAAACCGTCCTCGCCGGTGTAGCCGGTGCGGCTGATGATGCAGCCCTGACGTTGCGCGGCCGGATGCAGAATCGGCGACTGCACACCGCGATAGTAACGCATCGATTGAAGATCGACGTCGACCAACGGTTGCAATAACTCGACCGACCGGGGCCCTTGGACGGCGAACATCGCCCAAAGCCGGCTTACGTCGTTCCAGATGATTTCTTCGCCGGGGCGATTGGCTCGCTCGTCGGTCAGGTGGGCCTGGATCCAACGAACGATTTTGATCCGGTTGCTTGCGTTGACCACCAGCAGGAAAAACGGCTGGCCGTGGGAATTGCGAAAATAGCCGACCAACACGTCGTCGAGGATTCCGCCCTGGTCGTTCGTGACCAGCGAGTAGCGGATTTGTCCCAGCGCCATGTCGGCCACACGGCGCGTCAGCAGCTCGGCCAAAAACACTGCGGCGCCCGGCCCCTCGAACCGCAGCCGGCCCATGTGCGAAATGTCGGCAATCCCTAGGCCCGAACGAATGGCCGTGTGCTCTTGAATGATCGAGCTGTACTGGACCGGCATGGCCCAACCGGCAAAGTCGACCATGCGTCCGCCGTGGGCCACGTGCCAGTCGTAGAGAGGGGTTTTGACGAGCGATGCATCCATGACAATCTCCACCTCCAAGCAGTGTCGGCCGCCAAGACGCCAGCGTCCAGGCCGCCGAGAAACCGTCTATTGTAGCAATCGCCCGATCGACAGCCAGTGGGGGGAGTTTTGCGAGCGCCTCGTGCGAAAATACGGCCTTGGGCTAGCTCGTTTTTTTGACGCCGCGGGGCCGCTTGCCTTTGGGAGCCTTTCTCTTGTTGCGATCGACTACGCGGAAATCCAGCTCGCGGCGATCCAAGTCGACCCGCGACACCGCCACTCGCAACACGTCGCCCAGCCGAAAGCGGTTGCCTTCGCGATGACCGGCCAGCGTGTGGGCGGCCCGATCGAAACGATACGAGTCGTCGCCGAGCGTTTCGACGCGAACCAACCCCTCGGCCGGCAGCTCGACGCCTTGGACGAACAGCCCGTAGCTCTCCACGCCCGTGACGACCGCGTCCATTTCCTCGCCGATCCGATCGCTCAGGTAACTCAGCAGCTTCAACTTGGTCAGATCGCGCTCGGCGGCCTCGGCCCGTTGTTCTCGATCGGAGCAGTGGCGGCCCATCGCCACGAGCTCGTCGTAATCGTTGCGCGGTTTTTTCTTAGTCAACAGGGCCTCGACCAGCCGGTGGATCGTCAGATCGGGATAGCGACGGATGGGCGACGTGAAATGACAGTAGCAATCGCTGGCCAGTGCGTAGTGACCTTCTTCCATCGGACTGTAGATCGCCCGCTGCATGGCCCGCAACACGGCGAAATGCACCGCGTGTTGTTCACGGCGGCCCAGCGCGCTGTTCAACAGTTTTTGCAGGGCAAAACGGTCTTGCAATCCATCGTTGGCGTAGCCCAACTCCGTCATGAACTCTTGCAGAGCTTGAATTTTCTGTTGGGCCGGGGCCTGATGGATCCGCCGCAAAAAGTGCAGCCCGCGATCGCGCAACGTCTCCGCCACGGCTTCGTTGGCCGCGAGCATGAACTCTTCGATCATCTGATGGCTTTCGGTGTTTTCAACCACGTGGGCGCCCGACACCCGGCCCTGCCGATCCAGATCCACTTTGACCTCGGGCATGGTCAGCTCGAGCGAGCCGTTGGTCATCCGCCGCCGCCGCATCGTCATGGCCAGCGTGTGCATGCGGTCCAACAGATCGCAGATCGTGGCGCCCAACTTGCGGCGAGACGCTTGGCGGTCGGCCAAAAACTCGTCGACTTGCTCGTAAGTCAGACGCTTACTGCTGCGAATGGCCGCCGAAAACAGCTCGGTCGAAACGCGCAGCCCCTCGTCGGTGAACTCCATGACGGCCGACTTTGTGTAGCGCAGCTTGCCCGGCTGAAGGCTCGCCAACCCGTTGGAGAGCACTTCGGGCAGCATCGGCAGCACGCGATCGGGCAGATAGACGCTCGTGGCCCGCTCCAACGCCTCACGATCCAGCGGCGTTCGCGGACGGACGAAATGCGATACGTCGGCGATGTGAACGCCGAGTCGCCAATGGCCATTCGGCAGTCGGGTGAGCGAGATGGCGTCGTCGAAGTCGCGCGCGTCGACCGGGTCGATCGTTACGATTGTCTCTTGCGAAAAATCGGTCCGGCCGTCGAGCGACTCATCGAACCCGTCGGCCAATTGCCGGGCCTCGTCCAACGCATCGTCGGCGAACTGGTCGGGCAGATTGAACTCGCGGATGATCGAAAGCGTGTCGACGCCCGGCGCACCGCGCGGCCCGAGGACTTCGGTGATCACGCCCTCGCCGTCGCGCAGCGGCGATGGAAAACGGATCATCTCCATCACGACCTTGTCGTCGGGTTGGGCGTTTTTCGCTCCGGGGTCGCCGACGTAGATGGGCCGGGCGAACAGCGCGCCGTTGACTTTCACATAAGCCGAGCCGCTGGACTCCAGGTACGTGCCGACGAATTGGTGCGTCTGTCGCTCGACGATTTCAACGATTCGACCGCGAGGGCCCGGATCGCCGCGGCGGGCGCGTTGCAGCTCGACCACGACCGTATCGCCCGTGGCGGCGTCGCCGGCCTGATCGGCGGGCACGTAAATGTCCTTCGCCCCAGGAACCACGGGCTGATCCGTCACGCGGACAAACCCGAATCCTTGCGACCGACGCTGAAACACACCGGTTCGCCGATTCGACGGCTTGTTCTTGGCTTGGTCCGGTTTTCTTGCGGGTTTCGCGACGGCCTTTGGTGCGGCGGTCGGTTCGGCTGGCGGCATCACCAGATGGTTCGGACCGTAACGCAGCCGCCGTTGGTGAACGAGCCGCTTGATCGTCTTTTTCAACTCCGGCACGTCGTCCTTGGATAGTTTTAATTGCTGGGCGATTTGTCGCGGTTTTTGAGGACGATAGCCTTTGGCGACAACCAGTCCGACGATGGATTCTTCAAGTTTTTTCATCAGAGAAAGTTTTTTTGTAGGTGCCGGCGGGAGCCGCGGCGTCCGAAAACATTAGGGACGCGTCGAACGACTAGCGAGTCGGTCCAAAAAGGTGTCCCCCAAGCCATCGAGCTTCTCCCCCCGTCGAAAAAACGGGAGAGCGTTGAATGGCGTGAGAGGGGGTGGTTTCAATCTAAAAATCGATGTTGTCGAGCACATTCACCGACGAATGTTCCAAGGCCTGCAAGGCCGCGTCGGGATCGTTGAATCGGAACACCAACACGGCCTTGTCGTCGCGTTTTTCGGTGAACGCATACATGTATTCGACGTTGATCTTCGCGTTTTCGATGACGCGGAGCACGTCGGCCAATCCGCCCGGATGGTCGGGCACCTCCAGGGCGACCACTTCGACCAAGTGGACGACGAACCCGGCCGCCTCCAGAACCGCCTTGGCCCGCTGCCAATCCTGAATGATCAGGCGCAGGATGCCGTAGTGTTCGGTTTCGGCCAACGAAAGCGTCCGCAGGTTGACGCCGGCGTCGGCCAACGCTTGGCACGGGGCCCGCAAATGACCGGGACGATTTTCCACGAACACGGAAAGCTGATGGAGTTTCATGGCTTTCGTTGTCCCTTACGCGACAGAAACAAGAAATGTTCCATACCCAAAAGACATCTAAAGGTTTCGTTGATCGACGACTCGTTTGGCTTTGCCTTCGCTGCGTTGCAAGGTGTGCGGTTCGACCAGCCGCACGGCCGTGCGCAGTCCGATCGTGTGCTCGATGGCCCGAGAGATCTTGCCGCGCAACTCCTCCATCGCGCCGACGCGATCGCTGAACGCCGCCGGCGTCACCTCGACGCGCACCTCGAGGTGGTCGAGATCCTGATGCCGGGTCAGCACGATTTGATAGTGCGGCAACGCGCCTTCGACGCCGAGCAGCGCGGTTTCGATCTGCGACGGGAATACATTGACGCCGCGAATGATGAACATGTCGTCGCTGCGGTGCGACACGCGATGGATCCGGCGAATCGTCCGTCCGCACGGGCACGACTCGACGTGGATCGACGTGATGTCGCGCGTCCGATAGCGGAGCATCGGCATCGCCTGCTTGCTGAGCGTCGTGATGACCAGTTCGCCCTGCGCGCCATCGGGCAGCGGCTCGAGCGTGTCGGGGTCGATGATTTCGGGATAGAAATGGTCCTCGAACACGTGCAGCCCGTTTTGCTCAAAACACTCGGCGGCGACGCCCGGCCCGATGATTTCGGTCAGCCCGTAAATGTCGAAGGCTCGAATGTCGGCGGCCGTCTCGATGCGACGTCGCATCGCGTCGGTCCACGGCTCGGCCCCAAAACATCCCACGCGCAACGGCAGCGCGCGCAGATCGACGCCGGTCTCTTCGGCGCGGTCGAGGATGTGCAGAAAATAGCTCGGCGTACAGCAGATCGCCGTGACGCCGAAATCGCGCATCAGCATGATCTGCCGGTCCGTATTGCCGCCGGAGATCGGCAGCACGGTGGCGCCAAGCGACTCAATGCCGTAGTGGATGCCCAGCCCGCCGGTGAACAGACCGTAGCCGTAGGCGTTCTGAACGATGTCGCCCTTGTGAAACCCGAAGCTCAGCAGCGAGCGGTGGATCGTTTCGGCCCAGACGTCGAGGTCGGTTTGCGTATAGGCCGCGACGATTGGTTTGCCGGTCGTGCCGCTCGAGGCGTGCAGTCGAACCACGTCGCGCATCGGCGAGGCGAACATGCCGAACGGATAGGTGTCGCGCAGATCGTTTTTGACGGTCAGCGGCAGTCGGGCGATGTCCTCGACGCCGTGGATTTGCTCGGGCCGCACGCCCAGTTCGTCCATCCGGGTCCGATACAGCGCCACGTGATCGTAAGCCCTGCGCACCACGTCGCGCAGACGAGACGATTGCAGTTGCCGCAACGCGTCGCGCGGCAGGAAGTCCGGCTGGCTGGCCGGATGACGGTCGACCGATGCTTGGGACATAGGGTTGCGGTTTCCTCCGATCAGGCCGTCTTGTCGGCGGCGCCCAGTTCAAACGCGGCGAGATTCGAGTCCAGGAGTTCCGGTTTCATGTTGCGGCGAATCGCCTCGCGCCACGCGGCGGCGTCGATCGGCAGTTGCCGGCTCAACACGCCCAGCAAGGCCACATTCGCGCTGCGGCGATGGGGCAGCGAAAGCCCTTCCAGCGAGCCGGGCGTGATCAACGCGCCGCCCGGCCGAAGCCTCGACCGATTGTGTTCGATTTCTTCATCGGCCAACACGACGAGGTAGTCGGCCTCGCCGTCGGGCGTCATGGGGCTGAAAACTTTCGGGCCGAAGCGGACGTCGCAGGCCACCGAGCCGCCGCGCTGGCTCATGCCGTGCACCTCGGCCTTTTTGACGTCGCAGCCGGCCAGCACCACGGCGTCGGCCAAAATGTCCGAGGCTTTCAAAACGCCTTGGCCGCCCAGCCCGGCGATCACCACATTGATCAGACGCTGAGGAACGTTGGACCCGCAATCGTGGGCAGACTTGCACGCCGCCGCTTTGTCCGCCGTTGCGAACGACGGTGCTTTTCTTTCTCCTTTGCTCTTTTTCTTCGCCATGGCCAAAATGCAAGGACGTCGAGCGATCAGCACGGTCAGGGCGTTTTGAACCAGCGCGTCGCGCAGGCGATGCTCGAACGATTCAGCGTCGGCGGTTGGGTCGCACACCACGACGTTTTCGATGCCCAGCGAGCGCACGAGATTTTCCAACGAGACCTGGTAGGCCGGCTCGCCGCCCAAGGTGCGTCCGGTAGCCGGATTTTCTTGCAGACCGGTCATCGCCGTCGTGGAATTGTCCAGGATAACGACCACGTGCCCGGTCGACGGCGGATTGTAGACCATCTCGATCAGGCCCGTTACGCCGCTGTGCAGAAACGTGCTGTCGCCGATCACGCTGACCACGCGGCGCGCCTCGGGCTCCGGCAGCACGTGACGCAGGCCGAGGCCCATACCGATGCTTGCGCCCATGCAAAGCTGCATGTCCATCGCCGAAAACGGAGGCAGCGCGCCGAGCGTGTAGCAGCCGATGTCGCCGGCGACGACGCAGTCGAGCTTTTTCAGCGCGCTGAAAACCGCCCGATGCGGACAGCCGACGCACAGGGCCGGCGGTTTGCCCGGTTTCGGGGCCGGCTCCGGCGAGGCGTCGTTGGAAAGAATCCGACGCACCCGCTCGACGTTCAGCTCGCCGAATCGAAACATCTCGGGCTTTTGATCCACGGAGATCCCGGCGGCCCGGAGTTGCTCGAACAGATAGGGATCGCCCTCCTCGATTACCAGACCGTGGTCGACGCTTTCGACAAACCGTCGAATCCGCTCGATCGGCAGCGGATAGGTCAGACCCAGTTTGAGGACGGATGCCTCGGGCGCAGCCTCGCGGACGTGCTGAAACGTCACGCCGGAGGTGACAATGCCGAGCGATCGGTCACCTTTTAACAACACAGGGAGCGGACTGTCCTCGCCCCACGCGGCGATTTCAGCCAGCTTGGCGCGCAGTCGGCGATGGGCGGGCCGGGCGTGGGCCGGAATCATCACTCGGCCCGGAATGTCGCGATCAAAATGGGCCGTCGGACGCGATTCGGCCGGACGCGGCACGACCAATGTCTTCGAGTGGCAGACCCGCGTGGTCATGCGCAGCAGCACGGGCAGATGCCATCGCGCCGAGAGGTCCAACGCGGCCCGCGTGAAATCGTAGGCTTCTTGCGAGTCGGACGGCTCGAGCATTGGCACGCCGGCCGCCACGGCGTAGCGGCGGTTGTCCTGTTCGTTTTGACTGGAGGCCAACCCAGGGTCGTCGGCCGAGACGACGACCAACGGGCCGGGCACGCCGCTGTAGGCCGCCGTAAAAAACGGGTCGGCCGCCACGTTCAGCCCCACGTGCTTCATCGTGACCAGAGCGGCCGCGGTTCCGAACGCCACACCCAAAGCCACCTCGAAGGCCACTTTTTCGTTGGGCGCCCATTCGGCTCGTCCGCCCAGTGCGTCAAAATATTCGAGAATTTCCGTCGAGGGCGTGCCGGGATATCCGACGCCCAATGCAACGCCGGCATGTCGAGCGGCCAGGGCGACGGCCTCATTGCCGCTGAGCAATTGTCGAGACACGGGATCGACGTCCATCATGTGGTCGAGAGGTCAAGAAAGAAAAAGCCAAGTGAGAACCCTTATCATACGTCACCCAAGGCTTGGCTTCCACACCATTCGCGCGTGGGGTGCACAGGCACCCGTGTGGCTCGACCCTGGACTTTCCGCCAAGGCAGTATTAGGATGGACAGCTTGCCGCCGTGGTTTTTCCAAGACGGCTTCTTTTTCAGAAAACATCCCAAGTCCTTCTTCTTCCTCATTGGAGCCGACGACTGTGGAAATCAAACTGAGCAGCGGCAAGACCATTCCCATCGAGATGCACAAGGTTCGGATCGTCCAAAAAACGCGGTTGCCTTCGATCGACGAGCGGCTGCGGGCCATTGAGGAGGCGGGCTACAACACGTTTCTGCTTCGTACGCGCGACGTGTTTCTCGACATGTTGACCGACAGCGGCACCAACGCGATGAGCGACAACCAGTTGGCCGCGATGATGGTTTCGGACGACGCCTATGCCGGCGGCGAAAGCTACTACCGGCTGCTCAGCGCCGTTAAGGACGTGTTGGGCTTCGAGTATTGTGTGCCGGCGCACCAGGGCCGCGCGGCCGAACACATTCTATCGAAGGTGTTCGTCAAGCCGGGCTGCGTCATCCCGATGAACTATCACTTCACCACCACCAAGGCCCATTTCGAGCTGCTCGGCGGCAAGGTGCTCGAGCTCTACACCGATGAGGCGATGAACACCGCCAGCGACGAGCCGTTCAAGGGCAATCTGGACCTGGCGAAGTTCGAGGCCGTCATTAAGAAATACGGCGCCGACAAGGTGGCGTTCGTCCGGATGGAGGCCACGACCAATCTGATCGGCGGCCAGCCGTTTTCGCTCGGCAATCTGAAGGAAGTGCGTCGGATCGCTTCGGCCCACGGCATTCCTGTGGTGATTGATTGCAGCCTGATTTCAGAAAACGCCTATTTTATCAAGCGTCGTGAGGCGGCCTACGCCGATAGGTCGGTCGAAGCGATCATCCGCGAGATGATGGCCCAGGCCGACCTGGTCTATCTGTCGGGCCGCAAGAGCACCTGCGTCCGCGGCGGCCTGATTGCTACGAACAATCTGGAGTTTTTCAACCGTGTGAAGGTGTGGCTGCCCGTCTACGAAGGGTTTATCACCTACGGCGGCATGTCGGCCAAAGAAATCGAAGCCATGGCGGTGGGGCTCCGCGAGATGGTCGACTACGACGTGGCCAGCAGTTCGGCCGATCTGATCAACTATTTCGTCAACAACATGGTCGCTCGCGGCATTCCGGCCGTCACGCCGCCGGGCGGATTGGCCGGTCACGTCGACGCCATGCGATTTCTGCCGCACGTTCCGCCGTCCCAGTACATCGCCGGCTCGTTGACCGCCGCGGTCTACATTGCCTCCGGCGCGCGCGGCATGGAACGCGGCACGATCTCGATGGACCGCGACGAGCAGGGCAACGACGTCTACTCGGACATGGAACTCTGCCGCCTGGCCGTTCCGCGCCGGGTCTATACGATCTCGCACATGGAATACGTCGTCGACCGCCTGGCGTGGCTCTACGAGCACCGCAACCTGATCGGCAGCCTGAAGTTCCTCCA
>JAJFVC010000033.1 GCA_021372005.1 Planctomycetaceae bacterium | reverse complement strand
GGGGTTCAATTCCACGTACCGCGTCGCCGCCAACAAGTATGGCTCGTCCATCACATACGAAGCAAAACGCCCCTGCCACAGATAGCCTCGCCATTTTTCGCGGAAGTTGATTCGTCGGGTATAGTGGCAATGGGCCTCGCCGATCGCCCGGCCCAGCCCGTCCTCCGAACTGGGAACCACAATCAAGTGAACATGATTAGGCATCGAACAGTATGCCCATATCTGTACTCCGCGTTCCTTGCAGCAGTCCGCCATCAGGTCCACATAGGCCGCATAATCTTCATCGCAAAAGAAAGTCTGCTGCCGACGATTTCCACGCTGGGTTACGTGATGCGGCAAACCTGAAACAACCAACCTGACCATGCCGGGAATCTGCAAAATCCTCCCCAAATTGTCAATATCGGTGCGTGTCCCCGGAATTCCGATTCCGAATTCCGGGACTCCCTGGGGAGGGTATTCGGCCGGAACAGACAGGTCGGCGGTGGCAGCACTTCGAGGCGGGTTATTGACAGGCACGTGGAGGAGTGTTAGATTAGTCGCTGTCTTTACTATGGTTCGCAGTTTATCTTGACTGTCCCCCCGCTTCGCTTGCCGTGGGCCAGTGTTCCAAGGTTTTCGGCGGACGGGGTTCCGTGCCGTGTTGGTTTTCTCATTCCAGGGTGTTAAGCCGCCCGCAACGTTAAGGGAGGTAGCGAGGTGAAACGGCAGATTGTAGTGTTGGCGGTAGCGGTGCTATTGTCGTTTGCTGGACGCAGTGCTTGGGGTGAAACTCGATACACCGTGACCGACCTAGGTACGCTCGGCGGCAATATTCCTTTTCCCCGGAGCATCAACAACAGTGGCTATGTAGTTGGTAATATGGATCCCAACGGTCATGCTTTTCTATATCACGACAGATCCATAATCGACCTCGGCACCCTTGGCGGGCTGTACAGTAATGCGTGGGCGATCAATGACAACGGGGATATTGTAGGCGGCAGCTACACCAGCAACGGCTCTTACCACGCTTTTCTCTACAGCAATGGGCAGATGACCGACCTGTTGGGATCGAGCAGTGAGGCGTACGGTATCAATTCTGATGGGCAAGTGGTGGGGCATCATCATGTCAATAGCAACGAACGCGGTTTTCTCTACAGCGATGGAAATATGACGACCCTTCCTGATATTAGCTCCGCCTACGCCATTAACAACTGTGGTCAGGTTGCAGGCTCCGCCAAAATGGGCACTAACAGGCACGCTTTTCTCTATAGCAAGTCCATAATGACCGATCTAGGCACTCTCGGCGGAGCATCGAGTGTAGCCACTGGCTTAAATGATAGTGGCCAAGTGGCTGGATATGCCAGTATTGTCGGCGGAAGTGCTGGTTCTTTATACCATGCGTTTCTATATTCCGCTGGCACGATGACTGACTTAGGCACACTTGGATACAGGGAGAGTAATGCATGGGGCATAAATGATGCCGGACAAGTGGTAGGTAGTGCGCACGATGTCAATACGCCTAGTTGTGCGTTCCTCTACGACAGTGGCCTGACAGTCGACTTGAACACCTTAATTGATCCCATGTCAGGGTGGAGCCTCGATACAGCCACGGCCATTAATGATCTTGGTTGGATTGTTGGAGGGGGAACGCATAATGGACAACAGGCTGGATTTCTTCTAATTCCCACGCCCGAACCTTCTTCCCTCGTCCTCCTTGGCATCGGTGCCATCGGCCTTCTTGCCTACGTTTGGCGTCGGCGGCGACAAGCGGCGTAGGGCTTCTTGTACTCCAACAACACACGCCCCCGTGCTGCTGTTGGTCTATCTGCCACGGCAAGCACGGAGCTGCTCTTTCCTGCCTGCTGTAGGATCGCGTCGTATTGCCGCTCTCTTCGGCACGGCCAGCCTTGCCGGGGCATATTCCGGGGACACGCACTGATTATGGTTGTTTGAGTAATTTTGGCGGGCGACCTGCTTTCCGTGGGCAGAGGATTCGACCGACCAAGTCGCTCCAGTCGGTCCACAAACATGGCGTTTCCTAACGGACGGCCCGTGTGGCCATGTTCGCGCAAATCCCGCAGTTCTTCTTCCCGAATCGCGCTGTTCAACAACCCGCGCCAATCGCTAACCATCGCCAGCATCGGAGCGCGGGTGCCGTGGTCACGCTTGTCGTGGCCACGTGCGTCTCTTACGGGGCAACCATTTCGTCATGGGTGGCAGCGTATCGCGGCGATGGATTGAAAATCGGCGAATGGACGCCGGTTTACATGGTCAGGTACTGAACGTGGCCACGACAAGCGTGGCCACGGCACCCAAGCCACCCAGTCGTCTCTTACGGGGCAACCATTTCGTCATGGGTGTCCTCTTTTGGTCAGAGCATGGCCCGAAACTGGCCGAACAGATAGCTGCTGTCGTGCGGACCGGCCGAGGCCTCCGGATGATATTGAACGCTGAAGGCCGGCGCGCGACGATGCCGAACGCCTTCGATCGTGTTGTCGTTCAGGTTGATGTGGGTCACTTCCAAGTCGTCGGGCAGCGAATCGGGGGCGACGGCGAACCCGTGGTTTTGCGTGGTGATTTCCACTCGGCCGGTCGCATGGTTCATCACCGGCTGATTCGCCCCACGGTGGCCGAACTTCAGCTTGTACGTCTTCGCGCCGCAGGCCAGCGACAACAACTGATGGCCCAAACAGATGCCGAAGATCGGCCGCTTGCCCAACAACTGACGAATGGTCTCTTGGGCGTAGGTCAACGGCTCGGGATCGCCGGGGCCGTTCGACAAAAAAACGCCGTCGGGCTTTTGCGCCAACACGTCGTCGGCCGTGGCCGTGCCGGGCAACACCGTCACGCGGCAGCCCATGCTGAACAGATGCCGGGCGATGTTCCATTTCATGCCGTAGTCCAACGCGACCACGTGCGGCGCGTCGACGCCCGGCGCTACGTATTCGGTCGGTCGCAGAGGGACCCAGGGACTCAAGGCGTCGGTCCAAACGCGAGGTTGGTCGGGCATCACTTCGCGGACCAAATCACGGCCCACCAGCCCCGGACTCGCCTTGGCCTTTTCGACCAATCGGGCGTCGTCCAGATCGACCGACGACAGCACGCCCTTCATCGCCCCTTGGGTGCGAAGCCGGCGGACTAGTGATCGGGTGTCGATGCCCTCCAATCCGACGATGCCCCAGTGTTTCAAATAGTGGTCCAGATCCTCTTCGGCGCGGAAATTGCTCACTCGCCGGCTCTTTTCGCGGACGATGAACCCGGACAAATGCGGCTTGTGGCTTTCGACGTCCTCGGCGTTGATCCCGTAATTGCCGATCTCCGTATAGGTCATCGTGACGATCTGACCGCGGTAGCTCGGATCGGTCAAAATCTCTTGATAACCGGTCATCGAGGTATTGAAACAAACCTCGCCGTCCACCTCGCCGTCAGCCCCAAAGGCCGTTCCGGTCAACACGGTCCCATCTTCCAAAGCAAGTTTGGCAATCCGCGACATGGCAGCTCTATCTTTTTGGGGGGGCTGTAAAGTCCGGCAGCAACTCGACCCGATACACCTTCTAACGGCTGCGGGTCTCCGGTTTGTGAATTTTCACAAATTACGCAATCCGGGCAGCCACAAGTGAGGGTCTTGTACCGGCGAGCAAGCACCCTCATTTTTTATGCGCCGAGCGTATCCTGACCGCACGAACATTGTATTCTATCGTAGAGGCGATCCGCCGGCCAGTGGTTGCGTGGACTTCCGCCGTTGTTGGCTCGAATCGCAATCGGCCCCTCACAATCGGGGTCCTCTCACAAACGTCGCCGGCTTGCTGAAAGAAATGGTTAAAACCGCATCGAACGGCCGACCCCAATGCGTCAAGGATCCGCCTGACGACGGCCCTCGGTCAGATCGACGCGCCAGACCAGCGCGCCGCCGATCAGGAAGAAAACCAGCAAGCTGACGGCGGCCCACCGCGCATTGCCGGTCGCCATCATGACTGCGCCGAATTGCACCACCCCCAACACGCTGGCCGCCTTGCCCGACACGTTGAAAAACCCGAAAAACTCGGCCTCGCGCCGCCGAGGAGTCAGCACGCCCATGATCGCACGGCCGACCGATTGCGTGCCGCCCAACACCAGCGCCAACGCCAGGCCCAGCACCCAAAAAGTCGTCTTGTTGTGGACCACCAACGCCGTCAGCGGCAACGCGACCCACACGGCCAAGCAGCCGAGCAACACGGGCTTTTGGCCCACGCGGTCCGAAAGCCACCCGACCAGCAGCGAGCCGGGCAGCGCCACCAACTGGATGGCCAACACCAGGGCGAACAACTCGTGGATCGAGAATTGCAGCTCCTTGCTGGCCAGCGTGTTCGATTGGGTGATGACCGTTTGGATGCCGTCGTTGTAAAACAGGAATCCAACCAGAAACAGCATCAGTTGAGGAAATTGCCGCACGTGGACCAGCGTACGCCCGACCTGTCCGGCGGCCGTTCGCCAGGTCTGCGTCCACGTCGCGCGTCGATCGGGCGGCGGCTGTCGATCGCGCAACACCCATAAGGCCGGAAGGCTGAACGCGCCCCACCAAGCGCCCAGCAGCAAAATGCCCAAACGGTCCACGCCGGCTTCGCTCAACCCGAACGCGCCGCGTCCCCGATCGACGATCAGCCAAATCAGCGCCAACGGGATGGCGCCGCCGAGATAACCCAAGGCAAATCCGAACGCCGAGACGCGGTTGATCGTGGCCTCGGTCGTAATCTCCGGCAAGAATCCGTTGTAGGGCACCAACGACAGCTCGAAGCATAGGCCCATCGCAACAAATGCCGCGAGGACCAACCACGGCTGATCGGGCGGCGCCGCCGCCATGCCCAGCGCGGCCGCCGATCCGCCCAGCGCCGTCACGGCCAGCCAGCGACGCTTGCTGCGATTGGCGTCCGCCGCCGCGCCGACCAACGGCGACAACAGCGCCGCCGCGAACATCGCCGACCCGATGCCCCAAGCGAACGCCGCCGGACCGCGACGATCCGGCAACACGATCTCCTGCACGTAATGCAACACCACGGTGATCAGCAACGTCGAGTACGCGCTGTTGGCCCAATCGTACATCGCCCAGGCGAACACGGCGGTCCACGACGAACGACGAGGCGAGGACGGTGCGGGCAATCGGTCGCTCATAGCAAAGCTCGTCGCTCGTTTTTTTCCGTCGAGCCCCTCGTGGCGACAACGTCAACCGTCCGCTTTCTCACGCATCAGTCGTCGCAGTTCCTCGGTGGTTTTCATCGAGCAGAACTTCGGCCCGCACATGCTGCAATAGTGCGAGGTTTTATCCTTCGCCTCGGGCAGCGTTTCGTCGTGCATGCGTCGGGCGGTTTCCGGATCGAGAGCCAGCCGAAACTGCTCGGGCCAATCGAACGCGAATCGGGCCCGGCTCATCGCATCGTCGCGCTGGCGGGCGCCCACCCGACCGCGCGCCACGTCGGCCGCGTGGGCCGCGATCTTGTACGCGATCACGCCCTGGCGGACGTCGTCCAGATTGGGCAGGCCCAGATGCTCCTTCGGCGTCACGTAGCACAGCATCGCCGCGCCGTGCCAGGCGGCCAGCGACGCCCCGATCGCGCTGGTGATGTGGTCGTAGCCCGGTGCTATGTCCGTCACGATCGGCCCCAACACATAGAACGGAGCCTCGTCGCAAAGCTCTTGCTCGATCCGCATGTTCCGCTCGATCTGATCCATCGGCACGTGGCCCGGCCCCTCGATCATCACCTGGCAGTTGCGCTGCCGGGCGCGGCGACCCAACTGGCCCATCACTTTCAGTTCGGCGAATTGCGCCTCGTCGCTGGCGTCGGCCAACGAGCCGGGCCGCAACCCGTCGCCGAGGCTCCACGTCACGTCGTGCGCGTAAAGGATGTCGCACAACTCGTCGAAATGGGTATAGAACGGATTTTCCTCCTTGTGGGCCAACATCCATTTGGCCACCAACGATCCGCCGCGGCTGACGATGCCCGTCACGCGCCGCTCGGTCAAGGGCAGATGTTCGCGCAGCAGCCCGCAGTGGATCGTCATGTAGTCGATGCCCTGTCGAGCCTGACGTTCCACCACGTCCAAAAAATCCCGCGGCTGCATGTCGACGATGTCGTCGAGCTGTTGGACCACCTGATAGATCGGCACCGTGCCGACCGGCACCGTGGCGGCCTCGATGATGCGGGCCCGGACCGCGTCGATCTCCGGACCGGTCGACAAATCCATCACGGTGTCCGAGCCGTACCGGACGGCCAGCGTCAGTTTTTCCAGCTCGCACTCCGAATTGCTCGACACGGCCGACTTGCCGATGTTCGCGTTGATTTTCGTCCGCGCGGCCACGCCGATGCCGATCGGCTGAAGCCCCTTGGCCAAATGGGTTTTGTTGGCCGGAATGACCATCCGCCCACGCGCCACTTCGTCGCGGACCAAGGAAGGATCAAGCTGCTCGGCTTGGGCGACCGCCTCCATTTCGGGCGTCACGCGGCCGGCTCGGGCGGATTCAATTTGCGTCATGGTTCAGGAAGCCGACGATCAAGGTCGGCAAAAAAATAGTGCGGCGGACGAACGATTTTCGCCGCGAGATGCCATCCATATTTTCTTGCCGTTGACGATGCAACAGACAGGCGGGTCGCGGGTCTTTGCAAGAAAAAAACGCCGGGGCGACGATCGGGACGTTCAATGCCCCTTGCCTTTTTTGACGAGCTCCTTCGACTTGCCGGCCACCGCCTTCGTCTTTTCGCGCGACTTGGCGGCCTCGCCGTTGCCTTCCTGGTTTTTTCGGCTGCGATCGGTCGAAAGCACCTGTCGGAGCAATGCAGAAAGATCGTCGTAGGCGCAATCGCACGGCGTACCCGATGCGTATTGAAACACGGCCTGCTGAATCTTCCGAGGCAGCGCCAACAACGTCGACGAGACCGTGCCGTACTCCCCGTCGGAAAACACCACGCCGCGGCGTCCGTCGTCGTTGGGTCTCCGCGAAAACACGCGGCTGGCCACCGCCAAAAACGTCACCGCCGAATCCAACGTGTGCAGCGTCAACATGCGGCGAACGAACTCGTGCCGCTCGTCGCGGAAATCGTCCACGTTGCCGTTGGTGACCACATGCAGACCGGGCGACAGTTCCACGACCTCGACGCAATCGCCGCCGTGGACCACCGCGGCGTAGCGACCGTCCGCACAGATGTAATTGGCCCCGGCGTACGCCCCCGTGCTCAGTTCCTTGGCGGCATGGGCGGCGGCGTCCTTGGCCGTTTTCAATTCAAGCAATTCACGGCAAAGCAACCCCCGGGAACGCGGCTCCAGCGGCGCCCCCCGCTTCGGACGGTTGCCTACGGCGCAAAACAACCCGTATTGGTTCACCCCCAACCACGTCCCGCCCGCTTGCCGATCAATCCCGCACACCACCCGCGGCGTCCCCGATTGAATCTTCGGATACTGCGTCGGTCGATCAAAGCGCTCATCACGATTGGCTGCCACTAAGATGGGCGTACCGCGGGCGACGCGGTACAAAATCGCCAGCGTGCACATTTTTATTTCACCACCCGTCTCGACAAAAACACTGCGAAAAACGGCCCCTTAAAAGACTTCTTTCCAAGATACCGGATTTCTCCGACGCCTTGCACCCCCTACCTGGGGTGTTTTCCGGCGAAATTGCTCCAAACCCTCACTTTGCGGAGCTTAACCCAACCGCTTGTGGTTCGACGCGATTTCTGCAAAATAGCGGACGATTCCTTGGAAAATCGCAGGCCGACTGGACGATTGTTCTGCCGCCTTGCTTACCGCCGAACACCCGAGAAAAGACGCACGCCCATGTCCACGATTCCGATTCGCAGCCAAGTCAAAACGGCCGACACCTGGGATCTTTCAAGCCTTTGGGCCAACGACGACGCTTGGCAGCAAGCCTTCGTCGATTGGGAGCAACGGATCGCCGGCTACGCCCCGTTTCAAAACACGTTGGGCCATAGCGCCGCACGACTGGCCGAGTGTCTGAAGTTCGACGAGACGTTCGACCGATTGGGCGAGCGGCTCGGCGTCTACGCCCACCTGAAAACCACCGAAGACACCACGGCCGACGCCTATCAACGGATGTTCGGCCGCTACATGAACGTGGCCAGTCGGGCGTCCGAGGCGGCCAGCTACATCCGCCCGGAGATTTTGGCCATCCCCAGCGCCCGGATGAAACGATTCCTGGCGTCGCCGGCGCTGGCCCCCTACCGATTGATGTTGACCCGGCTGCTGCGTTACAAACCGCACACGCTCGGCCGCCGCGAGGAACGACTACTGGCCATGCAGACCGAAATGGCGCAGGCCGTCGGCCATGCGTTCCATCAGTTGAACGACGCCGATCTGCGGTTCGGCGCGATCCGCAACGACCGCGGCGAGAAGATCGAGCTGAGTCACGCCACGTTCAGCGCGCTGATGCACTCGCCTCGCCGGTCCGTGCGCAAGGCGGCGTTTCATCAATACTATCGCCACTATGCCGAACACCGGCACACGTTGGCCGCCACGCTGGCCGGCTCGGTCCAACGCGACGTGTATTACGCCCGGGTCCGCAACTACCCGAGCGCGTTGGAGGCGGCGTTGTTTCCCGATCGGGTGTCGGTTTCGGTCTATGACAACCTGATCGAGACCGTCCATCGACACCTGCCCGCCGTGCATCATTACTACGACGTGCGGCGTCGCAAGATGCGGCTCCGCGACCTCCACCACTACGACACCTACGTGCCGATTCTGGCGGAGCGTCAGACTCGCCACTCATGGAATCAGGCGGTCGCGGCGGTGTTGAAGGCGCTCCGTCCCCTGGGCGACGACTATTGCGGCGTGCTGGAGGCCGGGCTGTCGAACCGATGGTGCGATCGCTATGAAAACCGCGGCAAACAGAGCGGCGCCTTTTCGGCCGGCTCCTACGACGGCGCTCCGTACATCCTGATGAACTACCAGTCCGACGTGCTCGACCACGTGTTCACGCTGGCCCACGAGGCCGGGCACTCGATGCACAGCTACTACTCGGCCAAGAGCCAGCCGTATCTCTATTACAACTACACGATCTTTGTGGCCGAGGTGGCCAGCACGTTCAACGAGCAACTGCTGGCCCGCCACCTGATGGAAAACGCCCGGGACGACCGCCAGCGGGCCTATCTGATCAATCGGCAAATCGACGCGATGCGCGGCACGATTGTCCGGCAAACCATGTTCGCCGAGTTCGAGAAACAAATCCACGCCTCGGTCGAATCGGGCGAGCCGCTGACGGTCGAGCGGCTGACCGAAATCTACCGCGAGTTGTTGAAGTTGTATTTTGGGCCCGACTTCGCGTTGGACGACGCGTTGAACCTGGAATGTCTCCGCATTCCGCATTTTTATCGGGCGTTTTACGTCTACAAATACGCCACGGGCATGTCGGCGGCCATCGCGTTGGCAGACCGGGTGCTTGGCGGCACCCCACAGTCGCTGCATGACTATCTGCAATTCCTCGGCGGCGGCTGCTCGAAAGATCCGCTCGACCTGTTGCGCGACGCCGGGGTCGACATGGAGCGGCCCGAACCGATCGACGCGGCGATGTCGCAATTCGCAACGCTCGTCGACCAACTCGACCGCCTGCTGTGACCCACGCGACCCGACCTCCACCCCGGATGACAATCCTCGCCGGCCGACGTACAATGGAAAGCATTGAGGGCCACTCCGTTTCTCAATCTCGGCCGGACGATGGATCACCGCAACCAAGAGCCTTCCGAAAACCAACAACCGCCGCCCGCACCTACCGGACGCAGTAAGGCCTCGAAAGGCACGGCGGCCGGCCCACAGGGTCTTTTCAGCATCACTTGCACGACGTGCCAAGCTCGGCTGGTCGTTCGGTCGACGTCGGCCATCGGCACGATTTTGGAGTGCCCTCGCTGCGCAAGCATGGTGCAGGTGACGCCGCCGTCGGGTTGGACGCCCCAGTCGCCGGAGTCGACCGTTGAGCCGTCGTCGGGCGGACCGCCGCCGCTGGATCACGTGGCCGCCGCGCCGGTCGCCTTGGAGTTGGAGCCGCCGGCGCCGGCGCGATGGTTTTGGCCGTCGGTCTGGGCCGCCGTGCTGTTCGTGACGTTCGGCGTCGCCTATGGGTTGTTGCAGTTGGCGCCCGCCAAAACTTCGCCCGAACCGGTCGCCGTGCCTGACAAGCCGTCCGTCGTGACGCCGGAAAAATCGACGGAGCCAAGCCAAGAAATTCGGAAGGAAAAGCCTAAGGACTCTCCAACCCAAGAAAAAACTCCCGAAGAGACAAAACCAAAATCAAAACCGTCGGCCGAGGTGAAACCGCCGGCGGCCGCCCCGACTCCCACGTCCAAAACATCCGCCGAGGAAAAGCCGCGGGAGTCCTCCAAAGATGCGACTCTCGACGCCGCCAAGAAAAACGCCTCGGAGACGCCCCCGGCCGCTTCGCCGACGACGGACAAAAAACCGCTGGAGATCAAGAAAAAACCACCGGAGCCGATCGATTTCGCCGCGCGGCTGAACAGTCCGCTGGCCGGCGTCCAATGGAGCCGCGTACCGTTGCGTCAGGCGGTGGATTGGTTGTCGTCGCTGGCGGCGATTCCCATCACGATGGACCTAGACGCCCTGCAATCGCTCAGTGTCGGGCTGGACGACCCCGTCTCGGTGGATTTGCAGTCGACGACGCCCGAAAAGGTGTTGGAGGCGATCGCCGCGCAACGCGGGCTGGCCGTCGCCGTCGGAAGCGATCGGGTCACCCTCGGTGCGCCGTCGGAATATCGCAACGCCTTGCGGTCCGTCCGCTACGACGTCTCCGACCTGACCGGCAACGATCAGTCCGTGGCGGCGCTGTTGGCCGAGACGATCCAACGTCTGGTCGCGCCCGACGCGTGGAAGTCGGCCGGCGGACGCGGCACCCTTGCCGTCGAGCCAGGCTCGCTGACGGTCCATCAGACGGCCGAAAACCACAACGACATTCTGGCGTTTTGCGAGCGGCTGCGTCTGGCCCGCGGCAAGCCGCTCCGCAGCTCGTCGCCGCACGAACGTTTCACGCTAACCACGCGGCGCGATCAGACCCAAACGGTTTTGAGCCGTTCGATCACTGGCAATTTTCACGAGTCGACCCCCTTGGCCAAGGTGTTGAGCTATCTGGCTCGCGTCGCCCAATGCGACATCCTGGTCGACCACGCCGCGTTGGCCGCCGCCGACACTTCCGACGGCGTGCCGTGTTCGATCGTGATTGCCAAGCAACCGTTGGCCGCCGCGCTCGACGAATTGCTCACACCGCTGGGGCTGGTCTATCGAGCCTTGGACTCTAAAACCCTTCAAATCACCACACGCGAGGCCGCCGAACAACAGCTCGAGCTGGAGTTCTATCCGATCGCCGCCTGGCTCGACGCGGGCGCAACCGCCGCCGACATCCTTCATCGCCTAAAAACCAGCGTTGCCGCCGCCACGTGGACCGACGAGGGCGGATCGGCCGACGCCTGGTTCGACCCTGCGTCGAAATGCCTGATTGTGCTGCAATCGCAACCCTTGCAAGCGGAAATCGAGCGATGGTTGAAGTCGCCGCCGAAAAAAGCTGAAAAATAGTCCCCGCGGCGGTGTCTTTTCTTGAGAGGACGACCTAGGACGCAATCGCATGGGCACGCTCGGTCCGGATGCCGTGACGCAACTGTGGCGCGAGCAAAGCCGGGCCTTGACGCTCTACGCCCGCCAATGGTGCGACGCGCCCGAGGACATCGTTCAAGAGGCGTTTTTGACGCTCGTCCGGCAACCTTCCGCGCCGGATAACCCGTTGGGGTGGATTTATCGCGTGGTGCGCAACCGGGCTCAAAACGCGGGCCGCGCCCGACGACGGCGACAATCGCGCGAGACCGCCGCCGCCCAGCGTCGGCCCTCGTGGTTCGAGCCCGGCCACGACGATCGTCTGGACGCCGACGCCGCCTCCGAGGCGTTGCAACAGCTCCCGGACGATCAACGCGAGGCGATCGTGGCGCGGATCTGGGGCGGACTCGGCTTCGACGAGATCGCCCGATTGACCGATGCGTCCACCAGCACGGTGTATCGCAACTATCGGCGAGGTCTTCGGGTTTTGCAAGAAAGGTTGGGTTGGAAATGCGAGACCTCCAACAACAAGACGAGCCGTTGAACGATTTCGAGGCGGTGCTGCGGGCGTTGCAGCCGCGGGCCGACCGGCTCCCGTCGCAGGGGCCGCCCACGCCACGCGCGGCGACCGATTGCACCAACCCGTCGGGCCATGAGTTCGTCTGCATCCATTGCGGATGCGAAACGCCGGCGACCGTTCGCCGCCGACGTTGGGCCTGGCCGACGGCTTTTGGCGCAATGACCACCGTGGCAGCTGTGCTGCTTGTGGCGATTTTTTTGCAGCAGCCGACGGCAAACGTGGCGACGATCGAGCCCGACGGGTCATCGGATCTCGTCGCCCAGCCGACGGCGTCGCCGTCCTATGTCACGCTGCGCAACCAAGTGTTGCGCAACGGCGTCGAATCGTGGCAGCCGGTCGATTCCTCCGACGGCGGAAAAGGTCAGAACGAGGCGTCGCCGGTCCCCTGTCGAGAACAAATTGAAAATCTTTTGAAGGAGTTGAATCATGCGGGCTAAGGTCCGATTTTTTGATGGTTTTTTCGTCGTGGGCGTGTTGGGATGGGTCGTGATGTGGGCGATGTGTCCGCTGGCCACGGCCGCCGACCCACCGGCCAAAGAGGCACCGAAGTCGGTGGCCATCACGCTGTACCCGGCGGCCGAACCGCAGCCGGCGCTGAAGTATCAACTGCTGCCGCCGCTGTTGGACCGCCGCCCCGGCAACGCAGCCGTGTGGTGGAACCGCATTCCGGCCCAACGAAAACAATTTTTCGTTGATGTCGATCGAGCATTCGACTCGCAAGGGGTCATTAACCAATGGATGAAAATTCCGCTGGGCGATCCGCGAGAAAAGGTGTATCGCGAGAAGGAATTGACCAAAACGATTCCGATGATTCGAGATCGTGTCGTTTTCGCCGACATGGAGCGCGCGGCGAGATTTGAATCGTGCGATTGGCAGTTGCCCATCCACGAAGGCAACGTTATCGCCATGCTTTTGCCCGAGGTGCAACAATCCCGCCTGTACGCCCGTTTGCTGTCGGCCAAGGCGCGACTGGAAATTGCCGAGGGCAAGTACGGCGAAGCAGTGCGAACGCTCCAGACCGGCTACGCCGAATCGCGTCATGTGGCCCAAGGGCCCACCTTGATCAATGCGTTGGTCGGAGTGGCGATCGCCGGCATCATGGACGACCGGGTGCAAGAGTGGATTCAGCGTTCCGACTCGCCCAATCTGTATTGGGCCTTGAGCACGTTGCCGAAGCCGTTGGTTGATTTTCGCCCGGGACTCGAGGCCGAATCGAATCTGTTGTATCTTCAATTCCCCGAGTTGCGGGGCATCGACAAAAAACAAATGTCGCCGGAGGAGTGGAACCGATGGTACAACCGCCTTTGGAGCCTCGTTCAGCTTGAAAACTCCAAAAAATCCATTCCAAAGTCTCCGAAACACTACTACGCAGCCGCCAAACGCTATTTGATCGCCCAGGGTCATACGGCGGCAGAAGTCGATGCCATGTCGAAGGCCCAGGCTGTGGTGTTGCACTGGGTGCATCGCTATCAGTCGTTGAGCAACGATTGCTTCAAGTGGTTCTTGTCGCCGGCGGCCGACATCAGTGATCGGCTGGAGGAACTCCGTAAGCAAGACCAATCGCTTGCCCAAGAAAATCCGCTGGCAGCGACGCTCCTGCCCACAATCGTGGCAGCCAAAAATGCGGAGGTGCGGGGCCAATGGACGCTGGCCCGACTGCGGGTGCTTGAGGCCTTGCGGCTCTATGCCGCCACGCATGATGGACGTTGGCCCGACCGTCTGAGCGACATCACCGCCGTGCCCGTCCCTAAAAATCCCTTCGACGACAAGCCTTTCATCTACCATCGCGACGGCGACCGAGCGACGCTCACCTCGGAACACGGCCCCACGGGGCTCCCGTGGCAATACGACCTCACGCTGAAGGGGAAAGAAACAAACACCCCCCGGTAGATGGAAACCTCTGTCGGAACGATCCGCAAATAATTCGCATTTTGTTGTTTTTCCCTCTTGCTTTTTCCCGTCTGTAGACGAAAATAGAGGGCATGAGTCAGCTTCACGCCGCTTGGTATTGGTATTTTACTCCCCGAGGTTTCGGGGTCGGAGGTGGTGTGTAGCTTGACTTGATACAACCACGGAAGACTAAAGCCCCGAGACCTCGCGAAGGTCTCGGGGCTTTTTTTATTGTCTTAACCACGAAATCTTAGTTTTCAAATCCCAAAATCCCCAGTCAAAGGAGGCTGCACGGTGATTGTCGTGATGAAACGAGGAGCAACCCCCGAGCAGATCGAACACATGATCCAACGCGTAGAACGACTTGGATTGCGAGCCCATCCGATTTACGGCGCCGAGCGGACCGTGATCGCCGCGGTGGGCGAAAAACGCGACGAGTTTCGGCAGTCGCTCGAAAGCGGGCCGGGCGTGGCCGAGGTGGTTCCGATTCTGGCCCCTTACAAAGTGGCCAGTCGCGAGGTCTGCAACGAACCGACCGTGGTTCGGACCGGCAGCCTGACGGTCGGCAACAGCCACATCGGCGTGATGGCCGGCCCCTGCTCGGTCGAGGACGAAGACCAGATGATTGCGACGGCTCGGGCCGTCAAAGCCGCCGGGGCAACGGCGTTGCGCGGCGGGGCGTTCAAGCCGCGAACCAGCCCCTACAGTTTTCAAGGTCTGAAAGAAGACGGGCTGAAGCTGCTGGCGTTGGCCCGGGCCGAAACCGGACTGGCCATCGTGACCGAAGTGGTCGCCTCGGAAGACTTGCCCATCGTGTCGCGTTACGCCGACGTGTTGCAGATCGGCGCCCGCAACATGCAGAACTATCGGCTCTTGGAAGCGGTCGGGGCCGAGGGCAAGCCTGTGCTGTTGAAGCGCGGCCCCAGCGCCACATTGGATGAATTGCTGCTGGCGGCCGAGTACGTTTTGAACGCCGGCAACCCGAACGTGATGCTTTGCGAGCGGGGCATTCGGACGTTCGAGGCCCACACGCGCTACACGCTGCCTTTGGCCTCGGTGCCGTGGCTGCACGAGCGGACGCACCTGCCCGTGGTGGTCGATCCGAGTCACGGCACGGGCCACGCGAGCTTGGTGGCGCCGATGGGCGCCGCCGCGATCGCCGCCGGCGCCGACGGGTTGATCGTCGAAGTGCATCCCGATCCTGAATCGGCCTTGAGCGACGGCTATCAATCGCTCGATTTGGAGCAATTCGAGCAGATGATGATCTTGTGCCGCCGCGTGGCTGAAGCGGTCGGACGCACGATCGTCGCCCCTTGAGCACCTACGGGTCAATGCGCGGCGGACGCTTCGTCCGGCGAAGATTCCGGCGGGTTGAACAATCCGTCGTGCTGGGTCTGCGCGAGGCGGATCAGGAGCAATTTCTGTTCGAGCCGGCCGTCTTTCTCGGTGAAGAAATGATGGCCCAAGCTGCCCGAGCGATTGGGCAGGCTGCTGAGGACCAACATGGCCCCGGGGCTCAGTTCGGCCGTGACGGTCATGTCGTCGAACTCGCGTTTCGGGCGGCTCGCGTCCAGCCGCAAAATGCCCTGATTGCCGACCCAGCGTTGCCGCGGCCGGTCGTGTTGCAGCTCAGGCGTCAATTCCAGCCGCACGCGGCCGTCGGACTCCGGAAACGATTTCACGGCGAAAACGCCCTGCGCTTGATAGTAGGTCTGTCCGCAAAGCTGCCCCTGTTCGCACAATAGCAGCGGCAATTCGTCGTAGACGCCCGAGGCGAGAATCTCGCTCCGCTGACCGGCGCGGATTTGCAAATGACGGCGGATGACCCGCGGCTCGCTGCCCAAGTCTTTCACCTTGGATTCCGATATCTCCTCGTCGGGCTGGGACTTGTCGGCCAACTGCATCAACTTCGACAACTCCTCGGGCAGCGGTTCGTTCAACAGTCCGACGCGGAATCCGTTTTTTGTCCACCGCTGGCGAAGCTCCGCCGAAAACGGCTGCTCGTCGATCTGCTTCCAGAGTTTGTTGTTGACCGTCGCGTCGCCGAACGGGAACCGCACAAAAAACATTTCCAACACGACGCTGTCGGACGACATCTGGGCCGGCGCCAGGGGCGAGCGGCCCAACGGACGAATTGGCGCATTGCAGCCGGCGATCGCCAGTGCGACCAGCCATGGCACCACAATGGTTCGGCCATCTCGCGGCATGAAAGTTTCCGAGAAACTAAAAAGGATCGCCTCGACAAGAAAACCCCAGTTCGGGCCGCACAGGGTAGCCGGGCCAGCCCACGGCGTCAAGCGAGACTTGGTCCGCGACGGCGGATCGCTCCGGCGTCTACCAGAATCACAAATCACTGCCGCATATAGAGTTACAGATCGTCGACCCGATTCGTCCAGCCGGAAGAAAAGGAAAGGCCTAGTGGTCGTCGAGCCAATCGAGCAGATCCGTCACGATTTGGTCGCGTTCCGGCTCATTGAACAGGTCGTGGTACAAGCCCTCGTAGAGCCGCAGGGTTTTGTCGCTCGATCGGGCCCTGGAGACCAACAGTCGGCAGCCGCGCGGGTCGGTCACAAAATCGCCCGTGCCGTGCAAGGCCAGCACCGGCAGCGTCACCTTCGCGGCGTTTTCCTGAATGCGCCGGGCGGCCCGCAAAATCTCGTCGCCCAGCCGGACCGGAAACCGCCCGTGAAACACCAGCGGATCGTTGCGAAACGCCTCGACCACGGCCGGATCACGTGACAAAAACCGACAGCCCAGATGCGTCACGCGCAGCGTCGGCCAGACCCAACTGACCAGCGAGGCCAGTCGCCGCAGGACGGGAAACACGTTGCCGCCGATCCAAATGGCCGGGGCGCTGAGCACGACCCCCTGTACGTCCGGAGACCGCGTGGCGGCCAACAGCGCGACTACGGCCCCGCCCATGCTGTGCCCCAACAGAAAGAGCGGCCGTTCTGGATACCGAGCTGAAACCCGTTCTAAAAACAACTCCGCGTCGTCGAGATATTGATCGAACCGGCGGACCCAAAGCCGCGAGCCGTCCGAACGACCGTGGCCTCGCAGATCCATCGCGCAAAGGGCGTAGCCGCGCCGATTCAAATCCTCGGCCAGCCGGGCGTACCGGCCGCTGTGTTCGGTGACGCCATGGATCAGCGCGACCGTGCCTATCGTTGCGCCGTCGGGCCGCCACGATTGCTCGAATAATCGCAGTCCGTCCTGGGCGTCAAAAAAATCTTCGTGATGCGTCATCCCTCTGTTCCTCGGATTACACCGCCTACTGTACCGGACGCCGCCGCTCGGCAAAAGACGGAGTTTCCCGTACGCCCCCAACGTTGTCATCGCATCCGTCGCTCTCAAGTTCGCAAGATGTTGTGTGGAATCGGGTTGCGCAAAATACACAAGATCCCCCCAAAGTGTCATTTTTTGTTTTTCTCGCCGATCTTGTGACATAGACTTACACTGCTGGGATTTGTTCCCTTGGGCAATGTCGAGGTCCGCCGCAGATCACCCAAAAACTCCGTCGAGACGCAAAAGCAGGGCAGAAATCGTGAACTCCGAGACTCTCAACGATCCGCTCGCCATTGGCGGTTTCACCGTGCTCAGCGCCGAGTCGACGCCGAAGGATCCGCTGACCTATTTTCAGCCGATCTGTTCGGTCAAAACGCGATCGGTTTTCGGCATGGAAGCCTTGGCACGCGGCATCGGTCCCGACGGAACCTTGATCCCGCCGGCCCAATTGTTTGCCGAAGCGGCTCGACGCGGCGCGTCCCGGCCGTATGAAATGGCCTGTCGGGAAAACGCGTTGGCCACGTTTTCGCCGTATCGGACCAATAGCCACGCGCCGTTGCTGTTCGTCAACTTGAACCTCGCGGTTTCCGACGGCGAAGACGACGTAAGCCACTTGTTGCGAGCGGCCCAACGACGGTCGATCGCCCCGCAGAACATTGTGGTGGAGGTGTTGGAATCCCATTTCGACAACACGCAACGATTGGCCGACCTGCTCGGTCGATTCCGCCAACAAGGTTTTTTGCTGGCGTTGGACGACATGGGCGCAGGCCACTCCAACCTGGACCGCATCCCGTTGATTCGACCGGACGTGCTCAAAGTCGATCGCGATCTGATCCGGCACATGGACACCGACGATTTCAAGCAGGGTGTTTTTAAGGCGATGGTGTGTCTGGGCCGCCGCATTGGCGCGTTGGTCGTCGCCGAAGGCGTCGAAACGGAACCCGAAGCCCTGATGGCGTTGGAACTCGGGGCGGACCTGCTGCAAGGATACTACGTGAGCCACCCGCAGCCGCCCGAAACACGGCTGATCGACCGGACCGAGTCCGTAGTGCGCATCCTCGCCGAGCGATTCAAGCAGCACATGATCGCCAAGGCAAGCCGACGACGCTGCAAATATCGACAATACAACGTCCTGGTGGAAACACTCTTGTGCGACCTGACGAGTTCTCCGAGCGCCGACTTCAACGTCGTGCTGCAAAAGGCCGTCCGGCGCAACAATGCCATCGAATGCGCCTATTTGCTGGACGAGACGGGCGTCCAGATCAGCGAGACCGTTTTTAGTCCGAATGAATCGTTTGAGCGAACCCGCGGCATGTTTCGGCCCGCGCCGTTCGGCGCCGACCACTCGCTCAAGGAGTACTACTACATGCTCCTGGACGCCGAGTTGCCGAAGTACACCACCGAACCCTACGTCTCGCTGGCCACCGGCAGCCTGTGCCAGACGATTTCCACGTGCTTTCGCGACGGATTCAACAATCGCCAATACGTGCTCTGCATCGACGTCCAAGTGACCTGAAACCAAACCGCTCCCCCCTGCCCTTCACCGGAGAGATTAAACCATGGAAACGTTTATCCGCTGGAACGATTACTATTCGGTCGGCGACGCCTCATTGGACGCCCAACACAAACAAATTCTCGCGATCATCAACGAATTGTATGACGCCAAACAACGGGGCGTCGACCGCCAGACGATCGCGTCGCTGCTGGGCCGGCTGGCGCAATACACCGTCGATCATTTTCGTTACGAGGAAGAATGTCTGCGGGCGCACGAGTACCCCGAACTCGCCGAGCACGCGATCTTGCACGAAAAGATGCGCGAAAAGACGCTCTCGTGGCAAGCCAACGCCGATCTGATCAGCGGCCGCGATCTGCTCGCCTTTTTGAAACAGTGGTGGTGCGACCACATTCAACGAGAAGACAAGAAATACGCCTCGTGCCTCATGATGGCCGTCAAGGCGTAAATCCCCCGCGATCCTTTCGGCGACGGCGCCCCTCAAAAAGCAAAAAAGGCCATCCTACCCCATCAGGCGTAGGGGGGTTCTGTCCGCGGCCATCGTCGAGCGATAGAATAACGATCGGAAACATTCCGTCGCTCGACGCATGGAGGTTGAACCACGATGGCCGCGCCACCTTTTGTCCATCTGCATTGTCACAGCCATTACAGCCTGCTGGACGGAGCGGGCACGATTCCCGGACTGCTCGAACGGGCCAAATCGCTGGGGATGAACGCCTTGGCCCTGACCGATCACGGCAATCTGCATGGGTCGATCAAATTCTATCAGAAGGCCAAAGAGCTGGGCGTCAAGCCGATCCTCGGGTTCGAGGCCTACGTTGCCCCGGGCAGCCGATTTCGCAAGGAGTCGGCCAGCGGCGTCAAGGAGGCCGCCTTCCACCTGACGCTGCTGGCCCGCAATCGGACGGGTTTTCGGAATCTGATCAACCTGGCGTCCGCCGCGTTTTTAGAAGGTTTTTATTTTCGCCCGCGCATCGACAAGGAACTGCTGGCGGCCCATCGCGAAGGGTTGATCTGCCTGAGCGGCTGCGCGTCGAGCGAATTGAGCCGCACGCTGCTGGCCGGCGGCGAGGCTAATTTTCAAAAAGCGTTGGAGATCGCCTCTTGGTATCGCGACCTTTTCGGCGACGACTATTACATCGAGCTGCAAAACAACCATCTTGAAGTGCAGCGAATCGCAACGGAGCGTTCGATCGAAGTGGCCCAACGGCTGGGCATCCCAACGGTCGCCACTAGCGACGTCCACTACGTTTTGCAGGAGGACGCCGAAGCGCAGGACATCCTGCTGTGCGTCAATACGGGCCGATTCCGCACCGACACCAATCGGATGCGGATGGAGACCAACGAGTTCTATCTGCGAAGCCCCGAGGACATGCAGGCCGCGTTTCCCGACATGGACGACGCGCTGCGCCGCAGCCAGGAGATCGCCGACCGCGTCGACATCGAACTGGAGCTCGGCAAGCGGCATTTTCCGGTCTACACGCTTCCGGAAAACAAGACGGCCGAGGAGCTTTTGCTGGAGCTTTGCCTGTCGGGGCTTAAAACACGTTACGCCGACCGGCCCGACCGCTGCGTCGACGGCCAACTGTCCGACGAGGTGATGGCCCGGCTCAACCGCGAGTTGGGCGTGATCAACAAGCTGGGATTCGCCAACTATTTTCTGATCGTGTGGGATTTCGTCCGTGCGGCCCGCGAGCGCGGCATCCAGGCCACGGCCCGCGGATCGGGCGTCGGCTCGCTGGTCTCCTACGCGCTGTTTCTGAGCCACGTCTGCCCGCTGGAGTACGATCTGCTGTTCGAGCGGTTCTTGGACGAAAACCGCCGCGAGGCGCCCGATATCGACATCGACTTCTGCCAGCAGCGCCGCGGCGAGGTGATCCAGTACGTCAAGGAAAAATACGGTTTCGACAACGTCGCGCAGATCGGCACGTTCGGCACGATGGCCGCCCGGGCCGCGATCCGCGACGTGGGCCGGGCGTTGGGGCTGCCGATTCCCCGGGTCGACGCGATCGTCGCACTGGTGCCCGACGAATTGAAAATCAAGCTGAAAGACGCGATCGAAAAGAGCGACGACCTCAAGAAAATGTACGAGTCGGACGGCGAAGTGCACAAGCTGCTCGATCTGGCTCGCGGCATCGAGGGCCTCGCGCGCAACGTCGGCACGCACGCCGCGGCGGTGGTGATCGCCGACCGGCCGTTGACCGAATACGTGCCGTTGCAGCATGTGCAGGACAAGACCGAAGTGATCACCCAATGGGACATGGGCGACGTCGAGCGGTCCGGCCTGCTGAAGATGGACTTCTTGGGCTTGCGCAACTTGACGATCCTCTCGAAGGTGATCGACCTGATCGAGCAAACCACCGGACGGCGAATCGACCCGTATCAATTCCCGCGAGACGATGCGGAGACGTTCGCCCTGCTGTGCCGCGGCGAGACGAAGGGCGTGTTCCAATTGGAGAGCGGCGGCATCCGCGACCTGCTGCAGCGGATGAAGCCCGACCGGTTCCGCGACATCATCGCCACCAACGCGTTGTATCGGCCCGGTCCGCTCGAAGGCGGCATGGTCGACAACTACATCCAGGTGAAACACGGTCGCCAACAGGCCGAGTACAAACACCCCGTGATGAAAGAAATCCTGGAAGAGACCAACGGCGTGATGGTCTACCAGGAGCAGGTCATGCGGATTCTCAACCGCCTGGGCGGCATCCAACTGGGCAACGCCTATTCGTGCATCAAGGCGATCAGCAAGAAAAAACTCGAAATCATCGCCAAGTACCGCGAAGAATTCATCGAGGGCGCCCATCAACAAGGTCTGTCGAAAAAAGAGGGCGAGGAACTGTTCGGACTGATCGAGAAGTTCGCCGGCTATGGGTTCAACAAGTCCCATTCGACCGCCTACGCCCTGATCGCCTATATCACGGCTTATTTAAAAGCCCACTACAAAGTCGAGTTCATGGCCGCGCTGCTGTCGAGCGACATCACCGGCCGAAACTTCAAGCGCAAGGACTCGCTGGTCGAACATCTCGAAGACTGCCAGCGGATGGACATCACGGTGCTGCCGCCCGATGTGAACAGCTCGGACGTCGAGTTCACCGTCTCGGAAGGCAAGATCTGCTTTGGACTGTCGGCCATCAAGGGTTGCGGCGCGGCGGCCGCCGGCGTAATCGCCGCCGAACGGACCAAGCACGGTCCCTATCGCAGCTTCTTCGATTTCTGCGAGCGGCTCGATCCCGGCGCGGTCAATCGCACGGCCATCGAATCGTTGGTCAAGGCGGGCGCGTTCGACCGGCTTGGCGGGCATCGGGCCCAATTGCTGGCGACGATCGATCGGGCGATGCAGGCCGCCGTAGCCGCCGCCGCCGATCGCCGCAGCGGCCAGATGGGCCTGTTCGGCGGCGACGAGGACGAGCGGCCCGAAACGGCCGCAGCCCCGTTGCCTGACGTTCCCGCCTGGGAAGAGCGCGACCGGCTGATCAAGGAAAAGGAAGTGCTCGGCTTCTATCTGTCGAGCCACCCGCTGGCTGAACATCAGAAAACGTTGGCCACCTACTGCTCGCACACGACGGTGACCGCCGCCACGCTAAACCACCGTGACGAAGTGATGATCGGCGGAATGCTCTCGGCGCTGAAACTGTCGCACACGAAAAATCCGAAGCCGGGCAACCCCAGCCGCTACGCGATGTTCGACCTGGAGGACATGGACGGCATGATGCGCTGCATCGTCTGGCCCGACCAGTTCGTCCACTACGAGCCGCTGATCAAGCCCGACGCCATCATGGTCCTTCGCGGCGCGATCGACAAGCGGCCGGGCAGCGAGGAGGCCAACCTGATCGTCAACGAAATCATCCCGTTGGAAGATCTCGACGCCCGCTGCGCCCGCGGCGTGCGGATCCGCGTGTCGGAGAACGAGCACGGCCCAAAAAAACTCGAACTACTGCACGAAATCCTTCGCGGCTATCCGGGCCATTGCGATCTGGAGTTGCAGTTGCATCTGGCCGATGGACGACGAGTCATTTGCCCGTGCGACAAGGTGAAGCTGGCCGTCAACGTCGAGATGCGAGCCCGGGTCGATCAACTGCTCGGGCCCGGCAACCTGCAACTGGTGCCCGCCGCGATGCCTTCGCGGTCCGCCGGCCGCGGCAACGGTGCGTCGAGAAGATAGACGCCACCGTGCATTCGACGAGCTTGTTCGGCGTCATTCCAACGCGGGGCAGAAATGGTACGGCGGCCAGGGACCGCTCACTTCCAACACCAGGCCCCGACAGCGCACGTCGCCGTAGATGTTCTGCACCGTCTCGAACCAACTCGCCTGCGACGAGGCCGGCAGCAAATACGCCGCGTGAAACACCACGCCCATGCGATCCGCCAAGCCATTGGGCCCCTCGCCGATCCGTCGGCTCGACTCGGCCTGAGCCGCCAACCGCCGCGCGACGCTTTCAATCGTCCGAACCAACTCGTCGTCGATGCACGAGCGGTCCGCATGAACCCTCCTGCGGATCGAAGCGATCGTGCTCGACGCGCCGGAAGAACTTGCTCCGGCCGACGCGCAGCGTTCGGCGGACGCGGTTCGCTCTCGTACGCACCGGTCGCCCAACGAGAAATGAGGCGGCGGAGGGCCTAAATGTCCGGGAACCGGCTCCGGTCGATGTTTTTCCAAGTACAGCTTGATCCCCCATTCCAATCGGTTGCCGAGTCGTTCTAAGAATTCCGCAACCGTGGCCCGACATCGCCGCAGCGCCACCCGAAGCGAATCGGACGAACAATACAGCGTGCCCAATTGCACCGGCAGCACCGGCGCAGTCGTCGCCGCGCGGCAGAGGATTTCGTTGTAGCGCGCGGCGATCCGGCCGAGCCACGGCGCATCCTCGGTGGTTGGGCCATGGCGGCGTTCAACCGAAAAACATCTCAATTCGACACGGCTGACCAACGCGGCGACCGATTCGTCGCGAATCAACTCGACGCGAAACCGCGGGTCCACTCCGGGCCCGATTTCCCGCGCGCGGCAACCGGGCCGAGTGAACGCATACTGGCAATAGCATAAGTCCTTCATGTTCGACTCGCACCCTTTCAAGGTCACGCGACGCGACGGTTTCGTTGGACGACGCCCTTCAGCCAACGTTGGCCGATGGGGGTTTTGAAAACCTGTTCTCCCGCACGAATATAACTTTCGCCGCCGACGCCCAAGGGACGTGAAGCGACATTTTCCACGTCGACGACGCGGTTTTCGGATGGGCAAAAACCGAACGTCGAAGAAACCGCCCCGCTCCGCCGATTTTTTGGACGCTCTGGTCTTTCAAGATCAAGTCGCTCCGTCGCGTTCAACGATTTGAGATCGACGTATCCCAACCTTTGCGGGGGGACGTGCATCCGACGAGCCACCCGAGGCGGGGCTTCCGTTTCCCGTCCCAGGCGAACACAATAGAGGTTTAAGCTGTCCAAAAATAGAAAGGCCCGCAGCAAACGCCCATGAAACCCATCCCCGTTCGACTCCGACGCATCGACAGCCGACGCGACGACATCCAAGCGGCGATGGCCGAGCTGCGCGCGCGGTTGAGCCCGCAAGGCAACGTGGTCAGCGAGGCCGGACGACGCCGCACTCTCGAAACGTTCGGCGAGCCGCTCTCGCCGCAACAGGTGGTCGAGCGGATCTGCGGCGACGTACAACAACGAGGGCTGGAAGCCGTGTTGGACTATTCGGCCCGCATCGACCGAGCTCAATTGACGGCCGAGACGCTCCGGGTGTCGGAACGCGAGTTGGACGAGGCCTATGCCGCGGCCGATCCCCGGTTGCTCGAAGCCGTGCGTCACGTGGCGGCCAACATCCGCGAGTTCCAGCAGGCGATTCTGCATCACGACGTCCGCATCGAGCGACCCGGCGGCTATCTGCGGCAACGTTATCGGCCACTCGATCGTGCGGGACTTTGCGTGCCGGGCGGGGCCGCCGCGTATCCGTCGACCGTGCTGATGACAGCCGTGCCCGCCCAAGTGGCCGGCGTCGACCAGTTGGCCGTCGTCGCGCCGCCCACCAAGTTCGGGGCGTACAACGTCGACATGCTGGCCACGTGCCGCGAGCTGGGCATCGGCGAGGTGTATCGCATCGGCGGCGCCCAGGCCGTCGCCGCGCTGGCCTATGGCGTGGAGGGCGTACCGCGAGTCGACAAAATCGTCGGACCCGGCAACCTGTTCGTCGCGCTGGCCAAACGCCACGTATACGGCACGGTCGACATCGACTCGATCGCCGGTCCGAGCGAGGTCGTGGTGATCGTCGATCGTTCGACCCGTCCGGAGTTCACCGCGATGGATTTGATCGCGCAGGCCGAGCATTCGCCGGGCGCGAGCGTGTTGATCGGCTGGGACGCGGACGTGCTGGATGCGGCCGTCGCGGAGCTTTCCGCGCAGTTGAGCCGCCTGGAGCGCGGCGCGTTGGCCCGGCAATGTTTGGAGGAGTTCGGCGCGGCGATCCTGGTCCGCGACGCGGACGAGGCGTGCCGGTTGACCGACCAGATCGCGCCGGAGCATCTGCACATCGCCACGGAAGACGCCGAGCGGCTGGCCGAGAAAATTCGTCACGCCGGAGCGATGTTTTTGGGCAACTATACGCCGGTCGCGCTGGGCGACTACGCCGCCGGCCCGTCGCACGTGCTGCCTACCAGCGGCACGGCCCGATTCGCCAGCGGCCTGACGTGCAACGATTTCCTACGGACCCACAGCGTGCTGCATTTCAACCAAGAAGGCTTGACGCGATTGGCCCCCGACGTGTTCACCTTGGCCACCAAGGAAGGACTCACGGCCCATCGCGGAAGTGTGGAAATTAGAAAAAGGGACGAGGGATGAGGGACGAGGGACTAGACCCATTTCTAGTTCCCCACCTTTGTCTTTTAGCCCCTACATCCTCCCATGTATTTTCGACCTGAAATTGAAGCGATGGCCGGCTACGCGCCGGGCGAACAACCGCAAGACGGCGAGGCCATCAAGCTGAACACGAACGAGAATCCGTATCCGCCATCGCCGGCCGTGGGACGAGCGGTCGAGGCCGCCGTGGCGCGACTGCAAAAATATCCCGACCCGATGGCCAGCCCGTTTCGACGCCAGGCGTCCAAACTGCTGGGCGTCCCGGCCGATTGGATTCTTTGCGGCAACGGCAGCGACGACATTTTGACGATCGTCACCCGGGCGTTGGTCGGCCAGGGGCAACTGTTGCGGATGCCGTCGCCTAGCTACATCTTGTATCGGACGTTGGCCGACCTGCAAGGTGCGCGGGTCGAGGAGATTCCGTTCCGCGACGACTGGACGTTGCCGGAGAAGTTTGCCGAGCCCCGCGACGATTTGCGGCTGGCGATTCTGGCCAATCCGAACAGTCCGTCGGGCACCGTCGTCCCGCCGGAACAGGTGTTGGAGATCGCCCGGCGGCTGCCATGTCCGCTGCTGGTCGATGAGGCCTATGCCGACTTCGCCGAGACGAACTGCATGAGCCTGGTGGCCCAGTGCGACAAGATCATGGTGTCGCGGACGTTGAGCAAGTCCTACGCGTTGGCCGGGCTGCGGTTCGGCTATCTCGTGACTCAAGCGCCGCTGATCGAACAGTTCATCAAGGTGAAAGATTCGTACAACTGCGACGCGTTGGCCATCGCCGGGGCGACGGCGGCCCTCGGCGACCAGTCCTGGTTGGCCGACAACCGGGCGAAGATTTTGGCCACGCGCGGTCGGATGATAACGGAAATGCGGAAATTAGGGTTTGTCGTGGTCGATTCGCAGTCCAATTTCACCTGGAACACTCACCCAACCCGCCCGGCCCGACCTCTCTACGAGCAACTCAAACGCGAGGGCATTTTGGTCCGATATATGAACTATCCTGGATGGGGGGACGGACTGCGCATCAGCGTCGGCACGGATGCCGAGATCGACACGTTGTTGGAAAAATTGAAGGCATCCGTCTCCCGTCCCTAAGCCCACACATTTGTCTGTCATGCCTCGAACCGCTCGCATTCACCGCAAGACCGCAGAAACCGACGTTGAGTTGGAATTGCTTTTGGACGGCATCGGCGAGGCCCGCGTCGCCACCGGCGTCGGATTCCTCGACCACATGCTGGCGCTGCTGGCCAAGCACGCGGCATTGGACTTGAGCGTTACGGCTCGCGGCGACCTCGAGGTGGATCAGCACCACACGGTCGAGGACATTGGCATCTGCCTGGGCCAGGCGTTCCGTGAAAGCTTGGGCGACAAGGCGGGCATCCGCCGCTACGGACATTTTGCGCTGCCGATGGAAGAGACGCTGGCCACCGTGGCGTTGGACCTCGGCGGCCGGGCGTATTTCGTGTTTCAGGCCGATTTTCCCACGCAAAAGATCGGCGAGTTCGACAGCGAGCTAGTGGCCGATTTCTGGCACGCCTTTGCGAACAACGCCCTATGCAATCTGCACATTTTGGTGCCGTACGGACGGAACAGCCATCACATTGCCGAGGCGATTTTCAAGGCGACCGCCCGGTCGCTGCGCACCGCCGTCGAGCCCGACCCGCGACTGTCCGGCGTGCCGAGCACCAAGGGAACGCTCTGACGACAGGGCGTGGGGCGGCCATCGGCCGCGCAAGATCGCAGGAAGTCTTTATTTTGTTGGACGCCCCAGGGCTTTGCGCTTTTCGCCCGTGATCTCGGGCTTCGCGACGATTTTTTGCTCGAGATATTTTACGGCTGCCGCCAACGGACGGTCGACGAACTTCGGATTGGCCGCAGTTTCTTGGGCTGCGTTTTCCGAAAACACATCCCGCTCCGCACGCCATTGACGCCAGCGATTTTGCTCGTCGTCGCCGATCGGCGTCTCGCAGCCCTTGTCGGGCAGCACGCCCCAATCGCCGTTTTTGGCGGTCGACTCCCGATGGATGTTTTTGCCGCTGGGCCGCCAATAGCTGGCCGTGGTGAGCTTCAGTATTCCCGCGCCGTCGGCCAATGGGATCATCTCCTGAATGGTCCCCTTACCGAAACTGCGTTGGCCGAAAATCGCCGCACGATGATGGTCCTGCAAACAGGCGGCCACGATTTCGCCGGCGCTGGCCGTCTGCTGGTTTACCAACACGGCCATCGGCACGTCGAGCGTAGGCCTCCGTCCGTCGGCTTCGTAAATTTCGCTGACCCGCCCGTCACGGCGACGCGTCGTGACGATCACGCCCGACGCGACGAACATTCGGCACGCGTCGATCGCCGCGGCGATGTATCCGCCCGGATTGTCGCGCAGGTCCAAGACCAGTCCCCTCGCATGCTGTTTGGCCAGCCACGCGAGCGCCTTTTCCAACTCGTCCGACGTCGTCTCCGTGAAACTGCTGATGCGGATGTATCCGATCCGATCGGGGCCCGGCAACAGAAAATTCCACGAGCCGTCCGCATGATGCGCGTCGCCCGACACGGTCGGCACCTGAATCGTCTCGCGAACTACTCGAATCTCAACCGGCTTGTCCTCGTAGCGGTGCAACACCATCAACGTGACCGTGTCGCCCGGCTTGCCGCTCAACCACGTCACCGCGTCCTGCAACGAAACGCCTTGAGTGCTCTGTTTGTTGATCCGCAAGATCTTGTCGCCGGCTCGAATCCCCGCGCGATAGGCCGGCGAACCCGCCAGTGGACTGAGCACCGTTAGTTGCCGACTTCGCGGATCAAGCGTTAGGACGATCCCTACGCCGCCGTACTGCTGATCCACGATTCTCTGGAACTCGGGCAATTCGGCCGCCGTCACATAAGCGGAGTTTTCATCGAGGCGGCTCATCATCCCGTCCAGGGCCCCTTCAAACAGCGATTGAGCACGGACCGGTTCGAGATACCGGTTTTCAATGATCGCCATGGCCTCTGCGGCCATGCGACCATAGGGGTGTTTTTGTACGCGTTGCTGGCAAAACACCGCAACGACGGCGACAAGAACCAGAAGAAACAGATTGCGACGGGACATGAGGCGGTCTTTCCACAACCCAAGGACGGGCCCCCATGTTTTACCCCGGTCGGTCACCGGCTGGCAAGCCGAATCGTCAATCCGGTGAAAGTTAGACCTGGCAGTTTTGGCCAAAATGGGCTAAAATAATCGGCTTCACGGCAACTGCACCCCTGCCAAGGGAAAAATTATGGCACGTAAGATATTGAATCGCAAAGAGTTACGCGCGGAAAACGAGGCGGCCGAAAAGTCGGGCGCTGAGGCGAAGGCTCCGGCAAAAAAGGCACCCGCCAAACGAAAAAGCCGCGCCAAAGTCGTCAAGGAGGTCCGGCTGAAGGCCTTCTGGGGCGTTTTCAACCAGTCGTTGCGGCGGATCTCTCTGTTTGAGTTCAGCCAACGCGCCGAGGCGGACAAGAAAGCTGCGGAGCTTACCGAGTCTCAAAAGACTCCGCATTTTGTCCAACTCGTGAAGGAAGTCATCGAAGAATAGGGCGATTCGTGCAGGCTTTTGGGCCGTGCGAATCCGTTTGTCCATCATGTGGTTGGCCACGCTTGCGCTGCTGACGATCTCCAACGTATTCATGACGTTCGCCTGGTACGGCCATCTGCGTCACAAGCAATCGGCTCTGTGGCTGGCGATTCTGGTCAGTTGGTTGATTGCGTTCGTCGAATATTGTTTTCAGGTGCCGGCGAATCGGCTGGGACACAGCGCCGGCATCAGCGCCGCGCAGTTGAAAACCATTCAAGAGGTCGTCACTCTAACGATCTTCTCCGTGTTCGCCGTGTGGTATCTGAAGGAGCCGATGCGGTGGAACTACGTGCTGGGGTTCGTGTTGATCGCCGGCGGCGCGTTGTGCGTTTTTGCGCCGTGGCAGACGCTCAAGTAGCTCGGCGGTCGTCTTGCGTTTCGACGCCACTCAATCGTGGAACAGGCAGACGAGGATGTCGTAGGCGGCGTGGCATCCGGCGGCGATTCCAAATCCTCGATACCAGAACACAACGGCGAAGAATACGCCGGCCAACGTGCGGAATAAGAATCGGGACCACGCCAAGGTCTCGCCGTAGGGTCCCACGTTATGGGCCGCGGCAAACAGCACGCTGCTCAGCGCGACGGCCGCGATCACGCTCATCCGCGGCGTAAGTTTCGCATGGCGAAACGCCCAAACCAGGATCGACATCAGAATCAGCCGAAACACGAGCTCTTCATAGATGCCGGCCCCCAGAAACCCGAGGCTCGCCTTGACGGTCGCCCCAAGGCTCATCATCGCATTCTGCACGAACGAAATCACGCGCAGCACCAGGCCCAGCAAGAGCGATTCGGCGGCCATGCCCGACAAAATTCCGCCGGAGAGTTGCCAAGGTTCGTGGGCCAGATAGTGCCAACCCAACAGAATGCAAACCAACAGAAAGGCCGGCACCACATGCTGGCCAAATCCGAGCATCTCCAACAGATGCTGCAAAGCGGCGTCGGCCCCATTCTGGTGAACGCCGAGCGCCAACACGCCGACTTCATACAACACCAACAGCGGCGCGACAAACACCAGGCTGGCCAGCGGCCGGCGCGATTCGACCCAGTATCGTTCGGCCATCTGACCGAACGGCGCGTGTTTTGGAGGCTCCGGCATATTTTTCTTCTTGTTCGGTCGGAGGTCTCTTGGAAGGTCAATCGGGCTTGTCGGGTTGGAAAAATCCGCACAGCAGGCGCCGCCGACAGAGTCCGAGCCGCCCAGAAACGGGTTGCCGCCGATCGGAGGGGTCCCTACAATGACGCGTATCCGCCATGAACCACTGTGCCAAAAACATTGTCGTCCTGGGCTCGACCGGCAGCATCGGCCGCAGCACGCTGGAGGTGATTGCCGCCTCGGGGGGGAGTTTGCGGGCCTATGGACTGACCGCCCATCGCAACACCCAACAACTGTTGGAACAGGCCCAAGCGGCCCATCCCCAAAAAATCGTCGTCACCGATCCCATGGCGGCCTCCAACCAGGATTGGTCCGCATTGCCGCCCGGCGTGGAGTTGGCCGTCGGACACGATGCCGCCGCTCGCTTGGCTGGGGAGTCGACCGTCGACACCGTCGTTTCGGCGATTGTCGGCAGCGCGGGCCTCCGAGGCACTTGGGCGGCTCTGGAGGCCGGCAAAACCGTGGCGCTAGCCAACAAGGAGAGCCTCGTGGTCGGCGGGCCGTTGGTGATGGACCTCGCCCGTCGCAAGCGAGCCAACATCCTGCCGGTCGACAGCGAACACGGGGCGGTGTTCCAAGCGATGCAGGCCGGACGGCGCGAAGAGGTGCGCCGGGTAGTGCTTACCGCCAGCGGGGGGCCGTTCCGCACGTTTTCGCTCGAACAGCTCGCCCAGGTGACGGTGGCCGACGCGTTGGCCCATCCCACGTGGGCGATGGGGCCGAAAATAACGATTGATTCGGCCACACTGATGAACAAAGCGTTGGAGATCATCGAGGCCCGGTGGCTTTTCGACCTTTCACCCGATCAGATTGCGGTCATGATCCATCCGCAGTCGATCATTCATTCGATGGTAGAATATCAAGACGGCTCGGTGATCGCACAGCTCAGCCCTCCGGACATGAAGCTGCCGATCCAGTACGCATTGACGTGGCCGAACCGTTGCGAAGGCGTTGCGGCCAAGCTCGACTGGGCCCGGGCGATGGACTTGCGTCTGGAGCCGCCCGATTTCGAGCGATTCGACGCCTTGCGGTTGGGCCTCGAAGTGGCGGCCGCCGGAGGCACGGCCGGCGCGGCGATCAACGGGGCCAACGAAGCGGCCGTGGCGGCGTTCCTTGACCATCGGCTCGGTTTCCGCGACATTGTGCCGGTCTGTCGCGGCGTTTTGCAAATTCATCCATTCCACTCCAACCCCACGCTCGAACAAGTGCTCGAAACGGACCGTTGGGCTCGCCAGGAGGTGTTGCGTTGTTGTACGTAATCGGCTGGATCGTCATCGTGCTCATGGTCGCCTTCGGCCTGGGGTTTGTCGTGTTCGTTCACGAACTGGGCCATTTTTTGGTGGCCAAGTGCTGCGGCGTCAAATGCGAGAAGTTTTATCTCGGGTTCGACTTCGGCGGCCTGAAGCTCTGCAAGTTCCAGTGGGGCGAAACCGAGTACGGCATCGGCATCTTTCCGTTGGGCGGCTATGTGAAGATGCTCGGCCAGGAAGACAATCCCGCTCGACTGCGCGAAGAGATGGAACGGGCCCAAAAAGGAAACGAGGGGCGAGGGACGGGAAGCGAGGAAACCGCTGAAACACCTGTCCTCGGCTACGATCCTCGCAGTTTTTTGGCCCAGAGCGTGCCGAAACGCATGGCGATCGTCTCGGCCGGCGTCGTGATGAACCTGATTTTTGCGTTCGTCTTGGCGGTGGCCGCCTATTGGATCCACGTCGAGCAGTCGCCGTGCATCGTCGGCGGCGTGTTTCCAGGAATGCCGGCGTGGCGGGCGGGCCTTCAGGCGGGCGACGAAATTTTGGAGATCGGCGGCAAGCCGATGCGCGAGTTCCGCGATCTGCAGAAGACCATCTCGTTGGGCGATCTTCCCGAGAGCGGCGTGCCGATGCTGGTTCGCCGCCGCGGCGCGGCGCAGCCGCTGACGATCACGGTCCTGCCCGATCAGATGTTCGGGGCGTTTTTCGTCGGCGTCAGCGGCCCCATCACCAATCGATTGGCCGACGACCGCAAGACGTGGCTTGTGCAGAACAGCCCGGCGGTCTGGCCCGGCACAACGGCCGCCGCGGCCTCGCCCGGGTTTCAAAACGGCGACGTGATTCTCTCGATCGACGGCAAACCAGTCGACGATTACGCCCAAATCAACGCAGCCTTGGCCCGAACAGCCGACCAAACGATCCACGTGACGGTGAATCGCCGCACGGGCCCCGACTCGGTCGTACTCAAACAAATCTCGGTCGCGCCGAACCCGGTTCGGCAGTTGGGGCTTGTTTTGACGATGGGCGACGTCGCGGCGGTCCAATCCGACTCGCCGGCGGCCAAGGCCGGCATCCAGCGCGGCGATCGGCTCGAACGGGTCGACGGCCGTCCAATCGACGACCCCATGCGTCTGCCCGATCAGTTGAACGCCCAGGCCGGCAAGACCGTCCGGTTGACGCTCGATCGCAAAGGCTCGCCGGTCGTGGTGTCGGTCGTGCTCCGCGAGCCGTCGAGCTACATGCCGCCGCAAACGATCGGCGCTCCGGTGGGCGTTGAATCGTTGGGGTTGGCCTATCAAGTGCTCAACCGCGTCGAGCGCGTCGCAAAAGACAGTCCCGCCGCCAAGGCCGGTTTGCAGGCCGGCGATTTGTTGTTGGAGGCGAAGATCGAAAAAAACGCCTTGCCCGACTTGGATCTCAAACAAAAGGCCATCGCCATCCCGCTCGGCGAAAAGGAACTGAGCTGGCCGACGTTCTTCAGCGCGCTGCAAACCACGTTGCCCGGCACGTCGGTCGACTTGACCTTCCTGCGCGACGAGCAAAGGAAAACCGTAACGCTCAAGCCCGTCATGGCGACCGATTGGTTCACCCCCGACCGCGGATTTGTGTTCGAGCCGATGCGGTTTCTGCATGGCGCCGATTCGTTCGGTCAGGCGCTCCGCATGGGCGGACAAGAAACCCTCGACGCCTTGACGATGGTGTTCCGCACGTTGAAGGCCCTGGGCACGGGACAAGTGTCGGGCCGCAATCTGGTTGGCCCGGTCGGCATCATCGGCTGGGCCGTCCACAGCGCCGATCAGGGCGTCGCCAAGCTGCTGCTGTTCCTGACGATGCTCAGCGCGAACCTGGCCGTGCTGAACTTTTTGCCGATCCCGGTGCTCGACGGCGGCCTCATGATGTTTCTGATTTACGAGGGCATCCGCGGCAAGCCGGCCAACGAACACGTGCAGGTCGTGCTGACCTATCTGGGCCTGGCGTTGATTCTGCTGCTGACGATCTGGGTGTTCGGGCTCGACTTCAACTGGATTCCGCGCCGATAGCCGCAGGGACGCAGCCGCCCGATCGCAAGGACGGTCAGGTCAGCTTGTGTTTTTTCAGCTTGCGGGCCAGCGTGGCGCGGTGGACCTTGAGCATCCGCGCGGCCTTGCGCTGATTGAAGTCCGAAAGATCCATCGCCCGGGCAATCGCTCGCCGTTCGATCTGATCGAGGCTCAAATCGTCGGTCGATAGCGACTCACGCGGCGAATCCGACTCCAACAGCAACATTTCAACGAGCACCTCGGCATCGAGCCCGGTGGCGTAGAGCCGCTCAACCCAGGCGGCTAATTCGCGGACGTTGCCCGGCCAAGGATAGCCCATCAACAGGCTTCGCACGGCGCGGCTGACCGCCGGAACCGGCCGCTGGTATTGACGCGAGTATACCGCAAAGAAGTGATCGAGCAGAACGGGAACGTCCTCGACGCGATCGCGCAACGGCGGTACCACCACGCGTACGATGTTCAACCGATAATAAAGATCTTCGCGGAACTCGTTTTTGCGGACCATCTCCCGCAAATTCCGATTGGTGCCCGCCACAAACCGTGTATCAATTTTGATGGGGATCGGATTGCCGACCGGTACCACCTCGCGTTCCTGGATGACGCGCAACAGCTTGGGCTGCAAGTTGAGCGGAATTTCGGCGACTTCGTCCAAGAAGAGCGTGCCGCGATCGGCCGCCCGGATCATGCCCAGCGTGCTTTGCTCGGCGCCGGTGAACGCCCCACGTACATGCCCGAAAAACTGGCTCTCGAACAGCGATTGACTGACGCCGGCGCAATTGACCGGGATAAACGGCTGATTCCGGCGAGAACTTTTGGCGCACAGCCGACGGGCCACCAACTCTTTGCCCGTGCCACTTTCGCCCTCAATCAGAACGCAGCAGTCGCTGGCCGCGACGCTGTCGACAAGTCGAAGAACTTCGGCGATCGCTGGAGAAGCACCAACAATTTGCGGAAAATCCACTTCCGACCGCGATGAGATGCTCATAGTGAATGCTTCGCTCCTGGCCGCCGCGAGACCGAACGTCTCCGGCGACATCCGACCCGATGGAACCGTCAACCAAGGCACACCGCCGCCGACCACCCAGATTGCAGCAATCTGTCAACGCAATGACAGACCCCGAACCTTCGCCGGCACACCTCGATCGATTCAAACCCAACGGGCCGCTGACGCTGCCTCCGATAAAAGTCAAACAACCAAAAGAACGAGAAAAGACGTCGATTCTGTCAAAAAAGGCACAATCGAACCACTTCTTCAAAATAACAACTTTTTCCGTCCCGTCAACGATCCGACAAAAAAAAGCCACCACGGCCCATGAAACACCACCAAAGAACATTCTGCGCTAACTTTTTTACCCAAATGTCATCATGATCACACCCCCAATAAATACTACATTACCGCAAGTCAAAACGTGCGTTATTCAATCCAACCGCCGCCCAATACACGGTCCGCCTGGTAACACACCGCGGCTTGGCCTGGCGCAACGCCGAAACACGGCTGCTCGAACGCCACGTGAAACCGTTGGTTGGGCAGCCGGGTCACTCGCGCGTCCACCGGCCGACTGCGGTAGCGAATTTTGACTTGGAGCGGAATCACGTCCGAACCACCGCCGTCGGTCGTCCCGTCGACCAGCCAATTCGCATCGGCGGCGGTCAACTCGTTGCGAGCCAGCTCATCGTGCCCGCCGATCACGACGCGATGCGTCTCAGGCTCGATGCGCAACACGTAACGCGGCTGGCCGAGCGCCACGCGCAGCCCCTTGCGCTGACCGACCGTAAAACGCTCGAATCCATCGTGTCGACCGACTACGCGACCGTCGCTGGTGACGATCTCGCCCGAGGTGTCCAACGGTCCGCGACGCTGCCGAACAAATCGGGCGTGGTCCTGGTCGGGCACGAAGCAGATCTCTTGACTGTCGCGTTTGGCCGCCACGTGCAAGCCCAACCGTTCGGCGATGGCTCGAATCTTGTCCTTACGGTGCTCGCCGACGGGGAACAGCAATCGCCGCAGCAATGGACGAGGAATGCCGAACAACACGTAAGATTGATCTTTCGAGGAGTCCAATCCGCGGCAAAGCGCCACGTCACCGCCCGGACCGACAACCAACCGTGCATAATGGCCCGTGGCGACGAACTCCGCCCCCAACCGATCGGCAAACTCGAACAACCGGCCGAACTTCAGCCAGGTGTTGCACACGATGCACGGGTTGGGCGTCCGCCCCGCGGTGTATTGGGCGACGAAATAATCGACCACCCGGTCGAAATCCCGCCGAAAATCCACCGCATAGAAAGGCAAATGGAATCGGTCGGCCACACGTCGGGCGTCGGCGGCGTCGGCGGCCGAGCAACAGCCTTGCCGGTTGCACACGGCCGTTTCGGCCAACGGCGGCTCCTGACCGTGCCGCATAAAAACGCCGATCACCTCATGGCCCTGCTCGCGCAAGAGCCAAGCGGCCACGCTGCTGTCCACCCCGCCCGACATCGCCAAAATCACCCGACTCATTTCTGCATTAGACCGCGGCGGTTCCCAGGGCGACAAGGGGGGGATGCGAGGATTGCGATTGACACGTCGGACGACGGCGTCGTATCTTTCCGTCACGACAAGACCCAAAATTGGCGAAAAATCGCCGCCCTCCGAGCGTTCTTGCTATGAAAACCCGTCAACCGGCCAACTACCGAACCCGTCAGCGATTGCTTGCAACCGCCCGGCGGCTTTTGGAGTTGCGCGCACGGTGGCGTCAACGCGGATTTGTTTGCCGTTCGCTGGCCGGGTTGGCGCCCGACGGACTATTCATCAACTCCGACATGACCGTCAGTTGCAATTGCCAGGACATCGACGGACGTGGGCAACTCGGGCTATTGCGAACTACGCCGCTGGTCGAGATCCTACGCGGTCCGAAGGCCAAGGGTTTTCGCCGACAACTGGCCGCCGGGCGGTTGCCGTTGGCCCGATGCGCCGCCTGCTGGCACCTGCAATCGGTCCCGCGGGACGAGGCGAGACGCCGTGCCGATCAATTTCAGGGGCCCAAGGGCCTGAGCGTCGAAAACACGGTCCGCTGCAATTTACGGTGCGTGAGCTGCTGCCGCGAGACGATCCTGCAAACGCGTGGTCGAGGCCAGTCGCTCTCGCTGGCCGACGTGGAGATCATCTCCGAAACGCTGCATCAACTCGGCGCGGAATACTGCGGCTACTACAATCTGGGCGAACCGTTCTATTCGCCGGCGATTCTCGACGAGTTGCGGCTGCTGCGACATCGCAACCCCTCGATGACCGTGCTGTCGTCGACCAACGGACTGCTGTTGGACAACGATCCGAAACGCGAGGCAGCGCTGTTGCTCGACGAACTGCTGTTCTCGATCGACGGGGTGTCGACGCCGATGGTTCAACGTTACCAGCGTGGCGGCGACTTTGATCGTTCCTACGAAAACATGCGGCGGCTGGTCGAATATCGCGACGCCCGCGGCCTGCGACGGCCGGCCATTGTGTGGAAATACGTCGTTTTTCGTTGGAATGATCGCCCCGAGGACATCGCCCGGGCCTTGCAGTTGGCCCGCGAGGCCCGCGTGGACCGGCTGCAACTGATTTTCGCTCGAAATCCATGGTACGCCATGTCGTGGCGTTTCTTCCTGTCTAAGGCGTTTCGAGTCTGGAAACGCACCAACTGGCGTTGCCGCGACATCCTGCTGCGTCCGGCGGACCAAACGGTCGAAAAAGCCGCCTGATCCGTTGCGATCCGCCCGGCCAGGAGTTGGCAACCGCGTTCCGGGGGGCAAATGCCGAATATGAAATGCCATTGATCTGCCGACCGCCCAAACGCTATACTCCGGGCCACTTCGGGCGGTTGCCCGATGCAAACGCTTCGGCGATTTCGTCCGAAGGCGCACAGGACAGTCTGCGCCGCGACTGAGCATGGAGGCTCCAGGTGACCGGCTATCTGCGTGACATTTGGCAGTTGCGATATTTTTGGACGGCGCTGGTCCGCAACGATCTGCGGAACCGCTATCGTCGCTCCATCATCGGGATCGGATGGTCGCTGCTGCATCCGATCGCCATGACGGTCGTCTTGTGCATGGTGTTCAAGCAGTTGTATCACCAAAACCTGCGCGAGTATGCGCCGTATGTGCTGAGCGGCCTGACCTACTGGGGTTTCATCTCCGCGGTCGTGATGCAAGGCTGCCAGTGTTTCTTCCAAGGCGAACATTACATCCAGCAACAACCGGCGCCGCTGGCGATCTATCCGCTTCGGACCACCTTGGGCGCGGGATTTCACTTTGTGCTCGGACTTGGCGTAGCCATCGCATTGGTATGGTGTTTTATGGGATTTGGCAACTTGCCTGCGCTCGTGTACCTGGTTCCGACGCTGGCATTGTTGTTCGTCGTCGGTTGGTCGCTGGCCGCGTGCACGGGCTTGTCCAACGTGTTGTTTCAGGATTCACAGCATCTGTTTGAAGTGCTCATGCAGATTTTGTTTTACCTGACGCCCATCTTTTGGCACGTCGACAGCATGCCGCCGCGATTTCGCCAGGTGGCGATGCTGAATCCGTTCGCCGTGCTGTTGGATCTAGTGCGAAAACCGCTGCTGGAGGGCCAATGTCCGTCGTGGTCGTCGGTCCTTTTCGGCGCGGCAATCGGCGCCGTGACCGTCGTTGCAGCGTCGCTGGCGCTGAAGCGATTCGAGAAACGCATTGTTTTTTACCTGTGATCGAATACGATGTCGCTGATAGAACTGGACAATGTCGGGCTGCAATTCCAGGTGCGGCGTTTCGGCCGGATCAGTCTCAAGGAATATCTACTGAAGGGTTTCTTCTTGCCGTCGAAGCGGCCGACCTTCGACGTCCAAGCCCTGGAGGGCATCTCGCTGACCATCGACGAAGGCGAACGCCTCGGGGTCATCGGCCACAACGGCGCCGGCAAAAGCACCCTGCTGAAACTGCTGGCCGGCGTCTATCCGCCGACGACCGGACGACGCGCCGTCCATGGGCGCATTAGCTCGCTGTTCAACATTTCGTTGGGATTCGAGCCCGAAGCCAGCGGTTGGGACAACATGTTGTACCGCGGCTTCCTGCAAGGCGAGACGCCAAAATCGATCCGCGAAAAAATGCGGCCGATCGCCGAGTTCAGCGAGTTGAGCGAGGAATTCCTGAACATGCCCATCCGATATTACTCGACGGGCATGATGGTGCGGCTGGCGTTTTCGATCGCCACGACGATCAAGCCGGAAATCCTGCTGGTCGACGAAGTGCTGTCCGCCGGCGATATGGCTTTTCAGCAGAAGGCCCGCGAACGGATGCGCTCGCTGATCTCCAGCGCCCGCGCGGTGGTGCTGGTCAGCCACGATCTCGCGTCGCTGTCGTTGTTGTGCGATCGAGTCCTGTGGCTCGATCATGGAAAGCTTCGCATGTTCGGACCGGCCAAGGAAGTCGTTGCGGCTTACACGGAGCAGGTGACCAACCATTCACGGCGCCAGGCGGCGTAAAACACCCATTCTTTTCGATTCCCTATGTGTTCCTTAGCGACGATTTCCCTGGCGACTTTTTGGGCCTCGCTGCTGCTGACGCTTGGCGTTCGCGCATTGGCTCGCCGATGGGGCGTCGTCGACCGTCCCGACGGACGCCGCAAGCTGCACGATCGCCCGATTCCGCTTTGGGGCGGCGTGGCCGTCTACGGCGCCACGGCGATCGGACTGCTCGCCCTTTGGCTCCGCAATCCCGCCAACGCCGAACTGAGCGACCTCAGCGCGATGTGGCTGCTCAGCGCCGGATTCGTCTGCCTCTTCGGAAGCCTCGACGATCTGTTCGATTTGTCCTCGCGCGTGAAACTCGCTTTGCAGGTTGTTTCGGTGTCGCCGATCGTGTTGATGGGCCATTACGTCGATCGCCTAGTGGTATTCGGTTGCCCGATCGAACTGGGTTGGCTCGGCGTTCCATTGACGGTGCTTTGGCTGGTCGGATGCATCAATGCCCTGAACCTGCTGGACGGCATGGACGGCTTGGCGTCGATCATCGGCCTGGCGGCGCTGATCATCATCGGCGCGATCGCCGCCGGCGAGGGCCACGGACACGTCGCGCTGATGGCCTTGGCGATGGCCTCCTCGCTGAGCGGCTTTCTGATCTACAACCTCCCGCCGGCCAGCGTTTTTCTGGGCGATTCGGGCAGCATGGTCATCGGCCTGAGCCTCGGACTGTTCGGCATCGAAGGCAATCTGAAAACCACGGCCACGCTGGCCATCACCGCGCCGGCGGTCGTCATGACCCTGCCGATGTTCGACATTTGCGCCGCCGTGGTGCGCCGCAAACTGACGGGCCGACGGCTCGACGCCCCCGATCGGCTGCACATCCATCACCGATTGTTGGACCGCGGCTGGACTCCCTGGCAGGTGTTGTGCCTGATCGGCGCAGTCTGCCTGCTGACCGGCGCCGCGGCCGCCGCCGCCACCATCTTTCGCCGCGACGCGCTGGCCTGGATCGCCGCCGTCAGCCTGATCGTGCTGATGATCCGATTGCGGTTGTTCGGCTATGAAGAGTTCGCCTTGGCCAAAGGAGCGTTGGTCCGCGCGCGCCGAGCGTGTTTTCGTTTTCTTTTGAACTTGTTGCCATGGCGACGCAACGTCGCGGCTGCGATGTCCGAGCGTTCGGCGGCGGCCGGTCCGATGGAGGAACCTCCGACACCGTTGCTTTGGGACGTTCTGCTGCGCAACGTCCGACCCTGGAACATCCGACAGGTGGAGTTTCTTGAATCTCAGAATGAGCACGCCCGCCGCATGCGATGGACCGATCCGTCGTTGACGGCGTTGGACCGTTGTCGTTGGTCGATTTCCGTGTCGCTGCCCGGCGAGGGTCCCAACGGTTGCGAACTGCGCGTGTCAAGCGTCGAACCGATCGTCGAAGGCCGCCACCTCGACGTGCTTACGACGTTGCTGAAAACCTTCGGTGCCCATTTCGCCGCCCATGCCGATGAGTTGTTCGGCGCGACGCTCGACGCCGAAACCCATCGCCAGCCACAACGCAAGGCCGCCTAACACGAGCCAACGGATTCGAGAGACACCAGGACGCCGAGACCCAAGGGCTCCTCGCTCGCACTCCCCATTCCTCGTTCGTCATGTCCATCCCCGACCTCGACATCGGCGTCATCTACACTCGCGAGCGCGACCTGATGCCGCGGCTGCTCGACACCATGGTTCCGGCTGGCCGAGGACTCTCGATGCGGCTGTTGTTGGTCGACAACGCCTCGGACGGCGTCCAACCGTGGCTCGGATATTTTCCGACGACGGAGGTGTTGAGGAACTCGCGGCGTCTGTCGTATGCCGCCAATTTGAATCGGATCCTCGACGCCTCGACGGCCCGCTACGTGTTGCTGATGAACACCGACATGTATTTCGACCCGCACGAGCCATGTCTGGCCCGGATGGTCGAGTTTTTGGACGCCCAACCGCGATGCGGCCTGGCCGGTTGCCGGCTGCTCCACGCCGACGGCTCCGAAGCGTTGGCCGCCCGACGATTTCCGACGCTGCCGTTGATCGCGGCTCGGCGGTGCGGCTTGGGCCGATGGCTTCGCCGCAGCGTTGATCGCCACTTTTACGCCGAACGCGCTCCGACCGACACTTGGCCATGCGACTGGTTGTCCGGCTGTTTCTTGATGTTCCGCCACGAAGCGATCCGCCAGATCGGCCGCTTCGACGAAACGTATGGAAAATATTTTGAGGACGTTGACATCGGTCTGCGCACCGCTCAGGCCGGGTGGCAAGTGATGTATCACGGGGCGACCTACTGTTATCATTTGGAGCAACGAGCCAGTCGGCAATTGTTTTCCGCGGACGCCTGGCGTCATGGGCGGGCCTATCTGCACTGGCTCGGCAAATGGGGTTTCCAGGTCCGCAGCAAAAAAATCTGAGCGGCCCGGTCGGATTCCCAAGGACTGCGGGCAACCCCTCTTTCGGGCACCCTTCGCGTCGGCTTGACCCGCGACGTCGCCGAGGATAAAACAGGTAGCAATATGGCTTTGATCACGCTACGAGTCCTGGACGGCGCCGATCGCGGGCGAATTTTTTCCGACGTGCCCACGCCGCTGACCATCGGCCGCGAAGAAGGCAATCCGATCCAGTTGAACGACGAGCGGATCAGCCGGTTTCATCTGAAAATCCAAGAGGATCAGGACAAGATCGTCCTAACCGATCTGCAAAGCACCAACGGCACGAAGCTCAACGGCGAAAGCGCGACGATCGCCGTGGTGCGTCCCGGCGACGTGATCGCGGTGGGCCGAACGCTGTTGTTGTTCGGAGCGCCCGAGGAAATCGCCCAACGGCTGGCCGCGTTGCGCGGGGCCGATCTTACGACCGGCGTGTTGCAGGGCGCCGACGAGTTCGACGAAGAACCAAGCGCGGCCTCGTTGGATTTCGAGCTGAACTTTCGCGACGATCCCGAAGCCGAAGTGCTGCTGCACACGCTGCTGCCGCCCGAGTTGCCCGACGCCTTGAGCCCCGGCCAAAACGCCCAACTGGCCGAGTTGCTTCAATACATCAACCTTCGGATGCGAAGCTTGCTGCAATCGGTTCGCGTGAAGCCAAAGAGCGACAACGTGACGCTCAGCCAGCGCCAATGGCAAAACTTGCTCGATCTGCAAGTTCGCCTGGCCGGCTACCTGCGGCGGATCGGCGAGCCGGGCGAATAACGGCGAGAAATCCAAGTAATCGCTCTCCACGTCTTCTGTGGTCGCGGCGATGCTTGGGCTACGGATGGTTTGGAGAAACTGCGGGACGGTCCCGCACTTCACACGGTCGTTCGCTCTTTTTTGACCATTTTTTCGACGCCCGACCTATTATGATCACCGACGCCATCAAAAAAATTCTTCACAATGCCAAAGCGAAGAAGGCCAGCGACGTGCACATCTGCGCCGGCGCGCCGATTCTGTGCCGCATCGGCAAGGATCTCGTGCCGATCAGCGACCGCCCGTTGAGTTCCGAGGTCAGCCGAAGGCTTTCCTACGAGCTGCTTTTGCCCGAACAGATCGCTCAATTCGAGAAACTGCTCGACTATGATTTGATGCTGACCGACGAGGAAGGTCGATATCGGGTCAACGTCAACTACAACGACGGCAACGTCGGCGCCATCCTGCGAATTTTGCCCGGCGCGCCCAAAACGATCGAAGAACTGCACCTGCCGCCCGTCGTTCGAGAGCTTTCGTATCGCACCAAGGGGCTTGTGCTGATCACCGGCAGCACGAGCCAGGGCAAAACCACGACGCTCTCGGCCATGATTCATGAAATCAATCGCCGCTTTCGACGACATATCATTACGATCGAAGATCCGATCGAGTACATGCAGATCAACGACCAAAGCGTCATTCGGCAACGCGGCGTCGGCAAGGACACCAAGTCGTTCTCCAGCGGACTGCGGGCCGCGCTGCGTCAAGATCCCGACGTCATCGCCATCGGTGAAATGCGCGACTACGACACCATCAAGATCGCGCTGACCGCCGCCGAAACCGGCGTGCTGGTTCTCTCCACCTTGCACGTCATCTCGATCGACAAGATGATCGAGCGGGTGTTGAGTTACGGATTGGCCAGCGATGAAAACAGTCTTCGCTATTCGCTGGCCGACTCGCTGCAAGGCGTCGTTCATCAGGAGTTGCTTCCGACGCTCGACGGCGGCAAACGCGTGGCCTGCGAGGTGCTCGTCACGACCGACGCCGTCCGAAATCTCATTCGCAAAGGCACCGGCTACCATCTGCGCACCATCATGTCGACCGGCGGAAAGTTCGGCATGACGACCATGAAACAATCGGTCGAAGAACTGCTCGACGAAGGACTCATCAGCGAAGAGGTCGCACGCGGAGCGCTGATGAATTACGGCGGATAGGCCTGTCGACGACGTCCACGTTACAGCGTCGCCAAAAAATTGGCCAACGCGCGGTTGAACGACTCGGGGTTTTCCCACGGCGAAAGATGGCCCGCCTCGGGCACCTCGACGTACTGCGCGCCAGGAATCGCATCGGCCATCGTGCGCACTTCGGCCGGCGGCGAACTGACGTCCTCACGACCCACGACGACCAACGTGGGGCAATGGATCTCGCCCAGCCGCGATCGCATGTCGGGCCGATCGGCCATGCCGCGTTGTGCGGCCGCCACCGCGAGCGGATCGCTCGACAGCATCACGCGCCGCAACGGCTCGATCCGCTCGGGCCGAAGCCGCTGGGTCGACGCGCCGAACACGCGAGGCGTCATCCCGTCGACCAACGATTCGACGCCCTCACGAAGCGCGCGATCCGCCGCGGCCCGTCGTCCGGCGGCCACGTCCGCGCTGTCCGCCGCCGCCCGGGTGTCGCACAACACCAGCGCCCGCAAACGTTCTTTGTGGTTCTGCCAAAACTGCAAGGCAATGTAGCCGCCCATCGAAAGCCCGCAAAACACGACCGGACCGTCCACGCCCCGCGCGTCGAGCAGCGAGGCCAGATCGTCGGCCAACTCGGCCATCGTCGTCTGATCGCCGCCGAACCTCGGACTGCGGCCGAACCCGCGCAGGTCGGGCGCCAACACCCGACAGCGATTCGCCAGTACGTCGACCTGACGGTCCCACATCGTGTGGTCCAGCGGAAATCCGTGCACCAACAACACCGGAAGCCCCGCGCCCCGATCGACGCAAAAAAGTTCCGAACCTTGTGATGTCCGAGTCATTTTTTTCTGTCCTTCGCACGTTCGACGGCGATTTTTCCTTGGTCCACGGTCCGGTCTAGAATACCACAACTGCAAGCCCTTCGACAGTCGGCCGAAAGGCTCGATGTCAATCGTCGGAGAATCGGATTTGCGGCCCGACGGCCCAGTCGCTACAATTCCGCTCATGTCCGACGCCTCGCACCAACCCGTGCCCGATTTTCCACGCATGCTGGCCGGCGGTCCGGAAACGCTTCGGCTTTCGTCCCCCGGCGCGTGGCTGCTGGTTCTGATTGTCGCGGCCGTGCAGATCGCAACCCATCTGACGACGGCCTCCGCCACGAACCCGCTCGATCAACTTACGACCGCCGCCGCACTGCTGATCGGCGCCCTGTTGACCGCCGCCTTAGCGGCCCACTGGCTCGGCGAACCGCTGGGCGTCGCCGCCGGCGTCTTTCAGCTCAGTGGGTTTTGGGCGCTTCGGGCGTTTTCCGACTCTGCGCTCGGCGAGCCCTTGGTCACCGCAGCGGCCACGGCCATGGTCGGGCTGTTTGCCGTAGCCAACGTCCCCGGTCGGCGACCGTCGAACGAACGATTCGGCGTTCGATCGCTTTTTTATATTTGCAGCGCCGCGTTGTTGTGCCTGGGCGGACTCGGCCCCTGGCTCGCCCTGCTGCTGGCCAGCCTCGCCTATCTGCTTTGGAATCAGGACGGCCGGGCGTTTCGATTTCTGGTACGACCGGCGGGGCTCGCGCTGCTGGTTTTGACGGCCGCCTACGTCGTGTGGCGCGACCGGCCCTGCCCGTCGCCGATCACCTGGGACTGGTTCGCGCTCGTCGATCCATGGATCGCCATGCTGCCGTGGACGCCGTTGGGGGTGGCGGCCCTCGCGATCGGCTGCCGTCGCGGTTACGACGCCGTGTTGTTTTGGCGGCTTGCGGCCTGTTGGATCCTCGTGCCGTCGCTTCTGGCCGCAGGCCACTGGTTTTCGTCGCGGACGGCCACAGCGGTCGTCATCGCACCGCTTTCCGTGCTGTCGGCCGCCGGTTTTTACGAGATCGTTCTTTCGGTGCGATCCTGGCGTCACAAGAAATAAAAAAACCTCCGCAAGGTCCAAAGACTCCACGGAGGTTCGTTTCTTGTTCCGGGGGGCATTGAACGGTTGCCCCCAATTCCTCGATCTACGGCACCACCGCGCGCACGGCGTTGCGGATCGGACGACCGGGGATGTACACCTTGCCGCTCGGGCCGATCACGACCGGACGGGCCACCACCACCGGCGCGGGCGCGACGACCGGGACCGGCGCCAACACCGGCGAGTACGCCACGCGAGGTCGCGCGACAACCACCGGCGCCGGATACGCATAGGCCGGCTCCACGACGGGATAAGGATAGTAAGCATAACCAACCGTCGGACCGACGTACCAACCTCCGTAGGCCGTCGAACCGAGCAACAGGATCGCCAAAGCGACCAATGCAAGATTCTTCATTCGAGCGCTCCTTTCAAAATCTTGTGAGGCAGGTTGCGAATCTGCCATGCGTGCAGGACAGGCCCTCGACCCGTCCCCCCCGCGTCGTCTCTGCGAAAGAACCGCTTCCCCCTCCGCAACGACGCTGCTGAATTATAGGTCGCAAAACGCCGGGCTGCAACCAAGCGTTTACAGGTCGCCCAGTTCGTCGCGGCGACGCAGCAAAAGCCATAAAAAAAACGGTCCGCCCAACAGAGCGGTCAGAATTCCCGCCGGCAATTCGGTAGGCGCCATGACGGTCCGCGCCGCGGTGTCGCAGACGACCAACAGCGTGCCGCCGAAAAGCCACGAGGCCGGCAACAACCGGCGATGATCCGGCCCGACCAGCAATCGGCAGATATGCGGGGCCACCAGTCCGACAAACCCGATCGGTCCGCACACCGACACGACCGCCCCGATCATCAGCGACACGGCGAAAAACAGCGCCAGCTTGGTCCGCCGCACCTCGACGCCGCGGCTGTGGGCGAACTCCTCGCCCGTGCACAGCAGATTCAACTCGTGCGTCAGATACCAAACGATCAGGCTGCCGGAAACCACAAAGGGCGTCAACGTCAGCACGTCGCCGAACGTCACAACGCCTTCCAGCCCGCCCATCACCCAACGCAGCATCCGAAACGAACGGGTGAAATCGCTGATGTATTGCAAAAAAAGAATCAAACTGGAGAAGAAAAAACTAACGGCCACGCCGGCCAACAGCATCGTGGCGGTCGACGAACCGCGTCGGCTTCCGGCCGTCAAGGCGTAAACGACCGCGATCGAGGCGACTGCGCCCAAAAAGGCCGCCACCGTCACGCTCGGCACGCCCCAAAACAAAAAGATCCACTGTTGCTGAATGCAGACGGCCGCGCCCAAGGACGCCCCGCTCGAAACGCCCAACGTGAACGGCGTGGCCAACGGGTTTCGGAACATCGCCTGAAACGACATGCCGCTGGTCGACAGGGCCGCGCCGGCCAAAAACGCCGCGATGACTCGCGGGATGCGCAGTTGCCATAGAACGTCGGCCGACCAACCGTCGCCCGACCGGCTCCAGAGCGCCTGCAACGGGATCGGCTCCATGCCCACGAACGGAGCGATCGCCAACGCCGCCAACGCCAGAACCAGCAACACAGGAATGGTCCAACGGCTCATCGTGGCGGCTCCTCGGAGACTTCGGAAACGCCGCGAGGGACGATCATCGGCATGCCCGTGCGCGGATGCGCGACCAGCATCGGCGACGCGCCGTAAATGCAACGCAACACGTCGGGCTTCATCACCTCGGCGGGCTCGCCGTCGAACACCAGCGCGCCGTCGCAAAGGGCCAAAATGCGGTCGCTCTCCAACACGGCATGGTTCAGATCGTGGGTGACCGCGACGACCGTCACGCCGAGCCGTCGATTGGCCGAGGCCACCAGCGCGAGGATTTCGTCCTGATGGCGATAGTCGAGAAACGTCGTCGGTTCGTCCAACAGCCAAATCGTTGCGCCCTGGGCCAGCGCCGCCGCGATATAGATCCGCTGCCGCTCACCGCTGCTGAGCGTGTCCATCCGACGCCCGGCGAACTCTAGCGCGTCGGCCGCCGCCATGGCCTCGCGGACCGCCTGGCGATCGGACGATCGGACCGTAGCGAAAGGGCTCAAGTGCGGATAGCGGCTCATCAGCAAAAACTGTTCAACCGAAAACGGCATCGCACGGCTGTCGGCCTGCGGCACCAACGCCATCCGTTTGGCCAAGTCCGACTGGCGCCACGCATCCCACGACCGGCCGTCGATGTCCAGCTCGCCCGAAATCTGTCCGACCACGATCCGATCGAGACATTTCAGCAGCGTCGTCTTGCCGGCGCCGTTGGGCCCGACGATCGAGACGTATTGGCCCTGGCGGATCTGGAACGAGACGTCTCGCAGGATCGGCTTGCGGCCAATCATGCAGCCGAGCCGGCGGGCCTCGATCACGGTGCGGCCATCCGAAGGTCGGGTCATGATTTGCGGCCCTCGTCGGCAGTCGATTTTTTGACGTCCGGATGCAGCAACTCGGCCAGATCCTCAACCAATCGGATGAATCGCGGACCCGGCACCAACGCATAATCCTGGTCGATCACAAAAACGCGATGCCGCCGAACGGCCTCGACCCGCGGCAGACGGTTCCAATCGGCCGCGATGGCCGAGCGACCCAACCGGTCGACCACCGTCCGCGGCGCCAGATCGACGATCACGTCCGGATTGAGCCACGCAACGCCCTCGGGCGAAACGACCGGGTTGCGGACGCCACGCTGTTGATAGACGTTTTGACCGCCGGCGCACTGCAAAATCCGATCGAAATAGCCGTCGACGCCGGCCACATACACGTCGGCCAACTGCCCGCGTCCAAACGTGCGGTCGAGGGCCAACAGCACGCGAGGCCGGGATTGCCTCTGCGTGCGACGTTGGATGGCCTGCAACCGCCGTGTGTATTGGTCGGCCAACTGTCGGCCTAACGCCTCGCGGTCGGCAACGCGACCGATCGCGCGAAACGAATCCAAAATGCCCTCGATGGTCCGATGCGACACGACCAGCGTGCGGACTCGCAGTTTTGCGAACTCCGGCAACGATTGCTGGTGATCGTCCAACATCACGATCAGATCGGGATGGAGCCGGACCATCGCCTCGAAGTTCGGATCGTAATAGCCGCCGGTTTTGGGTTTTTGGGCCGTCTCGGGCGGATAGCTGCAATAGCGAGTCACGCCGACCACGCGGTCGCCGAGCCCCAGGGCGTACAGCGTCTCGGTGATGCTCGGGGCCATCGAAATAATCCGGCAGCCTGGGCCGGTGGAGGCCGCCGCCCCGTCGGACCGATCGAAGCGCCGGCCCGCCCACAGACAGGCCGAAAAGACCAGCGCGATCGCCGTGATCAGAAGGGTTCGAGCAGTCATAACCTCTCAAGGTAGACGGCGGATCGGGCTAGGTCAACGTCCAGGGTGAATTGGTTCTTTGTGACCGAGCCCCTTGATGTGTCATCAGATCGATCACACCAAGATTCAATAGGACGACATTTTGTCGCTGTCACCTTCGTGGGCCACACAATTATTTGAACACGTAATTCATTTATATGAAACACGTTACGACACACCAAAGCCAATGGCATCTAAAACGCGATGGGATTTGCACATTCCCCTCTGCGTCAATGGAACGGCATCGTTGACTCACCAAAAACACCGCCCCGCTCCCCGGAAAGGATTTGGATCATGAAACGCGCGTTGATGTGGTTGGCCGTCGTTGGAATGTTGTGCATCACGGCCGGTCGAGTCGAAGCCCACGGCCCGGGGCCTATGCGTCCCCATCCTCACTATTACGGAGGACGGCCGCCGATCGTGGTGATGCGGCCGCCGGTGGTCGTTGGCCCTCGCTATTGGGTCGCACCACCACCGCCGCGATTCTGCCCGCCACCGTGCTACGAACCAGCTCCCGCATCCGGCTTCTATTACTACGGGCGAGATTTTTCGATCGGGATCGGATTTTGATCGCACGTCGCGGCTCTGCCGCGTGGGACCGTGAACGAATCCGAAACCGCGTGTACGATTATTTGGACTGTGGCTCGAAGACCACCACGGCGTAGACCGGCAACGGCGGCAGTTCGACGGTCGCTCCGCCGGTCAGCGCGCTGGACGATTCGGGCGACAGCAGTTTGACCGACGCAGCCTTTTGCCATTTCGGTCCCACGGAAAGTTTCAGTCCCTCTTGGGGCGACGGAGCGGCGTAGTTGACCAGATGCACGACCAGCCGTCCGTCGGGCAGCTCGTAGGCCGACAACGCCACCTTATCGGAGCCGGTCACCCGGGCCGAAAACTGATCGCCAAGCGTCTTTTGCACCGCAGTGGCGATCTCCGCATGCGACTTCGACAATGCAACCCACGAGGCATACGCTTGCTCCATCGCCGGCGCCGTGATCAGGTTGGCCGGCAATCGGACGACCCGGTCGCCCTTCACATCGGCCAACGGATCCTTGTCGCGCGGACGTCCCTGTTCGTCGTAATGGCCGTTGTCGCCGATGAGCAACAGCCCACCGCCGTTTTGGACGAACTCGTGAATCTTGCGGCATTCGCTGTCGCTCAGATAGGACTGGCCGGCGACCACCAGCGAGCGAAAACCTTTCAGACGGTCCATGTTGTCGCCGAAAACCGTCTCCCAAGGAAAACCATCGCGGATCAACACCTCTTGAACGCCCTGGACCAGCGACGCCGCCGCGGTCGCGTCGTAGGCCATCGACGCGAAGGTTTCCAAAACGGCCACGTCGCAAACCGGCCGTGCATCCTTCCGAAGGTCTTCCGTCTTATGGGCGAAACCGAGATACTGTTGCAGCGCCTCGCGGAGCTCCGGTCGCTCGATGCGCATGTGTCCGTCGTGCTTGTCGTCCAACCGCAAAGCCCAGTTCGTGCCCGGAATGCCGTTCAACGCGGTGCCTTCGGCCACTTGGAGCTTGACCTCCTCAGGCTTTTCGGGCAATTGCATCTTGCCTTTCTGTTGCTTCCACGTGGTCGACACGACGCGATAGCCCACCGCAGCGGCGTGTTTGTGGGCGCGAATTTGCGAGACCAGCACGTCGCCCGACATGCGGGCAAAGTTGCCATTCTCGGCGAACACGACGTCCATCGCCCCACCGATCATGGGCGGCCAAAGGGCTCGTCGCTGCAGTCCGTTGAACCCGCGCGGATGGGTCGGATTGTTCAGCATAATCACGTCAGGCCGCACGCTGCGGGCGTACTCGGCAATCTCGCGATTGACCTCTCCGAGACTTTCGCAACGGAACAGAACCCACGCTTGCGTCAGCGGATCGGTGATCCGACCGCCACGCGGCAACTTGCGGGGTTGCGCGATCTTGTCGAACGACTCGACGCCGAACCGCTTGCACTGGCCGGGATATCGGGCGGCCATCCACTTTTGGAACGCCGCCTCGCACCGCTTGCAATAGCACGGCTGGAAGTAGTCGTTGTCAAAATGCAAACCGTCCAGGCCGACCTCTTCCAAACCGACGCGCATCACACGCTTCAAGTAGTCGATAAACTCCCGACAATGGATGCACGGGGCCCAGCGTTTTTTGTCGCTTCCCCAGCAACGGTATTTGCCTTGCTCGTCGAGCTGAACCCACGAGGCGGCGTCGGGCACTTCCTCCGGGAAGGTGTTGGAGTAGATCGTCTGCCACTGACAATAGCCCATCACGCGAATCCCGCAGCGATGCGCCGCCTCGACCAACTGCTTGGTGCGCTGGATTTCGTCCTGCTCGTGGTTCAAGCCGAACCCCTTGAAGAAATGCGTCACCGCCAAATTGACGCCTAGGTCCGACATCATGCGCGCGGTCTGCTCCTCGTGAAGCCGATCGTACCAGGCGCTCAAAAAAGGCGAGCTTGTGTTGACGCCGCCCACCACGCTGCCCTTGGAGTGAACATAGTGGCTCAACGGCTCCCAACCCCACCAGGACCAATAGTAGAACGAGGTTTTCGGCGAGGTCGGCCCGAGCGACGCGGGAGCCTTTCCCACGGCGTCTTCTTTTCCAAAAACCAACGAACCGCCGGCGCTCAATGAAATCAAACCACCGACGACCAATAGGCCCAAAAAGTTCCGTTGTTTCATCATTCACCTTGATTTTCGTTTGTGGTCGAATAGTCGTCTGGGGCGATGCGCTCGCACCACAGGTCGCCTCTCGCTACGAAGCCGCACTCTTGAACCGAATCGCGGCATATCGAACGAACGATTCCGGCAACTCGAACCATCCGTCGTTCGACGGCGTTAGCGTCACCGGCTCCGCGAGATAAGGCGAATATAACACGGGCCGATCATCGCGGGCAAGCCATTGGCCAAGTCGAATCCGCAGGCCCTTGGGCTTGTCACCGCCATAATAGATCACGTGAACGACACAACTCCCCGGCTGGCGGTATACGTCCACGTACATCAGCGGCAAGGCCGCGTCGCCTCCTTCCAACTGGGCGGCGAGCCCCTTCTTGGCCAACTCGTGAACGGTCTTCAAAATCTCTTCGGCGCCCTTCGGCATGATCGGCAGTGCGGGCAACCGGCTTTTCTTCGACGGCAGCGGAATCTGCCCGGGGCACTTGGCAAAATATCGGACATTCGGCCGATCCGTCAAATCGGCGAACGGCAGCGGATTGCGAATCTGGAGTCGTTCGTCCCGCCGCCCGGCCGAACCGGTGAGAATCAGCGCGCATCCGCGATCCGACGCCGCCCGAATCGCGGCGCACTCGGCGTCGCTCAGATTGGTTTCGTTGGCCACGATCAGCACGTCGCGGTCGCCGAGCTGCTTTAAGTGCGATTCCCTGGCTACGCGACAAGCGATCCGCCCCAACAACGCCTGTTCAAATCCGATCTGGTTGACGGTCGAACGATAGATCCATACGTTGGCGGCCGGCTGCGAATCGAGGTACAGTGATTCGTGATCGCGTTCAAAACCCATGTAGCGTTTTAAGGCCGCATGGAACTCCGGCTGCTCGAAGAAAGCGTCGCCGTTGTGTTTGGGACCCGGCCGCAACGCCCAAGTGGCCGCACAAATCTGGCCGCCGCACGCCAATGACTCGGCCATGTCCAACTCGACCGTCGACGCCTTTTTCGGCATCGAGATCTGGCCTTTGGTGTTCCGCAGCCAATTGGTCGAAAACGTCACGCGGCCGACGGAGGTGCCCCGTTTGAGCGACCGCACCTTGGTGATCAACGCGCCGTCGAGCACCTGCGGCGTATCGTGGTTTTCGGCGATCGCCAGATCGTACCAGTCCGGATTGCCGGGAATGAGATCCAGATAGGTCGCCAACGCCGCACCCGGCTTCCGACGATGCACGAACTCGCGCATCTCGCGGAATCGCCGCCGATGGATGCCCCAACGAAAACGGTCCAAATCCTGACGAAGCAACTCCGTTTCCGGGGCTTGGCCCGTGGGAATCGTAACCTTTGAAAAATCCGAGACCCCAAGATGCTTGGGCGGCGTCGAATACCGTTCCATCAAATAATGTCGAAACGCCTCCGTACAATCCTTGCAGTGGCAAAGGTAACGCGTGCCGTCGAACTCTACGCCATCCATGCCCGCCTTGTTCAGACATTGCTCCATCACACGCTTCACGTACGCAAGATACTCGTCGTGGATCGGGCACGCATTCCAACGCCACGTCGCCGCTTTCGAGTAGGTCAGCATCTCGCCATCCGGCCCGCGCTGGATCCAATCCGCCAGATTTGGCACCTCGCTGAGCATCGTCTCGTGGACGACCGTGTTGAACTGATGATAGCCGAACACGCGGATGCCTCGCTGGTGCGCGCGGCGGGTGAAATCGGCCGCCAGATCCATTTCGGCCGCCTCGGATTTCAGCCCAAAACCCTTGTAATAATGCGTGCTGACCAGATTGATGCCCGCCTCGGCCAGTTGATCGAGAATCTCGTCCGAGTGCATCCGGTGATACCATTTCTCAACCCACGGATCCGTCGTGATCCCGCCCGCACCGCCGCCGTTGCGCCGATAAAACTGGAGCGGCTCCCACAACGCCCAAACCCATCGCAACTTTCCGTAGGCGATCCAATCGGGCACCTCGAGATCGTCGGCCGGCGCAAGACGATGCCGCGACTCCGACGACGCGTTGGAACCCAACGAAAACGCCGTTCTCGCAACAAACGGGAAACCAACAGCGGCCACCGCCGCGCCCTTCAGCACTTCTCGACGTGTCCAGCTATTGTCTCTCATGGCACTCCGCTTTCACTTTGCTAAGGTTCAACGTTTTGCAGTTTCGACAACTCGACGATCGCGTCGGACAACCGGCGGCGCTCCCGCTCGAACCGCCCGGGTTTCCAATCGCAAATATAATGGAGGTAAGCGAATCTTCGGAAGGAGTACTTGGCATCGCCGGCCGCTATATCCATGTTGATCGACGCCGACAACTCTTTCAAGATCTTTTTGGCTTGAACCATGGCCGGCCCATCGACGCCTTTTTTCTCGCATTCCGCCACCAATCGCTCGAGCGTATAGGCGTACAGGCTGTCGTCGACACCCTCGCGGTAGCACTCCCACTGGATCGTTTCAATCGGCCCGTCCAATCCGGGGTAAACCGCGATGTGGTCGTGTCCTTCGCCGTCAAAGTCGCACCAAGGCGACGATTTGCCGGGATCGCAGAACTGCCAATAGATTTCGCCCGTAGCCCGACTGTTCCAAAAGAAAAAACCGCTTTTCAACCGCATGGGCGTAAAGTAGTGCCGTGTAGCGTTCGAGTACCACCAAAAAGTGTCGCCGTCGGCTCGGGCCGCGTTAAGTGCGTCGGGCCAAGCAAAACCGTTCACAACCGCCAGCGATTGGCACCGCACGTCAAGCCACGGCGCCAGCTTCTCGGCAGCCAACATGCTGACGGTGGCGTAGGTGCGGATGCCCTTGACCTCTTTGCACGCTTGAAGGTACGACACGGCCCTTTCGAGCTTTTCGCCACGAAACGGCTCGTCGATCGGGTAATACAGAAATTCCGGCCAGCCCTGTTTCTTCCGCTCCGTCTCCAACTCGCGGACCAGCCGCGTCACGGCCTTGCGGATCTTCGGCGTGATCTCATGATCGCCGCAGTTCAGACAAACGGGAAACGGACCGTCGAAACCGCCCACCTTGCTCACCAGCCCCATCAGCCACCGCAGATAGCTGAAATCCCAAGACTTGGGCGACGCACGCACCGACACGTCCGGCCCCAACGTAAAGCAGATCGTGTTCAGGCCGTGTTCGCGTATGTTTCGCAAATCGGCCAACACAAGCCGATCACCGACCTCTCGATCCGGATAGTAGTAGATCCCATAAGCCGTCGCCGGCGGGCGGCGCAGACGAAACGGCAACACCTCGACGTCCAAGGACATCTCAACCGCTGGTGCGTCTTCCGCTTCGATCGACAGCTTGCCCTGATATTTGCCGGGCTTCGCCTTGTCGGGCACGTGGATCGTCAGCCGAAACTGGCGCGTCACGTTCTGCCGGACCCACGATTCGCCGTGCCGACCTTGCGGTTCGAGCAACTCGGGCACTCTCATGAATTGTTTCGGCCCATACATATCGTCCACTTGCAGCCAGCAGCGGACCACTTTCACGTCGATCCGGTCGGCGGGGATCTTCCCGACGTCGCCTTGAAGCGAGCCAACCGTCAGCCGCACGTTGCGCAACGGACGAAAAGCGCGGATGGCCAAGGTGGCCGATTCGTACTCGCCCGGCGTCGCACGGACCTGAAGCCGTCGGGTCACCTCGGACTCCGCGGGAATCGTGCTCGGATAGATCGGACTGGTCAACGGCCGCGTAAAAACCTCGTAGCCGCGGGTTTTGCGGCCCGCATCCATCCGCAATTTGGCGTCCGGTTCGTCCGGTTTGCGTTCACGCCAGTTATCGAGCAGCACCGGCGATCGTTTGGCGAATTGATCCTCCAGATCCTCGACGGCCGCCTGCACCTCAGGCCACCGTTTCAACGGCGCTACGATCATGGCCGTCACGGCCCAGGTCGTCGGCGACTCGAAACGAATCTCCAAGGTTCCATCGGTCACGTCGGCCACAAACGTCTCCGCGTCGCAGCCGCCCGCGCCGCCTGTGCCCATTCGCGGCGCGACCACCTGGCCCTGCGCCAAAAGGCGCATCCCGGGTACGGCTCGATCTGGATCGCCGGTCGCCACCGCTACGGCATATTTTCCGTTGGGCACCTTGACGACAAAACTGTGGCCGTCGCGGTCCTTCGCGGGCAATCCCGCCACAAAGCTGCGAATCAACGGAAAACCGTCCTCGCGATTGACGCCGATCAATCCGTCCGTCTCGCGCCAACCGTAATCCGTGTCCGCGGTGTAACGAGTCGCCTCATTCACCGACAGCCAACCCTTGGTCGGCAACAAGGCCCGGTCGCCGAAATCAAACTTCAAAACCGGCCCGCGGCCCGCCAATTTCACCGGGCGTTCCGCAGACAGCTTGATCGGCGGCATGACCTTGATTTCATGGAGATGAATCTTGTCGGTGGTGTCGCATACGAAACGAAGCTGCCGAAGCCGACGTGGCGGATCGAACGTGGCCACCCATGGACCGGACGCAGTCCAATCGCCGGCCTCCGTCGACGACGTCGAAGATTTTGGCTTGGCAGGCCCGAGCGTGGCCAACGCGACCCAACGGTTGCCTCGCCGTTCCTCGACGCGAATCGGCACACCCGGCGTTTCTTCGGACACCCAAACCGCCACGCGTCCCACGACCCGCTCTCGATTCAGATCCACCTCGACCCAGTGTGGCGGCTTGGCGAGCTCGTCGCGATTCGGAGTCCAATACCAAGTCGTCACCCGACCGTCGACCAGATTGCTCCCCAAATGGCTATCCCGCTGCGGAGCTTTGGCTTCCTTGACTTCGCTGCTGACCCGCACCGTCGCCCCGAGGGCAAAATTCTCCGGGTCCAACGACTCCGTCTCGGCTGCCACGACGCGACTCGACATCGCCACAAGGAAAAAGCCGAGCCAGAATCGACCCATTTGCGCACGACACGACGCGATGCAAAACGCCATACTCCAACTCCTGCCGGCCCCAGGACAACGCCGCCCAAGAACACCGCCGCATCACACGGTCGAACTATCGAGCGTGTTTGGTGAGCGGCGTCACAAGTTTCTTGGCGGGCCGTTCGTCGGAGGCGTTCCGAATCCGCTTCGCGCCTCGCAACGTCTCTCGGCATTCGACATCCCGACCTGAAGCGACCGCCGAACCGGTTTTCGACTGCGGAACGCACGGCGGAATCGAAATCAGGTCGCGCTCCCATTGTCCGTGGCGGAACATCCGAGCCACCGCATACACGGTGCCGTCCGACGTGACCGCGATGGAATGCGTGCATACGGGCCGCTGGCCGTCCTCCAAAAAGATGCTCCCATGATCCGTACATTCGTTCGTCCGAAGATCGTACGTCACCAAATGCAGGTTCTCCCGTTTCTCTTCCGCCACGTCGGAACGCAACGGCGGCTGTTGGCCTGCGGGAATCGGACCGCCCGTCAAATAATAGGCCGTATGCTGATCCGGCCCCAACGTGAAACCCAAATAGCCGTACCGATATCGGTCGTGCATGCCGGTGCGTTTCGAGGCGGACGACGTCATGCGGTCCAGAACGTCGACCTGCTTGGCCTGCGGATCAAATCGCAACAAATACCCCGAGTTCCCATGCAACGCGTAGATCACGTTTTCGGTCGGATGCCAAAAAGCCTGTCGCCAATTGTAGCCCATCTGCCCCGGCTTCGTGATGTCCGTGACGCCGAAATAGTCCTTGCGCAGATCAACGCCGGGCACCTTCTCCAACGTATCGCTGTCGATCCGATAGCGAAGAATATCGCCCGAAATCACCGTCATATACACCGACCCGTCGCGCGGGTCCACCACGATCGCGCGGCACACCGGACAAAAATTGACGCCCTCGCCCACCTCACCCTGACCGGCCACCGGGCCAAATTGCTTCAAGTCTTTCTTCGCCAAATCGTATCGCAGAAAATAACCGTGCGGCCACGTCAAACCGTAAAGCCGTCCTCGCTGCGGATCCATCGTCATCGTGATGATGCCTTCGCCGTGCGGCGCAGAAGCCAAACGCTGGAACTTGCCGCTCTTCATGTCATACGATAAGAAATGCCCGCCGGGATACGGCTTGTAACCCGCCGGCGGCGGAGCAATCTGCTCCTTGTTATTCTTGTTGTTCGCGCTGCCCGGACGATAGTAAGCCAAATGCGTCGAGAAATACAATTTCCCATCCGACTCGACGAACACCACGTGGCTCTTGCCTTGCGGAATCGTCTTCAGTCCTTTTTCGCCGCACGCCTCGGTCAGGTCGCCCAGATGCCGGGTCTGTCCGGTGGCCGGATCGAAACGGAACATCTGCCCGCCCACGTCCGTCGACTCGCTGCACAGCACATAATACACACAGCCGTCGCTCGCCGTGCCCATCCCATTGAACGTGTCGTGATCGGAAGCGAACCCCGAGTTATACACTCGGGCCGTCAGACGTTTCTCGCCCGACGACGTCGGGTCCGCCGAAACCATCGACGCCCAACCGAGCAAAACCGCCATTCCGAGCCCAAGCCGACAAAACAGCTTGCCCGCCACAATCGACGACTCACGGAATTTCCAAGCCAAAACGGAATGGTGCATTCGAGAACGCGTCTTCAGCGGAATCATCATGTTTCTCCAACCTCCTCGACTAGAAGTTTCTTGCAACGGGGTGGGACGTTTTAGGCGGGAATGACGAACTCTATGATGGCCGAAATTCGTGGAACCTGCCATAGACCGTGGGCCAACTTTTTACACAATTCGCCGTCCCCGGTCCGACAGGCCGCGACTCGGACGCTCTACTGATTCCGAAAATACGACGGATTGTAACCCGTCAGTTTTCGGAACAACCGGCTGAAATAGAAGACGTCCGGAAATCCGACGTTTTTCGCCGCTTCCGTGACGGAATACTCGCCGCTGAGCAAGAGGTCTTTCGCCCGATTGATTCGCAACCAGTTTTGATATTGCACCACCGAGCGCCCCGTATAGGCGCGGAACAAGGATTTGAACCGCGACGGGCTAAGCTCCACCATTTTCGCAAGCTCTTCGTACGAGAAAATGCGTTCATGATTGGTTTGGAGCATCGCCACAATCGACGCCAACTTTCTGGCGTGGGGGACCGGCGACACCTCGCCGCAACAATTGCGCACATACATGTGCAGCACCTGAAGCAGGATGCTCCGACACCGCAACATGAAACCCGCTTCCCGACCGATCCAGAGCCGCTCCAATTCACAAAACAATCCGTACAGCTCGCTCGTGTTCGGCATCGCCTTGTGAAACGGCAACTCCCTGAGGACCTTTCGCACCTCCGGCCGCCCAACGCGCAATTCAAACGTGGTCGAGAAAAACGCCCATGGCGAACCGGTGTCGGTCGTCGCCGAGTGCATCAAGCCCTTCGGAAAAAATAAGAGCTCCCCCGCCGAAACCGGAAACGTCTCCTCTGGACAACAATACGTGGCGCAACCCGACACCGCATAGGCCAACACGTAATAGCGCCGAGTCACCACATCGGTGATCGCCCAATCGGACGTCGAGTTTCGCCGCATAACAAACCCGATCGAATCGACCGTGGCATCAAAACGATCGTAATCTTGCGACGTGGCGGTCGACGCGGAATCAGTTCGACGTGCCATGTCCAACGGACCTCCTGATTGTCCAATCATAACACATCCCGCCGAACGCAAAAGCCGAGCGGCCCAGAAACGCGTCTCGTCGCTTCCCAACGCCGAACCGCCCCCGTAACACACGACCCGCCGCGTCCAATCGTCTCACCACGACCACCAGAAACGACGCCGCGACGACAACCCTAGCCGGGAGCAACTGGGGGCTATGCGTAAAAACCGCACCTCAACAAAACCAAAGACAATCCAAAAGGCTACGGACCGCTCAACCGGCGCAACCGCCCACCGACGATTGCCCTGCGGCGCAGGCCCAATTAGCGACGTCGCCGAATTCTCCACATCCCGAAGGCCGCCGCGCCCGCCGCCAACAAGGCACAGGTTCCCGGCTCCGGCACAACGGAGAAGGTGACGGTCGAACCATCCACCAGTCCCGCATATTGATAGACGTCGCCGCCGGTGAACGTGTCGACCAACTCGCCGTCCAGCAATACTTGGATCTCCTTGCCTTCCATGTCCTCGGTGTCCACTTTGAGCGAACTGGCAACCGACAGATCGCTGCTGAGCACCTCCAAGTGGAACGTTTTGCTGGTCGACGACAAGCTGTAGGTCAGATCGCCCGCGGCATTCTGACCGTCGCCCAACCAGAACTCAAACGGCGTGGTCTTCACGAAGCCGGCCACATAGAGATCGTCCGACGAGTTCAGCACGGGCTGAGCAATCTCGCCGTTCAGCAGCCGCTGAACGTACCACGACTCGCTCGACGCTTGCTGGTCCGCGGTCGGCGCGCCGTGCGGCCAATATTGCTGCTCGTTGGAATCGTTGACACCGTCGCCATCGAAATCGTAATACGTGCCCGCCTCGCCGATATGAACCGTGATGTTGTCGAACTCGCCCGCATACGACGCCGCGGCCACCGCGTTGTTCTTGTAGCTGGTGTCATTGACCACCGGGCAGATCGGCTCGTTCGCATTGACGAACAGATGGATCTCGGTGTACGGGTTGTTTTTCGAGGCCAGATTCGACGCCCGGGCCATGTAGCGGTCGAGCACCGCAGAGCCGCCCGTGTTCGGGTTTCCGATATCCCTGTCCAACTCCGTGGTTCGCTTCCCACCAGAGTTGGCGCCGTTGTTGTACCAGCCATTGGTCGAGTCGTATCCGTAATCGGACATGCCGAAATACGAAGCGCCAACTCGGAAATAATCGGGGAACTTAGTCAAGGCGGACATGACGTTGCCGCCGCCGCCCGAGACGCCGGTGATGCTGACGCTCGCCGTGTCCGTATGAGAGGCATACGTCTTCTTAACCGCCTCGACGGCGTCGTAGATATCGTAGATTTCGACGCCGCCCGAATCGCGAACGCCGTCCGAGCCGTCACGGCCTCGCAGCGATACGGAAATCACAAAGAAGCCTTCGTCGCGAAGCCGCTGCGCCTGGGTGCGAACGGCCGAATATCCGGTCGGGGTCGAATAGCCGTGCATCAACACCATGATCGGCGCGTTGGTCAGAGTGCTGTCGTAGTTCAACTCCGCCGTCAGGTCCAAGGCCCCATTGGTGTCCGACGACACCGTGGACGTGTAGTTGAACACCGAGGTTACGTCCGCCGCGGAGGCCGACGCCATCGCCGCAAGCGATCCCAATAGACCGATAAACAGACGCAGACCGACCCGACCCATACTGCCTCTCCTGATGCTTTTGCGTTACTAGCGACGCCCCTTAGTTTTATTTTTTGACGCCGGTCAACTTCAACTCAAATCGATTGTCGCCTCCGGCGACTACCTCCACCTCCAACTTGCCGTGTTCTTTGTACGGAAGCGGAGCTCGAATCTTTTCAATCGTTCCGGCATCCGTCGTAAACGTCTGATCCGTATCTCGCCACACCTGAACGGTGACGAGATACTTGCCGGGCAATAGTCCCTTGGCGGCCGGAATCGAGAACTCTCCATCCTTGTTGATCATGGCTCCCGACGTCCCGCCCTCGAAGCCCGGCGCCGGGCGGAAACTGATCGACCCGTCGGCCAACAGATTGCCGTCCATCATCACCGTGCCATGGAGCGCTTGCCGGTTGTCGCCGCGCCGGCATCCGACCGTTGCGACCATCGCCAACCCCACCACCGTCCAGGCAATCCAACGCTTTTTATCCAACATCATGTTTTCGCACCTCCTGTGGCAATCTTTCTTTTCCTTAAACTAATCCAGCCGTTGTCCGTCGCTATTCATCGCCGGTGATCGTCGCCTCCGGATACTCCCACTCGTTCGACGCGGGCGCCGGGATGCCGTTCGGCGTGCCCATGGCCCGCCAAACTCCGATGGTGACCGAATCCCCGATAAACCGCGAACTGCCGTCGCACATGCCGACGACCACGCCACCCGGATGGCAACTTCGAGCCGTCCGAATGACTTTCAGCGCATTCTTGCCGAGCGAACCATCATCGCAAGGAGCCAAAGCCCCGTCCAGTTTGTCTTCCGGGCTGCAACGGTTGGTGCGCTCTTTGTCAGACGCCATGCTGTTCGGCGTATATTCCTGCAAGAACACCGGCCCCTCATGATACCACCACGCGCCTCGAATGCTGAGCTCGCCACCGGGGATCAACTCCGACAGCAGCAACGTGTTGGACGTGCCGTCCCTGATCTGGGTGAAATTCATCCCGCTGTTGTACGCCCACGGACCCTCGACGTGGTTTTCCGTCTCCATGCCAGCGCTAGCTCCGCCAGGTCCATTTTTGAAGTCGCTCGGATGGCTTTGACCGAAGTTGCCCGCGTACGAACCGCGAGCGAGGCCCTCGGGCGGCAAAGTCGCCGCGGTGGTGTCGACGAAATTTTTCAGCACGGTCGCATCCGACGGACACTGCAACGACCGAATCTGCGTTCCCAAGACCGCATAGACCTTTGAAGGCACCGGCGTCGCGGCTCCAACACCGCCCTGTTTGTTATAACCGTAGCTCCAATTAAGCTCTGCGGTGACCGCGCTCAGATCCATGAAGTCAAACACCTTGATGAGCCACGGCCAGTTGCCTTCGACACCGCCTGCACCGCCGGCGGCGTTCTTTTTATGGGCCTCCCAAGCGTAGCCGAGCGGGAGTCGCCCGTTGGCGTCGTGATACAGATGGCAGGCCAAGGCAATTTGCTTGGCATTGTTGATGCACTGCATGCGGCGTGCCGCCTCGCGGGCCGCTTGGACCGCGGGAAGCAATAAAGAAATCAAAACACCGATAATCGTAATAACGACTAAGAGCTCCACCAACGTAAAGCCGCGAGCAGCGTCCCCAGCGATCACGCGCGGACGTCGGCTGCAGACCTTCTCACTACGCGAGGCCGACAACCGGCATCCCATAACAACACCCTTGTGATTTTTTTGAAAAGTCATTACCTGTTCCTTTGTAACTTTTTATTGGCGTTCAGATTCCAACGGCAACCGTGAACCCCATGACGATCAGTCCGGAAACCGACCACTCGTCCATCGGCGATGGCCCCATTCTCCACGTCTGAACTTCAATAAAAAACCGACTCCTAAGGCAAACAGAACGCGAAACGCCCGCGGATCCGCGCCCTCTTTGCGTCCTCCATGCAAAACCGTTTTCACAATGCGGGCCAAAGCCAAAAAAGACTCCGGACGGCGGATGGACTGGCCACCCGCCGTCCAGAATCCGAAATCCTCTCTTACTTGCGCTTACGCCAAGCGTAGGCGACCAGGCCGATCATGCCGCTCAACAGCAACGCAATCGTGCCAGGTTCCGGAACCGTCTGGAACTCGATCGAGTCCCCGACCGCCTGATAGCCGGTCAGGTACGTCAAGTTCGCCGACGTGGCCAAACCGTCCTGGTTGTTGGTCAGCGTGCCAAAGTAACCCTGAGCGTTCGTGATGAAGCTCAGCGAGAATGCACCCGCGTCGGTCGTCGACAAGTACATCGTACCCATCTCGTAAGTCGAGTTCTGACCAACGGCCATCGCGGCGATGTAGTCGCCGTAGGTGCCGTTGCCAGCGCCGGTCTCTGTGCTGCCGCGCTTCGCGATCCAGATGAAGTTATTCTGCGGGTTGATGCTATTTTCAGCCCACGGAATCGCACTGGACGCATTCGAACTGCCGACCGTCGTGTTGCCCATCTTCGGCGGATCAAGGGGGCTCGTAGCAAGAGCGGACGCGACATAGTTGCCGCCGCTGACGTTGCCGTCCGCTGCGTCGTCGCCAAGCGTGACACCGCCCGTCGTGCTGCAGGCAAACTGGAAACTCGACGGGTTCTGACCAGCAGCCAGATCGTGCACCGACACCGAAACGGTGAACGCATGGACCACCGCCGTGCTGTCCAACGTCAACGTTGTCTTCGTCGAACCGCCAGACGACGTTGTCAACGTCGAGGCAAGGTCATCCACCTGATCGCCGTTTACGTCATAGCTTCCAGCATACGTCAGATACACGTTGTACCCGGCGGTGCCAGCCGACGCAACGGCCGTCAAGCCCAACAGAGCCGCTACACAGAGAAAACTTCTCCACATCATTCAAAGCTCCTTTTCTAAAGACTACACACCACTTGATAAGGCCCCATGACTCTTATCAACGCCCGGCCACACGACGGGCATGATTTCCACTACAGAACATTCCGTCGCCGTCGAACGACGACATAACCGCCCAAGCTCGCCACGAGCGACAGCAGCAACGCCACCGTCCCAGGCTCCGGAGCCGGAGTCGCGCTGACGGAGGTCGGAAGCGACAACCCGGCGTTGGCGTACCACAGATCATAGTCCAAGCTGTTGACCGCGCCGTCATAGTTGGCGTCGCCCAACTCGTAGGACACCGTGCTCGCACCCGCGTTGGCATACCAAATATCGTAGTCCAACGTGTTGACCGCGCCGTCGAGGTTGAAGTCGCCGGCATAGGTCGCCATGACCGTCAAGGTGCTGTTGGCCGTGTCATCCGCGTAGCCCAGCGTCAGGCCGGTCGTGGAGGACGTTGTGTTGCGAATCTGGCCCGTGGCCCAATCGGCCGCATAGCCGGTGGCCAACAAACTCTTGACGTTGTTCACCAAGGTCGTATCGCCGGTGTAGTCGAATACGACCAAACCGCTTTGGAGGTCCAGCCCCGTGCTCTTCAGACTGCTCAACACCGTAGCGTACGAGGACGAGTTCATCTGCAATGTACCATCCTGGACAATCGTGTTGCCGCTGTAAGTGTTTGCACCGGTAAGGGTCAACTTGCCCGCGCCGGTCTTGATCAACGCGCCACTGCCGCTGATGATGTTGCTGAATCCGTAGGCATTGGAACGGTCGAACTTCAACGTTCCATTGTTGACGACGCGTCCGCTGCCCAGCGTGCCGTTTTCGCCGCCGTTGCCGATCTGCAACGTGCCGGCGCTGACCGTCGTCGTGCCGGAGTAGGCGTTCGCTCCGGTCAATGTGAGCGTGCCGCCGCCCAGCTTCATCAACGAACCGGATCCGGAAATCACGTTGTCCATCGTGTCGGCATTTGAGCGATTGAACACCAACATTCCATTGTTGAGGATATTTCCGGAGCCAATGGAGCCGGTTGCTCCACCGCTGCCGATCTGCAACGTGCCGGCGCTGACCGTGGTGGCGCCTTCGTAGGTGTTCGTCGCGGTCAGGGTCAACGTGCCGGCGCCGGTTTTGGTCAAGCTGCCGCTGCCGCTGATCACGCCGGCGATGGTGGCCCTATAGCCCGAATCCGTTTCGATCGTGCCACCTCCTGCTTCCAACGTAACCCCTCGCGTGCTGGCCAACATCGTCGATGACGCTGTCCGTGTGGCGGTGGCCGTCGCGTTGCCGCTGCTAAAGAAAACCATCGGCGTCGACGTATAACCATAGCCCGATCCATTCGGCAACACCACATCGTTGACCGTGACTGCCGCCACTTGGGCCCATATCTGACCGCCGGTCGAATTGGATCCATTGACAACCCACATCAGCGGAGTCTGCGAATAACCGGAACCCGGATTGGTGATCGTTACGCCGGTGATCGTATAGGTATCCCCAACCGTCACATACGTGACCGAGCCCGTCGCCGTCGTGCCACCGGGCATATCAGGCGCCGCAAAGACAACGTCGGGCAATGTCACCCATCCATCCAGAGTACTTTCTTCTCTACCCTTAACAAACTTTGTATCGCTAACGCCGACCGACACCACCGCCGTCGCCGCGACGCCGCCGCCGCCCCAAATCGTCACAGTCGGAGCCGAGCTGTAGGTGCCTCCGGTAGAGGTCAAATTGATGCTGGCAATGCCGGTTGAGAACCTCAACGTGCCGCCGTTGATGGATAATTGGTCCGACACTGCAGTGCTCGGCGCGGCGCCCAACGACGAATCCTGAAGGATGACCATTTTGCCGCCGTTGATCGCCGTCTTGCCGGTGTAGGTGTTGGAACACGTCAACGCGACCGTGCCAGTGGTCGTCTTGGTCAACCCGCCGGCGCCGCCCAAGCTCGCGCCGACCAAGCCGTTGCTGACCGTATAGCTTGTGCCGGTCAACGAACCCGCCCCGCCCATGTACGCGCCATTGATCGTGCCGTTGGTCAACGTCACCGCGCCGACGTTCAACGAATCGCCGACGTCAAGCACCGCTTCCGAACCGTTGACTACGACGTTGCCCGTCCCGAGGGCGCTGACATTCCGAGCCGCCAACGTGCCGGACGTCACATTGGTCCCGCCGGAATAAGTATTCGTGCCGCGAAAGATTTGCCGCCCGATCCCTATTTTCGTCAAAGTGCCGCTGCCGGTGATCAAGCCGACGTAATTCCTGGCGTAGCTTGTGTAGTTGTCGCCACCGATCGTCAGCATGGCGCCGCCATCGATTTGCACGATGCCGTTGCTCGTCGTCCGAAGGCCGCCGCTGACCAACGAACCGACCACTTCGCTGTCCACCACCTCAAAAATCGCCCTGTAGGTCTCATTGGTGTAAGGTCGATCGAGCGCCACCATGCTCGTGTCGGGAATGGCGCTGCCGCCCACAGCGCGGATCGTGCCGAACGAGATTTCCGTTGCTCCGATGTAGGTGTTGTTGCCGGCCAACGTCAACGTCCCGGCGGTCGAACCTGCCGCCGCTTTCGAGACGGACCAGGCCGTTGTGCCGCCGGTGATGTTGCCGGTGACGGTAATGTTGCACGAACCGCTGCTGTCGGTGAACACCAATTGGCCGTACTGGTCCGACCAATAACCGACGGAGTCCATCGTGATGTTGCCCGACACGGTGAGGCTTCCGGCGGCGCAGGCGATCGACGTGCTGTTGGTGCCATCGGTCAGGTAGATGTCGCCGGCCCAGGTGTTGGTGCCACTCATATTGCGCAGCGCGCCCTTTTTCTGGTAGCCGAGGCCGCTCAGATTGAGATTCTCGTTGATCGTCGCGCCGTTTAACGACGACAAATAAATCGAAGCACCGTTCAAGACGTTCGTACTTCCGCTCGTGTTGCCCAAAGCGGTTGCCTTTTCAAGCTGAAGAATGCCTTCGGAGACCGTGGTTAATCCTGTGTAGGTATTGTCGCTCGTGCCGGCCAGACGCAAGGTGGCGGTGCCCTGTTTGGTCAACGTGCCGTCGCCGCTGATCGCGTGGGTGTAATAGATATTGTTGCTCAAACTTTCCGAGGGATTATTGACGACCACCAAGGCGGCGCCGGCGGCGATCGCGATGTCCCCGTTGGAAATCAGGCCGTTGGTTGTGCCCTGCCCAAGTTGCAGAGTTCCTGCGCTGATGGTGGTCAATCCAGTGCTGTAGTTCTTACCCAGGAAGACCAACGTGCCGTCGCCGGTTTTGGCCATCGCGCCCGAACCGGTGATGGAGTTGCAGTAGGTTTGCTCGCTTGCAACATTAAAATTCAGCGTGCCGGCGCTGTTAACCAACACGTTTTGGGACAAGTCTAAATCGTTGGTGCCGTCGCCGATCTGCAGAGTTCCGCCGTCAACCGTAAACGTGCCGCTGAAGCTAGACTCGCCGTTGACGATCAACGTGCCGGTTTCGTCCTTCCTGACCGAGCCGCTGCCGGTTAGACCGCCGATGGTCGTGCTTCCGCCCCCATACACCATGAGTTTATGACCGTTGAGATTGACCGTGCTGACGTTCAAACCAAACTTCTTCTTTTTGCCTTGCGTGCCATCGGTATTGCAGGCGATGGCGGCATCGCTGCCCAATGTAACCAAACCACTGACCGTGCCGCCGTAGCTGTAACTGCTATAGATGTCCGTACAAAGGGCCCCGGCGCCGTCATAGCCTGTGCCATTGATCGTGATCGCCTCGCCCAACTCCGTCCCGCCGGACGAACTGTTGCCGACCGCCAGCGACGCTCCGCTTTTGACAACGGTTCCGCTCGCCGTACTGCCGAGTCCCCCGGAGATCCGCACTGCCAAAGTGCCCGCATCCAGAGTCGTCGTCCCGGTATAGGTGTTCGCACAATTGAACACCAGCAGCCCATTGCCGGCCTTGGTGAAACCAGCGCTTCCAGCAATCACCGTGCTGATCGAGGAGCTTCCCGTGGCCACCGTGAAAGTCGAGGTGCCGCCCGACAGCAAAGTGAAATACCGGAGCGGACCGCCACCGACCGTGCAGCCGTCGACGTTGAAGGTTACGTTGCGCACCGTGGGCGGCGCGGTAGAGGACACCGTAACCGTTGCGGCCGTCGTTTCAAACACCGCATCCGAGCCATTCGCCCACGCCGATACTCCCGTGCTGCCCGACGTGTAGCTCCAATGCAATTCCGACGCTGTGCTTGTGGTCCCCCAGGAGCCTGTGCCCGCATACGACCAATACAACGTGTCGACTGCGGCGGCCGAATCCACGACGATTGCCGCGAGAAAGCCAACCGCCACCCAAGAACACGGCCCCACCCAACGCAATTTCCCCGCGAGTCCCACGGCAGACTCCTTCAAAAGAGTTTTGGGAAAGACATGCCACCTGGCACAACATCCTCACTGGTGGTTAGCATGACAACCACCGGGGGTACCCTTACTATGTCAATAATCCGCACAAATTACCATGGACTATTCGCCAATTTTTTGCGCGCATTCGACCATCCCCCCCAAAAAACAAGGGAAATTCTGCTCGTGAAGGGTGCGCGCAGGATCGACTGCCCAGGTTTTTCGCCAGGACCATCGTCTCATGCCAAGATTTCGCCGGAATGGTTGGTCACTGCCCCTTCCAACGAATGACGTTGTCGTAATTCTCGTCGATCGCAATGGGACCGGCGTTCATCTTCACGCGAACGTGGTAATATTCCTCAGGTTCCGATGGCACTCGCCACGAGTACCGGCACGTAAATCCTCAGCCATACTCGAAGGTGCCGGCGTCGACAACCTTTTGGCTGGCGTCGGTAATGGTCCATCGCGGTTTTGGCGGACGTTGTCCGTTGATCGTCATGTCAGTGACCACTTCGCCGGCCGAACCCACCAACGTCAACTCCAAAACCAGGCACTTGAGTTGGTCGTTGTCTTGACCGCTGCTCGACCGAACGACCGGTTTGAACGGCGGCCCAAAGTCCAACACCGTGGTCCCGCCTTGGACAACCTTCACGACCTTGCACTTCTCAGTCGCGCCGGCCGACACACTCGCTGATTTGGAATGGTCCGTCGTCTCAACACCGAACACCGCCCGAACCGTCTCGGCCAGAAATTCGCCGAACGGACCGACGTCGTCCTTAACCGGTTTGGCGTCGTCCCCGTGATTTTGCCCGTCGTCCTTCACCGACGGCGTCCAACGGAGCGTATAAGAAAGAAGCGTCCACTGGCCCTCTGGAACGGCAATGGGTTCGTTCTTGCCGCCCTGGATCTTTATAAACCCTTGTTTTCCGTAAATGATTGCGCTGAACGTGTTGTTCGGATGGACGACCTTTCCGAGCGGCGCGTTCATCGGCGTGAGCGTGAGTCGATCGCCGGCGGGCGAGATCGCCAGGTGATAATAACTGCCGTCGATGGGGATGATCTTCGACACAAGATGCCGCCCTTGGCAAGCGGTCGCGTCATACGGCGACCCCGCCGCGCGGTCCGCTTTCGGATCGATCAACAAAACGTCGCCGTATTGTGGAAAGATCCGACCGTCGGATGGATAGATGTCCGTGCGGATTTCGGTCCGGTCGTCTAATCGGCCGTTGCTGTTGAAGTCGATTAGAACAACGCGTCGCTTCTTGCCGCCAACGACGATGTCGCCTTCGCGGTACGCCGCGGCGTTGAACGAGGTCGAAACGTAGTTGAACTGCGGCGACACCATGGCTTGCCCCTGCACGAAAAACGACGAAGCGATCTTTTCACCGCCAGACTCGAACGTCACGTCTAAACGCGGAAATTGAAACCGGATATAGGACTGATCCTTCCAATGCGACATACGGTTTTGCGGCACATCCATCGCCTCCAAGACCTGGTCGTCGCACAGGTCGCCGTTGTGATTGAAATCGAAGTACAGCCGGTTGTATTGGAGCGACCGCAACATCGCCGCCTTCTCCGGATCGACCGGTTCCACGGGCTGTTCTTTTTTCAATTGAATCGCCTTGCCGTTCGCGGTCTTTGAGTCGGCGGTCTTTCCGCCCGATTCCAACGCCGGCTCTACAGCGTCCATCGCAAAGGCGAACTCTTGCGATCCAAACTTCGCCACGCCTCGAAAAGGGCGTTTTGATTCGTATTTTGGCTCCTTTTTGACGATGCGGCGGAACGCCTCGTCGTAGCTTTGATTCCCCCAGCTTAACGTGCCGCCTTTCGACATCTTGGGCGCCACAACATTACTGAAAAACGATTGCGGCATGGTCGCTCGATAGATGAAATCCTCACCGCGAGCGTTTTGCCGCTCCAGCCGTCTTAGTTTGAGCGAGCAGGTCTCGTCACCGGACGCCGACGCCAATCCGAGAATCGCCATTCCCAATCCCATCGTCAACCATCGCATGGTTTCGAGCCTCCAGAGTCTTCGTTTGTCTCGACGACGTCCTTCTCGGAAACGACGGCCGTCGTCGTCACGTCCTTCGGAATGTGAAATATCGCGTCGAAGCGATCGCGGTAAAACGGATGGTTAAAAGCCAGAATCAAAAATGGAAACTGGACCGCATAACCGGCAAGGGAAAGCACGCTCGCCATGACCGAGACCACGATCATTTGTCCAATAAGGATCGATGCCGGCAGCTCAGCGCACCGACCCGCAAGGCTGAAAGCGAACATGCCGAAAATAGCCATCCAAGTAATGACGAGCCACCCCAAAAACATCCAGACGGCAAACCGCGTTGGCCTGAAAGGTCGGCGGTTTGGGCGAGCCGCAATCGCCATGCCCAAAACCGCGCCGAGCATGGCAATGCCGTAAATCGTCAGGCATGGCATCAGTTCGACGCCCTGGACGTAGATCGCCAAACCGCCAAAAACAATCAAAAACACACCCATCACAAAAATCGTCACCGCGCGAGATCGATGAACTAACTTCGGCGCGATCAGCCAAAGCAACGCCCAGCTCATCGCGGCGGCGACGACGATCGCGCCGACATACTGCGATGTCCGTTCGCCCGCGCCGAACAACAGCATCGGGGTGCGCCAAAGGATCAACACGACCGCCAGCGGGATGAGAATCAGCCACGCCCGAAAGTTGCGGTTTTCGCGGAGGCCGACCAGCGCCAACGCTAAAATCGCCCAAAGCGGAACGGCGGCCCCGTGATAATACCAATGCCACTCGACCACCGCCGACTCGCTGGCGACTCGGTCGATGCCGTCGATCGCGAGCGAGGCGACGACCCGAAAGGGCCCATCGCCGGCCAACAGGGGCACTCGCCACGAGTACCCGCAGACGCCGCCTCACCCATACTCCAGCGAACCGACGCCCAGATCGGTGATGTCCCGACCGCCCTTGTAGACGGCGAACTTCGGCACGGCATTCTTGGTGCAAGAATAGAAGCGACCGCCTTGGTCCGCAATGGTTTTTGAAAAACTCGCGTCAATCAGACGTCCAACACGATGCGCGTTGGTGACGATGTGAAGTTTCAACGGCATCCCGAAATCGGCCTGACACGGCTGGCCCGGACGAATCGTCAACCGACGATTGTCCGGAGGCGGCCACACAGCCTTTGCCGATTCAACCACATCCGAAGGATCCCAAACGAGGCAAAATCCGCCGGCGACCTCCAACGCTCTGATGCGATACTCGCCGACGGGAAGCGACACCCGGTCGCCCGGCTCATCGAACGTCCACAGCTTGCCTTGCCGATCGCTAAGAACGAGTTTTTTGACCTTCCGGCCCTTCAATATCAACAACCCGTCGTCCGGATTTTGGGGCGACCGCTGCGACGCATGGCCGTTTTTTCCGTTGGGCTGCGATGTCTCGGCCGCGACGCAAAACGACGCCATCGACCACGCCCACGTAAGAAGCGCGACGAAAACGACGACCGTCCAACCCGATGGCCGCGACTGGTTCAAGAGCGACGCCCTGTTGGTTGAGGATGCACCGAACGCGACGAAGCCTGGGGACGGCCCTAAACCTCGCATGCAAACCGACGTCCCGCCCGGCTTCCACGTCCACGCGGCCATTCTAGTCTCACAATCAAAAAGTGTCAATCACGCCCGTCCTCTGGTAGTGTCCTAACGGTGTGTTGCAATCTTGATAGCGTCTTTCAGTGCCGCAATCCACACGGTGTATCCTGCGCAATTCAAATGAATTCCATCTCCGTTGTGAAACTTTTTGGAAAGATTTCCAGTTTGGTCGGTGAGTTTGGCACCGGCATTCACAAATACGCATCTCGGATCAGCGGCGCAGAGGTGTTGTAGCTCTTGATTGAGTGTACGTATCCGTGAATTAAAAGCCGGGAATTGCTGGATAGTACCGTCAATAGGTAGGACCGCGCTGAGAACGATCGGACAATCCCGCGTGGTCTTTTGCAAAATGTTTCTGTAGTTCTTGAGAATGTCGGCATTGTCTCGAAGTCTTATGTCGTTGACGCCAATGGCATAAATAACCACGGAGGCGCGTTCGAGTGAACGATACTTTGGAAGCCGGTTTAGCACTCCAGCCGTCGTATCACTTCCAATGCCATAATTTACGGAGGGGATGGTCACGGCATTCACACATAGCCCCTGCGTGATGCTGTCTCCGATAAATATTGCAGAACCGCCCGGCACATTTGCGTCCATGCGTTCGTGAGATTGCACCAGTCGTAGATAATACTCTGTGAACTCGGCTCTTTTGATTTCGGAACCAAAGCCAAATCTGTTTTTAGCTCGAACAAGAGCATCTGACTTGGTCAACACGGCCACCAAAAGAACGCTGACAAGAAAGGCATAGGCGACCAGAATTCGTTTTTGAAATCTTTTCATATCTATAGCTGATTGTCAACGGTTTTCATGCTAGACGTTCGTTATTCATAGTCTTTTGTCGCCGCACAAAACGCAAGACACCCGAATTAACTAGTGTCTATTCGACACGATCGAGCGGCTGACCGAGGCGCTCTTTGCGCTGCCTCCATCACGTCTCCACAATAAGCGACCTCCGGCACCGGACGTAGACTTCCAAGCCCCCGGGGAAAGTGGCTCGGGCGACGACGACAAAACTCCGTAAGTGTCTGTTGGAGTTCACATTACAGACCCGGGCTATTAATTTGGTAATCCGCGATTCTATGTTGCAGGTCATCTGCAAGCTTCGGCTAGTTCGTGGCTAACTTGGATAACTGACGTTCGCGCCTGTTCCATCGTTCCTATGACGGTTTTTAGAATCGCGTCAACGCTGAACCGTTAGGACACTACCCGTCCTCTCGCAATTCCGCCGGCCGAGGAGGTTTTCCGCCATGGCCGGCGTCCCATCGCACCAAGGCATGTTCAACAGCGACCGCTTTGCAGTCCGTGCATTCCATGCAACGCACACATCGAAAACCGTCGACCCGCTGCTGCGGCCTTCCGCCGTCTGCGCAAAGGCTTCGACAATCGACGCAGTGGCCGCAGAGGTCTTTCCGAAATCGCAGGAACAGCAGGGACGTGCGATTGAACAGTCCGTAGATCGCGCCCAACGGACACAGCAGCGAACACCACGGCCGCCACGTAAAAAAGATCGCCGCCAGAAAGACGCCGAGAACCGCCGTCTTGATCGCCGTGGGCCATATCACCGGGCCCCCCGCGACCGCTTGACGCACGACGTTCGGCACGGCGCCCTCCAACGCGCCGGCGGGACAGATGCGACAAAAGAACAGCGGACTCTCCTCGCCCCAAAAATACGGAACCGCCAACACCAAAACGACCAACACGACAAGCCGAATCCAGCCGCACCAAGCCGGCAACGTGAATTTTGGCGTCGGCGCCTTCGCGGCCAGATCCTGAAGAAAGCCGAACGGACACGCCCAGCCGCACACAAAACTGCCGAACGCCGCGCCGATCAGCACTAAGGTCCCTACGGCCGCGAACGGAAAGACGTGGATGGCGCTGCAGTTGGCCAACACGCCGATCGGGCAGGCGAACGTGGCCAAGGGGCACGAATAGCAGTGAAACACCGGGCCGCAGAGAAAATGCAGCCGCAACAGCCACGGATCGAGCCAGACCAGCAAAAAGCCAAGCTGGAACCACGGCCGCCAAGCGGTCCATCGAACGGACTTTTTCGTATCGTCTTTCACAAGGGTTGCCGCGACAAGGACGAAAAAATGGCGGAGGCGAATGGGAATCGAACCCACCGAGGACTCTTGCGAGCCCTCCACTGATTTTGAAGACCAGGGACGTCACCAGGCGACCGTCGCCTCCTCCGTAAATGCCTCACAAGGTGATCACACTCGGCTTGCTGTTGTCGACCGCAAACGGTCCGGCGTCCAATTGAACGAACACTTGGAACTTTCCAGAAACGCCCGGGGGTACTTGCCACAAGTACCGGCAGGTGAAACCTCAACCATATTCAAATAAGCCACGCTGCACCGCTTTGCCGTTCTCGTCTTTGATGACGAAACGCGGACGTAGCGGACGTTTTCCATTGACACGAATGTTCGTGCATCGCTCACCGCCCACCCCAACGACCGTCAACGCCAGATAAACTTTGTTCGTCCCCGCGCGCATCGCATGGACTTGCGCCTGGAACGGCGCCCCGAGAACCAGCGGCGACGTCTCCGACTTGCGAACCGTCACCATCGACGTCTTGTTGTCGAACGTGGCCGCCACCACGGTCCCCGACCCGCCGTCCAACATATAGCGAAACACTTTCCAATCGCCGACGGGCACCGAAATCTTCCGCCCCCTCGCCCCGCCAATCCAAAACACGCCGTAATCCTCGGAAAACAGCACGGCGCGAAAGTTGGCCGCAGCGTTTCTCACTTCGCCATACTCCACTTCCTTCGGGGTGATCGCGACGAGATCGCCGGCGGGCGAAACCTCCGTTTGGCAAACGTTGCGGCCAAAGCACGCCGTCCGACCGACGTATTGCCGATCAAATCCCGCCGTCATGTTCGACGAAATCATTTTCCGCACGTTCGGATGGACCAGAAACACGTCGCCTTCGATCAACTCTCCGGACGTCCGAATCGAGGTCGCGTCGTTGAACCGGCCGTTGCTGTTGCGATCGATCAGCCACAGCCGCGTCCGCTTCGCACCCTCGGTCAACATCCCCTCGCGCGCGACGGCCGGATACAGCGACACGCATGTGAAGGCGTCGTTCGCCGATTTGTGCCACAGGGCCGTCATGAAAAAAGCGTATTCGACCCGATTGCCGTCGACATTCAGCGTGATGTCCACCGAAGGAAATTCCGTCTGCGAAAAATCCGATCCTCGGGTTTCAAGATTCTTGGCCGCGATCGGTTTGACGTGGGCCAGGTCACCGTCGCCGTCCACGTCAAAATACAATCGGTTGTACCCGGCGGCGCGGGCGTCGGTCGCGTCCAACGCAAAACAGTATTTCCGGTCGCCCAACCGCGCGACGCCGCGAAAAGGCGTCGCCATGCTGTACTGCGGTTCGCTCTTCACACTCTGTTGAAATTCTCGATCGCCGGCCTTGTTTTTGGACACCGACGCAACCACCCTTTGCGGACTGACAAGCCGAAGGATGGCGTCGCCAGGAACGACGCCCTGCCCGCGACCCTTGCCTTTCGCCGCGTTGAGCCACACCAGCTTCATCGTGATTTTCTGGTCGCCGACCTGCCCCCCCGCTTCCTGCGAATCCTTCTCCGACGCCGACTCGGAATTGCTCTCCTTGTCGCCTTTGCGACGGCGTCGCATCTCGTTGTCCACCCACCGTTGGTCGGCCGCGCTGAGTCGCTTTTTTTCGATGTCCAATTCGCTGCCGTCGGACCTGCGCAACTGGACCGTTCCATCCGCAGAGTCCACCAATGCGGCGGTCTCGTTGAACTTGCCGTCTCTGCTTTTCCACTTGCGATATTCCGCGTCCAACCGGGGCTCGTCTTCCGTCGCACCGGGATATTGCCGTCTCACGTACTCGCGGTCCTTCGCGCCCAACAACGCAAGTGGCACATCCACGACCGAATCGTCTTGTTTTTTCAAACGAACCTTGCCGTCCTTGAAATCGACCAACTCCGCTTCGACCTGAAAACGGCCGTTGCTGCTGGTCCACATTCGAGCGACCGCGTCGGAAAGCGTCACGACCTGAACGACCGCGAGCACCACAAACAACGCCGAAAAATGTTTCACGATGGCGCCTTCTCCCACACGCGACATTCGGCGTAGCGACGGAAAAGTCGTCGCCCCCCTTCGCAGGCCAACCGTTCGGCCGCCCCTTGATGCCCCCCCAACCTATCACGACGGAACCGCCTCTGTCAAGAATTTTCCGCGACCGCCTACGCCTCCCCAACAAAAATGCCGCGCAACGACCTCCGAGGACGAAGCGAATCTCCGCCCGCCGGCGACGCGTCTCGGCCATGGACACCATGGCCCCGTTCAGTGCACTCAGCTAGGACAAAGCGACGGGGCCTTGCCGCTGTAAGTTCGCTTGAGCAAGCCGTTCGCCTGACGCACCACGCCGCCCACGGTGACGTCGTTCGTAATCGCCGACTCGGACACGACCAAACTTTCGATGTACTTCTCCGTCACCTTTTCCATCTTCAAACCGGGCGGCGGCAACGGAACCGACGACGGCTCGAATGGATTTCCTTCGTTGCCGTCGTTCGACGAACCGCGAAACGAATTTCCGCCCTCCGCAGACGCGCTCTCGCCATTCAACGACCCATCGAGCGACGACGGCACGGCGACTGAAATCTGCCGCTCCTTCTCGACTTCGACGGTCGCCGTGTGAAAAAGCAAACCGTAGGTCAACGAAGCGATCCCGCAAACCACGAAAAGCCCCGCCGAGATTTTTCTTCCGACTTGCATGATCTCGCCGGTCCGATCACCCGAGATTTCTTGCGTTCTTGTAAAACACCATGGTCGGCGAGCCGCCGAAACCGATCGCCATCCACGCGGCCTCGTCGATTTCTTCCTGCGAAAACCCCATCGCGAGAGCCTTCTTGATGTGAGTTTTCACACAGGGTTCGCATCGAGCCAAGACAGACAAAGCGATGGCGACGGCCTGTTTCGTCTTGGCGTCAAGGGCGTCCGAAGCGCCTGTCGCCCGCAAAAACTCTTGAAACTTCCGTTCGGCCGCCGCAACGCCGACCTCATTGGAAGGGCGCCCCGCCGCTTCGTGCCCGTTCTCACAACATCCCATTTCGTCCGCCTCCTGAGACAACTCTTGTGTATTTCGTTCGTGGACCGTCAGAATGGGTCGTCGCCCGTGATTTCGGATGAATACGCAGCCTGCGCCGACCTTGACGACTCGCCCCACCATCGCCGCTTGCGCCGCGCCCGACGCATGAAGCCGCTCCAAAAGACCTTTGGACTGCGTTGGCGAAACCGCGATCAACAGCCCGCCCGACGTCTGCGGATCGAAACCGAGATCGAGCATCGCGGGTTCGATCGGATCGGCTGCGACGACGCACGCCCCAAACGACTCCCGATTGCGTTCGACCGCGCCCGACGCGATGCCCTGTCCAAGACACTCCAACACGCCGGGCAACAACGGAAGATCGTCCCAAACGATTTCAACCTCCACACCGCTCGCCGCCGCCATCGCGCCCAAATGCCCGATCAAGCCGAATCCAGTTACGTCGGTGCAAGCTTCGACGCCGCATTCGATCATCGCCTTCGACGCGGCTGCGTTCAACGCGGCCATCGATTGCGCGGCGGCTTCCACGCTGCCGTTCGGCGCGCGGCCGATCTGCGCTGCGAAGCTCACGATGCCCGTCCCAAGCGGTTTGGTCAAAATCAGATCCTGGCCGGCCCGCGCTTTTGCGTTCGTGACGATCCGATCCGGACGGACCAATCCGGTCACCGCGAAACCGGCCTTGATCTCCGCGTCCTGAATGCTGTGTCCGCCGACGACCGACACGCCCGCCTCGTTCATCTTGTCGACGCCGCCGCGAAGAATCTCCCGCAAGACGTTCTCACCCACCGAGTGAACCGGAAACCCCACGATCGACAGCGCCGTGATCGGCCGGCCGCCCATCGCGTACACGTCGCTCAACGAATTGGCCGCCGCGATCTGTCCGAACGTGTACGGATCGTCCGTCGACGGCGAAAAGACATCGACCGTTTGGACCAACGCTAGATCGTCTCGAATCCGATAGACGCCTGCGTCGTCGCCGGCCGGCGCGCCGACCAACACGTCGGGATCGTCGAGAAACGGCAAGTTTCGCAGAACGCGATCCAACGTGGCCTTGTCGATCTTCGACGCGCACCCGGCCCGCTCGACCAACCGCGTCAGTCGCACCGGTCCGGTCGCGGTTTTCGGAGATTCGCCCGCGCACGGGCAAAGATCCTGCTCCAAAAAAACGTCGCAAGGGCAGGACTTTTTCGCATTGCAGATGCAATGTCCAAGCCGCATGGACCGCGCCATGACCCGTTTGCGATTTTCAAGATTTTTCATCGCGACTCCATCGCACACAACCGAAGTTCACTCCTTCAAGCGGGTCATTCCGTCGCCCCATCCCTTCACAAACGAGACGCCCGCCATTTTAGATCGATCCGCACCCTCCTGAAAGTGCCTCCGCACGGCCGTCGATTCAATAGATCCGCCCGTTGACCCGTCGATGCGCCAGGACCGCCGCGCCGAGCGCGCAGCTCACCTGCGGATGCGGTGCCACGATCACCGGTTGCCCGAGCGCCGCCTGCATCGCATCGGCCATGCCCGGCACCATGGCCACGCCGCCGGTCAACACAATCGGCGACGCCGTTTTTCGCGCCGCCATGGCGGCCACCCGCGCAGCCAGCGACGCCTCGACGCCGGCCACAATGTCCTCCGGAGCCGCGCCCGACGCCAAGAGGCCGACAATTTCCGTTTCGGCGAAGACGACGCACATGCTGCTGATCGGCGCCGGCTGCCGACTCCGACCCGCCAACTCGTCGAACGCCGCCAATCGAACGCCGAGCCGCGCGGCCAACAATTCGAGAAAACGGCCGGTTCCCGCAGCGCAACGGTCGTTCATCACGAAATCCTCGACCGCGCCGTCGTCGCAAAGCCGCAGCAGCTTGCTGTCCTGGCCGCCGATGTCGATGATCGTCCTCGCGTTGGGAACGCCATGGCGCACGCCCCAAGCCTGACACGTGATTTCCGTGATCGCGACGTCGGCCGCGTCGATAAGCCTTCGGCCGTACCCGGTCGCCACGATCGAAACGACGTCGTCGCGTCGCAGACGGTTCTCTTCAAGCAAACGATCCAACAGAGACCTGGCCAGCGCGCCCTGCTCGATCCCTTGATCGACGACGCCTGAGGCCAGCACGCGCCGCCCCCCAGCCTCCAACAACACCACTTTCGTGGTCCGCGAACCCGCGTCAATTCCGGCGCAAATCATGGTGTCTCTCGTTCTCTTTCGATGCGCCGTACTCCGCGTTGCCGCTCGCGGCGTTCCCGAATGGTCTCAACCAGGGCCTCCAATCGCGTGCGCATGGTCGGCGCCATCGCATCGATCAACGACGGCACCTCGATTTCCAGCACAGGACAGTCGATCTCGCGACGAATCGCACGGCCGAGAATCGCCGCCTCGCGCGCGCAGTGGCTTGCGCCGGGGATTCGCGACACGATCACGCCTTCGGCGCCGTACCGCCGCATCTCTCTGCAAATGTGAGAGGCCCGATCGACCGGCGACCCCACCATCGGATCGGCCATCGCCATACGAGCCAGCGCCTCCAGCGGGCGAACGTCGGTCGGGATGAGGTCCATCGCGTGACCGAACATATAGTCGGTCCCGCAAATTCGGCCGCCCGCCTCCTCCAAAAAATTCATCGCGCGAAGATCCGCGACCGGGTTCACCCAAAAAACTTTCGCTGCGCCAACCGGCAGCACGCCGAGCCGCCCGTCGACGCGACGCCGCACCTCGCCAAGCAATTCTTCGAGCACGAGGACCGTTTCCGTGTAGTCCGAACAAAAGTGCATCGCCAGCATTTCGGCGATCATCATCTCCAGCGCCGGCATCGGGCACGGATCGGCCGAAAAACAAACGCCGCGCAGCTCCGCCAAGAGGCCGCGAACGCGATTCGACCGACGGATCCCCTCGGCCAACCGCGCGTCGTCCAACGTTCGGCCCGAATATCTCTCCAATGCCCTGCGGAACCGATCGAGCTCCAACGCCACCAGCTCCACTTGCCCGTAGGTCGCCTGAAATCCGCCCGGCAACGTCACTCCCGCTTCCGAAGCGTCCGGAGGACGACGATGCGGAATCTCCCACCAGAAAATCGGAAATCCAAGCGACTCGATTCGCTGAGCGATCGACGAAAAATCGTCGCACGTCGCCCCGACGCTGCACGTCAACAAGCCGGGAATCGGGAAACGATTTCGTCCGACAAAGGCGCCGAGCATCGCGCGAACCGGGCAAAACGAATCATCGACGCCCAACGAATCCGCGATTTCCAGCAGTCCCTCGCCGTTTTCGAGAAGGCACGGCAGCCACCACGCGCCGTCCGGATAAAATGCAACCAGATTATCCAGCGCGTAGACCATCACCGGCACGGTGCCTAAATCCTTCATCGTGCCGACCAGTTTCTTGCCTTCGGCGACGCTCTCGCGCAGGCGAGTCTCCTCGGACAGCAAGAAATTCCAAAGCCGCAGCGCCGCGGCCGAATTGTCCATTCGCAGCTTCGGCAGCCGGTGATCGCCGTCGGTCACGTGTCGGCGCAACGGACCGCCGTAGCTCGGCTCCGACAGCCCGCAAGCCTGAAGTTCGACGTAGCGACGATCCCATTGGGCGAACTCGATGATTTCCGGCCGGCCGCTCATCGCAACGTCTCCACAAAAGCTTCGAGCCGCCCCCGCGTGCGGCAGGCAACGTCGACGTCGTCGGCGCCCACGTCGATTTCCAGCACGGGCAATCCGGTTCGCTCCCGAATCCGCGGCGTCTCGGCGTGCCACAAATCACACCACACATAGCGACGCACAACGATCCCGCTCGCACCGTGATCAGCCGTCTCGCGCGCCAGCCAATCGTAAAACCGATGGTTCGGACGCCGAAACACGTCCGCGATTCCGTCGAAATACGCCTCGGCCAATTCGCGCAGCGGTTCACGATCGACGCGGTCCGCGACAAACGCGCGCGGTTGGGTTCGGACCGCTCCGTCGGTCGCATCCAACACAACCCGTCCGCCCGCTTGATCGACCAGCTCAAAAAAATCGCACTCCGAGTCCATCATCGGCCCGCCGAGCACGGCCAGCGGCACCCCCTTGCCGGGCGAACGTTCGGCGGCGCATTTCCGTTGGCGTTCATAGTCCCGCATCGAGGCGGCCAACGCGGCCGCATCCGGCGCCGTTCCACCCAACGTGACCAGGAATCGGCCCAAACGCTGCAATTCGTTGAAATACATGCGTCGCACCGCGGCGGTCTGCCACGTCGACGGCACATTCAAAAGAAACACCGTCGGACACGCCCGTTCGGTCTCCAACATCGCGGCCGCGTAACGCATCTGATCGCATGCGGTCGTCAACGCCATCGCGTCGATGTCCAAACCGGCGAGAACCTCGGCGACGATCGCGCCGGCGAACGGGCAAACGCCGCGCGGAATATGCGTCGCCGCGCGCGGAATCAGACGGTGCGGATGCAACCCGTGGGCCGCAATCCACTCCGGAGGAACAAACGGACTGCTGTAGGCGACGGTTTTCATGGACTGCAGCGGTTCGATCCGCGTCTCGCTCGCACGGTCTCAAACAACGCCTCGACGCGAACCCCGATTCTGGCCGAGTCGGAGGGGGAATAATCGGTCTCGATCGAAAGGTATGGCAAGCCCAACTGTTTCTCGACAAAACGGCGGACGCGATGCGATTCCACGCTGTACGTCAAACACGCCTGCCACACAAGCTCGACGACGCACTCCACGCGATATTCGGAGGCCAGCCGCCCCAGCGCGTCGAGCCGCCGATCGTTCGGCGACATCACCGAACAAGGCAAATGAAAATATTTCTCGGCCAACGCCCGAAGCGGATCGGCCGCCCCTTCGTCGACGTCCTCCAAAAGCGGCTTAACGCCGGTGCAATTCTCGGCGACCACCACCAAACCGCCGCTCTGCTCGACAAGGTCCAGCACGCGCTCCGCCCCATGAACCATCGGTACGCCGGTCATCAACACGCGAACCCGGCCGCACGAGCCGCCCGAGCGCCCGCGAAACGCCTCAAGAATGCGTCGATAGTTTTCATGTGCGTCGGACATCGCCCAAATGCTGCTTTTGCAGTCGAGTATGCGGCGACCCGACAGCGCCGGACGATCGCACCGCATCAGCGCCGTGATTTCACGCCGCCAGCGACGCTCTTCGTTCAGCCGACAGATCGCCTCCCGCAGTCGGTCGTCCGAGACGTCCGTCTGAAACCGATCGGCCAAAAACGCCCGAAAATGCCGCAATTCGCCGAGCCAGTAGTCGAGCGCCTCGGCTCCCTCCGAACGATACGGCAACTGGAGAACATACATCGGACGCGACTCGGCCAACCGCTCATACATCTTCTTCTTGCCGTCGCACGTCGTCTCGCCCACGATCAAATCGGCCATCTCAAGAAACGGGTTGCTGCCGAGAACATGATAGCCATAGGTCGATTTGATCAGCGGACACAGGTTCGCGGGCAATTCCTGTTCCGCAGCGGGAATCGTCTTCGCCGATCCACCGCACAGGCACACGGGAACGCCGCCGGCCGCCATGATGATCTCGCGCGGCGTATATTCGCACAAAATCCCGACGATGCGTCGCCCCGCGGCTTTTTCCCGAACCGCGTATTGGTGGCAATGCCCGATCATCCCGTCGAACCACGCAAACAGCCCGTCCTCGTCGCTTTTCGTGCCGCAGCAAGTCGCCATTCGCTCACCTCGCAAAACGAATCCCGACGCCCACCGACACAAAACGTCCCGTCCGCCACGTCATGCCTTTTTCCGAGCGACGAATTGCCCCTGCGCAATTTTTCCGGCGTGGGCCAGCTCCTGCAAAAACGTCATCTCGCCGCCGAGGGCCGCCATCCGCGCCGTGTCAAAACCGATGATTTTCAGCGCATCGTAGGTCAGTTGCATCGTCAACATGTTGATGTAAAGATCGACGTGCGGCGCAAAACGGCCCGTGTCCTCCGCGGCCAACACCTCGCAACCATTCTTCCTCAACAATTCGACGTAGCCTTCGATTCCGAGCGTGTTCGGAAACTTCATAAAGCGGTCGTAACGATCGGCCTCGGCGACGCTCAGGCCAGTCGGACCGTTTACCCAGTCCGTGAACGCGACGATGCCGCCGGGTTTCGTCAACCGGACCGCCTCGGCGATCAACCGCGGCTTGTCGACGACGTAGCACCAGGCGTCCTCGCCCCAGACGAAGTCGGCGCTGTCGCTCGGCAGACCGGTGGCGCAAGCGTCGGCCAACGTAAAATCAATCCGATCGGCCAGCCCTTCTTCTCGACAACGCGACCGGCCGACTTCGACCATTCGCTCCGTGGCGTCGACGCCGTGCATGCGGGCAACGTTTCGGAAACGCGTCAACAATCGCATGCCCGCCCCCGTGCAACAACACAAATCCACGCCGACCATTCCCGCACGGACGCCCGCCCGATCGGCCAACGCCATCGACGATTGAAAACCGCCGAGATGAATCTGCTGGCCCATCACCAACTCCCACAGTTGGCCTTCGGCGCCGCCGTAAACCGCTTGAACGTCCGCAAGTCCCATGTCGTTCATCTGGCGAGGACTCCTTTCTGACAGGCGTCTCTTTCAACGAGGCGATCGGCCGACGAAACGCGCACCAAGAGACACCTCGGGAAAAACAAAAGAACACGCCCTTTCCACGAGCGGACTCGGCGGCGTCCGACCAGACGATCCAAGAGAAGCGAAGAGATGGCCGCGGGAATCGCTTCCACCCAAAACGCCGCTCTCTCTGCTTGTCTGCCACTTAGGGCGACAAAACTCCTTCCAATATAACGACCCGAACGAATTAATCAAGGTTGTGGAACGTCGCCCCCCCGGCGACCCTACTTGCTTCGGTTTCGCGCGCTCGACTAGAATACATACGCACCCTTTGCCTTTTCGGGGGGAAATTGTTTTGTCGCCACAACCAATTTTGAGCCAAATCCCCGCCGTCGAAACTCTTTTGCAGGAGGCCCATCACGAGGGTTGGACGCAAGACGTCGCCCGTCCCTTATTGGTCGAGTCCGTCCGCGCCGCCGTTGAACAGACCCGACAACGTCTGCTCGAATCGCCCGCGGAGGCCGTCGACGCGACGTCGCTGCGCCGGACCATTCTCGACGCCGCGAAACAACTGGTTCAGACATCTCACAAACCGTACTATCGCAAGGTCGTCAACGCGACGGGGATCATCTTGCACACGGCCCTCGGCCGCGCCGTGTTGCCGGAACGAGCAATTCGGCAGATTGCCTCCGAACTATCCGGTTATTCGCTGCTCCAGACCGATCTTCAAACCGGCGAGCGTTCGCGGCGCGACGGCCGCGTCGAGGAGCTTTTGAAACGGCTGACCGGCGCCGAGGCCGCGACGGTGGTCAACAACAACGCCGCCGCCACGTCGATCGTTTTGAACACGGTCGCCCGCGGACGTGAGGTGATCGTCTCGCGCGGACAACTTGTCGAAATCGGCGGCTCCTTTCGGCTGCCCGAGGTCATGGCCGCCAGCGGCGCGACGCTGGTCGAGGTCGGCACGACCAACAAAACGCACTCGCGCGATTATGAAAACGCCGTGACACCCAACACCGCGGCGATTCTCCGCGTGCATCCGAGCAATTACAAAATTACCGGATTCACCTCCGAAACATCGCTGGCCGATCTCGTGCGAATCGGGCACCAACATGGTTTGACGGTGATTGACGACCTCGGCGCGGGCCCCCTGCTGGATTTTTCGCGATTCGGATTTCAACGTGAGCCCACGCTGCGCGAATCGGTCGCCGCAGGCGCAGATCTAATCACGGCCAGCGCCGACAAATTGATCGGCGCGAGCCAAGGCGGCCTCGTTCTGGGCCGGTCGGACCTCCTTGAAGCCGTCCGCAAAAATCCGCTCGCCCGAATCCTGCGCGTCGGAAAACTCACGCTCGCCGCTCTCGAAGCCACGTTGGCGCTGTTCGTCGACGAATCGCAAGCGCTGGCCGAAGTGCCCACGTTGCGCATGCTGCGGCGTGACCTGGGTGACATTTCCGAGCAGGCCGAGCGGATCGCCGCGGCCGTCCAACGCCAAACGCCCGACGCTTCGGTCGACGTCGTCGACGGTTTTTCGCAGATGGGCAGCGGTTCGTTGCCGACGCAAAATCTGGCGACGCGACTGGTGACTCTTGCGTCGAACACGTTCGGGCCCGACGAACTCGCCTTTCGGATGCGATGCCACGAACCGCCGGTGTTCGCCCGAATCCACAAGGGGCGCGTGCTGCTCGATCCGAGAACCCTGTTGGACGGCGACGAGCCCGTCGTAATCGCCGCCGCCGCCGCGGCGTTTGCCGACCATCCCCGCTGAAGGAACCGCCGGCACGGGAGACCGTGATTTTGGATCCCATCAACCTGACCATCGGCACGGCCGGACACATCGATCACGGCAAAACGGCGCTGGTGAAATGCCTCACCGGCTGCGACACCGACCGTTTGAAGGAGGAAAAGGAGCGGGGCATGTCGATCGAGCTCGGTTTCGCTCCCTGCAGGATCGCCGGCACGCAGATCGGCATCGTCGACGTGCCCGGCCACGAAAATTTCGTCAAGACGATGGTCGCCGGGGCCGCCGGCATGGACGCGGTTCTTCTAGTCGTCGCCGCCGACGACGGCGTCATGCCGCAAACGCGCGAACATCTCGACATCCTCACACTTCTCGGCGTTCGTCGTGGACTTGTCGCGCTGACGAAGATCGACCGCGTTGCGACGACCGATCGCGCGGCCGTCCAGGCGGACGTCGCGGCGTTTTTGCAGGGCACCTTTCTCGAAAACGCGCCGATTCTCCCCCTCTCGAACGTCACCGGCGAGGGTTTTGATGTCTTTTTGGAGTCGTTCGAGGCGATGGTCCGCTCGATGCCGCCTCGGCCGGTGGACGGCGTGTTCCGCCTGCCGGTCGAACGCGCGTTCTCATCGCCCGGCTACGGAACGGTGGTTGCCGGAATCCCCCTGTCCGGATCGGCCCGAGTCGGCGAGCAAATCGTATTGCTGCCGCAAAACCTGACCGGCCGCATTCGTCGCATCGAGGTTTACGGCCAAGCGAGCGATACGGTCCTGGCCGGCCAATGCGCGGCGTTGAACGTCGGCCAATGGGACCATCATGAAATCCGCCGCGGCTGCACGTTGACCGTTCCCGGCTGCTTCACGCCGCAGCAATGGTTCTTGGGTTCGCTCCGGCTTCTTGCCCGCGACCCGTTGCGGCTCAAAAGTGGTGTGGAGGTTCGGTTTCACACAGGCACGGCGGAGGTCGCCGCGACGTTTTATTTGCTGCGCGGCAGCGCCATGGCCGCCGGCGAGCAAGCGATCGTCCAATTCAAGACGAAGGCTCCGGTGGTGGCCGGCCCCGGCGACCATTTTCTGGCGCGAACACTCTCGCCCGTGCGGACCCTCGGCGGCGGCGTGATCGTCGAGGCCGTCGCCGGCCGCGTGAAGGCCCGTCGCCCCGGCGTCTACGACGATCTGCAAGAACGCGCCGCGGTCATTTTCGACGAACGGCGTTTCGTCGAATATTGCGTCCGTCGCGCCGAACGCATCGCGGTGTCCGAATGGTCGTTGGTCGAACGGACCAAAATTCCTCCGTCGCGGCTTCACGACCTTTTGGCGGAATTGGTCGACCACGATCTGATTTTTTCGACATCCGCCAAAGGGTACGTTCATCGCGAAACCGCCGACGCATTGGCCCGCAATCTCCTCGAACAAGTGGCCGATGCCCATCGTCGATCGCCCGAAAGTCCCGGCCCATCGGCCGAATCGATCCGCCTGGCGACGGCCTGCGACAAGCCGGTTTTCGACGCGATCGTCGCCCGTCTGAAGAGGACCGGCCAACTGCTCGAAAAGAACGATCGCTTGGCCCAGCCCGGCCATCGCTGCACGTTTCACGACGACGAAGCCCGACAACTCGATGCGATCGAGGCCCTGTTTCTCGAACGATTGTTTCATCCACCCGACGCCGATGAGGTCGCCGAGCGGATCAGCGCGGCGCGCGACAAGGTCGAACGCCTTTTGGGCCTGCTTTGCGAACACGGCCGGCTGGTCGATGTCGAAGGCAGCCTGCTCTTCCACCATGAGGCGATCGTTCGCGCCTGCGACATTGTGAAACGACACTTCGAGAAGGAAAAACTTCTCGAAAGCGTGCAATTCAAATATTTGATCGACACGACGCGCAAATTCGCCTTGCCGCTGTTGGACTATCTCGATCGTCTCGGCGCGACCCGTCGCGTCGGAAATACGCGCTATCCCAAAGGGCTTTCCAACAACGCCGGCGGTCCGTCCTCCGAATAAAGTCGCAAGCCATCGAGGATGGTTTGGCGGAAGATCTTGCATCGTTCCGGTTTTTTCGCGTTTTCCTTCCTCGGCCGATGACCGGCGGCCGCGACGAAGCAAAACAACGGAAACCATTCGGTGAACCTTTGGCCGACGAGGTGGGAATTAAGGAATAAGGTGAGCACCCACGACGACCACGAACATGAATGGATCGCCCGCGCTCAGGCCGGCGAAACGGTTGCCTTTGAGCAACTTGCCAGGCGCCACGTCGCGTCGCTTTGGCGTTGCGCGGCGACGCTCGCCAAGGACGAGCATTGGGCGGAGGATCTGGTCCAAGAGACGCTCGTCGAGGCGTGGCGATCCATGGCGCGTTTTGACGGTCGCTGCCGGTGGTCCGCCTGGTTGCACGGCATTCTTCGGCATCGTTTCTTGAAGGGACTGCGACACCGACACGCCGTCGGGTTGGCGTCGGCGAACGCGCTCGGCCAAGTGCAAGGCCCCGCCTGCCCGCCCGATCGTTTCGCCGAGGCGTCCGAAGACGCCCAACAGATTCGCCGGGCGGTGGCAAGTTTGCCGGAAGAGCACCGTCTCGTGGTGGAGCTCCGTTTTTTTGAGGGGGCGACGCTCGACGAGATTGCGGCGGCGTTGGGCTGTCCGTTGGGCACGATCAAATCGCGATTGCATTACGCACTGGAAAAATTGCGGCAAATGAATCTCGCGGTGAACCTTTTCACTCCATCCGGGGAAATCCAAGGAGAAAAACGATGAATGATCTCCTTCACCCCTGCGAATCTTGGGCCGAGCGGATCAGCTTGGCGGCGGCCGGTTGCCTCTCGCCCGACGAACAGCGCGAGGTCCATCGGCATGTTGAAACGTGTTCCCGTTGCCGCGAGCAGCTTCGCCAACAGACGGAATTATGTCGCACGCTTGCAGAAGCGTCGTTCGCGGCCGACCGCACAGAGACCGCCGCGGTCGAGCGGATCATGTCGGCGGTGACGGCCGAGATTTCGCAGCCTACCATCGTTCGCACACGGGCGAAGAAGACTCATTCCACCTTGCTTTCTCGTTCTCTAAACACATGGAGGTGGATCATGCGTTCTCCAGTTTTCCGAATTGCGACGGCGGTTGTTTTCGTCCTGGCCATTACGGGAGTTGCCGTATGGTTTCATGGTGGCGGCACAGCATTGGCCTTTGCTGACTTCGTCCGGCCGATCCTGCAAGTAAAGACCGTGAAGTACAGGCAAACGATCGAAGTAAAAGCCCCGTCAGCGAGGACAATAACGAGCCAATGGATGATATTGGACGCTAGCCGATCGCGTTCGGCGATAATACGGCCGGATGGGACAATTCAGTCGGTGCATATCACCGATTGGAGCAAAGGCCTCAGTCTGTCTCTAGTCCCCGAGACGAAACACGCCACGATCCTCGAATATCCCGACAAGAATGGACGCAATGACCCTTCGATGTGGCTGCGTCTTCTGCAAATGGCTCGCGATCACAAAACCAAGAATTTTCACTTTGAATCACTTGGCAACAAACAGATGGATGGACGCCGAGTCGTAGGGTTCCGTATTTGTCATCCCGGCGGCACGCCATTCGATCTTTGGGGCGATGCACAGACTGGACTTCCAGTCCGCGTCGAAATGACGACGGGAATGAATGACCACATGAAGACCACCTTCAGCAACTTTGTGTTCAACACACCCATGGATGAATCGTTGTTCAGCGTTGAGCCACCGGCTGGCTACACGGTAGACCGCCAGAAGGTCGACACCGCCCCTAGAAAGGAAAAAGACCTGATCGAAATGTTTCGCCAGTACGCTAAGCTGACGGATGGAACGCTTCCAGATTCTCTCGATTCACATACGGTTACATGGACTTTTTGGAAGAACTACCATATCCGTGCGACGTGGGACAATGGATCAACTTCCCAAACAGGGAGCGTCGGCGATGAGCAAAAACGCCGGCTTGAAGAGCAAATCGGCATCATCATGGATAAGATGGACGCTGCAATGATGGCGGGAAAGACCCATCCGGAGCAAATTCGCGAGTTCGCCGCGCAGATGACCAAGATTGCGACCGAAATGGCCTGTCCAGGAGTGATCAGAACGACTTGGGAATCATTTGTCCCTGTGATGTTCAAAGCCACGGAACAGCAGAGACAGCAGTTTGAGAAGCACATGCGGAAGATGATGCAAGGCGGGGACCGTCAAGAACAAGCCGGCAAGAAAGGAAACGATATCGGCACACTGATTAACCGAATGGTCTGGGAGAATCTTGCTCCTGCGACGCTGAAGGCGAACGAAGAAAAATGGCATGAGTTCAACGAACTGATGGGTAAGATGGGCGGGAAGCCCAATGAGCGCCAAAAGGTCAAGGAACGGTTTCGTGAAGCGTTTGGCGATCCGCTGCTGAAGGACGTCGAAGCCTGGCAAGCCGAAGTTGCACGAGTTGGCAGGGCCCGTGACGCCAGGATACAGAAAAATACCCAAGAGCGGGAAATCGAATCGCAAAAGTTCATGGAAGCCCAGCGACAGATCAACCGAGGCCTAGCGTTCGCAAACGGACTGCAGCCGGCCGTCGACGCCCATTATGCCGGCCAAGGCGTCAAGCTGGGCGCGGCTGATACGCCGATTTTCTGGTATCGCCCCAAGAACGGCAAAAAATACCGCGTGCTCTATGCCGATCTGTCCGTCCGCGAAGCCGACGCCGCCCCCAAGGCGCCCAACGCCCAACCGATCGTCAGCGCATCGGGACCGGCGAAATAGTAGAAAAATAAAAATCCGTCGGGTGCCGCCTAGCTGCAGCGTTTGGCAAACGAACCCAAGAAAACCGAAAAGCCCCCGGGGTTTTAACCTCGGAGGCTTTTCGCTGATTTAAATCCGGCAACACCTACTCTCGCACTTTTGGTACTACCATCGGCTCTGAAAGCTTAACTACCGTGTTCGGAATGGGAACGGGTGTGGCCTTTCAGATATAGTCACCGGAAAGGAGCGAAACGCCCGGTAAGAGACGTTTCGCTCATGGTTGTGATAAAGAAGTGACATCCTAACGCGGGCTCTTAGGAGCGTTGGATACATGCGGCCAAGCATTCGTCCGTTAGTATCGGTTAGCTGAACGCATTACTGCGCTTACACATCCGACCTATCAACCTGATCGTCTTTCAGGGGACTT
>JAJFVC010000101.1 GCA_021372005.1 Planctomycetaceae bacterium | reverse complement strand
TACGGTTGTTTGCTGGCATTCAATCCGGTGGCGGTCGCTGTGGTGGACGCTGTTGGCGATGTTCCCGTTGATCGGCATCGCCCTCGCGGTTCAAAATTGGGCCTTTTGGACCATGGCGCACACCATTGGACTTGATTGGCTTGCTGGGGCGCGTCACGGCTTGATCGACGCGGGAATGTCGGAATGGCTCGTGTGTGGGTGGGTGAATTTTGCTTTGATGGACAGCGCCGAATGGCTCGCGATTTTTTTGATCAGCATGGGCCTTGGGCTGATTCGATCGAAGAAAGTGCACATGGCGGCATGGCTGTGGATCATCGCTTCTTATGGTCAAAAGCTGGTCATGGCTGCACTCATTGGGCCGAATCTTTTATCCCTATCCCATCCCAATGTTCTGATCGTCTGGCTTTTCATTGTCCCCATTGGTTTTGCCGGCTGGTGGATCGGCTACCGGTTGCGGGGCCATGACTACAGCCGGGCGCGACCCGTTTCGCCGGCTTGGCTATCCATTATGTTGCAGGTTGTGTTGGCTGTCGGGCTGCTGACGGCCGCCGTTGACGGATGGATGGAAATTGCCATCGGGTGGAGCGTCGCCACGAATCCGGAATTTCCATGTCGCCCATAACGTGGCAGGCGTTTTTGTTTTGAGATTGGCCAAAAATGAAGCCACGAATTGCTTCGCGGCTTCGCCGGTTGTCTCACATCATCGCAAGACAAAGGTCGCACGGTATTTGTACTTGGTCATCCGTGGAATTGTTCCAGCGCATTCCAGTCGAGCGTCGCAAAATAGTCTTCGATCGTCTCCGGTCTGCGTATGGGCATGACCGTGCCGTCTTCGCGCAGAAGCAACTCGGCTGATCGCAGTTTGCCGTTGTAGTTGAAACCCATGGCGTGGCCGTGCGCGCCGGCGTCGTGGATGACGACGAGATCTCCCACTTCGATGAGAGGAAGCCGTCGGTCGATGGCGAACTTGTCGCGGTTTTCACAGAGCGACCCCGTCAAGTCATAGACGTGATCGTGCGGTCGATCCTCTTTGCCCGGCACGGTCACGTGATGATAAGCGCCGTAGATGGCGGGCCGCATCAGATTCGCCATGCAGGCGTCCAAACCAACGTATTTCTTGTAGGTGTCCTTGATGTGAAGCACCCTCGACACAAGATATCCATACGGACCGGTGATGACTCGGCCGCATTCCATAAAAAGCGACAGCGGATGAAGCGGGCCGCCCCGGATGATTCGGTCATAGACGGCGTGAATACCGTCGCTGACCACCGACAGATCGACGGCAGTGTCTTCGGGTCGATAGGGAATTCCTATTCCACCGCTGATGTTGACGAATTCAATGCGAATGTCCAGCTTTTTCCCTACCTGGACGGCCAAGTCAAACAACATCTCCGCCGTATCGACGAAATACTGCGGGTTCAATTCGTTGGAGGCCAGAAAACTGTGGAGTCCAAAGCGTTTTGCCCCCAGAGATTGCAGTTTGCGGAGTCCTTCGAACACTTGGTCGTGGGTAAAGCCGAATTTCGCCTCCTCGGGCTGGCCCATGATAAAACCGCCTTCGCGCCGACGGCCCGGGTTGTATCGAATGGAAACGAGTTCCGGCGTTCCACAACATTGGTCCAAGAAATCAATATGGCTGAAGTCGTCCAGATTGATGGTGGCGCCGAGCGATCTCGCCTTTTTGAATTCGTCGGCGGGCGTGTCATTCGACGAGAACATAATCTCCTCGCCGTGGATGCCCGATTTTTCGGCGAGAATGAGTTCAGGCAAGGAACTGCAATCGGCCCCCAGGCCCTCCGAGTGAAGGATTTTCAAGAGGAAGGGATTGGGGGTCGCCTTGACGGCGAAAAACTCTTTGAACCCGGAGTTCCAGGCAAACCGTTTCAGCAGACAACGGGCGTTTTCTCGAATCGCCTTTTCGTCGTAGATATGAAACGGCGTGGGATAATCGCGTGCAATCGCTTCGAGTCGGTCGCGTGAAAAGGGGAGCGTTTTGTCGGTCATGGGATCTCCAAGGGGGTTGCTTCGCCGATGGTCCTTGATATCTTGGCGGCCTTCCCGGCGTTCATCAAGGGCCTTTTTTTGTTTCATCACGTATTCTGATTTCAAGCCGGTCAGTCGCGCTCCACATCCTTTACCGACAGGAACTTTCCTTTCGGATCGAAGGTGAACACCTGATTCATAATCTTAGTGTCCTTGTCCCAAATCTTGGCGCGGTACTTGTACCGGATTGACGAGTTGCCATTCTCGGCCTTCGTGACTTCACCCCATTCGATGCTCTCTCGCGACGTGATGTCGCGGAAGTTCTTGCTGAAGAAATCTTCGACCAGTTCTTTCATTCCCTCCTGGGTGCTGATGTTTACCGGCTTCTCCACCTTCTTTTGCGGAAACCCTTCGACATCCTCCATGTCAAGAATATTGCCCTTGGCGTCGAAGGTGAACACCTTGTTCATGGTGACCACATCCTTGTCCCAAATCGTGGCGTAGAACTTGTATCGAATCTTCCGGTTCCCGTCAGCGTCCTTTTCCACGTCGCCCCACTCGATCGTCTTCCTCGCGGTAATGTCTCTGCCGCCGTGCATCATAGCCCACTCGACTCGGCCCATCAAATCAGCTTTTTCGACGCTGATTCCCAGCGGTTCGCCAGGGGCGATGGACGCTCGATTTGCTCGCAAGCTATGTAAGTCACCGGCGACATTTACTTGCACCGGATTGCCCTTCTTTAGGCCGTCTAACACTTTGATGTAGTTTTCCCAGATAGCATCCTTGTTGCAGTCGAAATTCTTTCTGGCCTCTTCAGCACTTGGCAGCCGGTTTTCGCCAAAGTTCTTCCACTGGCCGTTGATACGAACAAAAGATCGGGCACTGTAGGGGTTGCTGCCAACGCCATCGGGAAACTTCAGCTTGGAGATGACCTCTGCCATATCGCCACGATAGGTAATTACTTCGATAATCTCAGCGTTTTGATATGCGACGGTCAGCTTGGCGAATTTATCCTTAACTGCCTCGATTTCCTGTTTGAGTTGCTCGATATCCTGCGGCCCGTATTTCCATGCCGACAGTTCCATCGAAGCTTTCGGATTCGCCATCAACCGGTGATATGCCGCTGCCGCCGATTCCGGTGTGGATAGGTCAACCTTCTCGGGAAAGTCCTTCACCAGTTTGTTGACCGCCCGTCTTTCGGCAACGGGTTGTTCACTCGCCCTACCCTGCCCGATGTGGTTGGCCTGTGCAAGAAATACGGTGACATGCTTGGCGTCGTGGGAATCGTTGCGGGCGTCGTCCCAGCCGCCGAATGCGACGGCCTCGCCCGGCTTGAGTTCGGCATGAATGCTTGTGCGCCATTGCCAATTCTTCGGGTCTCCCATTGCGGTGCCGATCTGGCCTTGTTTGACAAGATCGGGCTTGATTCGCAACGCAATGACATCCGGTTCCTTAGCGACTTCTGGGATTACTTGGCACAACAGCGACTCCTGCGTACCCCACGGGCTGCTTACGAAAACGCCTAGTCCGAGACGGGTTGTTACTCTAGGGCACTGAAGAACGTTGGCCTTATGGTCTTCCAGAAATTGTTTGGCTTCCGCCGCGTTGAGAATGACGCTTCCACTCGGAAGTCGCCGCACAAGGTCCAAATCTCGTGGTACATCGACGATTCTAAGCTCGATGACAACCGGCGGCGTCTTCTCGGTGGTCTTCGGCGGTTTCTGTCCGAAAGCCAACGCCATTGGAAGAGCCGCCAAGGTCAGCAAGAGCATCAAGCGACCGAAGGTCAATTGCGCGGTCCAGGAACGATTCTTCAACATCGCTATTCTCCTTGTCAAAGAAATGGAAGACTTGGCGGCAGTTGCGCCCAGCGGAGCGGCAATGGACCGTTCGCAAAGAAAATCCAACGTATCCAACAATGCAGTGGCATAACTCTTGGCACTGTGTGGTGCCATATCGACCACCATCCCATCACAACACTGGTCTTCAAGCTCTTGCAGTTGGCGAGCGGCCCACCACACTGCGGGATGCCACCAGAAGAGCGTGGTGATAACCACTTCCAGCAGTCGAACCCAATGATCCTTGCGTCGCACATGCGCTAGTTCGTGGGCGAGAATTGCCTCCTGGGCGGCTCCGTCCAGCCGCTCGAAAAGCGCCGCCGGAAGAAATACTTTGGGCATGCCGCCAAGCGACCAGACCAGCGGCGACACGCAGACGGGCAATATACGAATATCAGGAGCCCGTCTCAGACCAAGCCTTTTGGCGATCCCCTCTGCCGTGCTGAGCACGGCGGAAGCAGGGGCCTCGCCACAGTGAAGTAGTTTCCTGAAGCGAAGTATGCGATAGACACGGCCGGATGCGAACACAACAATTCCGACGCCCCACATCCAACCGAGAACGGTTAGCCATGGTATCCCTTGGTATTGGGTGACTAAGGCAGCGCCAAGGTCCGGAGCCGGGTTCTCGGAAACCGCCCGATCATTCGCAAGAGGCTGAAGCTCCTGGTCCATTGTGATAGAGGTTATCTCTTGCTGGGAAGCATCGACGTGCGATGGATGTGCCAGGCGCTGATCTGCCATACGTGCTTCTGGTGCAGGCGGAGCCTGTCTTGCCGGCAACACAATAGGGACCGTTACCACGGGCGGTGTGACGAGTTTCAACAGTACGAATACCCAGAGAAGATGCAGGCACAATGGGTTTTTCCAGATACGGCCCAACAGGGCAGTGCCCGCTGCCAGGACAACGACCAACATGGCATTGCTGGCCACGATTTCCCAAAATGGTTGCATACCGGTTCTCGCTTATTTTGAGGTATGGTTGCCGCTTTCCTTGGACGGCCAGAGGTCATCAACGAGTTTGCGCAGTTGCTCGCGTTCCTTCTTGGGAAGCCATTCGGATCGCAAGAGCGTCGTCACTAGGGGAACCAGCGCGCCCTCGCACAGCCGGTCGGCGAGCGCTTGCAGGCGACTTCGGAGGAATTGTTCGTGGCTCACTAACGGGCGAAACCGATGCGCCCGTTCGCTCCGGTCGCGCCGGACGCACCCCTTCGCCTCCAACCGCTCAATGAGCTTTTGCACGGACGCCATTTTCGGGTCCGTCACTTCCTCGTGAACAGCAGCCGTAATCTCACGGCTGGTGGCCTCCCCTCGCTCCCAAAGAACTTGCAGGATGGATAGCTCCCCATCGGTGATCCGGTCGAGTTTCACGTCTAACTAGCCTCCATTTTTTAACGACAGACAGTATGTCTGTCAGTATGGTATCGGGAAAAAGAGAATCCGTCAAGAGCTTTTTGGTCGAATCTATCTCCAAGGACTGCGAGGCCATGAATTGCTCCATGGCCTCGCGTGTTGCACCTTGTTGTTTGCGATAACGATTGGACGATGTCGTCTTATTTGTGCGGCTTCGGGCCCATCTTTTCGGCCGCCATCTTGAGCGCGACCAGGTAGGGCACCGGCTCGCTGCCTAAGGCGTTCAACACCGTGCCGCCGGCGGTGAAACAGTACGTGACCCAGTTGGGCTGGCCGTACTTCTCCAATGCCGTGCCGCCTTCGCCGCCGCCGACATAGACCTTGATGCCGGCGTCGGTCATCCGCTTCAGTTGCGGAATGAAGTTCTTGGTGCCCGACTCGAATCGCGGATCCTCGAACATGCCAAAGACGCCGTTGTGGAAGACGACCGCCGCCGGACGGTCGGACTTGTGGGCTGCGATAAAATCGCTCACCACGTTGTCGTACATCGCGCTGGACGCCGGGCCGACGTCGAACTGCTGATTGCCCGATCCGACGGCCGTCGAGACTTGGCCTTCTTGCAGCACGAAATCGACCGGCATGATGAACTCGATGTTTTTGGTGCGGCCGTCCGTGATCATCCGCTTCGCCTGTTCGATCCGTTCGGGCGGGATGTAGTACGGCTTGTCCTTGTGGGCCGGATCTTCGGACAGGCCAAGGTCGAACTGCTTGCCTTCGAGCTCGGCGGAGGCTTTTTTCAGGGCCATGGCCAGCGAGCCCGCCGCGATCACTTTGCGAATCTTACCGCGGGCGATCATCGCCTCGAGGTCGTCAAGCTTGTCGATCTTTAGCCCGCTGAAAATCACCATTTGGGCGTTCAGGCATTCCTTCAAGTGGCCGTCGAACTGCTCGGCTTCGTACTTGCCCAACGCCACTTTGTCCATTGCGATCGGCACCACGACGCTCGACGCGTCGAGACTGCCGGCCGAAAACGCTTCGTGGACGTAAATCTTCGCCACCTTGTCGGCGAACTCGTTGGCCAGCTTGGCCAGCTTGGGGGCCAACGCGTCGATGTCGGCCGGCTTGGCCTTCCACAACACGCGCTCGATGTCGTACTTCCGCGTGTTCTGCAGCATAATGACGCTGCCGGGCGCGGCGTCGGCGATTGTCTTGACCACCTCGGGCTTGATGGTCGTTGTGGCCGGATCGAGCCAATCGTCGATAAACGTGACCGGGCAGCCGAGGATCTCGCCCAGGCGAGCGGCCACCTTCGAGAGCGACTTTTCAGGGTCGCGGCCGATGTGACCGAAAACGATCTGCTTCCAGCCGCGTTGCTGGCCATACTGGAGCGTCTCTTTCATCGAACGCAGACGGATGTCGCCCTCGCCGATCTTGGCGCCGGGCTTGGCGTCCACATCGCCGCGGACCAGCACCGGCGTGCCGGCGGGCAGATTGCCGAGACACTCCATTCGGGGGATATTGGCCAGATATTGCTCAAGGGTCAGACGCGGGCAGCTCGGATCGGCGCCCAACAGTTTGCGACACCAGGCGGCCATCGATTCGGTCGTAACGGACATGAAAAAGCCTCCAATTTTTGCTTGTAAGGTCTGTGAATATTCCTTGAAAGAGGATAAGCCCGCAGGATAGCAAATTGTCCTGGAATCGACCAGGGGCGGGTTTTTCTTGGCTGTCAGGTCGGATGGCCGTTGGGTCGCGTGCGATCTTAAGCCGAGTGTAACCCGATAGAGTTGTTTTGATATACATCACACGAGTGAATTGTTTGCGGAATTTCAGCCGGATGCGGACGTAGGGGGCATAATAGAGGAGGGCCGATGAGGACCTGACCGCTCAGGGTCTGCACCTGCGCGCCCGTGTTGTTTTTACTTTCCTGCCTATTACACCCTCCGACGATCGTTCCATGTCCACCGGAAAAACGAGAAACCTTGGCGACGTGCTTCAAGAGTTCAGCCAGCATCGACGGTTGATGCAGGAGGAGCTGCAAAAGGTGATCGTCGGCCAGGACGAAGTGATCGAGCAGTTGTTTGCGGCGATTTTTACGCGAGGCCACTGTCTGTTGGTGGGCGTGCCGGGTTTGGCCAAGACGTTGCTGGTGAGCACGTTGGCCCGGATCCTCGACGTGCAGTTCAAGCGGATTCAGTTTACGCCCGACCTGATGCCGTCGGACATTACCGGCACGAACGTGCTGGAGGAGGACGAGCACGGGCGGCGGGACTTCCGATTCGTCAACGGCCCGGTGTTTACGAACATCCTCTTGGCCGACGAAATCAACCGTACTCCGCCGAAGACCCAGGCCGCGCTGCTCCAGGCGATGCAAGAGCGGGAGGTGACCGTCGGCCAGCAGACTTACTCGCTGCCCGACCCGTTCTTCACGATCGCCACGCAGAACCCGATCGAGCAGGAGGGGACGTACCCGCTGCCTGAGGCGCAGTTGGACCGCTTCATGTTCAACATCAAGGTGGATTACCCCAGCTCGGACGAAGAGCAGCGGATCCTGGCCACCACCACGCGCGGCGAGCGGCCCGAGGTCCGCAAGGTCCTTTCGGCCAAGGCGATCTTGAGCGTGCA
>JAJFVC010000086.1 GCA_021372005.1 Planctomycetaceae bacterium | reverse complement strand
AGTTCCAGCGATCGGCCTAATTCCCCGTTTTCAAGATACCAATCGACGCAACGGCGAATGCCCTGTTCGATCGGAACTTTCGGCTGCCAATCCAACAGCCGTTTTGCTTTTGAAATATCGGCCCAAGTGGTTCGGACGTCGGCCGGATGGCTCGGTTGATATTCGATCTTTGGCTTCTTTTTCAACAAATCCGCAATCATGTCGATCGTGTCCTGGAGCACGACGACGCGGTCGCCGCCGAGATTGATGATTTCATAACCGAGCGGACGAATCGCCGCAATCGCGCCGGCCGCGATGTCGTCGACAAATGTGAAGTCGCGGCTTTGTTTTCCGTCGCCAAAGATCACAATCGTCTCGCCCTCGGCAATCTGGCGAACGAAACGGAAAATGCACATGTCGGGCCGGCCCGCCGGACCATAGACCGTAAAAAAACGCGGAATCGAAATGTCGAGACCGTGCAAATGATGATACGTGAAGGCAAGCGTTTCGGCCGCTTTTTTCGATGCGGCATAAGGCGACAACGGCCGATTGGTGTCGGCGTCCTCGCGGAACGGCGTCGTGTTGTGCTTGCCGTAAAGGCTCGACGTCGATGCCTGAACGAACTTTTTCACGCCGGTTTTTCGGCATGCGTCGAGTAGATTTAACGCGCCGATGCAATTCGATTGGTAGTAAACCCATGGATCCGTGACCGAGGGGCGAACGCCAGCCCGGGCGGCCATATTGATGACGGCGGCAAACGGGGGGGCGCTCGTCGCCGCGGTGAAAAGCGACTCCACGTCGCCGCGATCGCCGATGTCGAGCTGGTGAAATGCAAATTTCTCTCGCGGCGTCAGCTTCGCAAGCCGCCAATGTTTCAGCCGGGGATCGTAGGCGTCGTTGAGATTGTCGACGCCGACGACCGTATGCCCCGCGTCGAGCAAAAGTTCCGCCACTTTGGAGGCGATAAAGCCTGCACATCCGGTCAGCAGATAGCGTTCTGGCATTCTGTGTGATCTATCAAGGGGACTGGTTCAGGAATAATTTTAAGCGGGGGCGAAAACGCTCGCCTCCCGATCGAAACAACCACCCATTTGTTTAAGATGAAATCAGTTCGTGGACGTACCGTTCGTATTCCGATTTCGGAGCGGCGAATCGTTCTTGCATCACGTGGCGATCCACGTAGCCCATACGCCACGCGATTTCTTCGGGGCAGGCGATCTTCAATCCCTGACGCGACTCGATCGTATGGACGAAATTGGCCGCCTGGAGCATCGACTCGGGCGTGCCGGTGTCGAGCCACGCCGTGCCGCGTCCGAGTTTGGCCACATGGAGCCGCCCCATCTCGAGATACGCCCGGTTTACGTCGGTGATCTCCAACTCGCCTCGGGCCGACGGCCGGATGCGCGAGGCGATTTCCGTGATGCGGGCGTCGTAAAAATAAAGCCCGACGACCGCGTAATTCGATTTTGGCTGCGATGGTTTTTCTTCCAACGAAATAGCGCAACCCTCGGCGTCGAACTCGACCACGCCGTAGCGATCGGGATCGCGGACATAATAGGCGAAAATCGTCGCTCCGTCGGTCCTCGCGGCGGCCTGCTGCAAAGAGTGCGACAACCCCATTCCGTAAAAAATGTTGTCGCCGAGAATCAGGCATGCCGGACTGTTCTGCAAAAAATCTCGGCCGATCACGAACGCTTGTGCGAGTCCCTCGGGCCGAGGTTGCTCGGCGTAGGATAACCGCAGACCCCATTGATCGCCGTCGCCCAACAGTCGGCGAAACAGCGGCAGGTCATTCGGCGTCGAAATCAGCAGAATGTCGCGGATGCCCGCCAACATCAGCGTCGTCAGCGGGTAATACACCATCGGCTTGTCGTACACCGACAGCAATTGCTTGCTGACCACTTGGGTCATCGGGTGCAGCCGCGAGCCGCTACCGCCGGCAAGGATAATGCCTTTCCTCATGGGCTAAAAACCGAAAATCTCCAGGATAGACAAGTGTTAGAAATTCCCGTCGGTGGTCGGTCGTTTGGCGTAGTTCAACGCGATCCACTCCGAATACCGTTCGCTCATTATGCTATTAACCCAATCCTGGTTGGCCAAATACCACCGGACGGTTTGGGCGAGGCCGTCGTCGAACGCATGGGCCGGCTGCCAGCCAAGCTCGGCGCGGATCTTGCCCGCGTCAATGGCATAACGGCGATCGTGGCCGGGGCGGTCCTGTACATGCGTGATCTGCTCGCGGTAGCTGCCGCCGGCCTGTTTCGGTTGAAGACGATCCAACAGGTCGCATATGCGTCCGACGATTTCAAGATTCGTTTGTTCGTTTCCGCCGCCGATGTTGTACGTCTCGCCGACCCGACCGCGATCGAGCACCGTCAGAATCGCATCACAATGATCCTCGACGTAAAGCCAATCGCGGACCTGTCGCCCATCGCCGTAGACGGGCAGCGGCTTGCCGATCAACGCGTTGAGGATCATCAATGGGATTAGCTTTTCAGGATACTGATATGGTCCGTAGTTGTTCGAGCAATTGGTCGTCAACACCGGCAGACCGTAGGTGCGGCCGTAAGCTCGGACCAGATGGTCGGACGACGCTTTGGAGGCCGAGTAGGGCGAATTGGGCGCGTAAGGCGTTGATTCGGTGAACGCCGGATCGTCCGGTCCCAGGGCACCGTACACCTCGTCGGTCGAGACGTGCAAGAAGCGGCATGGCTTGGACCGATTCGCCCACGATTCTCGGGCGGCCTCCAACAGCGTGAACGTGCCGACGACGTTGGTCTGAATGAACGCCGCCGGGCCGGTGATGGAACGATCGACGTGGCTTTCCGCGGCGAAATGTACCACCGTGCGGATCGCGTGCTCGGCGAAAATCCGCCGCACCAGCGCGGCGTCGCAGATGTCGCCGCGCAGAAAGGTGTGACGCGGATTGTCTTGCACCTCGCGCAGGTTGTTCAACGAACCGGCGTAAGTCAGCGCATCGAGATTCACAACCCGAACGTTCGGGCAATGACTCAAAAGACGCCGAACAAAGTTGCCGCCGATGAAACCGGCGCCGCCTGTGATGAGGATGGTCGCGTCCAACTATTTCTTCAAAAACTCCGAGATTGCGGCCACGACGGTCTCCGCCTGCTGGTCGTTGAGCTCGGGATAGATTGGCACGGCAAGGGTTTCCTTCGCGGCCTTTTCGCTTTCCGGGAAATCGCCCTCGTGATGGCCGAGATAAGCGAAGCACTGTTGCAGATGCAGCGGGACCGGATAGTACACTTCGTTGCCGATCTTCCGCTCTTTCAAAAAGGCCTGCAACTCGTTGCGGCGCGGCACGCGGAGAACGAACTGGTTGTAGATGTGTCGGTTGCCGGGCACCTCGTAGGGCAGTTGGACCAGCCCGTCGCGCGTCAGGCCTGCAGCCTCGAACAATCGACGATATCGCGCGGCGTTCGCCTGTCGTCCGGCGGTCCACTGATCGAGATACTTGAGCTTCACGGCGACAATGACCGCTTGCAACGCATCGAAGCGGAAGTTGCCGCCGATGACCGCGTGATAGTACTTCGGCTTCGAGCCGTGCACGCGGAAGATTCGCAGCCGGTCGGCCAACGCGGCGTCGCCGGTGGTGACCATGCCGCCGTCGCCGGCTGCGCCCAAGTTTTTCGAGGGGAAGAAGCTGAAGCATCCATAGCGGCCCATCGTACCAGCCCGACGCCCCTGATACTCCGAGCCGATCGCCTGCGCGGCGTCCTCGATCACCGGGATATCGCCGGCCGCGGCCAAGATCGCGTCCATGTCGGCGCACTGACCGTACAGGTGGACGGGGATGATCGCTTTCGTGTTCTTCGTAATCGCCGCTTTCAACTGCTTCGGATCGAGGTTGTAGGTCTTCGGATCGATGTCGACGAACACCGGCTTCGCACCGACTCGGGCGATCGCGCCGGCCGTGGCGAAAAACGTGTACGGCGTGGTGATGACTTCATCGCCCGGCCCGATGCCCTCGACCATCAAGCAGATCAGCAGCGCGTCGCTGCCGGACGAAACGGTGACGGCGTTGGGTGATTTGCAATAGGCGGCCAACTGGGCCTCGCAATCGGTCACCGCCGAACCGAGAATGCACTGCTGGCTCTCCAAAACGGCCTCGACGGCCGGGAGGATCTCATTGCGAATCGTGGCGAACTGGGCTTTTAGATCGAGAAGCGGTACGGGTTGATTCATGATCGTGAAAATACGGGGTTAAGAGGGGCTTGTTCAAAAGGAAGCCGATTTATAGTTCGGCGACTTGATTGTCCTTGAGACGATATTTGGTGCCGCACACCGGGCAGACGGCCTCGCCCGAAGCGTCGAATGTCAACTGCGAGGCGGCGCATCGGCACATCCAGCCGCGCTGTTTGGCCGGTACGCCCATCATCAAGGCGAAGTCCGGAACGTTGCTGGCCACCACCGCGCCGGCCGCGATGAAAGCGTAACGTCCGACCGTGTGACCGCAGACGATCGTCGAATTCGCGCCCATGGTGGCGCCGCGTTGGATCAGTGTGGCGCGGTACTCATCTTTACGGGCGATCTCGCTTCGCGGATTGATGACGTTGGTGAACACCATCGAGGGGCCGCAAAACACGCCGTCCTCGATGGTCACTTTGTCGTAGACCGACACGTTGTTTTGAATCTTGACGCCGTTGCCGATCACGGCCGCCGAACTGATGACCACGTTCTGACCGATCGAGCAATTCTCGCCGATCGTGGCGCCTTTCATGACGTGCGAGAAGTGCCAGATTTTCGTACCTTTGCCGATCTTGCACGGCTCATCGACGTAGGCGCTTTCGTGAACGAAATAGGGTGGTTTTGCCGCCGTCGTTTCGGACAACGCCGGACGACCTTCCAGCGACCGCTGGCATGCATCGAGCACCTTGAGCACCCGAAGCCCTTCGCGTCCGTCGGTCAACGGCTGGCGGCGCGACGCCACGCAGTCGAGAAAATGCTGACACTCTTGCTTCAGCGGCTCCGCCTTTTCCAGCTCGACGGCCACCGCCTCGCCCTTCACGGCCCGGGGCGTCCGGTTCGACCAGTCGACGCGATGCGGATACAACAGAAGTTTCTTTTCGGTCGTGTCGTCGAAGACGGCCATCTGTTCGGAGCCGACCACGACCAGCTTCTGCTCCTTCGACGGATGGAGCCAACTGACGAAGATATGGCCGGTGGCCCCGCTTTTGAATCGCAGCCGGCTGAGCGTCACGTCGACTACGCCGGGCGTCAGATAGCTTTGACCCTCAGCCTGGGCCGAAATCGGCTCCTCGCCCAGCAAATGCAAAATCACCGAGATGTCATGCGGCGCGAAACTCCAAAGGATGTTTTCCTCGGTTCGGATCAGCCCCATGTTCAGGCGGTTGGAGTAACAGTACAGAATTCGCCCTAGGACGCCTTCTTGAATCAACTGCCGAAGCTTGATGATGGCGGGATGATACAGCAAGATATGGCCGACCATGAGGATGCGGCTCGTTTGTTCGGCCAGCGCGACCAACTCTTGGCCCTGCTCAACATTCAATGCCAGCGGCTTTTCGACAAAAACGTCCTTGCCCGCCTTCAGACACTGCCGAACGACGTCGAAATGAGTTGCCGCGGGAGTGGCCACCGCCACGGCTTGAATGGCCGGGTTGGCAAGCATCTCGGCGAGGTTGGTCGTAAAGTTCGGCCGCTCACCCAAGAAAGTGATGGCATTGAACCTTGCGATCTCGGTGTCACAAACGCACTCCAATACGCCGAGTTGCGAGAAGACTCTCGCCAAGTTTTTGCCCCAATAGCCACAGCCGACAAGACCAACGCGGGTTTTGCTCACTTTTTGTCCCCTCGCAAGTGGAGGTTGTTAGATGAAAGTTGGCGCAGACTCCGTCCTTTTGGGTGGCTTTGCACCCCATGATGTCTATGCAATTTCACGGTCTTGCGCCTCATTGCGCGTGATTTACCCGGTTCGCATAGCAAACGAACATCCCCCCCAACAAGTTCCATACGGAGGAGAACAATACCGGCCTAAAGGACTAGTTTTTCGCGTATCTTCACAGAACAGCGTCGGCTTGTTTCAGCCGACGATCTCATCCTATTGTAATCGCAACGGAGGAGCCATTGCAACTTTTTCGCAAAAATCCGGCAGTTATGCCATTTTTCATCACCATTATAGTACCTGAAATGGGGCAACGCCACTGTCGGCGTGAAATCATTGACACAGATGCGGTTTTACGGTACAAAGAAGCGAATGTGGGCCGTTTTCTTCAAAAAGCGGTTCTCGGAGTGGGCCAAGGAAGGGAATGATGCGGCGACCGTTACGCGTTGCGTCGTTGGCTTTTGCGGCCTGTTTTTTTCTTTCCGTCGCCCAAGCCGCTACGATTCTCGACGGAGTCGGTGACAGCAGTTACACGGCCTTAGGCTCCAGCTATTCTTCGTCCGTCGGCTATATCTACGAGACCGTCGGTAGTACGACGTATATCGGCTCCGGAACGGTCATTTCGGCGACCAGCAGTGGCGTGTGGGTTTTGACAGCTGCCCACGTGGTGGACGACAGTTCCGCATCCCTTTCCTTTACGATCAACGGATCGAAATATTCTGCGTCCAGTTATTACTGGTACAGCTCGGTGGACAATTCCAATTGCACGAGTTCTTCGGTGGGCGATCTGGGCTTGGTGTTCATCAGCACGGCGATTTCGGGCGTCACTGCAGCGACGCTCTACACCGGTTCGACCTCCGATTTGGTCGGCCAAACAGCCACGTTTGTCGGCTACGGCAACACGGGCACCGGTTCTACGGGATCGCAGTCCAAAACCTACGGCATGTTGCGCGCCGTTCAAAACGTTTTGGATTGCACGGCCAGCACCTACGATTCGGGCTTTTCGGACTCGGTGTTGCTAAGTGATTTTGACAGCGCAAATTTCAGAGGCAGCGACAACACATTGTATGGCGTTGGCAGCAGCGCCACGCCGTTGAGTCTTGAGGGCCTGATTGCCGGCGGCGACAGCGGCGGCGGGGTTTTTGTCACGATCGACGGCGTCGAATATCTCGTCGGCGTTAATTCCTATTGTTTGGCGATCGACGACCGAAACGCCAATTCCGATTACGGGGACATGTCCGGTTGCGTAAGTATTTGCGATTACATCAACTGGATTGAGGAGACGACCGGTCTGTCGTTCACGACGGCATCAGTCCCGGAAGGGTCCACGCTCAGCCTATTGATGGCCGCTTGTCTGACTTTAGGCGTTTATCGCCGCTTCTTGCGTCGGAAGGCCTAGCCGAAGGCCGTGCGAGATTGCCGCAGGTACGAATTGCACGAGCGGCGACGCATTATTGAACTGCGATCCGCGAATGGTCGAAATTCTTCCCTTGAAGGGCAGTTTACGCAGTTGCCTCGCTGAATCGCACCCGTGACGTAGTGTTTGGTCATGTTCAAGCGAATCGCACTCTTGTGGGTTGTTGTGTACGGCTTTGCCCTTTCTTCCGCGGTTGCGCAGGCCGCAGATTCGTCCTATGAGCCGCAGCCGTTTGGCGGGTCGGGCCTTTATACCGCCGCCGCGATGGACCACATGTGGCGGGATGTTCAACGAAATCGTGATGTGCCGGCGCGGATTTATTATCCAACCGGCGGCGATCGCTCGCAAAAATTCCCGGTCATCCTGTTGTCGACCGGGTTGGGACAATCTCGGAGCGATTGCGATTATTTGGGACGCCATTGGGCCCGTTGCGGTTACGTCTCGGTTCACGTGCAGCATCTCGGCAGCGATTCGGCGGTTCGCCAGAAAACGCTCCGTCCGCGCAAAGAGTTGCGAGAGGCGTTCTACTCGCCCCAAAATATCCAAGACCGACCGGTCGATGTGTTGTTTGTACTCGCCGAGCTCGACGCGATGCAGCGCGAAGGCGTTGTGCCGATCGATCGATGCGATTTAAGTCGGATCGGGTTGTCCGGCCACGACTTCGGCGCGCAGACTGTGTTGGGGGTCGCCGGCCAAGTGTTGCCGGGCTATGTGTCCTATGCCGAGCCGCGGGTCAAGGCCGTTGTGGCGATGGGTGCGCCGGTTCCGCTGGGGCAAGTCCCGCTCGACATTGCGTTTGCCGACATGGCAAGTCCTTGTCTCTATATCACCGGGACGGCCGACAACAGCATCGTGGCCACCACGCAAGCCAACCAACGCCGTCTGCCGTTCGATCACGCCGCCGGGCCGGATCAATTTCTGATCACATTTTTCGGTTCGGACCATCTAGTCTACTCGGGCAACCGTCGTGGGCCGGCCGCTGCGAACGACGTTGCCTATCAACGGTTGATCGCCGAGTGCTCGACGGCTTTTTGGGACGCCTACCTGAAGGGCAACGCGGGGGCGAGGGCGTGGGTGACCGGCCATGCGCTGACCGACCACGTCGGCCATGTCGGCCGCGTCGAGAAAAAAGTCGAATCGTCGCCTAAACGTTCTTCCAAGGCGTGACGCTCATCCGGCTTCGCATCCGAAGCGGCTGCTGGGTTGCTCTCAGTCGCCGAAACAGATGCCCAAGGCGCGGGCGTTGCGTGCAAAATCGCCATCGGGCGGCACCGTTTTCAGACGTCCCACCGCGTCGGCGATTTTGACGTTCGACACGTGCGTCCCTTGGTAGGACACCATGCGGCCGAAACGTCCGGCGGCGATCAGTTCGACGGCCTCGGCGCCGAAAAGGCAGCACAGCGCGCGGTCGAAATTGGTCGGACAGCCGCCGCGCTGCAAGTGGCCGAGAACGCACACGCGGGCTTCCTTGCCGGTCCGCTTTTCCAACTCCTCGGCCACGACCGCGCCGATGCCGCCCAAACGGGTTTCGCGGTTGGCCGGTTGATCCGCCGCCGTAACCAACTCGCCATCTTGCTCACGGGCGCCCTCAGCCACCGTGATCAACGTGAATCGCTTGTTTTCACGTTGTTCTCGGTCGGCAATCTTCGCGCAAATGCTTTCGTAATGGAACGGGATCTCGGGAATCAAGATGACGTCGGCGCCGCCGGCCACGCCTGCGTACAGGGCGATCCAGCCGGCGTGGCGGCCCATCACCTCCAACACCATCAACCGATTGTGGCTCTCGGCCGTCGTGTGCAGCCGGTCCAACGCATCGGTGGCGCACGCCACGGCCGAATCAAATCCAAACGTCCAAAGCGTGCCCTCCAAATCGTTGTCGATGGTTTTGGGAACGCCAACCACCGGGACGCCGCCCTCGAACAACTGTTGGGCGATGCTCAGCGTGCCGTCGCCGCCGATGCACACCAGGCCGCGAAGTTTTTGTTTGTCCACAGTCGCGTGAACGCCGTCGATCAACGACTGGGGCAACCGCCGGGTCTCGCCGTCGCCGACCTTCGCCGAAAATCGACCGCGGTTGGCGGTGCCCAAAATCGTGCCGCCGCGCGTCAGCAGTCCGCTCAGCTTTTGATAATCCAGCGGCATGAATTGCTCGGGCTCGAGAATGCCCTCAAAACCGCCAAGAAAGCCGATCGTCTCCCAACCGCGTTTGGCGCCCGCCTTGGCCACCGCGCGAATCACGGCATTTAAGCCAGGACAATCGCCGCCGCCGGTCACAATGCCGATTCGATCGTTCATGTCTTTCCTTCTAGTTGCATCGAGGAAGAATTCCGCTACGTGCCGCAAGCTACGCGAAGACGGTCGTTCGAGAAGCCCAATCCGGCTCTTGGGCTTGAGAGCAGCCGGTGGACGTAAAGTCCGAGAAGAAAGTACACCCCACAGGGCTCGAACCTGTAACCTTCGGTTCCGTAGACCGATGCTCTATCCAATTGAGCTAGGGGTGCGCGTCGTAACTTCTTGCCGCTTAATGAATTAGAGGCTGTTGTCTTTGCGTCGCAACAAAGGCTATTTGTTCGAATCGCTACGAAGGAAGCCACAGGTCGCCAACATTCACATCGACCGGCTGCGGCCAAAAATCAACCCGCCCAGTCTACATCATTTGCCGAACTCGGCCAAGGGCGTCCAAGAAAAAACGATGCAAAAACGAAAGACAACGTCCGCCCACAACCGATAGGTTTCCGCAGCCCTTTGTTGCTCGTCACGTGTCAACTAAGTAAAGTTGACATCCCTCGGCAACCCCGATAGAATGGCTCTTCCAAATAGCTGGACGGGAAAGATTGGGTAAAATGTAACATGTTTTTCACGGCGCCGTAGCCAAGTGGCTAAGGCAGCGGATTGCAAATCCGCCATCGTGGGTCCGACTCCCACCGGCGCCTCTTCTTTCCGGCCTAAGTCCGAACAGGCTTCTGTAAAATTCGGACACGATGAGAAGTCCGCCGTCGACGGGCTTTTTTCGTTTTCTTGGCCTGTTTTTCTTGCTGTGCGCCTATCGCGATCGGGGTCATCTCTCGACAAGAGTTGCTTGCGGATTGGGGTGATGGAGGGATCTACAAATGGTTGTTTTTCTGCGATGGAAAGATGAGAGGTTTGGGTATGCTTGATTGGGCCCGTGATGTGACATGATCCGGCCCGTTTGGGGAAATCGATCCACCTTCTAGCGAAAAAATGTAACTTGCCACTGACGTCGGCCCACAGGTTACCGCAAGACGACGACAAGGAAATCTCTTTTTGGCAAGACAGACTTTTTCTCAGAGTTCATTGTGTATTGCCTCAAATTTGGTCGTTAGAAGACATCGCGGATTCACTATATTGTCTATATTGCCGTGTTTTGGCCGAAAAAGCGTGCTTTTTACTGGATTGTATAAGTTGCGAAGATAGGTAAAGCATGCGTGTTGTGCCGCGACTGAGCAATAAACAGAAGGTACGGCGAATCGGATGACGAGATGCCCAATAGGGGAGAATCGATTGGAATCGGAGAAAAGACCGCTCTGAGGGGGCGATTGCGAGCCCTTGTCCTATTTTGCCCAGTTGTCATATTTATGCGACAAGTACTACTCATCCTTGGACGATATCTCTATAATGGGTTGCCCTGGGAGGTAGCGTGCTCGGCCAAGGATGTGCCCCTCCGATGAACTCCATGATGAAGAACGAATAAATCATCCGCACAAGCCATGTTGCCGAAACGCCCATCTGCATCTACTACCGTCGTCGATATTTTACGGGCACGTGCGTCCGCGACGCGAGACAAGCTTGCCTTTGAGTACCTTCCTGGCCGTGGTGGAGAACAGCTTTGCATGACCTATGGCGATCTGGACCGTCGAGCCAGAGCGATTGGCGGCGAGCTGCAAGCGCTGGCGGCTGAAGGGGAGCGGGCCTTGTTGCTGTTCCCGCCCGGATTGGATTTCATCACCGCGTTTTTCGGTTGTTTGTATGCCGGGATCGTCGCGGTGCCGGCTGCTCCGCCGGGTCGCCATCGCGGGACGTCCTCGATCGAGGCGGTCTTTGAAGCGGCTCAGCCGTCCTTGGTGTTGAGCACCGCGGCCCATCGTCAGTTGGCTCGCCAATCCTATGGCCATCTGACCAAGTTGTTCGAGCGGCCCTGGGTGGCGGTGGACAGCATTGCGGACGATCGCAGCCGCGTCTGGCACGATCCCAATGTCAACGGCGATCATTTGGCGTTTCTTCAATATACGTCCGGGTCGACATCGTCGCCGAAGGGCGTCATGCTGACCCACGACAACTTGCTGTTCAACGCCACGTTGATCCAAGAGGCGTTCAACAACACCCCGGACGGCTGGGGCGTGTTTTGGCTGCCTTTGTACCACGACATGGGCCTGATCGGCGGCGTCGTGCAGCCGGCCTTTTGCGGCGGCCCGTGTACGTTGCTTGCGCCGGCGGCCTTTTTGCAGCGTCCGGCCTTGTGGCTCGAGACCATTTCCAGGCTGCATGCCACGGTTAGCGGCGGTCCGGACTTCGCCTACGACCTGTGTGTCCGCAAGATTACGCCGGCCGAGCGTGAAAAGCTCGACCTGAGCAGTTGGGAGGTGGCGTTCACCGGCGCCGAACGGGTGCGGGCCGAAACAATCGAGCGATTTGCCGAGGCCTTTGCCCCGTGCGGTTTCCGCCGCGAGGCGTTTTTCCCATGCTATGGATTGGCCGAAGCGACGCTGATGGTCTCCGGCGGACCGCGGCTTACGCCGCCTTCGATTCTTCGCGTTCGGACCGATGAGCTGGGCCAAAATCGCGTGAAGGTTTTGGACCGTTCCGAGGACAACGACATTTCATGCCGCACGTTGGTCGGCTCGGGCGAGTGTCTGCCCGGTCAAACCATCCGAATCGTCGATCCCGAGTCGCATCGCGTCTGCGATGAGGACATGGTCGGCGAGATTTGGGTTCAAGGGCCGAGCGTGGCGACCGGTTACTATCAACGGCCCGAGGCGACCGAGACGGCGTTTGCCGCCCGGTTGTCGGACAGCGACGAGGGGCCGTTCCTCCGAACCGGCGACTTGGGATTCCAACGCAATGGGCAGTTGTACGTGACGGGCCGGCTGAAGGACGTCATTATTATTCGCGGCCGAAACTATTACCCCGAGGACATCGAACGTTCGGTCGATCATGCGCATGGTTCGTTCCGGGCGGGTTTTTGCGCGGCCTTTGCGGTCGATGTGGCCGATCGCGACCGGTTGGTCGTGGTCCAGGAGATCGAGCCTCGCCACCGTCATGTAGACCTGAGCGCCGCATTGAACGCCGTGCGCGGCGCCGTCGCTTCGCAGCACGAATTGGAGGTGTACGCGGTTGTTTTGGTTCGTGCGGGCACGATTCCGAAGACGTCGAGCGGCAAGACGCGACGTTCGGCGTGCCGGGAACGCTATTTGAGCGGACAGTTGGAAATTTTGGGGCAGTGGAAGGCGGAGGATTCGGCCGACGGCGAGGTTGCCGTGGAGATTTTACCTGCTGCGTGCCCCGAGTCGCTCACGGCCGCCGACATCGAGTCGTGGCTGATTGAACGCATCGCGGCGCGGCTGCAGCTGGCGCCGTCGGAAATTCACGTTACGACGCCCTTTCTCGAGTTCGGCATGGGGTCGGTCGACGCGGTGGAGATCGCCGCGCAATTGGAACGCTGGCTCGGACGGCGGCTCTCGCCCACCGCGATCTACAACCATCCGAACATCGCCGCGCTGGCCCGTTGGCTCGTGCGCCCGCAAGTGGAGTCGGTGCCGACGCTTCGCCCGCCGCAACCGCATCTTTCGCTGAGGGACACGGATCCAAATCGCTTGCTCTACGACGTCCAACGCATGACGGACGACGAGATGCAGGCGTTTCTCCTACAGGAGTTGGCGAAACAGTAACTGTGGGCTGGGGGGTCGTTTTTCATGGGTGTCGAACCACGCGCGGAGTCGTTGACTCCGTTGCAGAATGCGGTCTATTTGCTGAAACAGGCGCAAGCCAAGCTTGCCCAGCGCGATTATGCGCAAACCGAACCGATCGCCGTGATCGGAATTGGTTGTCGTTTCCCAGGCGGCGGTCAAAGCCCCGAGGCGTTTTGGCGCGAATTGTGCAACGGCGTCAACGCGATTGAAGAGGTGCCTGCCGCGCGTTGGAATGTCGATGACTATTATGATCCCGATCCGTCCGCGCCGGGCAAGATGAACACCCGGTGGGGCGGCTTTCTCGATAAAGTCGACGAGTTCGACGCCGAATTCTTCGGCATCTCGCCGCGTGAAGCCGTTCGCGTGGATCCGCAACATCGCCTGTTGTTGGAAGTCGCATGGGAAGCGCTCGAAGACGCCGGCTTGCCCCCGAGCCAAATCGCGCAGTCCAAGACCGGCGTGTTCGTCGGCGTCATCGGCAGCGACTACGCGCTGTTGCAGTCCCGCGACTTGAGCGACATGGACGTGTTCTCGGGCACGGGCAGCAGCCACGCCATTTTGGCCAACCGGCTTTCGTACTTTTTGAACGTCAACGGGCCGAGCGTCGCGCTGGACACGGCCTGTTCGTCGTCGTTGGTCACCGTGCATCTGGCCTGCCAAAGCCTGCGTCGCGGCGAATCGGACATGGCGTTGGCCGGCGGCATCAACCTGATCCTCAGCCCGGAAATGACGCTGGCGCTGACGAAGGCCCACATGATGGCGCCCGACGGACGCTGCAAGGCGTTCGACGCGACCGCCAACGGCTACGTGCGCGGCGAAGGCTGCGGCATGATCGTCCTGAAGCGGCTCAGCGACGCGACGGCCGCCGGCGATCGCATCCTCGCGCTGGTTCGCGGCACGGCCGTCAATCATGACGGACGCAGCAACGGGCTGTCCGCGCCCAACGGGCCGGCTCAAGAGGCGGTGATTCGCACGGCGCTGGCCGACGCCGGATTGTCGCCGACCGACATCAGCTACATCGAGGCCCACGGGACCGGCACGAAGCTCGGCGATCCGATTGAAATCGAGGCCCTGCGTGAGGCGCTTTGCGCGGGCCGATCGGCGGATCGGCCGCTGATGGTCGGTTCGGTCAAGACGAACATCGGCCATCTGGAAAGCGCGGCGGGCGTCGCCGGGCTGGTCAAGGTGGCGATGATGTTGCGTCACGGCCAGGTGCCTCCGCACCTGCATCTGCAACAAATCAATCCGCTGTTGAGGATCGACGGCGCCCCGTTGGAGATCCCCACCGCGATGTGTGATTGGCCGCGTTGGGACGGCGTGCCGCATTGTGCGGGCATCAGCGCGTTCGGGTTTGGCGGAACCAACGGTCACGTGATTCTGTCCGAAGCGCCGTCGCAAGAGACACCAAAACCGTCGGAGGTGGAGCGGCCGCGTCACCTGATGACCCTTTCGGCCCGAACGTCGCACGCGCTGGTCGAGCAGGCCGTTCGATACGCCGCCTGTTTCGAGGCCGAGCCGTCGACGTCGCCGGCCGACGCCGCGTTTACGGCCAACGTGGGCCGCGACCATTTTCCATACCGCGCCGCGATCGCCACCGCGACGATCGACGAATTGCGAGACCGGCTCCAAGCGTTCGCCGCCGATCCGGAAAAGTCGAACATTCATGCCGGCCAATCGCAAGTGGACCGGTTGCCGCGGATCGGGTTTTTGTTCACCGGTCAGGGCGCGCAATACGCCGGCATGGGCCGCCTGCTGTATGAGACGCAGCCGACGTTCCGCGCGGCGATGGACGCCTGCGACGCCGCGCTGCGATCCGAATTGGACCGCCCGCTGCTGTCGTTGTTGAACGACCCGGACGCCACGTTGCTAAATCAGACCGGCTACACGCAGCCGGCGATGTTCGCCATCGAATACGCATTGGCCGCGCTCTGGCGCCGTTGGGGCATCGAGCCGACGGCCGTGATGGGCCACAGCGTTGGCGAGTTCGCCGCGGCATGCACCGCCGGCGTGTTTTCGCTGGAAGATGGAATCCGGTTGATCGCCCGACGCGCCAAACTGATGCAAAGTCTGCCGGCGGGTGGCGTGATGGCCGCCGTGATGGCCGCCGAGCCGATCGTGGCCGCCGCGTTGGAGGCGTACCAGGGCCAAGTGGCCATCGCCGCGCTGAACGGACCGGCGAGCGTGGTCATTTCGGGCGACGAGCCCGCCGTGCGGCAGTTGCTCGAACAGTTCGACGGCCAGGGCATCCGATCCAAGACATTGGCCACGTCGCATGCGTTTCACAGCCACCGCATGGACCCGATTTTGGGCCAGTTGGACGAGGCCGCCCGATCGGTTCAATATTCCGCGCCGAAGCTGGGCATCGTCTCAAATCTGACCGGTCGGTTGGCCGACGCTCAAACGTACGCCGACCCGACCTACTGGAGCCGCCACGCCCGATCGCCGGTGCGTTTTGCCGAAAGTCTGCAAGCGATGGTCGACGCCGGTTGCGAGATGTTCCTCGAAATCGGTCCGAGCCCGACGCTGATCGGTATGGGCCGTCGTTGTGTGACCGGCGAACAGTTGACGTGGCTGCCGTCGCTGCGGCCGGGCCGCGACGATTGGCAAGTTCTGCTGGACAGCCTCGCCGAGTTGTACGTTCACGGCGCGACGATCGATTGGGCCGGGTTCGATCGCGATTACGTGCGGCGGAAGATTTCACTGCCGAGCTATCCGTTCCAGCGGCGTCGCTACTGGGCCTCGGGCGCCGACGTCGGCGATTTCGACAGTTTTTCGTCATCTCGCCGCAAGGGTCCGCCGCTGCACCCGTTGCTGGGTCGAAAATTGGTCGCCGCCGCCAGCGATCAAGTGTTCGAGGCGTCGCTGGCCGCCAATCGTCCGGCGATTCTGTTCGACCATAAAATCCAGCAACAAGTCGTCATGCCGGCCTCCGGCTATCTCGAAATGGTGTTGGCGGCGTCGGCCGTCGTGCACGACCGTCCGTGGCGCGTCTCGGGCGCGACGTTGCTGGAGCCATTGCTGTTGGACAAAACGGCCAAAACGGTCCAAGTGGTGCTGTCGCCCGAGGGCCCCAGCGCCGCGTCGTTCCGCATTGTTTCGGTCAGCCAGCCAAAAGACGATTCCGAGCCGGTGTTCACCGCGTTGGCGGTCGGACGGATCGAATCGCCGCGCGGCGTCGAGCCGGAAACGATCGACTTGTCGGCCTGCCGAGCCCGATTCACGGGGCCGTCGCGCGATGAGCAATGGCAAAAAGACGCTCTGAATCGCGCCGGATTGGACCCTGGTCCGTCGTTCTGTTGGATCCATCAGCATTGGGTCACCGAGACCGAGGGCTTGGCCGAACTCCGCCCGGCCAATGAGAAAGATCACCTCGGCGATTATCAAATTCATCCGGGCCTGTTGGATTGCGGTTTCCAATTGCTCGGCGCGGTGTTGCCCGGCGCGGGCGAGGGCATCGACGCCTATGTACCGATGGGAGTCGATCGCATTCAGTTGTTCGACCGCATTGAATCGCCGGCGTGGTATTTGGTCCATCTGCGATCGTTCAACGGCAAGGTGGCCATCGGCGACATCCGATTGTTGGACGCCTCGGGCCGCGTGTTGGCAAAGCTGGAGGGCGTCCGGCTGCGTCGCGTCCCACGCGATTGGCTGGCTCGACGTTTGGCCGGACCGCTGCCCGATTGGTGCTACGAATTGACGTGGACGCCGCAATCGTTGCCGGCGCCGGAGGCCGATCAGACGGTCGAGCTGGGCCGCTGGCTGATTTTCGACGAGCGTGAACGGCTGGGCGCCGTGGTGGCCGACCAATTGCAGTCGCAAAACCAGCGGTGCACGGTCGTGCCGTTTGACGCGACGCCCGAAACGCGCGCCGAGTCGGTGCGTCAATTTTTGGCCGATCCCGAGCCGGGACGCCGCGGCATCGCCTATCTGTCGAATGTGGACATCAACGGTCAGGCGTCGGGCCCCAATTTTGCCGCCGCACGCGATCACGGCTGGGGCGGCGTGTTGGACGTCGTTCGCGTGATGGCCGAATCGAACGCCGCCGAGCCGCCGCGGCTTTGGCTCGTGACGCGCGCCGCGCAGGCCGTGGCGGGCGATCGCCAGTCGCCGATCCATTTGGCGCAATCGCCCGTTTGGGGACTCGGCCGGGTCATCGCGGCGGAACTGCCCGCGCTGGCGTGTACGCGAGTGGACCTCGATGGCGAGGGGGCCGGCGTCAGCGCCGCCCAGCTAGCCGACGAGTTGTTGCGCGGACAAGGCGAAGATCAAATTGTCTATCATGCGGGCGTGCGTCGCGTGGCCCGATTGCGGCGGCTGCGCCATGGCGAAGTCGGTGCGTTGGAAATCCCCAACGGCCAACCCTATCGCTTGGACATCACGTCGCGCGGCCAGTTGGACAACGTTGTGCTTCGGGCCGTGCCGCGTCGTCAGCCGGGCCCCGGCCAGGTCGAAATCCGCGTGCGGGCCACGGGTCTCAATTTCCGCGATGTGCTCAATGTGTTGGATCTCTATCCCGGCGAGCCGGGCGCGATGGGCGGCGAGTGCGCGGGCGAAGTGGCCGCCGTCGGACCGGGCGTCGAGGGCTTCAAGCCAGGTGATTCGGTGATCGCGTTGGCCCCGGCTACGTTCGCCAGCTACACGCTGACGATGGCCGAGTTTGTCGCGCCGAAGCCGACCCATTTGAGCTTCGACGAGGCGGCGACTCTTCCGATCTGCTTCGTCACGGCCGAATTGGCCTTACGGCAGCTTGGCCGTTTGCAGCCGGGCGAGCGCGTACTGATCCATGCGGCCTCGGGCGGAGTCGGGTTGGCCGCCATTCAGATCGCTCGGCAAATCGGCGCCGAGATTTTTGCCACCGCCGGCAGCCCCGGTAAACGCGAATACTTGAAATCGCTGGGCATCGCGCACGTGTTCGACTCGCGCTCGGCGGCGTTCGCCGACGAAATCCGCCAGGCAACCGGCGGCCAGGGCGTCGACATGGTCCTCAATTCGCTGACCGGCGAGGCCATCGCGGCCGGATTGTCCGTGTTGCGCGAGGGCGGCCGGTTCATGGAGCTCGGCAAGACCGATCTCTGGGACCAGGCCCGGGTGGACCAGTTCAAGCTGGGACTGAAATTCCACGCGATCGCGTTGGACCACATGATGGCCGAGCGGCCCAAGCAAGTCGGCGAGCTGATCCGCGCGGTCGTGCCGCAGTTCGTCGACAAAAAACTCGTGCCGTTGCCGTTGCGCACCTACCGCATCCAGCGCATCGTCGACGCCCTGCGTCACATGGCTCGGGCCGAGCACATCGGCAAGGTGGTGATCCAGGCCGCGGCCGGGGGCGATTTCGCCGATCGAGGGCTTTCGCTGCACGACGACGGCACGTATCTGGTCACCGGCGGACTCGGCGGGCTCGGGCTGAAGTTGGCCGGCTGGCTGGTCGACCGCGGCGCCCGGCATCTCGTGTTGCTGGGGCGTTCCGGCGCATCGGACGAGGCCAAGCAGAAGATCGAGGAGCTTGAAAAGTCCGGCGTTGAGGTGTCGGTCCGGCGTTGTGACGCGGGCAATCGCCAGCAGTTGTCCGAGTTGTTGGACGACGTGGCCCGGACGATGCCGCCGTTGCGAGGCGTGTTCCATTTGGCCGGCGTGCTCGACGACGGCACGCTCCGCGAACAGACGCGCGAGCGGTTCGATCGGGTGATGGCCGCCAAGATGCTCAGCGCGTGGAACTTGCACGAGTTGACGCTCGGCCTGCCGTTGGATTTGTTTGTGTTGTTCTCGTCGGCCGCCGCGTTGATGGGCTCGCCGGGCCAGGGCAACTACGCCGCCGCCAATGCGTTCCTCGACGCGCTGGCCCACTATCGCCGTTGGGAAAAACGTCACGCTTTGAGCGTCAACTGGGGTTCGTGGGCCGAGGTGGGTATGGCCGCCAAACTGGTTGAGTCGGAGGGCCGACGTTGGGCCGCGGCCGGGTTGGGCTCGATCGAGCCGGTCGCGGGCATGCACACGCTCGAACAGTTGATCGTCGACGACCGCACGCAGGCCGGCGTGCTGCCGATCGATTGGCCGAAGTTTTTCGAGCGGATTCCGGCCGGCGCCGAACCGGCATGGCTGTCCGACATGGCTCGCGACGCCCGCGAGGCGGTTTCGCCCGGCGACGCCCGGCCCGTGTTGCTCGAAGAACTGCAAAAAGTAACGCCGGCCGAACGGCTCGAATTGGCGTTGACGCACATCCGCAAGCAGGCCGCGCGTGTGTTGGCGATCGATGAATCGAATCTGCCCGACCCGCGTCGGACGCTGAACGAATTGGGTTTCGACTCGTTGACGGGCGTGGAGTTCGCCAATCGGGTCGGCCGTTCGGTGGGCCACCACCTGAATCCGGCGCTGCTGTTCGACTATCCGACGCTGGAGACGTTCGCCGGCCACGTGGTCCGCGACGTGCTGCAAATGGACTGCGGTGAAGAGGCGTCGGCCGCCAAGCCCGAGCCGGCTCCCGAGGCCCAACAAGCGGCGCAGAACGCCGCCGAAGTGGAGGGCATGTCGGAACAGGAAATGGAAGCCCTGGTGGCCAAACAGCTCGAAGAGCTTCAAAAGTAAAAAACCATGGACGACCTGGCCGCAAGGCTGAAAAACATGACGCCCCTGCAGCGCGCCGTCTACGCGCTGAAGGAAACGCAAACGCGTCTGGAGGCGTTGGAGCGTCGTCGGGCGGAGCCGATCGCCGTGGTGGGAATGGCGTGCCGATTTCCGGGCCAAGCCGACAATCCCGAGGCCTATTGGCGGCTGCTGTGCGCGGGCGTCGACGCCGTGGGCGAAGTGCCGCCGGATCGCTGGGACGTCGATGCGTTTTACGATCCCGATCCGGCTGCGCCCGGCAAAATGTGCACGCGCTGGGGCGGATTTCTCAAAAACATCGACCGGTTCGATAACCACTTTTTTGGCATTTCCGATCGCGAAGCCTCGCGGATCGACCCGCAGCATCGCATCCTGTTGGAGCTGACCTGGGAGGCGCTCGAAGACGCGGGTCTGCCCCCGGCCGATTTGCGCGGACAAAAGATCGGCGTGTTTGTCGGCATCGCCCAAAGCGAGTACGGCTTGATGCTGTCGAGCGACTTGGATCAGACCGACGCCCACGTGGCGGCCGGCACGTCGTTGTGCTTGGCGGCTAATCGGTTGTCGTTTGTTTTTGGGCTGCACGGTCCGAGCCTTTCGCTCGACACGGCTTGCTCGTCGTCGTTGGTTGCGATGCATCTGGCGTGCCAAAGCATCCGCAGCGGCGATTGCGACGCGGCGCTGGTCGGCGGCGCCAACATGCTGCTGTCGCCCATCGGCACGATCAATCTGACCAAGGCGGGTTTCTGCGCCACCGACGGCCGCGTGCACGCGTTCGACGCGGCGGCGACCGGCTACGTGCGGAGCGAAGGCGTCGGCGTGGTTGTGCTCAAACCGTTGTCCGCCGCTCTGAAAAACAACGATCCGATCCATGCCGTGATTCTCGGTAGCGCGGTCAACCAAAACGGATCGAGCAACGGACTGACCGCCCCGAACCGCGCGGCCCAGGAGCAAGTGCTGCGAGACGCCTACGCCCAGGCCCGCGTGTCGCCCGGCGCGGTGCAATACATCGAAACGCAAGGCACCGGCACCCGGCTGGGCGACGCGATCGAGGCCACTGCGTTGGGCAACGTGTTGCGCGACGGTCGGGCGGCCGGGTCGATGTGTGCGATCGGGTCGGTCAAAACGAACTTGGGCCACTTGGAGGCGGCTTCGGGCATGGCCAGCCTGATCAAGGCGGTGTTGATGCTCGAACGCGGCCGAATGCCGCCGAGCTTGCACTTTCAAACGCCGAATCCCGAAATCCCGTTCGACCGGCTGCCGTTGCACGTGCAGAGCCAGTTGACGCCGTGGCCCGAAGTGCCGGGTCCGCGGTTGGCCGGCGTCAGCGCGTTTGGTTTCGGCGGCAGCAATTCACACGTCGTGTTGGAAGGCCCGCCAACCGTTGCGACAGAGTCCGCCGCCGCGTCGCTCGACGTGTTGCCGCTGTCGGCAAGGACCGAGGCGGCGCTGCGCGACTTAGCCCGCCGTTACGTTGATTTTCTGAAAAACGACCCACCGTCATGGGCCGACGTATGCTACACCGCCGCCGCCCGACGCGATCATCACGATTGCCGGCTGTCGGTTGTCGCCCGGTCCGCCGAGCACGCCGCGGAGCTTTTGGAGCAGTATCTCAAGGGCCAAACCGCGGACGGCGTTCGAGCCGGTCGAAAACCCTATGGGCGATCGCTGAAAACGGCCATGCTGTTCGACGACCGCATCGAGCCATGGCGGTCGGCGGCGGCCGGTTTGGCCGAAACATTTTGCGGTTTCGTCGATGCCGCGGCCGAAGTGGACGCCGCCGTGCAGCGCGTGGCGGGTCGCCCGTTGGTCGAGCTGCTGAAGGATCCGTCGTCCTCCGGTTCGATGGCGTTGGTGGCCGCGCAGTTGGCCGTTGCAGCGTGGTGGCGCATGATCGGCGTTGGAGCCGACGTGGTCGTGGGCCGCGGCGCGGGCGAGTTGTCGGCCGCCGTGATCGCCGGCGTTCTGACCTTGGACGAGGCCCTGCAGTTGGCCGCCTCGGGCGTCGCGCCGCAAAGCCGGGCGGCGGTGTTGCCAATGTTGTCGGCGGTCGACGGGCAGGCTCATGTTGGTCCGGATCTGGACGCCGCCCATTGGCAAGCCTGCCTGGCCGGTCGCGCCGACCTGTGGGATGCCGCGATCAAGTCGCTCGACGATCGCAACGTGGATGTGCGATTGGACGTTCGTCCGCTGTCGAACGAAATCGGCAAGGACGACGATTTGCATTCCGCGTTGGCGTCGCTCTATGTGGCCGGTGCCGATCTGCATTGGGCGAGGATTGCGCCCGGCGGCGCCCGATGCGTTCGTGTGCCGACATATCCGTGGCAACGTCAATCGCTGTGGGTCACGAGCGACAAATGGCTGGTCGGTTCGACAAAATCCGCTGACAAGACAAAAGAGCTCGCCGCCGCGACGGCGACGATTCGCCATCGTCCGGATCTGACCGCGCCCTACGTTGCGCCGCGCAACGCGCTGGAGCAAAAACTCGCCGAACTTTGGGCCGAGGTGCTCGAACTGGACCGGGTCGGCGTCCACGATCATTTTTTCGAGTTGGGCGGCCATTCGCTGCTGGCCGCGCAGGCCGCCTCGCGCATGATGACGCAGTTCGAGGTGGAACTGCCGCTGCGTGAGATGTTCGAGTCTCCGACCGTGGCGGGACTGGCCGTGCTGATCGAAGCGGCGCAGCGCCGCGGCGGTGCGAAATCGCAAAACGCCATCGTGCCGATCCCCCGCGACGGCGAGTTGCCTCTGTCGTTCAACCAGGAAGCCCTATGGTTCCTCGATCGCCTGGAGCCGGAACGTCCGACGTACATGCTCCACTTGGCGTTGAACGTTCGCGGGCCGGTCCGGTTGGACGTGCTCGAGCGGTCGCTCAACGAAATCGCCCGGCGTCACGAAGTGCTGCGCACGACGTTTCCCGAACAGGGCGGCCGCCCGGTGCAGCGGATTGCGCCGGCCGCGACGCAATCGTTGCGCGTAATCGATCTGAACGACGTTCCGGCCGATCGACGCGAGGCCCGCCTGCGGCGTGAGATCGCCGCCGAGATGAACCAACCGATCGACCTGCAAAACGGGCCGCTGATCCGCATTACGTTGTACCGCCGCGGTCCGGACGATTATGTGTCGGTCGCCAGTACGCACCATATCATCCACGATGGTTGGTCGATGGGCGTGCTGCTGTATGAACTGGGCTCGCTCTACATGGCGTATTCGGCGGGCAAGCCGTCGCCGCTGCCGGAGCTGCCGATTCAGTACGTCGATTTTGCGGCATGGCAGCGCCGGCTCCTGCAGGGCGAGACGTTGGAGCGGCTGCGCGACTACTGGCGCAACCAGTTGACCGGCGTTCCGGTGTTGGAATTGCCGGCCGATCGGCCGCGTCCGGCGATTCGTTCCACACGCGGATCGAGCCGCCCGTGCCGATTGTCGCCCGAGACGAGCCGCGCGGTCTATGAGTTCTGTCAACGCGAAGGCGTTACGCCGTTCATGACGCTGCTGGCCGCGTTCAGCGCGCTGCTGGCCCGGCGCAGCGGTCAAAACGATTTCGCCGTGGGCGTTCCGGTGGCCAATCGCAATCGTCCGGAGACCGAGTCGCTGATCGGCTATTTCGTGAACGTGTTGGCGCTGCGCACCCGATGGGACGGCGACCCCAGTTTCCGCGAATTGGTCGGGCTGGTTCGTCAAACGGCGCTCGACGGTTTTGAGCGGCAAGAGATGACGCTCGACCAAGTGGTCGACGCCGTGCGTCCGCCGCGGGACTTGAGCCGTAATCCGATTTTCCAGGTGATGTTCGCCCTGCAAAATCTCAAGCTGCCGGCCTCGCCCGAGCTGGGCATCCAGATCGGCCCGCTGGATGACAGCCCGGCGCCGCCGTCGGCCAATTTCGATTTGACGTTGGAGTTGTTCGAGCGAGACGGCTGTTTCGACGGAGGGCTCGGGTTCAGCACCGATCTGTTCGATCCGGCGACGATCGACCGCATGATCGGCGAATATCAGACGTTGGTTGCGTCAGCGATGGCCAACCCGAATGAAAAGTTGTCGGCGCTGCCGCTGCTCGATCCGTCGCAGTCCGAGACGATGCTGATTCAGTGGAACGACACGGCGCGGGACTACGACCGCACGCAACTGATTCATCACCTGTTCGAGCGCCACGCCCGACAGACGCCGGACGCCGCGGCGGTCGTTGCCGGAGATCGCCGCTTGACCTACGGCGAGTTGAACGCCCGGGCGAACCGCGTGGCCGTTTTTTTGCGGTCGCAAGGCATCGGTCCGGAGTCGCGCGTGGCGATTTGCCTGGAACGTTCGCCGGAGTTGTTCGTGGCGGTGCTGGGCGTGATGAAAGCCGGCGGGGCCTATGTGCCGCTGGACGCCTCGTACACGCGCGATGCGCAGGAGCGGCTGCACTATGTGTTGGAAAACTCGCAGGCCTCGCTGATCGTGACCGACGCGGCGCTCGATGCAGCGCTGGGCGAGCTACCGGTGCGGCGCGTTTTGTTGGACGACATCTTGACGTCCTCGAACGGCGCGAAGGGGACCGACAAAGATGTTGACGGAGGCGCGACGGCCGACCGTTTGGCGTACATTCTTTACACCTCGGGCTCGACCGGTCGTCCGAAGGGCGTCATGGTCACGCAGGGCAATCTGCTCAATGCGTTCCACGGTTGGCGCGAGGCCTATTGTCTGGACGAAGTTCACTCGCATTTGCAGATGGCCAGTTTCGGGTTTGACGTGTTCGCCGGCGACATGGTGCGCGCGCTGGCCTCCGGCGGCAAACTGGTGATCTGTCGAAAAGAAATCTTGCTCGACGCGGAGCGGCTTTTGGAGCTGATCGAGCGCGAGCAAGTGGACGCGGCCGAATTTGTGCCCGTCGTGTTGCGCAATTTAGTGCAATATTTGGAGGAGTCGCGTCGCCGGTTCGATCGGCTGCGGTTGGCCGTCGTAGGCTCCGACGCTTGGTATGTCGGCGATCATCGTCGGGCACGGGCCGTTCTCGGCGCTGAAACGCGGCTGATCAATTCCTACGGCCTCACGGAAACGACGATCGACAGCTCCTATTTCGAGGGCGACGTAGATCTGCTGCCCGAGAGCGGCTCGACGCCCATCGGACGCCCGTTCGGCAATGTGCGGCTCTATGTGTTGGACGGACGGATGAAGCCGACGCCGATCGGCGTGCCGGGCCAGTTGTATATCGGCGGCGAAGGCGTTTCTCGCGGCTATGTCGACGCGGCGCTCAACGCCGGACGGTTCGTCCTCGACCCGTTTTCCGGCCAACCCGATGCGCGGTTGTGTTGCACGGGCGATCGGGCGAGTCGACGGGCCGATGGTCAGATTGATTTTTTGGGTCGGGCCGACCATCAGGTGAAGATTCGCGGATTCCGCGTCGAACCGGCCGAAGTGGAAGAGTTGCTGCGCGAGCATCCGTTGTTGTCCGGCGCGGCGGTGGTCGCCCGACAACGCACGGCCGGCGACGTGCATCTGGTCGCTTACGTGGTCGCGCAGGTCGAGCCGGGGCCGGACTCGGTCGAACTGCGGCGGTTCCTGTCGCAACGCGTGCCCGACTACATGATTCCGAGTCTGTTTGTGCCGTTGACCGCGCTGCCCACGACGGCCAGCGGCAAGATCGACCGCCGATCACTGCCCGAGCCCGATTGGAATCAAACGGCGGCGTCCGCTCGGCCCGAGTACGTTGCGCCGAGCACACCCATCGAAGAGCAACTGGCCCGCGTCTGGGGTGAATTGCTCAACGTCGATCGCGTCGGCGCGGGCGATAATTTCTTCGACCTCGGCGGCAATTCGTTGCTGGCCATTCGGCTGGTGTCGCGCGTGCGAGCCGCGTTTTCGGTCGAGTTGCCGCTGGCCACGCTGTTTTTGTCGCCGCAGTTGGGCGAGTTGGCCCGAGAGATCGCCCAGCTACAATTGGCCGGTCCGCCGGCGTCGGGGCCGCCGATCACACGACGGACCACGGATGGGTCGGTGCCATTGTCGTATCATCAAGAGCGATATTGGAATCTGCATGGGCAATTGAAAGACGATGATCCGCTGATGAACATCCACGCGGCGGTGTCGATCCGCGGCTCGTTGGATGTGGACGCCCTGCGACAGGCGATTGCGGAAATTGTTCGACGACATGAGGTGTTGCGGACTCGCCTGGTGTTGGACGAGACGGGACAACCGGTGCAGCAGCTTATTTCTGACTTTGAGATGGCGCTGCCGGTCGACGACCTGAGCTCGCTGCCGGTCGAGCAGCGTGACCGGCAAGTCGACGAGCTATCGCGACGGCAGGGCTCACAGCATTTCGACTTGGGGCGTGGCCCGTTGTTTTGCGTTCGGCTGCTTCGGCTTGGTCCGACCGAACACGTCTTTCTGGCCACGATGCACCATATCATCGGCGACGGCTGGTCGATTCAGGTTTTGTTTCACGAGGTGGCGCTGCTCTACGATGCGTTTTCGGCCGGGTATCCGTCGCCGCTGCCGGAGTTGCCGCTGCAATATGCCGATTACGCCGTTTGGCAGCGTGAGTACTTCAAGAGCGAAGCGGCCGTCCCGGTCATCGAATTTTGGCGCAAGCAGATGGCCGGTTGCGAGCGGCTCTCGATGCCGACGGATCGGCCGGTGCAGCCGCTTCACGGCATCGAAAAATCCCACGTGTTCCGGGTCTCCGCCGCCCTGCGGAGTCGGCTCGAGCGTCTGGCACAGGCTGAAAACGCCACGATGTACATGTTGACCATGGCCGTCTATCAGGCCGCGCTGCGGCGTTTCGGCGATTGTGACGACCTGTTGGTGATGATCAACACGGCGAACCGCAATCGTCGTGAGACCCAGTCGCTGATCGGCACATTCACCAATCGAATGATATTGCGGTGCGACGTGTCGGGCAATCCCACATTCCGCGAACTGTTGGCCCGGGTCCGACAGACGTCGCTCGAATCGCTGGCCCGGCAAGAACTGCCCGTGGAACTGATGACGCGGCTGTTCTGGCCCGATCGGCCGGTTGCGAACGTGCCGGGGCTGTGCGCCTGTTTTGGTTACGACCAGCGGAGCCGCGCCGATTCGCTTCGCCGCCATCGAGGATTGGAGTTCCGCTATTTGCCCACCGACATCGGGCCGACCTCCGCGTATCACAATTTCTGGCTTGGATTGATGGAAACGGACAACGGGCTGGACGGAGAGCTGGAGTTTGACAGCGCGTTGTACGACGATGCGACGACGGATCGGCTGCTTCGATACTTTTTGAATTTATTGGACGATGTGGCCGATGATCCGGGCCGGCCGCTGTCTGAGTTGCTGGCCCGATGCGACCGGCGTCGTGATGCGACGCTCGACGACGCGGCGCCCCGTGAGGACGCAACGACTCCGTCGCTCGAAGATGTGCCGATGCTTGACGAATTGGTTTCGTCGCTGATGGCCCCTTCGATGACGGAGGACGAAAAACAGTCGGGCCGCTCACTGGTTCCGCTGCGGACCGGAGGCGACGGGACGCCGCTGTTCTGCATCCATGGGCTGGGCGGCCATGTGGCGGCGTTTTTGCCTTTGGCGCGAGGGCTGTCGACAGAGCGGTCGGTGTATGGTTTGCAGGGCCGGGGGCTCGATCCGGGGCAGACGCCGCACGATCGGATCGAAGCGATGGCGGAGTGTTATCTCGAGGAGATCCAAGGCGTGCAGCCGCACGGTCCCTATCTGCTGAGCGGCTGGTCGTTGGGCGGCATGATCGCCCTGGAGACCGCGCACCGGTTGAAGGCCGCCGGCGAGCAGGTCTCGTTGTTGGCGATGTTTGACACGCACCTGTCGAAGATGGAGTACGAAAAGCTGGACCTCGACGAACGCTCGATCATCCGCTGGATCGCCCCGTATTTGAACCTTTCGCTGCCGAAGCTGAAACGGATGACGCTCGACCAGCAATGGGAAGAAATTGCCCGACAGGCAAATCTTACCGAAGGTTTCGGCGTCACCGAGATTCGCCGTCTTGCGCAGGTTTGCAAGGCGCATCTGGCCGCCGCAGCCGCCTATCAGCCGAAGCCGTATTCCGGGCGCGTCGTGCTCTTTCAAGCCGAGGAGCCGCGCGGTAGGCTGGATCCCCATTGGCGAACGCTTTGCCCGAGCCTGCGGATCGAATCGACGCCGGGCAATCACTACAGCATGTTGCGCAAACCGGACGTGACCGCGCTTGTGGAACGGCTCGACGGAGTGTTGAAGGAACCGTAAGCAACTCACCCGCTCCCTTGGCGGCCGAGATTTCGATGCGATTGATTCTTTTTTTATTGCGAGCGTCGTGGCCGATCGTCCTGTTGGCCGGAGCCGTCGGCGCGCTGAGCGGCATAGCCAGCATGGGCCTGGTCGTGATGATTCTGCGCACATTGCGCGACACGGGCCAATCGCTGTGGCCGTTGGCGCTGTTCGCGGCGTTGTGCCTCGTCGTGCTTTCGACGCAAGTGGTTTCGCACATGCTATTGTCGAAGCTGACATTGGGCACGATTGCGCGGTTGCGCGTCGGATTGTGCCGTCGGATTCTCGAATCGCCGCTAAAGCACCTCGAAGAGATCGGTTCGCAGAAACTGCTCAACGTCCTGACCGGCGACGTCAACGTCGTGTCGCAGGCGATGAACGGCGTGCCGATGTTGGCCGTTAATTTTGTGATTCTGCTGTGCGGAGCGTCGTACCTGGGCTGGCTTTCGCCGAGCTTGTTGTTGGGGGCGGTGCTGTTCGGCGCTTTGGGCATGGGCAGCTATTGGTACTCGTCGCGCGGTGCGCAGAAATACGTTCGCCGGAGCCGCGACGCCCAAGATGTGCTGTTCGGCTTCGTCCGCGGCCTGATCGAGGGCGTCAAGGAAATGAAAATGCACCACGCCCGACGCCGGGTCTTCGTCGAGAAGATCGTCGAGTCGGAGGCCGCGGTGCGCGACAGCAAGTTCGTCGGCGACTGCCTGCACGACGCCGCGATCAGTTGGGGACGGCTGACGTTTTTTCTGGCCATCGGGCTGCTGCTGTTCTTGTGGCCGAAGCTGACCCGCGTCGATTCCGAAACGATGACGGGCTATGCGTTCACGATTTTCTATTTGATGTCGCCGTTGGAGCAGATCATCGGGTGGCTGCCGTTTGTGGCTTGGGCGTCCGGATCGGTCGGCCAAATCGAGCGGCTCGGGTTGATGTTGAACGAGGAAGAATTGGGCACGGAGCAATGGACGCCCGTCCAGGATTGGCGGCAAATCGATTTTCGCGGCGTCACGCACACGTATCACCGCGAGGGCCATCCGGACGGGTTTGAGCTTGGGCCGATCGACTTGTCGGTGCGCCGCGGCGAGATGATTTTCATCATCGGCGGCAACGGCAGCGGCAAAACCACGCTCGGTAAGTTGATCGCCGGCCTGTACCTGCCCGAGAGCGGCGGGGTTGCGCTCGACGGGCAGCCGGTGACCAATGAAACGCGCGAGGGCTACCGTCAGTTGTTCTCGGTCGTGTTCGACGACGCGATGGTGTTCGACAATCTTTGGGGCCTGGACGCCGATCCGAAAAGCCTCGATCAGCGCGCGGGCGACTATCTGCGCCAGTTGCAGTTGGACCACGTCGTGACGGTGTGCGACGGCGCGTTTTCGACGGTCAAACTGTCGCGCGGCCAGCGAAAACGGTTGGCTTTGGTGACGGCGTACCTTGAGGACCGGTCGATTTATCTGTTCGACGAATGGGCGGCCGACCAAGACCCGGCCTTTCGCAAAATATTTTACCTGCAGTTGCTTCCCGAGTTGAAGCAGCGCGGCAAGACGGTGATCGCCATCACGCATGACGATCGATACTTTGGCGCCGCCGACCGGATCGTCAAGCTCGAAGAGGGCAAAGTGGTCGACATGTTCCGCCACGAAGTGCCGCAAAACCCCGAACAAAAATCGTCGTGAGAACGGAGAAGACGCGTTATGAATAAGAAACGATTGTGGATCGGCCTTGGACTGGCGGTCGTATTGATCGTGGTGGTGATCGGCTACGGATGGCACGGCGGAACGTCGAGCCAGGCGAAGTTCCGAACGCTGCCGGTCATGCGCGGCGAGCTGTTCATCGGCGTGACGGCCACCGGCACCGTCGAGCCTGTGGAGATCATCGACGTCGGCGCGCAAATCGTCGGTTCGATCAGGAGTTTCGGGCCTGATCCGGATCGTGAGGGCAAAACGATCGACTTCCGCTCGCGCGTCAAGAAGGGCGCGATTCTCGCCCAACTGGACGATTCGCCGCATCGGGCCGAGTGGGACAAGGCGAAGGCCAACTTGAAGCTGGCCGAGGCCGAGTTGAGCCACTACCAGGCGAAACTGCGTCAGGCGAAACGCGATATGGCCAGGGCCGAGGAGCTGCGCGACACGGATTCGGTGGCCGACTATGAAAACGCGGTGTCGTCGCTCGACGTGGCCCGGGCCGATCTGACCATGGCCGAGGCCAAGTGGGAGCAGGCCAAGATCGCCACGAAACAGGCGGAGATCAACCTCAATTACACGATCATCCGCTCGCCGGTCGACGGCGTGGTGATCGACCGCCGCGTGAACGTCGGGCAGACGGTCGTGGCGGGCATGAACGCCCCAAGTCTGTTTCTGCTGGCCAAGGATTTGCGTCGCATGTTGGTGTGGGCCGCCGTGAACGAGGCCGACATCGGCGACATTCGGATCGGGCAGAAAGTTACGTTCAAAGTGGACGCCTATCGCGATCGGACGTTCGATGGCAAGGTTTCGCAAATCCGCCTGAACGCCGGCATCACGCAAAACGTGGTCAGCTACGGCGTGGTGGTGGACGTCGACAACCACGAGGGCCTGCTGCTGCCCTACATGACTGCGAAGCTCCAGTTTGAGGTCGCCCGGCATCCGAACGTCATGTTGGTGCCCAATCAGGCCTTGCGGTGGCAGCCCACGTGGGACCAAATCACGCCCTCGGCCCGCGAGGGGTTGACTCGTCCGGAAGCCGCCTCGAAGACGCCCGTCGAGCAACACGTGGAAAATGCCGCCGCTCAGGCCGACACGGAGCCGAAAGTCGAAACGAAATCGCCGACCGTCTGGACGTTGGCCGACGACGGCCTGGTGCGTCCCGTCGCGGTCAAGACAGGTTTGACCGACAATATGGTGACCGAGATCACCGGCGGCCGTGTGAAGCCCGGCGACCCGGTGATTGTCGGCACGACGCGCGAAGCCCAATTGGATTTCGTGTCCGGCTTCATCAACAAGGTGACGAACCAGAAGAAGAAATAGCCGAAAAACAACAGGCCCTTTGTTCCACGGACAAGGGGAGATGTGGCGACATGCCTCTGATTGAACTTCAACATATTTTCAAAACGTACCATCTCGGCGACGTCGACGTGCCGGTGCTGAAGGACGTTTCTCTGGCGGTCCATCGCGGCGAGTTTGTCGCGTTGATGGGTGCGTCGGGGTCGGGCAAGACGACGTTGATGAATTTGCTCGGTTGCCTCGACCAAGCCACGTCGGGCTCGTATCTTTTCGACGGCGTCGAGGTGACGCAATTGTCGCGTTCCGAGTTGGCTCAACTGCGTGGAAGCCGGCTTGGGTTCGTGTTTCAGAGTTTCAATCTGTTGCCGCGGGCTTCGGCCCAAGAAAACGTCCGGATGCCGACGGCCTATGCGATCGACAAGTCGCCCTCGGCCGAGATCCAACAGCTCAGCCGCGAGTTGCTCACGACGATGGGCCTCGGCTCGCGCATCGACCATTCGCCCGCCAAACTGTCCGGCGGCGAGCAGCAACGCGTGGCCATCGCCCGATCGCTGATCAACCGCCCGCAAATGTTGTTGGCCGACGAACCGACCGGCAACCTCGACTCGCGCACCGGCAAGGAAATTTTGGCGATTTTCCGCCGTCTGAACGTCGAAAAAGGCATCACGATCTTGCTGGTGACGCACGACGCCGAGGTGGCTCGCCACGCCGATCGCGTGATTCGGATCGTCGACGGCCAGATTGTCGAAGACAAGCAACTTTCGGCCCAGTCGCCGAAGCCCGACGCGGCCACCGACGACCATTATCGAAGCGGCCAGCATCGCCGCACGCGCAACAGCTTGCGTATCGCCGGCGATGCGACGCGGATCGCTTTGCAGGCGCTGCGCCGCAACGTGATGCGGACGGTGTTGACCATGTTGGGCGTCATCATCGGCGTGGCGGCCGTCATTGCAATGATGGAAATCAGCCAGGGCGCGTCGGTGGCCATTCAAGTGACCGTCACGAACATGGGCGCCAACACGCTGCTGGTCACGCCCGGCGCGCCGCAGCGGAGCACGGGGCAGATTGGCGAAAAAACCGATACGATTACGCCGGAAGACGCCGAGGCGATCGCCAAGGAATGTCCCTCGGTGGTGTGCACCGCTCCGATCGTCAACGCGTGGGCGCAGGTGGTCTATGGCAATCGCAGTTGGTCGCCGATCTATCTGACCGGCAGCACCGAAGAGTTTTTGAAGGCGCGCAACTGGACGGAGCTCGACCTGGGCCGGGTGTTCAACGAACGCGAAGTGGTCGGCGGTGCGAAAGTGTGTCTGATCGGCAAAACGCTGGTCCGCGAACTGTTCGGTGATCGGTATCCGATCGGCGAGGAGATTCGCATCAAGAATGTGCCGTTCAAGGTGATTGGCGTGTTGAGCGAAAAGGGCGCGAATTTGCTTGGCACCGATCAGGACGACATCGTGCTGGCCCCGTGGACGACGATCAAATATCGCATCAGCGGCGGCGGAATGGGCGGCATTCCGTCACGCGACTCGCTACGGCCGCACCCCGGTCGTTCGTTGGCCGAGCGGCTGCCCGGCGCCCAGCATTGGGTCCGCACCGAAAGCGTTCATCAAGTGATGGTCAAGGCGTCGTCGCCCGAGACCGTCTCGAAGGCCACCAAGGAAATCACGCAACTGCTGCGTCAACGGCACCGCGTGGCCGAGGGCGAAGAGGATTTCCGCATCTACGACATGGCCGAGGTGTCGAACGTGTTGAAGCGAACGATCCACATGCTTTCGGGGTTGGGCATGTCGATCGCGGCCGTGTCGCTGATCGTCGGCGGCGTGGGCATCATGAACATCATGCTGGTGTCGGTCACCGAACGAACGCGCGAAATCGGCTTGCGGATGGCCGTCGGCGCGGACACGAAAGACATTTTGCGGCAATTTTTGGTCGAGGCGGTCGTGTTGTGCTTGGTCGGCGGCTTCTTGGGCATTTTGGTCGGCCGGGCGGGCTCGTCGTTGGTTGGCTTGCTGATGAGTTGGCCGACCTATGCTTCGCCCAGCGCCGCCGCGGTGGCCGTGGCCGTCTCGGTGACCGTGGGCATCACGTTTGGATACTATCCCGCGTGGAAGGCGTCGCGGTTGAACCCGATCGACGCCCTGCGCTACGAATGAAGGATCTGCGTCCATGGCTCATTTTGGCATCGTCTGCCGCGAGGACGCCGGCCATCTGTTGTCGATCGGTCCGTTGGGCAACGAATTGGTCCGCCGAGGGCACCAGGTCACCTTCGTTGCGCGCGAAAAGGCCGCCGGCATCGCCGAACAGCTCGGCCTGCCGCTCCATAAGGTGAACTACGACGACGTGCCCTGGCGGGGCTCGTTTTTCGAGTGGGCCGCATTCAGCTTGTTTCATTCGGGTTGGCGCATCACGATGCGCGACGGTTTCCGATGGCGCGCCGAAGCGGTGTTGCGCAAAATGCCCGAGGCGTTCCGCGAGCTGAAACTCGACGGCGTGATCGTCGATCAAACCGTTTCATCCGCGGGCACAGCCGCCCAGCGCGTCGGCATTCCGTTCGTAACGATCTGCTCGGCCGTTCTGTGGAACGAAGAGCCGGATGTGCCACCGCAGTACACCGATTGGCTCTATGGCGAAGATCGTCACAGCCGGCGTCGCAACCGATTGGGCTACGCGGCGTGGCATTGGTTCAACCGGCTGGAGCTGAAGACGATCAACCACTATCGCAAACAGTGGGGCATGAGCCGGTTTGCGAGAATCGACGACGCGTTTTCTCCGCTGGCGCAAATCTCGCAGATGTGCCCAGGGTTCGATTTCCCTCGCAAGCAGATTGGTCCGCAATTTCACTACATCGGTTCGCTGGCCTCGCAACGCCGCGTGGTCAACGAGCCGCCGTTTCCATGGGACCGACTGGACGGCCGGCCGTTGGTGTTCGCGTCGCTCGGCACGGTGCCCGATCCGCACAATCCGCCGGTTTTTCGGAAAATTCTCGCGGCCTGCCGAGGGCTCGACGCCCAATTGGTCTTGGCGCTTGGCAAATGGGAAGAGGAAGAAAAGCCGGTGCGAGAATTGCTCGGCTCCATTCCCGACAACGCTCTGGTGGTCGATTTTGCGCCGCAATTGGCGCTGCTGGACCGCGCAAGTTTGCTGGTCACGCACGCAGGCGTCAACACCGTGTTAGAGGCGATCTGTCGCGGCGTGCCGATGGTTGCGTTGCCTCGCAGCGCCGATCAACCGGCGATGGGCGCCCGCGTGGTCTATTCCGGCGTGGGACTGCGAGGCTCGTTCCGCCGGTCCACGCCCGAGCAACTGCGCGAACTGATCCAGCGTGTATTGGCCGACGATTCGTTCCGGCAACGATGCCGGGCTCTTGGGCAAACGATGACGGCGGCCGGCGGTGTGCAGCGCGCCGCCGAAATTACCGAACAAGCCCTGCTCAGCTGCCGTCCGGTCTGCGGCGCATAAGGCGGGCCATCCGACAGAAGTAGCATCCATGGCTCACTACGCAATTCTCTGTCCGCACAATGCGGGACACTTGCTTCCGTTAAGCGCATTGGGCCACGAACTGGTCCAGCGAGGCCACCGGGTCACGGTAGTCAACACGGCGCCGGCCGCCCCGATCGCCGAGCGCTTCGGATTATCGTTCCACGAGTGGACGACCGACCACCTTCCGGGACCGACAAACTGGTTGATTTGGAAACTGTTTTGCCAGGTGAACGCCGAATGGATGATCGGGCTGCGAGAAGGATACTGTCGTCAGGCCAAGATTCTGCTGGAACTGGCGCCCGAGACGCTGAAAAAGCTGCAGGTCGACGGTGTTATTATCGATCAGACGTTCATCGGGGGCGGCACGGTCGCCGAGCGGCTCGGGCTGCCTTACGTGCACATCTGCACGGCGCTCCCGTGGAATGAAGACGCGGTGGCGCCGCCGCTTTTCACCCACTGGTTGCCCGCCGAGAACGCCGTCGCGCGGCTTCGCAACCGCATGGCGTTTGCCGGTTGGCGATGGTATATGGGGCTGTCCGTCCGATTGGTCAATCGCTATCGCAAGGCGTGGCGTCTGCGTCCGATCCGACGCGTCGACGACGAGTATTCTCCGTTGGCGCAAATCTGTCAGTTATGCCGGGAACTGGATTTTCCGCGGCGCGATCCGCCATCGGTTCTTCATTACGCCGGACCGTTGGCGGCCGATCGGCCGACGGGCCAGGTCGAGTTTCCCTGGGACCGATTGGACGGCCGGCCGATGATTTTCGCGTCGCTAGGCACGGTGCCCGACCCGATGAATGTGCCGATCTACCAAAAAATCCTGGCCGCTTGCGCCCGCATCGACGCCCAGTTGGTGCTGGCTTTGGGGCGATGGACGGACTACGAGGGGCCGACTATCCAAGAGCAATTGGGGGAAATAGTCGGCGATCCATTGATCGTCGATTATGCGCCGCAAATGGCGTTGTTGGAGAAGGCCGCGTTGATGATCACCCACGCGGGCCAGAACTCGGCTATGGAGGCATTGAGCCGCGGCGTCCCTATGGTAGCCATTCCACGCAGCGCGGATCAACCCGGCGTGGCGGCCCGTGTGGAATACGCCGGGGCGGGCCTCCGTGCGTTTTTTCGGACCGTGACGCCCGATCAGCTTGCCGCGATCATCCAACGCGTACTGACTGAGCCGTCGTTCCGCCAGCGGGCGGCTGAATTGCGTCAGGCCTTGATACGCTCGGGCGGCGCGCCCAAGGCCGCGGAGATTGTCGAGCGGGCGTTGACCACCGGGCGGCCGGTTTTGGCGTCGGCCGATCATTGACAAATCGTCTGCCGCAGCGCAGACTGGCGCTTGTTATGAACCACGAAAAAAGCCACAAGGCGTTCGAGCGGGCTCGACAACTCATGCCCGGCGGTGTGAATAGTCCGGCCCGTGCATTCGGGGGCGTGGGCGGCGAGCCGGTGTTCATCGACCGGGCCGAGGGAGCCCATCTGTTCGACATCGACGGCAACCGGTATCTCGACTACGTTGGCTCTTGGGGCCCAATGATCCTGGGCCATGGACATCCGGGCGTGATTGCGGCGATCGACGCAGCGCTGCGTCGCGGCGCGAGTTTCGGAGCGCCCACGCTGGCCGAAAACCAACTGGCCGAGTTGATCATCGAGGCCGTGCCGTCGATCGAGCGGGTTCGATTGGTCAATTCGGGCACCGAGGCCACCATGAGCGCGGTGCGGTTGGCTCGCGGGTTCACCGGACGTCCAAAAATCGTAAAATTCGCCGGCAACTATCACGGCCACGTCGACAGTCTGCTGGTGGCAGCGGGCAGTTCGGCGGCAACGCTGGGCGCGCCGGATTCGCCGGGCGTCACCGAGGCAGCCGCACGCGACACGCTCGTGCTCCGCTACAATGACGTCGACGCCGTCCAGGCGGTTTTTGCCCAGCACGGCTCGACGATTGCCGCGGCGATCGTCGAACCGGTGGTCGGCAACATGGGCTGCGTGCCGGGTTCGTTGGAGTTTTTGAACGCCTTGCGGCAGGCGACCGCGCGATGCGGCGCGCTGTTGATTTTCGACGAAGTGATGACCGGTTTTCGCGTGGCCTACGGTGGCGCTCAGTCGCGGGTGGGCATCCGCCCCGACTTGACCACGTTGGGCAAAATCATCGGCGGCGGACTGCCGGTCGGCGCGTACGGCGGCCGTGCGGACGTGATGGACCGCGTGCTGCCCGCTGGCAAGGTGTTTCAGGCTGGCACGCTCAGCGGCAATCCACTGGCCACGGCGGCCGGCATCGCAACGTTGACGACCTTGCGTGATACGGACCCTTATCCTTGGCTGGAGCAATTGTCGGATCGGTTGGCCCGCGGACTTTTGGCGGCCGGGCAACGTCGCGGCGTCGCGTGTCGGGTCGGGCGTTGCGGCTCGATGATGACGTTGTTTTTCAGCGATCGGTCGATCACCAATTGGGACGAGGCGTCGGCGTGCGATCGGCGGCGTTTTGCTACGTTTTTCTGGAACATGCTCGACCGCGGTGTCTATCTTCCGTGCAGCCCCTTCGAGGCAATGTTCGTCTCGACGGCACACACATCCGAGGACATCGACGCCACGGTGGCCGCGGCGGCGGAGTCGATGTAAAGGGACGGCCGGAGACGGGAAACGGTCATGCGGCTCGCCTATAGTTCAAATGCCTATCAACGGTTTTCGATCGAGGAGACGATTGCCCGAATCGCCGCATTGGGATACGCTGGCCTGGAACTGTTGGCCGACGTGCCGCACGCCTGGCCGGTCGGACTGCTGGACGAACGCAAGCGGGCGATTCGTCAGTGCCTCGAACAACACGGGCTGGCGGTGTCTAATGTAAACGGATTCATGATGAACGCCGTGGCCGATCCGCGGCAGCCCTATTGGCATCCGTCGTGGATCGAGCCGGACCGCCATTATCGAGCGATTCGCCGCGAGCACACCCGCCGGGCGTTGCAGTTGGCCCGCGAGTTCGGCGCGCCGTCGATGCAGACCGAGCCGGGCGGGCCGCTGGAGCCGGGGCGTTCGTGGGCAGAGGCTGCCGCGGTGTTTTATGACGAGCTGATGCCGTGCGTCGAGTTGGCCGAGCGGCTCGGGGTGTTTTTGTTGATCGAGCCGGAACCGGGCCTGTTGATCGAGCGATTCGAGCAATATCTGGAGTTTGCCGCGCGGGTGGATTCGCCGTGGCTCGGGCTGAACTTTGACGTCGGCCATGCGTTTTGCGTCGGCGAGGACCCGGAACAATGGATCGCACGGATGGCCCCGCACACGAAACACTACCATCTGGACGACATCGCCGCGTCGCGCCGCCACGCGCACAGAACGCCCGGTCGCGGGGCGATTGACTTTCCGGCCGTTTTGCGGGAAATTCAGGCGACCGATTATCAAGGCTGGCTCACCGTCGAACTGTATCCTTACGTCGAGGAGCCCGACGCGGCCGGTCGAGAGGCGATCCGATTTCTCGAACCCCTTTGGAGTCGAGGATGAACGAATTTCCAAATTCCGAGAATTTCGACGACGCCGAGGAAAGCCGGCTGCGTTTTCGCGATCAGTCGGCGATGCGCAGCTATTGGGATCTGATGCGTATCCCAAACGTGTTTACGGCGATGGCCGATGTAGCGATGGGGTTTCTGTTCGTGCAGGCTGTCGGCTGGCGATTCGAGCCGTGGCCCGATTTGCCCGCGTTGGCGACGTTGCTGGCGGCTTCGAGTTTGCTCTATTTGGCCGGCGTCGTACTGAACGACGTGTTCGATGTGGAGATCGACCATCGCGAGCGCCCCGAGCGGCCGCTGCCGTCCGGACGGATCGCGCTGGCGTCCGCGCGGCGGCTCGGTTGGCGATTGTTGGTCGGCGGCGTGGCGTTGGGTTCGGCGGCGTTTTTCTTTGTCGGCCAATTTCGGCCGGGTTTTGTGGCCGCTTTGCTGGCAATCGGCATTTTGCTTTACGACGCGTGGCTGAAACGCACGTTGCTTGGCCCCTTGGCGATGGGCGCGTGTCGGATGTTGAACGTGCTGCTGGGCATGAGCGCGATGGATGTGCCGCTACGGACGGAGCATTGGGTGGTGGCCGGCGGACTTGGGATTTACGTGGCCGGGCTGACGTGGTTCTCGCGTCGCGAGAATGCCCGGAGCGTTCGACCGCAGTTGGCGATGGCCGCGGTTGTCATGGCCGCAGGCATCGCACTGTTGGCCTCGTTGCCGTACTGGTCCAATCGCATCATCTTGCACCTTCAAGCGGTCCCACGCGACTGGTGGCTTTTGACTGGGGCTTTGGGGGCATTGATTCTTTGGCGTTGCGTCTGGGCCGTGTTCGATCCGGTGTCCGTCCGCGTGCGGATCGCCGTCGCGCAGGGCGTGCTGTCGATCGTTGTGTTGGATGCCGTCGCGTGCTATGCGGTGCGCGACGTGTTTTGGGCGAGCTTGGTTTTGTGTCTGCTCGTGCCGGCGATGTTTTTGGGCCGTTGGATCGAAGTGACTTGACCGCATGTTTCTCGGCTACAACACCAACGGCTTGGCGCATCACGAGTTGTTCGACGCCGTGGAGCTGTTGGCCGAAATCGGTTATCGGGGCGTCGCGTTGACGATCGACCACGGCGTATTGCCGCCGCGCAATCGGGACGTTCGGCGGACGGTCGATCGGCTGCGTCGCCGGCTGGAGCAACTCGACATGCGGTCGGTCCTCGAGACCGGGGCTCGCTATTTGCTCGATCCGCGTCGAAAACACGAGCCGACCCTGCTGTCGGACGATCGTCGGCGGCGGATCGCGTTTTATCGCCACGCCATCGACTGCGCGGCGCAGTTGAACGCCGCGTGCGTTTCGATTTGGTCGGGCGCGCTCAACGCGCCGATCTCGCGCAACGAGGCCATGGATCGTCTCGCGGACGGGCTCGTCGAGACGCTTGATTATGCGGTCGGGCAAGGCGTCGTCGTCGGACTTGAGCCGGAACCGGGCATGTTGATCGATTCGACCGCGGCGTTCGACGAATTGCTGCGGCGGATCGACCGGCCGGACTTGGGGCTGACGCTCGACATCGGGCATTTGCAGTGCCAGGGCGAGCCGATCGCCACGGTGATCGCCCATTGGGGCTCGCGATTGGTCAACGTGCATCTGGACGACATGCGTCGCGGCGTTCACGAGCATTTGATGTTCGGCGACGGCGAGATTTCGTTCCCGCCGGTGTTTCAGGCTCTCAGGGACGTCGGTTACGGCGGCGGGGCGTCGGTCGAGTTGAGCCGCCACAGCCACGTGGGGCCCGAGGCCGCGAGCCGGGCGTTTGCGTTTTTGCAGCCGTTGGTCGCTCGATGACCGGTTGTCTTGACAATCGCGCGGTTGGCCGGGACAATCGAGATTTTTGACGCCCTAAGGGGAAGTGGTCCATGCCGAATCCGCTTGTTTTGCTTTCGATTCCCGCCCTGCGTGAAACCGACGTGGCCGCGATGCGTCATCTTCGGTCGATGACGGCCGGCGGCGAAATTGTCGAGCTTGTGCCGAGTTTCCCGTGCGTCACATGTCCGGTGCAGGCCGCGATGACGACCGGGTGCGGACCGTCGGAACACGGCGTGGTGGGCAACGGATTTTTCGATCGGGCCCATCGTCGCGTGCTGATGTGGACCGCGCCGAACGAGTGCATCGATCGGCCGCAGATTTGGGATTTTCTTTCGCACCAGCCGCGAGGATACCGTTCGGCGGTGTGGTTCCCGCTGCACAGCCAAGGTTGCGAGGCGGATTTCGTCTGCACGCCCGCCCCGATCCATAATCCCGACGGTTCGGAGTCGCTGTGGTGTTACACCCGTCCCGTGGAACTTTACGGCGAACTGCGCGACCGGCTGGGTCATTTCCCGCTGATGAGCTATTGGGGGCCGAGGGCCGGCGTCGAGGCGAGCCGCTGGATCGTCGATTCCGCGGTGTTGGCCGCACGGCGTTGGCAGCCCGACTTTTTTTACATTTACTTGCCGCATCTCGATTACGCCGCGCAGCGATCCGGGCCCGACAGTCCCGAAGCCGCCGCGGCCGTGGCCGAGTTGGACGAGGTGCTTGGTCGGCTTTCCGAGGGCATCACCGAGGCGTATGACGAAACGCCGTTGTGGTTGGCGGCCGGCGAATACGCGATCACGCCGGTCCGGCATGTTTGCTATCCGAATCGGGTGCTGCGCGAGGCCGGGCTGTTGGCGGTTTGTGCGTCCGACGACGGCGAGCAGGTGGATTTGGAGCACAGCCGGGCGTTTGCGATGGTCGACCACCAGTTTTCACACGTGTATCTGGCCGACGACGATCCGCAATTGGTCCGCCGCGTGGTCGATCTGTTCCGATCGTGCGAGGGCATCGGCGAAGTGTTGGCCGGCGCTCAGCGGTCGCGCTACGGCATGGAGCACGCCCGCAGCGGCGAGGTGATTGTGATCTCCGCGCCGCACAGTTGGCAGGCCTATTACTGGTGGCTGTCGGATGATCGGGCGCCGCGATTCGCGCGGACCGTCGACATACATCGCAAGCCGGGCTATGATCCGGTCGAGCTGTTTCTCGATCCGGCCATGCAAAGCATTCCGCTCGATGCCGGGCTGGTCCGAGGTTCGCACGGTGCGCCGGCGGTGGATCCGTCGCAACGGACCGTGCTGGTGGCTTCCGAACCGCTACGATTTTCGGGCCCGACGGTCAAAGACACCGATGTGTTCGGCGCCGTGCTGAGCCATTTCGATTTTCGATGAGCGCGGCGAGGATCACTTGGCCGGGGCCAATTCCTTGATCCGTTGGCGGGCTTCGTCGGACAATTGATCGAGAAACTTCTCGGTGTCCAGATATTCGCGGGCCGAAATCTCGTTGGTTAAATGGCCGAGCGTCACCTTCATGTCGGACGCCGTCGCGATCATCGTCTCATATTGGGCTTTGGTCGGATGGGCCGACAAACCCTGCTTGCCGCGATAGGGCGCCTCGATCTCGGCACGCTCTTGGGCAAACCGCGGATCGCACAGCACGGGCGGCCAAGGGATAATGTCGTCGGCGACTTGCGGCGCGACGCTTGGCGCGACCGATTCGAGCCCTACGGGAATGGACGGCGCCGCAGAGCCCGCACCGCCCATGGCGCGACGTTGCGCCATTTGCTGTTGTTGGACCTGGAACCACAAATCGCGGTTGCTTTGCTGCTGACTTAAAACTTCTTGCGTCCTCGCCGTCGCCTGGGAGCTTAGCGTGTTTTGAATGCCTCGCTGCTGGGCGAGCATCTGCTGGTTGGCGAACCGCTCGCCGGCCAAACGGTCGGACTGGGCCACGTAGCGGCTCGTGGCGTTGTTGATCGCCGAGGTGTACGCGCCCCAGACGCCGGCGTCGTCATAATAGCCGCGACCGGGCCAAAATTGGGCCGAGGCCGTCGTCGTAACGCTCAGCAGTCCCGCCAACGTCAAAATCCAAGCCGCGTGCGGCGTTCGCATGGAAAAACTCCTTGAAACGTCGAAGGAAGTACACGGAAGTCTACGCCGTGACGCAGACCGAGGCAAGAAAATCCGGCGGTTTGTCGAAAAACGTCTGGCGAACCAACCGCCAGAGGGGGTTGCCGTTTGTCATTGTAAGCTATGATTGAGCATTGAACGGCCCTCTGCTTGGAGCCGTTGTGCGGCGAGTTTTCCCTTGCTGGAGAAAGACCCATGCCACGTTGCCTTGCCTGTTGGACGGTTGTTGTGTTGGGCGTCGCGTTTTGGTGTGCCGAGGCGTCGGCGGCGGATGCCAAGGTCGAGGGCGAGATTCGCCAGGCGATCGCCACGTTGGGCGAGACGTTCAATCGCGGCGACGCCAAGGCGATGGCCGACTGTTGGGCCGCCGACGGCGAGTTTATCAGTCCGCAAGGCGAGCGTCTCGTGGGGCGAGAAAAGATTGCGGCCGCGTTTCGGGAATATTTTGGCGAGCACTCCCAATTGAAGTTGCAGTTGAGCGTCGCGGCCGTTCGCATGTTGGGCGACGGCATTGCGTTGGTCGATCTGGTCGGCCAAATGGCGCCCGACCGACGCGGTGTGAAATCGACGCCGTTTTCAAGCGTTGTGATGGTTCGTCAGGACGGCCGATGGCTGATCGGGAGGATTCATGAAGCGGCCGACAGCCGCAAGGTCCATCACGACCATCTGAAGGATCTGAGTTGGCTGGTCGGCGTGTGGGGCGAAGAAATCAAGCACGGCGATACGGTCGTGTCGATCCAGACGGATTGCCAGTGGATCGCCAACGGCAACTATTTGATTCGCAAGTTCGCCGTCGAAGGCCGTCGCGGCGTCGTGATGGGCGGCTCCGAAGTGATCGGTTGGGATCCGCGCACCCATCGCATTCGCTCTTGGACCTTCAACAGCGACGGCAGCTTTGGTGAAAGCGTGTGGACGCCGGAGGACGACAATCAATGGGTCGTCCGTTACACGGCCACCACGGAGGACGGCGGCGATCTGTCGGCTACGCATGTGATGACCGTCGTCGACGCGAACACGATCACGTTCCAGTCGAAAAACCGCATGGTCAATGGCGTCCGAAAGCCCGATCTGCCCGAGGTGACGTTGAAGCGTCGCCAGGCCGAGGAGTCCTCGCCGAAGAAACCCGCGCAACCGCAGCGCGTGCTGCCCAAGGCGTCCTAGAGCCGATTTCAAAACCGGCTTTGGATCCATCCTTTCCCCGACCGTGGAAGGCGTTTTCGAACTTTGAAACCGCCTCTAGCGCGGCGTCTCTTGCGATTTCTCGGACGCGAAATCAAACCCACGGCTTTGGCCCATCAGTTCCAGCGGGTTTTCGTAGACGATTCGGCGAATCAGCGCATCGGGATGCCCACGCCGACGCATTGTGAAGATGAACTCCGGAACGGCCATCGGATTGGACGGTCCCCAGTCGGCCGATGAGGTGACCAAAATCCGCTCGGCCCCAAAACGTTCGATCATGTCCGCCGCGCGGTCCGGCGTGGCTTTGGTCGTCGGATACAGCGTGATGCCTGCCCAATAGCCTTCGTCGAGCACCAGACGGATCGTGTGCTCCTCGCAATGATCGATCCACACGCGGCGGCGGTCCACCCGTCGATCGGCCCGCAGCAGGTCGAGGATCATTCGGGTGCCGCGCAGCTTTTGATCGAGATGCGGCGTATGGAACAACATTTGTTCGCCGCGTTGCATGGCCAGTTCGACCAGCTCCGAGAGCGTCGTCATTTCGTTGGGGGTGCAACGGTTCAAACCGATTTCACCGATGCCGAGCACATGGGGCCGGTCGAGAAACTCGGGCAGCATGGCGATCACGTCGCGGGCCAGAGCCACATTCTCGGCCTCTTTGGCGTTCATGCCCAGCCACGCATAATGACGCATGTTGTAGTTGGCCGCCCGCCGAGGTTCCCATTCGGTCAACTGGCGAAAGTAGTCGAAAAAACTGGCCGGATGACTCCGGTCGTAGCCCATCCAAAAGGCCGGCTCGCCGACGCCGACGCATCCGGCCCGAGCCATCGCCGCCAGGTCGTCGGTCGTTCGGGAAGCAACGTGAATGTGAGGATCGAAAAAGTCCATGGGAAGTTTTTTTTAACGGGATGAACGTAGCGTGTCACTCGTAACGAAGCGATTCAATGGGATCGAGGCGGCTGGCCTTTCGGGCGGGGCAGTAACCGAAAAATATCCCCACGGACGCGGCGAAAACCAGCGAAATGACGACGGAATCGGCAGAAATCATCAGCGGCCATTTGTCGCCGCTCAGAAACGTATTGGCGGCGTAGGTCGCGCCGATCGCGGCCGCAATCCCCGTTGCGCTGCCGATCATGCCGCCCACGAGGGAAAGCACCAAGGATTCCACCAAGAATTGCCGCAAAATGTCCCGCGAGCGCGCGCCAACGGCCAGACGAATCCCGATTTCACGGGTTCGTTCGGTTACGGAAACCAACATGATGTTCATGATGCCGATGCCGCCGACGATCATGGACACTCCGGCAACCGAACCGAGGATCCACGTCATCACCATGGTGCCGGTTCGGATGGTTTGAACAAACCGCCATTCATTGTTGATAAAGAAATCGTCCGGTTCATTGTCTTCCAGCCGATGCCGTTGTCTCAGCAATAATCGAATTTCCTTTTTTAGCTCGGCGATCTGTTCGGCGGATCGCGCCGCAACGTTAAAGCCCCAGATGTTTTGGAACACCGTGCGCTTCATGCGTCTTAAAATGGTTGTGCAAGGCGTCAGCACCAGGTTGTCCCGATCGAAGCCGAATAGGTTCGTTCCTTTCATTTCGAGAACGCCGAGGACCGTGAACGGAACGCCCTTGATGCGTATCTCGGCGCCGACGCAATCCGATTCGGGGAAAAGTTTCTTGGCCACGGTTTTGCCGAGAACGCAGACCTTGGCGGCGGTGTGGACATCGTCGGGCGTGAAAAACGCGCCTGTTTCCATCGTCCAATCGCAAAGCGTCAGATAACTCGCGGCGACGCCGAAGATCACATTCGGCGACCAATTCCGGTTTCCAGCGACGACTTGGCCCGTCGAGAAAATCTCGGGCGAGGCCGCTATGGCGAGGGGGCATTCTTCTTCGACCGCCGCGATGTCGTCCATCGTTAGAGTGACGGCGCTTTTGGCGCCCCGCCGGACGCCACCCGTCGTGCGGCTGCCCGAGATCACCGTGATCGTTGGATTTCCGCCCAAAAAATGAAACTGTTTCTGGATCACCACACCGGCGGATCGGCTGATGGCAACCAACAGGATGACGGCGGCCACACCGATGACGATTCCGAGCATCGTTAGCCCGGCTCGCATCTTGTTTTTGGCCAACGCACGAAAGGCAACTTTCGTGATCATCCAAAGATTCATACCGGCCTCACGTCTCTCACGGTTTGATGCCTGTGACCACTTGCTGGCCTTCGCTCAACTTGCCGGAGACGAGTTCGGCGTACTTCGCGTCGCTCAGACCGGTCACAACCTTGACGGCCGACAGTTTATCGCCGTCGGTGATCCAGACATATTGCGTTTTGCGTTCGAGCCAGGCGAAAGACGCCTTGCTGGGGGCTTGCGGCCGGAAAAAATACTCGTCGTCGTTTTTTTCTTTCTCTCGATCCTTCTCGGCCATGTTTTCCGCAATCGAACGGTCGGCGCTGCGAACCTGTTCGGGCTTGGGATGAAATCGCAATGCCGCGTTCGGAATTCTCATCACGTCGACGTGTTTCTCAATTTGGAAGGTCAGGCGGACCGTCATGCCCGGCAGCAGTTTCAGTTGCGGGTTTTGAGATTCGACCACCACGGTGTAGGTGACGATGTTTTCCACGGTGGTCGGAGTTAGGCGGACTTCGCGGATTTTGCCCTTGAAGGTGTCGTTGGGATACGCTCCAACGGTGAAGGATACCGGCTGGTTCCGTGACTGGGCATCACGAATCATGCCGATGTCGGCTTCATCGGCTGTGGCCAAAACATAAACCCTTTTTTCCAGGTCGGGAGCGACAACGAACAGGACGGGCGTTTGATAGGTGGAGGCCAACGTCTGCCCCGGGTCCACTTTGCGGTCCGTCACAATGCCGTCGACGGGGGCAACGATTTTGGTGTAGCTGAGATCGGTCTCGGCTTGGTCCAGGGCGGCCCGGCTCTGATCGACCGTCGCCTTGTAAATGGCCACGTTGGCTTCGGCCACCTCGTACTCGGACTCGTACTGGTCGTATTCGCTCGCCGAGATGGCGTTTTTCGGCATGAGGTCTTTGGCTCGATTCCAATTGTGAAGAGCCTGTTTCAGCTTGGCTTTCGCTTGCATGAGATACGCTTCGCTGGAAGCCAACTGAGCCGTCGCCTGAGCGACTTTGGCCTTGAAGGGCAACGGATCGATCTCCGCAAGAAGCTGGCCTTTTTTGACCTTGGCGTTGAAACCGACGTGGACTTTGACAATCGGGCCCGAGACGACGGAACCGACTTGTACGCTGAGCACCGGCTGCACGGTGCCGCTTTCCTTGGCGGTGAAGGTAATATCGCCGCGACGCAGCGGCGTGGTCCGATAGACCGTCTTCGCCGCCGGCCGAAAATGACGGTAGCCGACAACGCCGCCGCCCGCCGCAATCCCCGCCAGGATGATCCAGAACAACAGGCGTTTCACGTCAGCATTCTCCCGTTTGGTGCAGGGCTGCGGCGGCGCTGGCAAAATCCGTCGAATCACAGACCACGCGGCCATCGCGCAACACGATGGTTCGGTGTGCATGTCTCGCCACTTCTTGATCGTGCGTCACGAGGATGATCGTAATGCCGTCCTCCTCGTTGAGTTGCCGAAACAGATCCATGACCTCCCGGCTGGTGTGAGAGTCGATGTTTCCCGTGGGCTCGTCGGCTAAGAGAATCGACGGTCGGGAGGCCAAGGCGCGGGCGATGGCCGCTCGTTGCTGTTGGCCGCCGGAAAGCTGCGACGGATGGTGGTTCATCCGCGATTCCAGACCGACCTTTTTCAGCAGTTGTCGGGCGATCAGACACCGTTGGCTGCCGCGAATGTCACGGCGATACAACAGCGGCAATTCGACGTTCTCCAACGTCGTAGTGCGCGCCAGCAAATTGAAGTTTTGAAACACAAAACCGATTTTTAGATTTCGTAAACGGGCACGTCCGTCGGCCGACATCTTGGCGACCTCGTTGCCGTCGAACAGATAGCTGCCGCTGGTGGGTCGATCGAGGCACCCGAGCATGTTCATCAACGTCGTTTTTCCGGAGCCGGAGGGACCGATCAGGCTGACGTATTCGCCGCGTTCAATGCCGAGCGAGATTCCCTGCAACGCCTGAACTTCGACTTCGCCGACGTGATACGTTTTACAGACGTCGTGCAATCGGATGAGTCGATCTGCCGCAAAATGGCTGGGCCCATGATGCCAAAGCTGCGACGGGGCTGTCCCGCCGGCCGGCCGTTCAGCAACGGACGAAAGGTTGGACTCAGGTGGCGACAAGGAACCGTGCCGAGGGCCATCCGCAGGTTTTAGGGACATTTTCATCCCCCTTGATAGGGCAACGAAAACACCAATTGTACCTGCTCGGCGTGCTCGGGGGTATGGGAGGAAAGGATTTCGAGAGCGCGGCGGATCTGCGACCGGCGAACGTCGGACGAGTCGGAGGCTCCGGCACGATCAAGACGGTCCAATGCCGCGGCCAATTCGATCAGGCGACAACGAATCCCCAAAAACTCGCCGTCCATCGCCGTGGCGTCGCCGGATGGCATGAAGACCTCCGTGTCCTGTGGAGAGATATTACATGTGGAACTTGTAATACGTGCCGTTGCCGCCGCTGGGGTTTTTGCTGGGCGGCGTCCGCGACTCAAAGGGATTGCCCGAGCTGCGCGATGCATCATTGCTCTTCGGCGCGAAGTCGCTCGGGTTGGAGCCTAAACCGTAGTGGACGACCGATTCGTTTTTCCAGCCCATGCGTTGAAGCAACTCGGGCAAGCCTACTTTTTGGACGCCCAACTGCTGGGCCTCGCTCCGAATCTTCGCCAGATCGTTGATCACCGCGGGTTTGGCCGTATCGGTGGGTGCCTCGCCGATGACGAGGAATCGGGTGTTGATCGTCATGTGGCCGACCCGCTTGTCCTTGTCGTTCAAATAGGTGTCGACCTCGCCGCCGTTGAGCCGAATTAAATCGATCAGCGTCTGAATGTCGTTGGTTCCGTCGCCGTCGAGATCGATCTTGCCGGCGATGGCGAAATGGCGTTTTTCGCCGCGCGACCAGACAGGCGTGTAAATCTTGTCGCCCGGCATGATCGGATTGCCCGGCTTATCGCTCGTGATGCGGGCCTCGGCCAGATGGTCGCCCAGTACGCGGGTGACTTCGATGCTGCCCTTCACGCTGTCGGAGGTCAAGTCGCTGATGTTGGCCGGAAAGACGCTAAAGGTGACCTGCCGCTGCAACGAATCGGCGTCGCCCAGGTTGATCCACACCGTGCCCGATCGTTGATTGGCCCATCGAACCTCGCCGGTCGGCACGTCGAATTTCGTCGCGGTGCGGGCCTGAAGTTCTTCGCCCAACCGGGAGTTCGTGTCCTTGAGCTTGCCGTATTGCTTGACGGCGTTCTGCAGATCCTGCTTGACTTTGCCCATCGCGGTTTCGGCGGTTTTGCGGGCGGTGTCGAGATCGGCCTTCAATTTCGCGCTTTCCTGGGTGATGCGGTCACGTTCGCCCTGGAACTTCGATCGCTCGCCGGCCAGATCCTTGCTGGCGTCGTCGGCCGCTTTCTTCAACTCGTCGATCTGCGGTTGCTTGTTCGCCTCTCGAACCCGGAAATCTTCTTCCAGCTTGTGGATCTTCGCATCGGCCTGGGCCAATGCCGCGTTCTTCTCGTCGATCGTCTTGCCCATCTTTTCGAGAAGCGGACGGTAGAAGCGAGCGTCTTCAGGATAGCTGCCGCCGTACTTCTTCATGTCGTCGGCGAACACCGTCGACGCGATCGCATCGACCTTCTCGGTTTTCGCCACGCCCAGCAACCGTTTCAACTCGTTGGCGTCCTCTTCGTTCTTCGTCGCCAACTGTCCCTTTTTGGTCGCTTCCTCGAGATTGACTTTTGCCTTGGTGGCCCACTCGTCGTATTGGCGATAAAATACATAGGTCGTCACGCTCAACAGAATCGTGAGAATGACGAAAACGATCAAAGTGATTTGAAGGCCTTGGTTCTCGCGGGCCATGTATCTCTCCTAACAGCGTCACACGACGGTCGGCAAGGGGTTTACCTATTGTCTATGTTATCTAGCTTATCATCCAGTGTCAACGAACGGCGGTAGTGGGTCAGTTTGAAATGCGGAATTCTCGGATCAAACTTGACCGCTCAGGCATCCCCCGTTAGAATTGGGGTATGGCCAGTCGACCTAGCGACCATTTTGACAGAGAATCCGTTGTGCCTTGCCCGGGCACACGAAAGAGCCAAATCCGTCAATTCATCGAATGGTTGGTAGAGGCAATTTTCCATCTTTGGCCGTGGTAGTTATGGCGAAGCGATCCAAAAAACAATTCGACCCGTCCGAAATCGCCCGGCACGTTCTCGATACTGTTGTGCCGGATGCTGAACCACCCAAAGAGAAGAATCCTGCCGCAGTCGCTCTTGGGCGGCTAGGGGGGCTGAAAGGTGGTGCCGCCCGCGCCGCAAAATTGACGGTGGAGCAGCGAAAAGAGATTGCGAAGAATGCAGCTAAGGCGCGGTGGGGAAACAAAACAACCAAATAATTTGGTTAAATAACCAAAAAAACTGTTGACGACGGTTTTGGTATTTGTTATTATTGCAACACCCTATTTTACGAAAGGTGTTGTAATGAATATCGCGCAAAGAATCGTGGACAAGTTCGGTGGTCAGACGGCCTTGGCGTCCCTGATCCAAAAGGGGCAAAGCACTGTCCAGTATTGGGTGCGAGTCGGCACCATTCCAACTAAGTGGCACACAAAGCTGCTTACGCTTGCGGCAGAGCGGGGCATTGACTTGTCGCCAAGCGACTTGGTGGCGTCAGACGCAATATCTGTTGATTCACAACCTGTAGTTGAGGTGTATCGCATCCCAGAGTCTAAGTGGTGGGGCGACTTAATTCTTCCTGGAGATGCAACGCTTCCTTGCTACGTTTTGGATGATGGACGTCGCGTAATCAGTCGTAGTGGTGCAACGGGCATTCTCAGTGACGGCAAGGGCGGTGGAAACCTCGAAAGCTATCTTCGCGTGGAAGCGTTAAAGCCATACGTTCCTAGCGATTTGCCCGGGCAAATGATTGAATTCTCGATTGATGGTGTTGTTAATAAGACAGCCAGAGGCATTGAGGCAGACACATTTCTCGAAATTTGCCGCGCGTACGTCCAGGCTCTCAGTGATGGTAAATTGCAGACCGATCGCCAAAAGGAAATTGCCGTGAAATGCGGCATGTTTTTGGCGGCATGCGCAAAGGTTGGCTTGGTTGCGCTTATCGACGAAGCAACCGGATACCAATACGAGCGCCCCGAAGACGCATTGCAGTTCAAACTTCGGGTATACCTTGAAGAAGAAATGAGAAAATGGGAAAAAACCTTTCCTGATGATTTGTGGCAGGAATTTGCACGCCTTACGCATTGGCAAGGTGGAGTAACCCGAAGGCCCAAGTATTGGGGGAAGTTGGTTATGGAACTTGTGTATGAGTACCTAGACCCTGACGTAGCAAAGTGGTTAAAAGACAACGCGCCGAAACCTCGTGGTGGTCAGAACTACCATCAGTGGCTTAGCAGTCAATACGGACTAAAGAAGCTTACGGAACACCTGTGGATGTTGGTTGGAATGGCTAGAGCTTGTGACACAATGCGTGATTTGCGGGAAAAAATGGCTGCGCAATTCGGTAGACAGGAATATCAGCTTACATTCTTTGCGCCGCCTCCATCACGTCTCCACAATAAGCGACCTCCGGCACCGGACGTAGACTTCCAAGCCCCCGGGGAAAGTGGCTCGGGCGACGACGACAAAACGCCGTAAGTGTCTGTTGGAGTTCACATTACAGACCCGGGCGATTAATTTGGTAATTCGCGAGTCTGCCTATTGACTGCTTGACCGCTCAAGCATATAATAATGGCATGAACACACTAACCCGCGAAAAGCAATGTGCCGTCATCAAGTGCTTGGTTGATGGCTGCTCGATTCGGATAACGTCTGTATTTATGCGCACATTGAAAGGCAGCCCTTGAACTGGTAGTAAGAAATTATTGACGTTTCCAAAACTACCAGAACGAAGGGACTGCCATGACGATTGTAGGCGAAACGAGCGATGGCGTGAAGTGCGAG
>JAJFVC010000073.1 GCA_021372005.1 Planctomycetaceae bacterium | reverse complement strand
GGGCGTGGGCAAGACGTTGCTGGCCAAGGCGCTGGCCGAGTTCATGTTCGGCGACGCCGACGCCTTGATCCAGATCGACATGAGCGAGTACATGGAGAAGCACAACGTCAGCCGGCTGGTCGGCGCGCCTCCGGGCTACGTTGGCTACGAAGAGGGCGGGCAGTTGACCGAAAAGATCCGCCGCCGTCCGTATGCTGTCGTGTTGTTGGACGAAATCGAAAAGGCGCACCCCGACGTGTTCAACATGCTCCTGCAAGTTATGGAAGAAGGGCGGTTGACGGACAGCTTTGGGCGGAATGTCGATTTCCGCAATACGATCCTCATTATGACGACCAACGCCGGCGCCGAGGCGATCAAGAACGAATCGGCCTTCGGGTTCCAAAAGCCCGACGACGACGCCTCGTATGAAAACATGAAGGGCCGCGTCCAGGAACAGATCGAAAAAGTGTTCCGGCCCGAGTTCCTCAACCGCGTGGACGATGTGATCGTCTTCCGCCACCTGACCCAAAACGACTTGGGCGAAGTGGTCGAGCTGGAGCTCAAGAAGGTCCGCGAGCGGCTGGCCGAACGCGGTCTGACGCTGGTGTTGGCTCCTCAGGCCAAGGCGTTCCTGACCAAGAAGGGCAGCAACTTGGACTTCGGCGCCCGACCGTTGCGTCGCGCCATCGAGAACTTCGTCGAAGATCCGCTCTCCGAGGAGTTGCTCAAGGGCGAGTTCAAGGGCATGGACACCATCACGGTCGACGTGAAGGAAGTCGGCGACAAGAAGCAACTGTTCTTCAAGGGCGGTAAAAACGAGACGCCGGACGATTCGCAAGCGGTGGGCGCCGGAACGGGCGAAACCGCGGCTGGTTGAGATCGGTCGGCGATCCACAACAAAACTATTTCGGCCTCACGGGTGAGTGATTGCTCGAGAGGCCGATTTTTTTTGCGCAGAGGTTTTGGAGTCCTCTTGGGATGGTTGTTGTCGCGTTTTATCTAAACCTCCTATTTCTCCAGGTCGGTTTCTTCGGAAAACTTCACTCAAGCCATAAGCTCCGCACGACGAATTTAGAGGAGAGGGCTCCCGGTCTAGACCGGGGGTGGCTCGCGCTCTGGCCTTCGGAAATCCCGATGGGGCGGAGCGTCGAGCCGGCTTCCCTTGGGCAGTGTGATGATGGTGAAAGGAAACGGCATGGACGCCCTTCCGAACTCCGAAAACCGTTCGCAAAGGTCCGGCGGACCGCTTTGGGTGGTGATCGATTGGATCGCCGACCTGGGCGGGCTGTTGATGGACGCCGTCATTGGGCTGGGCAACATCTCGATGTTCGGGTTGCGGACGTTTGGATGGCTGTTTTCGCGGATGCCGCGCAAAGAGACGCTGCTGCCGAGCTTTTATCAGATTGGCGTGCTGAGTCTTCCGGTCATCGCGTTGACCGGCACGTTCATCGGCATGGTGTTGGTCGTGCAAAGCTACGTGCAGTTTCGCAACCTGCACATGGAGGCGAAGCTGGGCGCGGTGATCAACATGTCGTTGGCCCGCGAGCTGGGCCCTGTGTTGGCCGCCACGATGCTGGCCGGTCGAATCGGCAGCGCGATGGCCGCCGAGTTGGGCACGATGCGAGTGACCGAGCAGATCGACGCCTTGGTGACGATGGGTGCCAATCCGATTCAGTATCTCGTCGTGCCGCGTTTCTTGGGCTGCCTGCTGTTGATTCCCGCGCTGACGATTATGGCCGATTTCATGGGCGTGGCCGGCGCGTTTTTTTACGCCGTGCATCTGTTGGGCATCGACGCCCATCATTATCTGGAGAACTCTCAACACTTCGTCGGCGGGTTTGATTTGTTTGCCGGCGTGTTCAAGAGTCTGTTTTTCGGCGCGGCGATCGCGCTGATTGCGTGTTATCGCGGGTTCCATTGCGATCCGGGCGCCGAGGGCGTCGGACGCGCGGCCACCGCGGCGTTCGTCTACTCGTTCGTCATGATTTTGTTGCTGGACCTGTTGTTGGGCATTGCCTTGGACGGAGTTTATTACACGCTTTGGCCGCAAACGCCCAAGCTGTTTTAGCGGAAGAAAGTCGCATGGTCGCCATCGTCGAAACCAACGCCGATCCGAACACGCCGCTGATCCAATTGGAGCAGGTCGGCATGGCGTTCGGCCGCCAGCGGGTGTTGCGCGAGATCAGTCTGGCGATCCCGCGCGGCCAGACGTTGGCCATCATCGGCGAGAGCGGCTGCGGCAAGACGGTGCTGTTGAAAACGATCATCGGATTGTTGCGGCCGACCGAGGGCCAGGTGGATTTCGACGGACGAAATCTCGCTCAATTGGGCGAAAAGGAACTGACGCGACAGCGGATCCGGTTCGGGTTCTTGTTTCAGCAGGCGGCGCTGTTCGACAGCATGACGATCGCCCAAAATGTGACGTTCCCGCTTCGACATCACACCAAGAAAACGTCCGAGGAAATCCGGCAAATCGCATTGGACCGGCTAGCCGAGGTTGGACTGCCCGAGAACATTTTGAACAAAAAGCCGGCCGAGCTATCCGGCGGCATGCGCAAGCGGGTGGGGCTTGCCCGGGCGTTGGCCTTGGAGCCGGAAGTGATTTTGTACGACGAGCCCACCACGGGTTTGGATCCGATCATGAGCGACGTGATCAACGAGTTGATCCTTAGCGCCAGTCGGCATCATCCGGTCACCAGCGTCGTGGTGACGCACGATATGCGCACGGCCCAAAAAGTGGCCGATCGCGTCGTGATGCTTTATCCCTTGTCGCGTCTGAAGCCCGGCGATCCGCAGATCCTGTACGACGGTCCGCCCGACCGGATCGAGCGATCGGACGACCATCGGGTCTCGCAATTCGTGCGCGGCGAGGCCGGCGAGCGGCTCATGGAAATGCGGCAGCAGAACGGAAGGTGAGTCATGGACGAACGGGTCATGCAGTTTCGCGTCGGCGTGTTCTTTCTCGCCACGTTTCTCATCACGGGCATTCTGCTGGTGATGTTCGGCAAGATGCCGCGCATGATCGGAACCTACACGATCCAGGTCCGATTCAACGCCGCCGGCGGAGTGACCCGCGACACGCCGGTCCGTAAGAGCGGCATCCTGATTGGGCGCGTCAGCGACGTGCAATTGACCGACCGCGACTCAAAGGTGCTGGTCACCATGGACATTCAGGCCGACAAGATCATCTATCGCAACGAGGCGTGCTACATCAACCGCGACCTGTTGGGCGACACGGCGATCGTGTTCGTGCCCGAAACCCGACGCGGCGCCGGCGAACCGGTCCCGCCCAATACGGTTTTGATCGGCGTGGTGTCCGACGATCCGACGGGTTTGAAAAAAGCGTTGGCCGAGCCGATTGGCACGGTGACCGACACCGGCGAAGCCCTGACCGCGGCGAGCAAACGATTGGGCGCGGCGGCCCAACGCATCGAGGAAATTCTCGACCCCGATACGCAGAAAAACATCCATGACGTGCTGCGCGACGCGGCGGCCTCGTTCGCTAGCGTCCGCGAGTTCCTCGGCGATCAGGAAAATCGCGAAAAAATGAATCAGGCGATGCGACGCCTGCCCGAGACGCTCGACAGCATGAATCGCACGTTCACGGCGACCGACGAGGCTCTGCGCAAGTTCACGCAGCCGAGCGGTCCCGACAACAAGTCGCCGATCGACCGGATGGTCAACACGATCGAGATGGCCGAGCGGACCGTTCGGACGTTCAACGAGCCATCGCGCGCCGGCGAGGCCGCCCCGGTTGAGCAAGTGGCCAAAGCCCTGGAAAACCTGAACGAAATCACCCAGTTGATGCGATCGATCATGGTCAAGATCGAACGCGGCGACGGCACCTTGGGCGCGCTGATGAACGACCGGCAACTCTACGACCGGCTCAACTGCACGGCGAAGAACGTCGAGGACATCAGCTTCCGCCTGAAACCCATCGTCGAGGACGCCAGAGTGTTCATGGACAAGGCCGCCCGGCATCCCGGCGTGATCGTTCGCGACGCCGTCAAGCCGGGCATCGGGATCAAGTAAGTTGCGCGGGCGGAATGCCTTTCGCCCCCAGCGGCGCCCCGCGACGTTCGACGTTTTCTTGTTCGGGGCAGCGTGCGCCGGACTCTGCCCAACGTTCGGCCGCCGTGGTCAGACGGTTCAGCAGCCGCTCGATCTTCACGCGGAAATATTCGAGTCCCTCGCGGTCCAAATTGGGCGGGACAAAAATCTCGGCGCTGGGAATGGCCCGGGCTCGGCTGTGTGGACGCGGGATGGCGAACCGATCCCAGGCGTTGCGCACCCGCCACGGGCGATCGAACCCATAGCCCATCACGACCAGCGGCAGCTCCAGTTTCGACGCCAGATAGACGCAACCGGGGGCCAATTGGCGTCGAGGGCCGCGAGGGCCGTCGGGCGTAATGGTTAAGTGCATCGAGCGGCTCTTGGCCAACAACTGCCGCAGCGCGGCGACTCCGCCGCGGTTGGTCGAACCGCGGACAAAATCAAAACCCATGTGCCGGGCCGCGTAGGACAGAATCTCGGCGTCGCGATGCCGACTCAGCAGCATCGCCATGTTGCAGTGGCCGCGCAGGTAGAACGGACACAGGATGTATTCGTGCCAGAAAATATAAATCTTCTGGCCGCGGCACTCCGGAAACACCGGGTCGATCGCGCGGTCGTAGTAGGCGACCTTGTAGTCGAGCGTGCCCATCCACCAGCGGACCGCCGCCGTGCCCAACAGACCGCCGAGTTGATGAAGCCAGGGACTTTCGATTTTCATGAAGTCAGTCGGCTCTTATTGATCTCTAGGTAGCCAATGAACCGTTCCATTTTCGTCAGCATAGGCAAATTCGGCTGGAACAGCCGCATTTGCCGGTAACGTGCGGCTCAATAACAGCCTAGACATTCATAGGCCTCTCGCCCCCCCTACCCTTCCCACTGGCCGCTAAACACCTCGACGGCCGGACCGGTCATGTACACGTGATCGTCCTCGGCCCAGTGCAACTGCAAGTCGCCGCCGGTCAGATGGACCAGCACGTTGCGGTCGGTTCGCCCGGTCAGCGTGCCGGCCACGCACACGGCGCAGGCGCCCGTGCCGCAAGCCAGCGTCTCGCCCGAGCCGCGTTCCCAAACTCGCATCCGCACCTCGCCGCGCGAAAGCACCTGGACGAACTCGGCGTTGACGCGCTTCGGAAAATGGGGATCGGTCTCGATGCGCGGTCCGACGCCCAACACCCAGCGGTCGGTTGGCTCGTCGACAAACGTCACGCAATGCGGATTGCCCATCGAAACGCAGGTGACCGGCAGCCGGTCGTCGCCCAGATCCAGCTCGGCGTTGACCACCGGGTTGCCGGGCAGCGTGGTCGGAATGCGCGACGGGTCGAGGATCGGACGGCCCATGTCGACGCGGACGCGACGGACCTTTTGGGTGTTGTCGTCAAGCTCCAATTCGAGGGTGAGTACGCCGTTGCCCGTCTCGATCCGCAGCGTCTGGTTGCGCGCGATGCCGTGATCGAACACATACTTGGCGACGCAGCGGACACCGTTGCCGCACATCTCGGCCTCGGACCCATCAGCGTTGAACATCCGCATCCGGGCGTCGGCCTTTCGGCTGGGGCAGATCAGAATCAATCCGTCGCCGCCGACGCCGAAATGCCGGTCGGAGATTCGTCGGGCCAGCGCGGCCGGGTCGTCGGGCATCGGCTCGTCGAAACAGTTTACATAGACGTAATCGTTGCCGGCCCCTTGCATCTTGGTGAATCGCATCGTGGTGAAATCCTATCCGGTCAGGTCCAAAAAATTGCCGCTTTCTTCCGAAGGGTCTTTGCTTTGTCGTTCCTTGGGCGAGGTGTGCTCGGCGAAAGGGGTTTCCAAGGGCGGCTCTTCCAAAGGACACCGTCCGTCACCGTCTCGTTCGGAGGCCTCGTGATCTTCGCCGTCGGGTTCTCCGACGCCGGCGGCCGAATCGGCCTTCTGCTCATGGTACACGGTGCGTTGCTGCGCGTCCACCTGTCGGGCGGCGTGCGGTCGGCCGCTTTGGATCTGCGCCAAGGACGATCCGGCCGCGCCGACGGTGATGCCTTCCATGCTCATGGTCCCAACGCCTTCTCTAAAAAACTTTGGATTCCTCTTCTCTATTTCAATTCATCGCGCAGCGTTTGAATGGCGCGGTTGACGGTGGGCAACGCCTCTTTGCGGGTCTCGGGATTTTGCAGCGTGCCGTCGACGTGGATCAACATGATTTGTTGGCTGGCGCTGGTGAACACCTGTTTGACCACCGGCAGATCCAGCTCGCCGCGTCCGACCGTGGCGTACAACGTCATGCGGATGGTCGACTGGAAGTCCATTTCGCCGCTGCCCCGCAGACTGAACGCGTCGCCGTGGTACTCGATGCGCTCCAGATAGATGTGCTCGCCCTCGATGCGATACTGGACCGACGAATTGCTGTAGGCGTTCTGGTTTTGTTGGGACGTTCGGATGCCCAACAGTTTGAGCAAAGACACCATCAAGGGCAATTGATTGACATCGCCGTCGGACAGCGAAAGCGTGCCGTTGCCCGACAACGTGTTTCGGTTGCTTCCGGCGCCGCGCAAATCAGTCGTCGCGTTGATTTTTCCGCGCAGATCGGGATGGCCCGAGCCGGTTTCACGCGAGCATCGGGCCATGTCGCCGTCCTTGAGCGTGGCATTGACGCCGTAACGGGGCTCGGGGCCGAACTGCACCCAGCCATCGGCCAACAGTGTGCCGCCGAACAGTCCGGCGGTGACCAGTTGCGGCGTTTGCGGAGGGCCGAGGTCCGGGGCCAGCGCCGCCGCCTGTCCTTCGAGGCGATCGACCCAGCGGCCGAACAACACGCGGCCGTCGTCGATCCAGATCGGTCCCCGCACTTGGCTCAACTGGCACTCCTTGAAGCGGACGGAGTCCAGATCGAGCCAGCCTCGCGAGCGGACTTGCAGGCCGTCGGATTTGCCGACGAGTGAGACGACGCCGTGCAAGTTTTCTAATAACAGTCCGCCGCATTGCAGATTCGACTGGTGCAGCCCCAGCCGCACTTTCCACCACGAATGCAGCGGCTCGTCGACCTGTCCGGTCCGCTCCAACTCGAACGCGCCTCCCAGATTGATCGTTCCGGTGGGACGCAGCTCGAACAGGGCCTTTCGCAGCCGTTCGGGCAGCGCTTGGAGCAAGTCGCGGTCGCGGTCGAAGCGGAGCCGATCGGCCGTCAGTTCGTCGAAATGCAGCGTCCAACGTCCGTCAGGCGAGACATCGCACCGGCCCTTGGCGGCCACTTGCACGTCGCCGTGCTCGGCCTTGCAGCGATCGAACTCGACGTGGCCGTCACGATAGGCAAAGTTGCCTTCGAGCCGATCGAGACGGTACGGAAAATGGACCGGTTCGATCGAAGTATTTTGCGGCTGCGGTTGTGCCTGCACCTGGACGCGGAATTTTCCGTCGTCGACCAGATAGCTGACCTGCGCGGTCAAGTCGATCACGCCACGCGGCCGCAAATTGAGCCAAAGTTGTTGTGTGTTTTGGTTGAGCAGCGCGTCGCGCAAATTTTCGTCGAGCGCGACGTCGCGGCCCTTGAAGTTCAACACCAATTCGTTGCCCTGCAAGCCCGGCGTCAGCGAACCGTTGCACGTGATTCGGGCGTGATCGTTGGTCGCCTCCAGGTCGCAGAAATTCCATTGGTTGTTGAACATTTCGAGCCGGCCGCGGATGTTCGACAACGGATACGGAAACTTCTCATAACGGATCGCACAGCGGTTGGCGGCCACCTGCAACCGCGTTTGCAACGGCTGACCCGGCTGCTGGCGGCTCAAGCTCACGTAGAAATTCACCGTCCCGGCCGGATTGAGCGAACGGACCACCTTGCGAGGTTTTTCGGGCAACGCCGCGATCAGCGATTCGTCCAACGGGATGTCGTCGCCGGTGGCCTCGAACTGTCCGGTCGGCTCGTGGCTGAACGGATGGTCGACGGCGGCCGACAACCGGACCGAGCGGCTGCCCGTGTAAGCCGTCAGGCTCATCTGAAGCTTGTCGTCTTTCACGTCGATCTGTCCGCGGCCGTGCTCCAAACGATACTGAAACTTGTGGTGCGTCAGCGAAACGTTCAGGCATTGGACCGACGCCTCGGGATGCCAGCGGGCGCCGTCGAACGCGAGTTTCACGTCGGCGCTGATCGTGCCGGACGGCCGGAATTTGTACCATTGATCCTGCGCCCAGTCGGGCAAGACGTCCAGCAGCGCGCGGTCCAACTCGAACTGGCGGATTTCGGCCGCCAAACGCATCGGGCTGTTCGACTCGAACCCTTCGGACCGGATCGCCATCCGCAAGGTCGCCTCGCCGCTTCGGGCCGAAAAATCTTCGATCAGGTAACCGGCGTTGTCGACGTGCAACGTGGCCCGAACGTCCGTCAAAATCCGAGGCAGCCGCGGATCGGTGACCTGCCCGCGCGTGAGCCGGGTGGTTGTGGCGAATCGAAACGGCGTGGCGGCCTTGGGGTCGTAGCCGATCTCGAACTGGAAGTTTGCCTGGCCGCGAACGTCGGGCAGCCGCCGGAGTTTTTCGGTCCAGCAGCCCGGCAGACTGTCCCGCAACTCGGGCGAAACATCGATCGCCTCGGCGCGGCCGTTCAGGACATACGAGCCGGCCTGTAGGTCCACCGAGCCTTTGACTTCGACGCGACGGAAGCCGTCTCCGGAAAACGTGCCCTGCAACTGCCGCGAATCGCCGACTACATCGGCCGGCGTGAGCGACAACCCCACGTCGCGCAGCACCAGCGCACCGGCCGGCGACTTTTGCGGATCGAACAACTCGATCGCCCCGCCTTCGACCGTCACCGGCGGCGGATGATCGCCAAAATGCGGAGGCGGCAGCAACTTCGTCGCGCTCCAATGACCGTCGGGCCGCCGGGTCATGTAAAGCGTCGGACGGCGGATCGTCACCCGTCGCACGTCGGGATTGTGCTGAAGCAGTTCCTTCAAATCCGTCGTGCACTCCAGCAGAATCTCTTCGGTCCAAAACAGCTCGGGCCGGGGGCCGTCCGCGCCGGGCTCGACGATCGAAAGATTGCGAAGCCGGATGCCTTTGCCGTCCAAAAGCTCGGCCGATCCAAGCCGAACCTTCAAACCCTGGGCCTGGTAATGGTCCGCCACGAGCTTTTCGATCCGACATCGCAGTTCATCGTTCAGCCGGGTGTAGATCGCCAGCGCCGACGCCGCGCCGACGACCAACGCCAGCACGAGGCCCCACTTGAACCACGCCCAACAGCCGTTGATGATCCGCTCGAAAATAAGAAAAAACCTTTACGAAGGGGTCAGGAACCACGGGTTAGGGAGTCGGACTGAGAACGCACGCGATTCTTGCTCCATCGGCTTACGATCGATTTTCCGTCGAACATGGCGGCGGCCGCCAATGCCAGCATTGCCAGCATGGCGGGCTCTCGATAACGCAACGAACTGACGAACACGACGTGCAGCAAGGTCAGGTATGCCGCCGGGAACCAACCGATCGGATAGGGCCAACCTCGGCCGAACGTTTTGCAGGCTCCGATTATCGCAAAAAAGAGCAACGGGGTATACGTGAAAAAAACGACGCCGCGAACCGGCCAACTCGAAAATCGCGGCTCGTTGGGCCAGACGTTCCACATCCGGATGAACTTTTCCGCGACCAGTCGCATCGCTTGGCCCTCATGACTTCGAGTCCATTGCAACGATTCGTCGCGCAGACGGCGGTCCAGCCGCCATTCAAAGTCCGGACTCTTGGGTTGCTCGGACTCGAATCGAGCGACAAAATCCATATTGCTGGCGCCGGTGGCCTGCGGATTGAGTCCATCGTACAGACTTGCGCCCACTTGCAGCGTGGTCGGCACGAATCGGCCGAAAACCATCGCGTTGCGAATCCACCATGGGGTCATCGCCAACGCCAGTCCCAGGCACATCCAGCCGGCGATCCGTCCGTGACGCAGCCACGCGCCGCGGCAAAACGCCAACGCCCCCAAGGCGGCCAACGGCGTGAACAACAACCAACTGGGCCGCATCAGCGTCGCGATGCCGGCGACCAGTCCGCCGCAAAACGCCCAAAAACCCTGGCGCCGTGCCGTCGGCGATTGCCAGGCCAACGTCCAAAGCGCTAATTGGAGCAACATCAACGGACAAAACGGGGCCTCGCTCAGAATCAGCGCGCTCAACAGAATCGCGCCCGGATAAAACGTCGCCAGCGCGGCGGCCAACAGCGCCACGCGCGCGTCGAACAACAATCGGGCCAACCACCACACCAGTCCGACGGCCAATGTGCCCAACAGCGCCGCTTCGGCCCGGGCCAGCAGGATCGCCGTCGGCGTGTCGCCGGCCCAATGCACGATCGGCGCCAGCAACACCGGATAGCCGGGCGTGCGGAACGCGCGGGCGTGATGCACCCCGAAACAATACGGCTCGCCTTGGGCGATGGTTTGGGCCAGATGCCAATAGCTTTCGCTGTCGCCCATGCCGAATCGTTGATCGCCGAGTTGCGACTGCCACGCCCAACCGGCCGCCAGCCGAAGGACCAGCGCCGCGAGCAACAACAGAACGAGCGGTCGCCAAGTGGACTGCGACATGGAAATCATCCCCCAAAAATAGGTGCGGTATGGTACTGTGAGGGGGCCTGGGAAGTCAAGGCAAAATCGGCAAGTTCTGAATGGTTTTCTGGCTTTTCGGGTCGCGCGTGCGGCAGTTTTCACAGGGCGGGCCCGATGGGACGCTTAAAACTTCACTTCGGCTTAGCGGCTTGTATATTTTCTTAGCAAGTTACCGCCGAGTGTTCTGATCGCCTGCCCCAGTCGGGCTCGGTCAGCCCCCTCCCCCCCCTGCCCGCCATGATGGACCCTGCGGTGAAAATCGCCCTGACGTTTTGCGTTCTGGCGGTGGGCGCCTGCGCGGCCTCGTGGTTTCGACTCGATCCGCCGCCGGTTCCTGCGGTTCAGGAGACCGACGAGGAGCTGTTGATGCAGTGTCGCGCCAATCAACCGCCGCCGGTCGAAAAGCACGACGATCAAGAACGCGGGCTGGTCGAGGTGTCGCCGGCCACGGTGGTTTCGCCGTCGAACGACCGGCACGAGCTGCCACCGTCGCTGTCGCCGACGTA
>JAJFVC010000049.1 GCA_021372005.1 Planctomycetaceae bacterium | reverse complement strand
TGGTGGTCGCCCGACCCGCGCGCGGTGATCGAGTTCGATCGCTTCCACGTCTCGCGACGTTTGCGGCGCACGTGCCGCGGCGCGAAGTTCGAGGTGACCCGCGACGTCGATTTCGCCGGCGTCATTCGCGGTTGCGCGATGGCGCCCGGCCGTGTCAACCAGACTTGGCTGACGCCCGAGATGATCGACGCCTACACGGAGCTGCACCGATTGGGCCACGCTCACAGCGTCGAGGTGTGGCACGAGCACGAACTGGCCGGCGGCGTCTACGGCGTGTCGCTCGGCGCATTGTTCGCGGCCGAATCGAAGTTCTACCGCGTGCGCGACGCCTCGAACGTGGCCTTGGTCCATCTGGTCGAACATCTTCGCCGGCAAGGCTACACGCTGGTCGACATCCAGCAACTTACGCCCCACACGGCCCGATTCGGCGCGCGAACCATTCCAAGAACCGAGTATCTGACTCGTCTGGCCGACGCCCTTCAAGGCGTAGCGATCTTTGAATCCGCATGACGCCGCGCGTCGCTACGCCTTTTCTCGCGATTTCTCTCGCCGCGCTCGGACGTACTCGACGACCATCGGCATCACGGAGATCAAGATGATGATCGCAACGATGATGGAAAAATGGTTCTTGGCGAAATCCGGATCGCCAAACAGGTAACCGCCGTATCGGACCGTCAAAAAGCCGCCGAAGACGAACAAGGCGACCCACGCCACGCCGCCGACGATGTTGTAGACGATAAACCGACCATAGCTCATCGCCCCGACGCCGGCCACGAACGGCGCGAACGTCCGCACGATCGGCACGAATCGGGCGATGATGATCGTCTTGCCGCCGTACTTTTCGTAAAACGCGTGGGTGCGGTCCAGATACTCTTTCTTCAGAAACCGCACGTTGCCGCGGAACGCTCGCGGACCGATCCACGCCCCGATCCAATAGTTGACCGTGTCGCCCGCCACCGCCGCGACGCTCAGAAGCAAAAACAACCACCAAGGGTCCAACGCCCCGGCGGCCGAAAACGCCCCGGCGGCGAACAGCAGCGAATCGCCCGGCAAAAACGGCGTGACCACCAGGCCCGTCTCGCAAAAAATCACCACCAACAGAATCAGATACGTCCAAACGCCGTAGTCGCTGATGACTCCGCCCAAATGCTTGTCCAAATGCAGGAACAAGTCGACGAAATAAGTGATCCAATCCATGGGCGACTCGACTTCGAGGTCGTTCTTCGTTCCGAAGGGTCCGATCAGCTTTTCTGAGTGAGCTCGCGGTAGGCGGCCGTCAATTTGCGCGTCACCGGGCCCGGAACGCCGTCGCCGATCGTGCGGCAATCCACCCGGACCACCGGCACCAACTCGGCGGCCGTGCCCGTCAAAAAGCACTCGTCCGCGATATACACGTCGTGCTTCGTCAGCGGGAGCTCGGCCACGTCGATGCCCAGTTGCTTGGCCAGACCGATCACCGTGTCGCGCGTGACGCCTTCGAGAATGCCCGCGTCGATCGGCGGCGTCAGCAACCGGCCCTGCCGCACCAGGAAGATATTGTCGCCGGTGCACTCGGCGATTTCGCCCTTGTGGTTGAGCATCAGCGCCTCGATGCAGCCGGCCTGATTGCCCTCGATTTTCGCCAAGATGTTGTTCAGATAATTGAGCGACTTAATCCGAGGGCTCAGCGCCGCCGACGGCATCCGCGCCACGCTCACCGTAACCAGCGACAGCCCCTTCTGATACAACTCGTCCGGATACAGCGCGATCTTGTCGGCGATGACGATCACCGTCGGATTGCTGCACCGATTCGGGTCGAGCCCCAACGTGCCGACGCCGCGCGTGACCACCACGCGAATATACCCGTCCTTGATTCCGTTGACGGCCAGCGTGTCTTCGATCGCCTTGGCCATCTCCTGACGCGAGATCGGAATCTCCAGGCAAATCGCCTTGGCCGAATTCCAAAGCCGGTCCAGGTGCTCGGTCATCCGAAACACTTTGCCGCGATAGCTGCGAATGCCTTCAAAGACGCCGTCGCCGTAAAGCAGCCCGTGATCGTACACGCTCACTTTCGCGTCTTCTTTGTCGCACAGTTTGCCGCCAACGTAAATTTTAAGAGACATGAGGATAACCCGAGGGATTAGAGATTGGGGACTAGGGATTAGAAACAGCAGGAACCGGAGACCCTTAATCCCTGGTCCCCCATTCCTAACCCCGACGTGGTTCGATCTTGCCGCCGACCAACCGCACCGTGCGGTCCGCCTGATCGGCAATCGCCAAATCATGCGTTACCATCACTATAGTGAGGTTTCTTTGCTCGTTCAAGGTTCGCAGGATCCGGATAATTTCGCGGCCGCTCGCCTGATCGAGATTTCCGGTCGGCTCGTCGGCCAGCAGCAAGTCGGGCTCGGCCACCAACGCCCTGGCAATGGCCGCCCGCTGCATTTCCCCCCCCGAAAGCTCCCGCGGCCGATGCCTCCAACGATGCCCAAGCCCCACCATGTCCAACAATTCCGCCGCCCGGGCCCGATGCCGACGCCGGTGCGCCAGATAGCTCCATGCGCCGTGCGCAATCATCAGCGGCGTCAGCACGTTTTCCAGCGTGTTCAGCTCCGGCAATAAGTGGTAGAACTGAAAGATCATCCCAAACTGCTGGTTCCGCAACGCATCCCGGGCCTTGGTCGGCAAATGGTCGATCCGACGCCCCGCATAATGCACTTCGCCGCGATCGGGAACGTCCAACGTGCCCAGCAAATGCAGCAACGTGCTCTTGCCCGATCCGCTTTGACCGACGATCGCCACAAACTCGCCCCGATGCACGTCTAAACTGACGCCATGCAAAACGGGCACTTCGATCGCACCTTTGCGATAACTTTTGTAAAGGTCGATCGTCTGAAGCTGACAACCGTCGACCGTCTCCCGCGATTCGTCCAGTTCTCGCACCGCAAAATGCGGCGAACCGGACGGACGGCCAACTTCGCGTTCCGGCGTCGTCGTGTCGGACCCTTTATTCATAGCGCAGCGCCTCCACCGGATGCAGCCGAGCCGCGCGTCGGGCCGGCAAAATGCTCGATGCCACCGCGATGCCCAGCGCGCCGAGAACGATCCATGCAATCGTGCCGGGCAACACGATCGCCGGAATTCGATAGAAGTAATAGATCGACGGATCGAACACCGGGTGGCCGGTCAACCACGCCAACCCGTCAGCAATCTCGTTGATGTAGCGCACAAACAACAGCCCCAACAAAAGCCCCGCGCCCGAGCCGACCATTCCGAGCGACAATCCATAGGCCAAAAAGATGCCCATCACGCCGCCGCCCGGCGCGCCCAACGACTTCAAAATCCCGATGTCGCGGGTCTTTTCGACCACGATCATATAAAAGATGGCCAAAATGCCGAACCCGGCCACCGCAACGATCAAAAACAACAGCAGATTGAGAATCCGCTTTTCCATCTGCACCGCAGCCAGCAACGCCCCCTGCCGATCGCGCCACGTCTCGATGCGATAAAACCCGCCGCTGAACGCCGCCTGCAACTTGTCGCGCACCGCCTCGCCGTCGGCGCCCGGTTTCAACTTGATCTGAAACGCATTGATGCGGCCCTCGCCCGTCGTCGGATCGATCATGCCGCGAATTCGCTGCAATTCATGAATCGGCAAGAACACGAACGTCGAGTCGTATTCGCTCATCTTGCTTTCATAGAAATCGACGATCGTGAAATAGTCGCCTTTGATGTCGGGCTTGTCGCCGGCCCCGTAGAACGCGATCTTGACGTCGTCGCCCGGCAAAATCCGAAATCGATCCTCGCCGTTGGGCATCCGGTAGCCGGCCATCGCAATGCCGATCACCGCCCCGGTGTGCGTCTGCTTCGCAGGATCAAACACGTTTTCCTTTTCCTTCGCCGCAACAACGGCAAACGGATCCTGGACGGGCATCGCCTCGCCGGACGCCTTCGATTTCTCGCCGCCGTCGTTCAACGCGGGCGTCGGAACCCTCGTCTCATTATGCAGACAGCGATCCCGAAACTTCACGTCCCGCGCCATCTCCATCCGATGCGGCCAGCCGGCTTTGTTCATCTGCACGCGCTCGGGAGCGTTTCCGCCCGACTCGTGATTGCGAACGTCATAGCCACCCCGGCGCAGTTCAAAACTCATCGCCCGGCGGTTTTCGGGATGCTGCAAATAGCGGCCGAAATCGCCGACCAGACTCTGCGTCTTTTCGTCGATGCCGATCAACTGCACCTGCTGCGTCACCGATTGCCCGTCAAATTCATAAAAGAGCATCGCCGGCACAAAAACCGTCGGAGAGATCGCCTCGATCTGGTCGCCGGCCACCTCGCGGATTTTCGCCTCATGCCAAGCGACGTTTGGAAAGCCGTTCAAGCTGGCCCCCGTGAAAATCACATCCGAAAGCACGCCATGGATGCGGTCTTGCATCTCGCTCGAAAAACCCTCCATGACGCTGTTCACGACCACCATCGTCGCCACGCCGAGCGTCACGCTGATGACCGACACCAACGCGATGTAGCGCGTGCGGAGATAACGCCAGCAGAGAAGGAATTTGTACACGCCGAGTTTACTCCGGTCGCAACAAGGGAAAGAGAATCACATCCCGAATCGATTGCGAATTGGTCAACAACATTACGAGCCGGTCGATGCCGATCCCCAACCCGCCGGCCGGCGGCATCCCGCACCGCAACGCCCGAATAAAATCGTGGTCCATCTTGGCCATCGATTCTTCCTCGGGCAACCCCGCCAACTGCTTCGTAAAAAGCTCTTCCTGCAAGTCAGGATCGTTCAATTCGGTGTAGGCGTTGGCCACCTCCATGCCGTGAATAAACAACTCAAACCGCTCGGCGATCGACGGATCGCTGGCCTTGCGCTTGGTCAGCGGACAGATGCTCGCCGGATAGTCCGTGACGAAAATCGGTCCGGTCAACGCCTCCTCGACTTTCTCCTCGAACACAAAACTCTTGACCACGTCGGGATGTTTGCCCACGGAATTAAAGCCCATCCCATCGGCCAGCTTGGCGATGCCCGCCGCGTCGTCCGGCCGCAAACCGGTGTGCTCCGCGAACAGCGCATCGTAGGTCTTCCGCTGGAACGGCGGCGTAAAGTCAATCTGCCGATCGCCCCACGGCAACACCAACGGCTGGCCGGTCGCCCGAATCGCATCGACGATCATCGCCTCGGTCAGGTCCATCATCGTCTGATAGTTGCCGTAGGCCTGGTAAATCTCGATCATCGTGAACTCGGGATTGTGCCGGGCGTCGATCCCTTCGTTGCGATAGACGCGACCCATTTCGTACACCCGTTCGATGCCGCCGACCAGCAACCGCTTCAAATGCAGCTCCAACGCGATCCGCAGATACAGGTCGATGTCCAGCGCATTGTGGTGCGTCACGAACGGGCGGGCGGCCGCCCCGCCGGCGATCGCATGAAGCGTCGGGCCCTCGACCTCGACGAACCCTTGCCCGGCCAGCGTGTTGCGAATCGACTGAACGATCTTCGTCCGTCGCAAAAAAGTCTCCAACACCCCGTCCGTGTGGATCAAATCGAGATAACGCATCCGCTGCCGAAGCTCGGGATCGTTCAATCCCTTGTGCTTTTCCGGCGGCGTGGCCAGCGATTTCGTCAAAAACGTCAGCCGCTCGGCAAAAATGGTCAACTCGCCGGTCCGCGTGCGTTTCAGCTCGCCGTCCACCCCAACGAGGTCGCCCAGATCGAAACACTGGGCCAACGCAAAGGCCTCGTCGCCCACCTGACTCTTGCCGATCATGACCTGAACCGTGCCGGTCCAATCGCGCAACTGAAGCCAATGGACCTTGCCCGACGGCCGACGCAAGACAATCCGGCCGGCCGCCCGAACCTTCGGCCCATGCTGCTCCGGAGGTTGTCCCGTCGGACAATCGCCCGCCGATTCAACCGTAATCTCGTTTTCCAACGCCCGAATGGCGCCGATCGCCTGATTTCCATCGAAACGGGCACCCCAAGGGTCGACTCCCATTTCTTGCATCTTGCGCATCTTATCGCGCCTGGCGGCTTCAAGGGCGGCTTCGCTGGTGTTCGTCGATTGGGAGGCTGGTTCTTTCATGGGGGATTTTCTCAGGCAAACAAGCGCGCGGACGGTACACATTGGGGGTTGAGGCATTGTAGTGAAACAGGCGACCGGGTCAATGTCAACTAGACAATCCTGCGAACATGTAACGACCCGTCAAACTTTCGTTTTTCTCCCTATTTCTAAAAATCGGGGCAAAGTCTCGTTCTGGCTTTGCCGATTATTTCGACGGCGTTGTTTGGGAAGACTTTAATGTCTGCTTGCGCAGAACAACAAAATAACCCATCTTAACACCTCTACGGCAATAATCTCATGGCAGCCTTTCCTTCTTCTCTGCGGCTTGGCGTCTGCGTTGGGCTATGGCTCGCGCTGACCGGCTGTCATGCAGTCGACTACTACCAAGACCCCCTCCAGAAACCCGTGCCGCCGGCCATGGAGCCGCCCCGGGAGTTGGCCAAGATCTCGCTGCCCAGCTACCGCGTCGAGCCGCCGGATATGCTGCAAATCGAGATGCTCAAGTTGGTGCCGTTGCCGCCCTATCGCATCGACATCTACGACGTTTTGCAAATCCGCGTGTTGAATCCCATCCCCGATCAACCGATCGAAGGATTTTTCTTGGTCGAGGGCGAAGGCGTGGTTACGCTCGGTCCGGCCTACGGGCGGGTTCGCGTGGTCGGTATGACCATCGACGAGGCCACCGAAGCCATCACCCGAAAGTTGCAGGAAATGCTCGCCAAACCGGACGTCTCGGTCCAGTTGGCGAAAACCGCCGGTACGCAACCGTTGACCGGCCAGTATCTCATCGCGCCGGATGGCACGATCAATCTGCGTCAATACGGTCAATTGCGCGTGGCCGGCATGACGGTCACCGAAATCCGCGAGGCGTTGCGCAAGCATATGTCGCAATATTTCGACTCGCCGGACGCCACGGTGGACGTCATTGCTTACAACAGTAAAGTGTACTACGTCATCACCGAAGGAGCCGGCCTGGGCGACAATATTCGCCGGGTGCCGATCACCGGCAACGATACGGTGTTGGATGCTTTGAGCATGGTCAACGGATTGTCGCAGGTGTCGAGCACGCAGATCTGGATCGCGCGGCCTGCACCCGGTGGAGTGGGCTGTGAGCAAATCTTGCCGGTGGATTATGACGCGGTCGCTCGCGGTGGTTTGGCGGCGACGAACTATCAAATTCTGCCGGGCGACCGGGTGTTTATTGCGGAAGACAACGTGTCGGCGTTCAACAACTACCTGGCGAAGCTGACCATGCCGATCGAGCGGTTGTTGGGTCTTGGTTCGTTGGGCGCCTCCACCACCCGAACCTTCCAAACCATGGGCCGAAATTACAACAGGACTCGATCCGGTTATTGACGCCGTGTGTCGCCGACAACTCCATCGAGGGGACTCCCAAGACGTCGTCTTTTGTGTTGCCGAAATGGTCGGACGGGCGTAAAATCATGGAGGGCGCTGTGAGATCCGTTTCACTCGACTCCCGAGCCTAGGTCCGAAGAATCCATGGACCCTTGGTGGTAAAAAAGCGTCGCGGCGCCGAGAGATTTTGAAGTCGGCTCGAAAAAATGCGGAGTATTGGCCATGTGTCTCACGATCGCCATTGGAACGATGTTGTTGGGCGGCTGGGTTCTTGATCTGCCGGCCGAAGACGATAAGAACTCGACAGCGCCGCAACAACAGCAGCAATCTCAACAGCAGCAATCCCAACAGCAGGCTCCGTCGCCCGCCTTGATGCCGCCTCGTGAGCAAGGACGACCGGCCGCCAACATGGCCAGTCCACAAGGTCGCACGCAGATGGATGCCGCCGGCGGCATGCGTTCGCAGCAGAGGCAATCCCAAGCTTTCATACCCTCCGCTCCAACGGAATCGCTGCCGAGCGACGCCATGACCAACCAGCCGACGGCCCCAACGAGCAATTATTCCAATCCAACGTTGGGTCAACGCGCACCGATGGCTCCAACGGAACGTCGCAGCCTATCCGATGGCGGCGGTTTTCGCCCAAGTTCTTTTAGCGGCCAAGGCTCTCCGTTCAGCGCTCCTCGACCCGCCCAAAGCGGAACTGCCGCTTACATGGTTCCGCCCAGCGCCGCCGTGTCGCAAGCAACCACGTCCCAAGAAAAAGCGTTCGCCGGTTACCGCGCCCCTTCCGGGGTCAGCCCTTACATGAACCTCTTCCGCCGAGACAGTGGGGGAACGGTCGACAATTACTCAACGCTGGTCCGTCCCGAGAGCGATCAGCGATTCCTCAATCAACGGTTCGGCAGCGACATCCGCGGATTGCAGAACAGCACGCGCACCCAGGGCATCAACCTGCAAAATCTGAATCAGCAGAACCGGACCCTGCAGGGCGTCGGCACGCCGCAGTATTACATGAACTACGGCAATTACTATCCGGGCTACGGCCAGTAAGACGTTCCCCGCCTCACTGCGGCAGAATGACGTCCGAAAGCATGTATTTCCGCAGCGATTTGACCACGCTTTCAAACTGCGGCAAATCGACCGGCTTCGTCAGATAGCTTTCGACGAACAGTCCCTCGGCCTGTAGAATTTGCTGGTGCGTCCGCGAACTGGTCAACACGACGACCGGCACCCGGGCCAGCCGTTCGTTCCCTCGCACCTCCGCAAGCACTTCCCGCCCGCTCTTCTTCGGCAGATTGATGTCCAGCAGAATCAAGTCGGGCTGCGGCGCGCGACGGTATTTCCCCTCGTGCAGCAAAAACTCCATCGCCTCTTCGCCGTCGCGGACCAAGCTGATCCGACACGGGACCTCGCCCTGCCGCAAGGCGTCAATGGTCAGCCCGGCGTCCTCCAGATCGTCTTCGACCAGGAGGATCTCCATCGATCGGCCTACTGTCTCGCGCGCAACCATCGCCGTACCTCAAACGGGCCCAACGCCACGAGCGTTTACTCTAATTGTAGCATATCCCCGCGGCCCCGATGCGCCGTCGCCCCCCGCTCACTCGCTCGACGATTGCGACGAAACGGACGAGAATTCGTCAAAAAACCGCCCCCATTCACTCGATCTCGACCGCCGACAACCGGGCAGCCAATTCGTCACGACTCAGACCCCGCACCAAAAATCGCTTCTGACGCGACGTCTCGCCGGCCACCAATTCAATCTGCGATTTCTTCAATCGCAGGGTTTTGCACAACAGCTCCACCACGGCCCGCGTGGCCTTGCCCTTCTCGGGCGATTGCGTCACGCACACTTTCAATGCGCCGTCTTGCTCGCCGCGCAACTGATTGCGTCGCGCGCCAGGCAGGGCTCGCACCGACAAGATCAGTCCCTCCGAATGCGATTCCAACTCAATCATGGCCGCCCACCATCTCTCCGGCATGATAGCTCGATCGCACGAACGGCCCCGACGCCACGCGCTCAAATCCGATCCGGCGAGCCAACGCCCCCAACCGATCGAACTCTTCCGGCGGAACGTAACGCACGACCGGCGTCTGCGCAAGCGATGGCCGCAGATATTGCCCCAGCGTCAGCCACCGGCAACCGGCCTCGAACAACTCGGCCAGCGTGTCGAGCAACTCGTCGACCGTCTCGCCCAGACCGAGCATCAGCCCGGTTTTCAGCGGCAAATCCGCTCGACGGCTGCGAATGTGTCGAAACATCTCCAACGTCCAACGATAGTTCACCTTCGCGTTGCGGACCGACGCAAAAAGCCTCGGCACCGTCTCGGTGTTGTGATTGTAGACGTCCGGCGCCGCGTCCAACAACCGATCGACCGCCGCCCGATCGCCGCCGAAATCAGACGGCAGCACTTCGATCGTCGCCCTGGTCGCCTCGCGCACGGCGCAGATCGTCCTCGCGAAATGTTCCGCGCCGCCGTCCGGCAAATCGTCGCGCGTCACGCAGGTCAGCACCACATGCCTGAGCCCCAATTCACGGGCCGCCTCAGCCACGCGGCGCGGCTCGTCCGGATCGACCGCCGCCGGCGCGCCGTGGGTCACGCCGCAAAACCGGCAGCCCCGCGTGCAGACATCGCCCAAAATCAAAAATGTCGCCGTCTTCCGCGAATAACACTCCATCCGATTCGGGCATTTCGCATGATCGCAAACCGTCTGCAACCGCCATCGGTCGATCAGCCGCGCCGTAAAATGGTTCGCGTTGCCTTTCGGCACGTTGCGTTTCAGCCAACGCGGAAGCGAAATCGGAACTGCAGAACGAGGGACGAGGGGGGGCAACGACGACATTTTTACGAACGATCGCAAACGGTGGAAAAACCATTCCGCAACAAAAAGGCCATCCTACACCAAAAGAGGGATTGCGACAACCGCCCACCACAAGGGAAATTACAAAGGCTATGAGCAAGTCCGGCAAAAACAAGGCGGCGGCCTCGACCAGCCCCAACGACCGCATCATCACGCAGAACCGCAAGGCCCGACACAACTATCTCGTGCTCGACACACTCGAGTGCGGCATCATGTTGGTTGGCAGCGAGGTGAAAAGTCTGCGCGCGGGCCGGGTCTCGTTGGAAGAGGCCTACGCCCGGCTCAAGGGCAACGAGGTGTGGCTGATCGGTTGCGATATCGCCGAATACGTCGAGGCAAATCGCTTCAACCACACGCCGCGCCGCTCGCGCAAACTGCTGCTCCATCGCGGCGAGATCAAGCGGTTCGCCCATCGGGCCTATGAAAAAGGATTGACGTTGGTCCCGTTGGAGATGCACTTCCAGCGCGGACTGGCCAAAGTGGTGCTGGGCATCTGTCGCGGCAAACAGCGTCACGACAAACGCGAAGCCATGAAAAAAGCCCAAGTCAACCGCGACATCCGGCGGCAGATGATGCGGAGATAAGGCGTCTCTCGCCCCCCGACTCTCGCCCCTGTGCCTGCCATATGGTATAATGGAGTTTTAGGATTCCCTATCGATGTTGTACCTCAAAGACATCAAGAAAACGTTTGTCCAACCGGACGGCAGCCCGTTGCCGGTGCTCGACATCCCCGAGTTCCGGGTGGCCGCCGGCGAGCAGATCGGCATGGTCGGCCGCAGCGGTTGCGGCAAGACGACGCTGCTGCACGTCATCGCGGGCATCAGTCGGCCCGATTCCGGCAAAGTGCGGATCGACGATTGGGACATCACGCTGATGCCCGAGGCCGAGCGCGACCGGTTCCGCGCCGAGCGGATCGGCTACGTGTTTCAGACGTTCAACCTGCTGGCGGCGTTCACCGCCTTGGAAAACGTGCTGCTGTCGATGCGTTTCGCCCGGGGGCGGCCCGACAAAAATCGCGCTCGGCAACTGCTGACGCGCGTCGGGCTGAGCCATCGCATGACGCATCGGCCCGAGCAGCTTTCCGTCGGCGAGCAACAGCGCGTGGCGGTCGCCCGGGCGCTGGCCAACAAGCCGCATCTGCTGCTGGCCGACGAACCGACGGCCAACGTCGACGCCGGCCACCAACAGCAAATCCTCGACCTGATCCGCGACACCTGCCGCGAGGAAAACGTCGCGCTGATCATCGTGACGCACTCGGACGACGTCGCCTCCCAGTTCGCCCGGGTCGACCATTTGGAGAAAATCAACCGGGTGACGCCCGGCGTGATCGCGTCGCCGGAAGACGCCGAGGCCTAAGCGTTTTTTTCCAGCCCCCCAGTCCCCAACCCCCAGTTCCTTAGTCATGAGTCTCTGGAAAGTCGCTTGGCGAAGCATCCGACAACGCTCCTTGGTTTCGACGCTCACCGTGCTGTCGATGGCCCTGGGCGTTGCGTTGGTGGTCGGCGTGTTGGTCGTCTACGGCGTCGTCTACCAATCGTTCCACCGCGGCGGCGAGGGCTACGATCTGATCATCGGAGCCAAAGGCGGCCGCGAACAACTCGTGCTAAACACGGTTTTTTATCTGAGCCAGCCGGTCGGCAACATCCCGTACAGTTTTTATGAAGAGTTGACTGAAGGCAAATATGCCGCCGACGTCGAGACGGCCGTGCCGGTTTGCATGGGCCACACCTACTCGGGCTTTCGAGTGATCGGCACCGTGCCCGAGATGTTTTCCGAATTGAAATATCGCGGCGAGCGTTCCTACGAGTTCACCGCGGGCCGAAACTTCAAGGCCGATCAGCCGTTCGAGGCGGTCGTCGGCGCCACGGTCGCCGTCCGGGCATCGTTGAAGGTCGGCGACACGTTCCGAGCCGTTCACGGCGGCAGCGAGGGCGGCGAGGTCCACAAAGAAACCTTCACGGTCGTCGGCATTTTGGCGCCCACAAGCACGCCGGTCGATCGCGCCCTGTTCGTCAACATGCAGGGTTTTTACGACATTCACGCCGCCGAAGAAGAATCCGCCGAACCTGAAAAGGCGGAGAAAGGCGATCCAAAGCACGCGGAACACGCCCATCACGACCACGACCGACAAATCACGGCCGTGCTGGTCTGCATCCGTGAAACGCCGCCCGGCCGCGCCGACGTGGTCGCCCGACGGATCAACGACGGTCCCATCGCTCAGGCCGTCGTCCCGGCCCGCGTGATCGCCGACCTGTTCGAGGGCGTCGTCGGCAAGCTGCAATGGATCCTGCTGGGCATGGCCGTGTTGACGGTCGTCGAGGCCGGCATCGGCATCATGGTCAGCATTTATAACTCGATGAGCGACCGACGGCACGAGATCGCCGTCATGCGGGCCCTGGGCGCCAGCCGCTGGACCGTCATGGTCACGATCCTCCTGGAGTCCATCTTGCTGTCGCTCCTGGGCGGGGCGTTCGGGTTGCTGGTCGGGCACGGCGTCACGTGGCTCTGCTCGCCGAAAATCGCCGAATGGACCGGCGTGGTCGTCGGACTGTTGCAGTTCCAGTGGATCGAACTGGTTTTGGTGCCAGGCCTGGTCGTGTTGGCGTCCACCGTCGGATTCCTGCCGGCGATGTCCGCCTACCGAACCGACGTGGCCAAGTCGCTGATTACCACCCCTTGACGATGCACGGAAAGATTGCAAACCTTGGAAGAGAATTTCCGAAAACGCCGCCTGCCATTGGGCGTTGACCGTCCGCATCCCATAAAATGATGTCGACCTACCAACCATCCGATTTCGACGACGCAACGCCCTATCGCGCCATGTGTCCCTGGGCGGTCATGAGCGTGGTGGTCGGCGCGCTGTCGATGCCGGTTTTGGTATTTTGGTTTTCCTGGTTCTGGATCGTCGTACCGGCGGCCGGCGCGTGGTGCGGCTGGCGCGCCCTGCAAAAAATCCGCCAATCGCCCGACGTCTGGACCGGTCGGCTCGTCGCGCAGATCGGCATGGGGCTGTCGCTAGGCTTCTGGCTGTTCGGCTACGGTTGGCTGACGTTCAACAAAACCCGCGACATCCCCTACGGTTACGAATGGATCACTTACGAAAAGCTCCAGCCCGATCCCAACACCCCGACGGAGTCCATCCCCGAATCGGCGCAGGCCTTTAAGGAAAAAAAGGTCTATTTAAAGGGTTTTATGCGGCCCGGTCGACGCCAAACCGGCATCAAGGAGTTCGTGCTGGTGCCGTTGAACGGCGAATGCCCGTTTTGCATTCCCAACCCCAAGCCGACGGAGATGATCCGCGTCGTGTTGCAAGGCGATCTGGAGACGACGTTCACGACCCGGCAAATTGGCGTCGGCGGCCGGTTCCAAATCGATCCGACCGACCCCAGCCGAATCCCGTACAGCATCGACGCCGATTACCTACATTGACGTCGGCCCCCTCCTAACGTCTTCGCTTCGTTTCGGGTAAACTGAAGAGGGTAGCCAAAACTCGGGGGGAACGCCGTCGGACCGTTCAACGGCAGGCCGGATCCTCGGGCAGCGCGTTTTCCATCCGAACACCGATCAACCATGGCCAATTATGTCGTCCGTTACGGAGCGATGCGGGTCCTCGGCGTGCTTTCGTCCGCCGGCGGCCGAGAATATCGCCGCAGCGCCAAAGTGATCGCGCGGACCGATCGCGGCCTGGAGGTCGGCGAGGTGCTTTGCGAAGCCACGCCCGAAACGACTGCCCGGCTGAAGGACGCCGCCTCGGGCCAGATCCTCCGCGAGATGACCGCCGACGACCGGCACGAGCTGGCCCGCATGCAGCAGCAGACCCAGCAGGAAATCGAGACGTGCAAGCAGCACATCGAGCGCCTCGGTCTGAAAATGCAGTTGGTCGCGGCCGAGCACGTGTTTGGCGGCGAGCGAATCGTCATTTACTACCTGGCCGAGAACCGCGTCGACTTCCGCGAATTGGTCCGCGTGCTGGCCGGCGAGTTCCAAACGCGGATCGAGATGCGGCAGATCGGCGTGCGCGACGAGGCCAAACTGCTGGCCGACTACGGCGACTGCGGTTGCCCGGTCTGCTGCAACACCCACCTGGTCCAAATGCCGCCGGTCTCGATGCGCATGGCGAAACTGCAAAAGGCCACGCTCGATCCGACGAAGATTTCGGGCCGGTGCGGGCGGTTGAAGTGCTGCCTTCGCTACGAGTACGAAACCTACGAACAACTGCAAAAAGCGGCCCGCAAAAACGCCGTCTCGGAAGAACCCGCCGCCGAAGCCTCGGAGGAGGAGGACGAACCGCCCGACGCCCCCGCATAATCGAGCCGCCGCGCCGACCAGCGCGAACCTTTTGGCCGTTGCGTTGTTTTCGATTTTCCCCTGTTTTCAAGATATTTTTCGAGACTGCCGTGCCGATGCTCGACCCCGCTCATCCGATCGCCAAGCTGCTCCAAGAGGATTCCCGTTATCCGCTGGACGCCTACGTGTTTTTGTTCGAGGCCTTGAAGTACGCCCAAGAATCGCTGCACCTGGGCCAGCCGAGCCCGACCGAATCCGAGGCCGACCCGCCGGAGGAGTCCTCGCCCGAGCACCACGTGACCGGCCAAGAACTGTGCGAGGCGATTCGCCAATTCGCCCTCGAACAATACGGCTATATGGCCAAAACGGTGTTGAATAACTGGGGCATCCATCGCACGGGCGATTTCGGCGAAATGGTCTACAATCTGATCCGCATCGGCATGATGCGCAAAACGCCCTCCGACACCCGCGACGATTTCGACGACGCCTACGATTTCGACGTCGCGCTGCGGCAAGACTTCAAAATCGCTCGCCCCGACGCGGTCGAATAAGAGCGACCCGCCCAAGTCCCCTGCGCTACTTGAGCTGCTTGAGCACTTCGTCGAGCACCAATCCGTTGGTGGCCACGCCCTCGCCGGCCAGATGCGTCGGCCGTCCGGTCCAGTCGGTCATCGTCCCGCCGGCCTCTTCGAGAATCGGCGGCATCGGCGCGACGTCCCAGATGGCCACGATCGGATCGATCATCACTTCGGCCCGGCCCGTGGCGACCATCATGTACCCATAGGCGTCGCCCCAAGTGCGCGTCAATCGGGCGGCCGTCTGCATCCGATCGTAAGCCGCGCGGCGACGGGTTTTGTCGAAGCTCAACACCTCGCTGGTCACAAACAGCGATTCCGAAAGCGCGGCGCATCGTGACACGTGGGCCGGTCGCGGCGGCAGCCCGTCGTGGAGTTGCCAAGCCCCCAAGCCCCGGGCGGCATAGACGCATTCGCCGGTGGCCGGCGCGTTGATCACCCCGACGACGCTCCGCCCCTCGAACTCCACAGCCACCAGATTCGTGTACAACGGAACGCCGTGGATGAACGATTTCGTGCCGTCGATCGGATCGACAATCCACCGAAAGCCGCTCTTGCCCGGCTGCTGGTCGGGAAACTCCTCGCCCAAGATGCCGTCGTCCGGAAAAGCCTCAGCGATGCGTCGCCGCAACAGTTGTTCGGCGCCGCGATCGGCGGCGGTGACCGGCGTATTGTCGCCTTTGCGCTCGACCTCCAGATCGTCGCGACGAAAGTACTCCAATGTCAAACGGCCCGCCTCCTGCGCAGCGGCCACGGCCAAAGCCAAGCGCGATGGTAGCTCTTCAGGACGCAGCATGAGCGTAAATCTCCAACCCGAGGGACCGAATCGGCAGCGTACACCAAAGGTCTAAACGCCGTCAAGAGTCCGACCCGGCCGACGGTTCGTCCGCGACCGGTTCTTCGCCGCCGGTTTTGGCGAACAACGCGTGGCAGACCAACAGGCCCGCCCCGCAGACCAGTGCGCTGTCGGCCAGATTGTAGTTCGGCCAGTGCCACGAGCCGGCCGCCATCAGCACAAAATCCCGCACCGCGTGAATCGTTGTGCCCGCCGTGTGGCCGGAAACACCTTCGGGCCAGATCAGTCCCGGCAGTCCAAGCCGATCGTACAGATTGCCGAGAATGCCGCCCATGATCAGTGCCAACGCACAGTTCAACAGCCAATCGCGGGCTGCGCCGACGGCGAACAGCCAAATCAGAATGGCCACGGCCGCTCCGACCGACAACGCGGCAAACAGCGGCCACAATCCCCACCCGATGCCGGTCAGCGCGCCTTCGTTCAGGCTAAGCTGAAACCCGAACTTGCCGTCCCAAAGCCACCAGATTTCGTGCCACGACAGCCGGTCGAAAATCCACCGCTTCGTCGCCAGATCGAGCGCAAAGACCGCCCCAGCCAAGGCAAAAAAAACGAGATACCGGCTAAACGGAACCGGCTGTTTCAAGGCCGTCGCTCCTGTTGCTGAGCGCATCGCACGCACAGCGTCGCATAGGGGATGGCGTTCAGGCGGCTTTTGGGAATTTTGACCCCGCACTCCTCGCACAGCCCATAGGTGCCCTCCTCGATGCGCTCCAGCGAAGCCTCGATCGCGGACAGCGTCCCGCCGTCGTTTTCCATCAGACTCAGCGTGAACTCCTGTTCGAAATTGTCGCTGCCGATGTCGGCCATGTGGATCGGCATGCTCGACAGATCCCCGTTGGCCTCCGAGCGGCTTTTGCGCAGCGCCGAATCGGCCATCCGATTCACATCGCCGCGAAGCCGCGCACGCAGCAACAGCAGCCGTTCCTTGTAAGACGCCAGTTCCGGGTTTTTGACCGCCTTTTCCATTTGAAAGTCCCCCAGTGCAGGCCGTTCTCGATCTCCACAGACCTCTCATTGTAGAAAAGCCCGAACCGATTGTCAAACCGCTTAACAACCAACGAAGCAAACGACCACCACCATCTCGTGGGGTATTTACGCCGTGTTTTCGTCCAATTTTTCGGAGGGAACGAACCTCCCGCAATCGAGCGGAATCCCAAGCCGTCGCACTTTCGTTTTTCCACGATATCCTTTAGATTGAAAGTTCCGTTGTCTGTTCTTTCCTTCGTTTCTTTCCTGGAAGGCGCCGATCATTCCTACCAGCACCCCCGTTTATCAACAGTGCATCTCGCCCGCCTGCCGAGCCACGTTCGCCGTCGACGAAGTCCGCGTCGCTTGTCCGCGTTGCGGCAATCTGTTGGACGTGGCCTACGAGTGGGACCGGCTGCGCGTGCCGGGCGAGTTGTCCGATTTCGAGCAAAAATGGGCCCGCCGCAACGATCCATACTGCTTCAGCGGCGTCTGGCGGTTCCATGACTTGTTGCCTTTCGCCCCGTTGCGGCAATGCGTCACGGTCGGCGAGGGCCAAACGCTGCTGCACCCTTCCGAGGGCGTCGCCCGCTACGTCGGCATCACGCCCGGTCGGCTCTATCTGCAATACGAGGGCATGAATCCCTCGGGCAGCTTCAAGGACAACGGCATGTCGGCGGCGTTTAGCCACGCCCGCATGGTCGGCGCCCGTCGCGCGGCCTGCGCCTCGACCGGCAACACCAGCGCCTCACTGGCCTTGTACTGCTCGGTCACCCGGCTGATGAAGGCGGTCATCTTCATCGGCTCCGGCAAGATTTCCTACGGCAAACTGTCCCAAGCCCTCGACTACGGCGCGCTGACCGTCCAGATCGCCGGCGATTTCGACGACGCCATGGCCCGCGTCCAAGAGGTGAGCCGCGAACTGGGCATCTATCTGGTCAACAGCGTCAACCCATTCCGGCTCGAAGGCCAAAAGACGATCATGTTCCGCGTGCTCGAAGCCTTGGGTTGGCAGCCGCCCGATTGGATCGTCGTCCCCGGCGGCAACCTCGGCAATTCGAGCGCCTTCGGCAAAGCGTTTCACGAGTTGCATGAGCTGGGCCTGATCGATCGTATCCCGCGTCTGGCCGTCATCAACGCGGCCGGCGCCAACACGCTCTATGAATTGGTCGAGCATCGCGGCCTACGATGGAACGCCGGACGCCCGAACCTCGACGTGTCCGACGCCTATTTCGCCGAGATGAACGCCAAGCACGAGCGGGCATCGACGCTGGCCAGCGCCATCGAAATCAACCGCCCGGTCAATCTGACCAAGTGCATCCGGGCCCTCGAGTGGTGCGACGGCGTCGTCCGCGAAGTGACCGACCAAGAGATTCTCGACGCGAAGGCCCAAGTGGGCGCCGGCGGCATGGGCTGCGAACCGGCCAGCGCCGCCAGCGTCGCCGGCGCGAAGAAACTGGCCGCCGAGGGACTCATCGCCTCCGACGACCGCGTCGTCTGCATCTTGACGGGCCACCAGCTCAAGGATCCGACCGCCACGGTCGCCTATCACTCCGGAGATCCCAAAAAGTTCGAGGAGGTCTTGGGCAGCCGTGGCGTCGAAACTACGCAGTTCGCCAACCATCCGGTCGCCGTGCCCAACAACCTCGACAAAATCATCGAGGCGATCAACACCCACGACCACTAAAACTCCAAAATCTTCCCCCCAAGAAAAATGTCCTTACGCATCGCCATTCATGGAGCGGCCGGCCGGATGGGCCAGCGGCTTATCGCGCTGGGTTCCGCCGATCCCGAGTTGTCGATCGTCGCGGCCGTCGATTCGCCCTCGCATCCGCGGCTCGGCCAAGACGCCGGCGCGATGGCCGGAATCGGTCCGATCGGCGTGTCGATTTCAGCCGGTTTTGACGTGCCGGTCGACGTGGTGATCGATTTCTCGGTGCCCGCCGCTTCCGAGGCGATTGTGGAAACCTGCCTCCGGAAAAAGACGCCGCTGGTCGTCGCCACCACGGGCCTGAGCGAATCGCAACTCGAAAAAGTCCGAACCGCGGCTCAAGAGATTCCGCTTGTGTGGTCGCCGAGCATGAGCCTGGCCGTCAATCTGACGATGAAGCTGACCGAGATCGCCGCCCGCGCCTTGAAAGACCGCGACGCCGACGTCGAGATTCTAGAGCGTCATCATCGTTTCAAGGAAGACGCCCCAAGCGGCACGGCGCTGAAATTCGGCCAGATCGTCGCCGCGGCGATGGGACAAACCGCCGCCCGGCACGGTCGCCAAGGCCGGCCCGGCAAGCGTCCGCACGACGAAATTGGCTACCACGCCATTCGGATCGGCGACAACCCCGGCGAGCACAGCATTCTGTTCGGCATGTTGGGCGAGACGATCGAATTGACCGTCCGGGCCAGCAATCGCGATTGCTACGCCATCGGCGCGTTGACCGCCGCGAAGTTTTTGGCCGACCGCAAGCCGGGCCTCTACGCCATGAGCGACGTGCTGGGGTTCTGATGCAATAGCACTCGCTATACGCCGATGAAACGCAATCTAGAGCGTAAAACCAAAACCAAAATCCCTCTCAAGATTTGTCGGCAAACACTTTCACGTCGCGCGGCGTCACGTAGACCGTGCTGCCGGCGCTGATGTGCAGCGAACGATAACGATCCTGGCTCATTTCAGCGAAGATTCGCTCGCCCGACTGAGCGATCAGTTCAAGCCGGACGTTCGGGCCGGCCGAGTGGATGCGGCGGACGGTCGCCTTCAGCGAGGGATGCCCGTCGTTTTGCACGTCCACGTCCAGCTCGTGCGGTCGGATGAACACGTGGGCCGGTTGCGACACCGCGCCGGCATGCTCGGGCGACTCCCACGCCAGCGTCGAAAAATGCACCTTGCCGCCGTCCAACCGCCCGTGGAAAAAGTTCACCTGCCCCAAAAACTTCACGACAAACTCGGTCTTCGGATGATGAAACACTTCGTCCGGGGTGCCGATCTGCTCGATGCGGCCCTCGTTCATCACCAGCACGCGATCGGCCAACTCCAACGCCTCGTCCTGATCGTGCGTAACAAAAACGCTGGTCAGATGGATGTCGTCGTGCAGCCGTCGCAGCCATTGGCGCAACTCCTGCCGCACCCGGGCGTCGAGCGCCCCAAACGGCTCGTCCAACAGCAACACCTTCGGCTCGATCGCCAGCGCCCGGGCCAACGCCACGCGTTGACGCTGCCCGCCCGACAACTGATGCGGATATCGATGGGCCATGCTCTCCAACTGCACCAGCTTCAACAGCCGCAGCACTTTGTACTTCAGCAGATTGCGGCCCGGACGCACCGACCGCGGACGCACGCGCAACCCAAAGGCCACGTTCTCGAACACCGTCATGTGCCGAAACAGCGCGTAATGCTGAAACACGAACCCGACCTTGCGGCTGCCGACGGCCCGATGGGCGACGTTTTCATCTTGAAAGAAAATCTCGCCGCTGCCGGCGTTGGGCTGCTCCAGGCCTGCAATAATCCTCAGCAACGTCGTCTTGCCCGAGCCCGAAGGCCCCAACAGCGCGACCAGCTCGCCGGTGGCGACGCTCAGACTCACGTCGTCCAACGCGGTGAATGTCCCGAAAGTTTTAGTGATGTTGCGGACTTCAATGCCCATGAATCAATCCCCCGCGTATCCCAACTCCTCCGCAACGGCCTGCTCGCCCGTTTTCCACTGCAAAATCGACTTCAACGCCAGCGTCAGCAGCGCCAACAACGCCAAGAGCGACGCCACCGCGAAGGCCGCCGTCGCATTGTACTCGTTGTAAAGCATCTCGACGTACAGCGGCATCGTGTTCGTCTCGCCGCGAATCTTGCCCGACACGACCGACACCGCACCGAACTCACCCATCGCCCGAGCGTTGCACAAAATCACGCCGTACAGCAGTCCCCACTTGATGTTCGGCAGCGTCACGCGCCGAAAAATCTGCCACCAACCCGCGCCCAACACACGCGCCGCCTCTTCCTCCTCGGTCCCTTGCGACTGCATCAAAGGAATCAACTCGCGCGCAACGAACGGAAACGTGACGAACAACGTGGCCAGCACGATGCCGGTCGTCGAAAAAATCACGTGAATGCCTCGCGCATCGAGCCACGGCCCAAACCAGCCCTGCAATCCGAACAGCAGCACAAACACCATGCCCGCAATCACCGGCGACACGCTGTACGGCAGGTCGATCAACGTGATCAAAACGCTTTTGCCCACAAATTGGAACTTGGCGATGGCCCAGGCCGCGATCACGCCGAACAGCGTGTTGATCGGCACTGCGATCAGCGCGACGAAAACCGTCAACAAGATGGCCGACCGCGCGTTGGACTCCGAAAGCGCCGCGCAATACGCCACCCACCCCTTGCCAAACGCCTCGGCGAACACCACAACCAGCGGCAGAAACAAGAAAAGCCCCAAAAACGCCAGCGCCGTGCCGATCAGCAACCAGCGGACGCATCGGGGCTCCGTCGTCGTTTCGTTCCGTGGCGCGGCCATAGGCGTCAAGACACGGCGTAACGCCGGCTCCACCATTGCAGGATATTGATGAACAACAACACGGCGAACGACGCCGACAGCGCCACCACGGCGATGGCCGCCGCTTCGACGTAGTCGAACTGTTCGAGCTTCGTCATAATCAACAACGACACGATCTCCACGTTGCGGCCCGTTCCGGCGATGAACACCACCGAGCCGTATTCGCCCAGCGCCCGGGCGAACGCCAGCGCAAACCCCGTCAAAAGCGAAGGCAAAATCGTCGGAAAGATGACGCGGCGAAACGTCTGCCAACGACTGGCGCCCAAGCTGGCCGCCGACTCCTCCACCTCGCGGTCCAAATCCTCCAACGCCGGTTGCAGCGTGCGGACCACGAACGGCAACCCGATGAACGTCAACGCCACCATGACGCCCAACGGCGTGTAGGCCACCTTCAAGCCGAACCATTCGTGCAGCCAGCGGCCGATCCAGCCGTTTTCGGCGTAAATCGTCGTCAACGCGATGCCCGAAACCGCCGTCGGCATCGCAAACGGCAAATCGACCATCGCGTCGAGCAGGTTGCGCCCGGGAAACGGATAGCGGACCAACACCCAGGCCACGATCAGCCCAAACACCGCGTTGACCGACGCGCCGATCAGCGACGCTCCGAACGTCAATTTGTACGAATCGACGGCCCGGGGGTCGGTCACCACATCGTAGAACTCGGCCCAAGGAATCGCAGCCGACTTGACCGCCAATCCGGCCAACGGCAACAACACCAAAAGGCTCAAATAGAGCAGCGTCATGCCCATGGTCAATCCGAAACCGGGCAAGACGCTGCGCTGTTTTAAGTGAAATTGCATGAGAGGGATTAGGGATTAGGAGTTAGGAATTAGCCATTGAAAAACGATGCAATCCGACCGTCTTTCAATCCCTAATCCGCTACTCCACCTCCGTTGCTTCATCCGATCCACAACCCTTCGAGCCGCACCTGCCAATGGTCGGCGTTGCGGTTGAGATAGTTGATCAATCCGCTGTGCCGCCATTGTAACATGCACATCCGCGGTTGGAAGAAGTATCGCATGCCGATTTTCAATTCTCGTTGCGTATCCTGGACCAATCCTTCGTAGCCTTCGGCGATATAATAGCCCAAATCTTTATAACCCTTCTGCCGGGGGCCAAGCGGACCGGTTACGCACCAGACGATCACGCCGGTCCGCGGATCGACGTTGGTGGCCACGCCGCAATGTGTGATCGGACAACCGCACGACATGCCCAAGGGCCGGCCGATCAGCACGTCGCCCACCTGGACGTCCATTTCCCGTGTAATCATCGGATTGTGCGGAATGATGATTTCCCGCGGTCCCGGATCTTCGGGAAAATGCTCCAGATAAAAATCGATTTCCCGGCCCAGGCTGTCGCGCCACGTGGGCGCCGTCGTCGGCCGCTCCGATCGGGCGAAAATCTTGAGGTCCTGGGCCGCCGCGCCGCAACCGCCCCCGCACGTCGCGCAGCCCTCCGACGTCGGCGACGCAAACGACTCGGATCCCTGCCCCACGCGGTCTTTCGACAAATGAATGCAACGGCGGATCAAATCCGGCGAAGCGGCCAGCTTCACGCGAAACTCCTCGCACGTCCGCGACCCGCACAATCCGCAATTCAACCCCGGCAACGCAACGTCCATCGCTTCCATCGACGCATCCTTTCTGGATTTTTGGACTTTCGCCCAACCCCTCGCCGCTTACTCTCCGCGATAAAACACTTGGTTCTCCAACGACCGCACCACGCCGAAGTGCGACTGCCAGCCGATGTCCTTCTTGCCGACGCAGATCGTGCATGTGCCGACCGGCGGATTGCCTCGCAACGCAAGTTGGCCGTCCACCTCGGGCCCGGCCAGCGCCTCGGCCACCAACGGATCGATGCCGATCCCGTGCAGCGCGTTGACCTCGCGGATGCGCACCTGCGGGGCCACATCCTGAACGCGCGCCCGAAACACCTCGCGCTCGGCCTGCGACACGCGGTCGATTTTCGTCACCACGGCGATGTCGGCCAGCGAAAGCATCGGCCCGACCTTCAACGGCAGATTCATGCCGCTGGTGGCCTCGAGCACGACCATGCCCAAGCCGCCGTTGACGTACGGCGAGCAGCGCAGACACAGCCCGGCCGTCTCGACCAACAGCATGTCGCTCTGGTTTTCCTGCGCCCACCGCAGCGCGTCGCCCAGCACCATCACCAGGCAATGGTCCGGGCACAACTCGCCGGAATACACTTTTTTCGTAGGAATTCCGAAATCCTCGGCGAGCAACTCGTCCTCATCGGCGAACTGCACGTCCAATTTCAGAAACGACACGCGATGGCCGGCTCGCAGCAGCTTGCGCGTCATGTGGCGCAACACGGACGTTTTGCCGGTCGTGGCGGGCCCGGCGCAAATGGCGACTTTCATGCGACCTCCTTCAACTCATCGACCGTCAGGCGATGCCCGTGGCGCAGCTTGTCGCGCAGACTGGACAGCGCGTCGTCCAGCTTGTTGACCCGCACCGAAACGCGACGCTCCTCCTCGCTGGTCGAAAGCACGTTGCGGATCGACCCGCACTGCATGACAATGCGGAAATCGGACAGCAACGCGATCCGTGGATCGTGCGTGACAAAGATAAAAATCTTGCGCCGCTGCCGGAGCAACTGAATCGCCTTCGACCGGTTGATGCCGGCGTTTTCGACCTCGTCCAACAACACGACCGGCGTGCTGCAAATCACCGAGGCATCGGCGATCAGCAGCGCCCGCGTCTGTCCGCCCGACAGCTCCGTCATGCGGTTGTCCAGGTCGATCGGCTCGCCGGTCAATTGGTTGGCGAAATCGATGGCCTCGGCGACCAGATGCCCGGCGTCGTTGTTGCTTTCCCGCACGCGGCAATGCGTGCTCAGGAATTCGCGCACCGGCAAGTCCGACAAAAACGTCGTGTGCTGAGTGATCAGCGCAATCGGATTTTTGGCTGGATTATAGCGGTATTCGACCGGCGCCGGCTCGCCGTTGATCAGCACGCGGCGTCCGCTCGGCGTGTCGCCGTCGGCAAACAACTCGATGTCGTTGATGAACGTCGTCTTGCCCGAACCGGTCGGTCCGACGATGCTCACCACCTGCCCCATCTGCAAATCGATCCGCTCGAACGGCTCCGGCTCTCCGTTCCGTCCGCGGCCGCGAAGCACGGATATCGTCTGTATCATTTTTCATTTCTCCTCAGAAACAACCCCTTGGTTTCCCACCAAGGGACGAAACCAAAAAACAGCGTTATCGCTTCATAATCTGATCGCATACCCCGCGATCATTAAAATGCTGGGGCTGGGCCTTTTCCCAACCGCCGAAAACGTCGTCGATCGTGAACAACTCGATCTTCGGAAACTGCGCCAAGTATTTCGCCGGCACCGATTTTTCATCGCGCGGACGATAGTAGCGTTTCGCCGCGATCGTTTGGCCCTCCGGCGAATACAAATAGTTCAAATACGCCTCGGCCACCTTGCGCGTGCCCCGCTTGTCGACGTTTTTGTCGACCACGGCCACGGTCGGCTCGGCCAAGATGCTGATCGACGGAACGACCGTCTCAAACTTGTCGGCGCCAAGCTCCTCGGCCGACAAAAACGCCTCGTTTTCCCACGCCAAAAGCACGTCGCCGATGCCGCGCTGCACAAACGTCATCGTCGATCCCCGGGCCCCCGCGTCGAACACCTCGACGTGGGCCAAAACCTGCCGAACAAACTCTTGGGCCTTCTGCTGAGCCCGGGCGACCGCCTCGGCGCTGTTGGGATCGTGCAGCCGCTTCAAATCGCCCAGCTCACGTTTCAATGCGTAACCCCACGCGGCCAAATAATTCCACCGAGCCCCGCCCGACGTTTTCGGATTCGGCATGATCACTTTCACGCCAGGCTTGACGAGATCGTCCCAATCCTTAATCTGCTTCGGATTGCCCTTGCGGACCAGAAACACGATCGTCGAGGTGTACGGCGCACTGTTGTCCGGCAGCTTTTTCTGCCATCCTTCGGCCAGCAGTCCCGCCTTGCGACGAATCGAGTCGACGTCGTAGGCCAGCGCCAACGTCACCACGTCGGTCGGCATTCCGGCAATCACATTTCGAGCCTGCTTGCCCGAACCGTCGTGCGACATTTTCACCTCAACCTGCTGACCGGTCTTCTTCGCCCAATAGGTTTTGAATGCCTTATTGAAGTCCGTGTACAGCTCGCGCGTCGGGTCGTAAGAAACGTTCACCAGCACGATCGGCTCGGCCTCGACGGACTTCCGCCCATCCGACTTGGCCGCGTCGGTTTTCCCATCCGACGGTTTTTGGCAACCCAAGACCGCCGCCAAAACCACCAAAGCCGCCGCTCCCAACCCACCGATTGTCTGTCGACAAACTCGCATCCTGGTCCTCCGTGGCGTGAAATTTCGTAGTCGATAAGGATCAACGCGAACAGCATGGGCCGCAAGTCGCGTGCCACAGTTCCAATTGTCTACTTCCGTCGCCTGCCGAGGTTGTCTGCGTAACCCAGGAAACTTTGGCGGCCCGCCTCCGTGAAATGCCCTGGACCGAAGCCGTGTTATTTCATAGAATATCCGTTATATAAATGAACCGCCTCTCCCAAAAAGGCCCCCTATGGACTCGCTTCGATCCCTGGTCGCCGCCGTCTGGCGCGAGGTCGGTCGCCACCTCGACCTCCAACAATCGACCGCCGGCATCGCGGCCCTGCTGGCCTCGCACCTCCCGGTCGATCAACTGTGGATCCGCCGGTTCGACCCCGACCAATCCTGCCTTGAAACCGTGGCGACCGCCAACGACACCGACGGTTCCCCCCTCAACGTTCGACAAACCGTCGCCCCCGACGCGATGCGATCCCTGTTGGCCTGGTGCCGTCGCCAAACCGTGTTGCATCGAGGCCAATCCATCGCTCCGCCGGCCAAACTGCTGTTTGCCGCCATCGACGGCGACGCGCTGGCCGGTCCGCTCGGCGATCCGTCCGACCCACACGGCGTCCTGGTGCTGGCCGCACCGCGCGGCCGGCGGTTCAACGCGTCGCACGTCCATCTGATTCAACAGCTTTTGGAGCCCTTTTCGTCGGCCTTGGAAAACGACCTCCAAGTGCGTCGCATGGCCACGTTGAGCGAGGCCGCCGAGGCCGACAAACAATCGCTGCTCCATCGGCTCGGCCGCAAGTCGATCGGCGACACCATCGTCGGTGTCGACTCGGGATTGCGCGCCGTCATGGAGCGCGTCGAGCTGGTCGCGCCGTCCGACGCCCCCGTATTGATTTTCGGCGAGACGGGCACCGGCAAAGAGGTGATCGCCAGAGCCATCCACCGAAGCTCCTCCCGACGCGACGGGCCGTTCGATCGCGTCAACTGCGGCGCGATTCCGCCCGAGCTGATCGACTCGCAACTGTTCGGCCACGAGCGCGGCGCGTTCACCGGCGCGGTCGAATCGCGGCGAGGCTGGTTCGAGCGGGCCCACGGCGGCACGCTGTTTCTCGACGAAATCGGCGAGCTGCCCCTGGCCGCCCAAGTGCGCATGTTGCGCATCCTGCAAGACGGCTGGATGGAGCGCGTCGGCGGCGAAAAACCGATCCACGTCGACGTGCGCATCATCGCCGCCACGCACCGCGACCTGGCCTCGATGGTCGCCGACGGCCGGTTTCGTGAAGATCTCTGGTATCGCATCGCCATCTTCCCGATCGTGCTGCCGCCGCTGCGTGAACGCCGCGAGGACATCCCGAACCTGGCGACCCATTTCGCTCAAAAAGCCGCCACCCGATTCGGATTGGCCACCGTCTCGCCGTCCGACGGCGACCTCGCGCTGCTGAGCCGATACGACTGGCCGGGCAACGTCCGCGAGCTGGGCGCCGTGATCGACCGCGCGGCCATCTTGGGCGACGGCCGCCGGCTCGACGTCGCCACGGCGTTGGGCATCGACGCCACGTCTCGCGCCGGCCGCGCGATACAAGAGATCCACGAGCCCCCGTCGTCCGCTCCGCCGTCCGACGACGTCCCGTTTCTTCCAACCCGCCAAAAGCCGATTGAGTCGCTCGACGCGGCCATTCGACGGCACATCGAATCGGCGCTCCGCATCACGCTGGGAAGGATCGAGGGCCGTTACGGCGCCGCCGCGTTGTTGGAAATCAATCCGCACACGTTGCGGGCCAAGATGCGCAAGCTCGGAATCGATTGGACCCGCTTCCGAGACGACGCCAAAAAGCCGTCTCCTCCCCCACACGATGGTTGATACGTTTTTTTAGGGGGGAACGGTCTTCAAAACCAGCCCAGCAAAACGCCAAGCCGTCGGACGAAGACGATCGCGCCGACCGCCACCGCGCCGATCGAGGCCAGCAGCACGGCCGCGCTGCCGATGTCCAGCGAATCGCCCAAATGCGGATCGTTGTCGCCGGTGATCGCCTTGGCCATCGACTCCAGCGCGCTGTTGAACATCTCGGCCGTCAACACGCCGGTGATGCACAACAGCAACAGGCACCAATCGACCGCCGCGACGCGCAGCACCAGCCCGGCGGCGACCACCACGACCGCAAAAAAGAAATGGACGAAGAAGCTGCTTTGCCCGCGCACGCCCGCCTTCACGCCGCGAAAGGCGTTGCGAAACTTGCGAACCCACGGCTCTCTCGGCGAGACAAGATCGTCCGGCATCGGATCCACCTCATTCCAGTCCCATCGCGCCGGCCGGCGGAATGTCCACGCCGGGCGTGCTGTTCAGACGTCCTTTCGGCAGGAAGCGCGGCTCGACGACGAAACCGACCCCAAAGTCTTTTCTCGCCGCGTCGACCGTGAATCCGGCGCTGATCAGCAGCGACTCGCCGATGCGCGTGATGCTGAAGTTTTGGCCCACATACGGCTGCTTGCCCATATTGATCGACGTGCCGAACGTGGACATCCATTTTGGGCTCATCCGATATGAATACGACAGCGAGAGGACTTCGTTGAGCAACTCGGTCGGCCCTTCGATGATTCGGAACCCGGCGTACAGGCTGCCGCGCGGCGGGCGGGTCAAAAACGCCCCGACGCTGATGATTTTTTGTCCTTGGTCGAAGAAGTCGAAAATGGCGTCGCTCAACAATGTCAGCCGGTCGCCGACGTGCCATCGGAAATCGTAGTCCAGCAGGCCCGCCACCGTCCCATAGTTGTCGTCGTCGGGATCGGGGAACAATGTCATGTGGGTGTCGAACGTGACCCAATCGATGATCTGTTGGTTGCTGATCGGACCGCGTTTGGTCTGCCATTTTTGCTCGACGCCGAGCCGCAGAGCCGTCAAATCGTCGGCGATTTCCGTGCTCGGCGACGTGACCCAATTCTGCAGCCCGCTCCGCAACGCATAATAACGCTCGTCGAACTTCGGCAGATACGCCTCGCCGGTCGGCGTCAGCATCATCGAGGGCAGGCCAAATGTGGTCGTCAGAAACCGTCGTCGAAACGCCTCGATCGAATTGTCGTCCAAGGCGTCGTACAGCGGCAACTCGTCCAAATGGCGATTGGCCCGGGCGATCGAGAACTCGGCGTCGAACACCACCTTGTGCGCGATGCCGTGCACGTTTAACAAATCGCTCTCGAACGTCGGATCGACGCGCCACATCGGCAGACTCGACCGCAATCCCAACTGGCCCCACGCCCGATCCAACGACTCGCCGTTGACGTCCTCGCCCCAGTGGGCCAGTTCGCCCATCGCGTAGGGCACGATTTTGACCGCGCCCAACTGGAACGGCCAGTCGATCTCCTGCCGAGTGGCGACGCGTTCGCCGCTGCGATCGCCCACTTCCCACGGCAGATAGTTGAACGGTCCGGCCCGCCCGGTGACCGAACCCACCGAGACGTTTTCCGGCACGTCGGTCCGTTGAAACTCGGCATAGGCCACGTTGGAATGCTCGTACCAGGTGAACGTGTCTTGCAGCACCGATTGGCCAAGCCAAAAATGATCGAGCCGCGGCAGCCAGTTCGTCTCCGTAAAGAAATCGTTGACCCGGTAGTCGGCCGAGAGGCTCAGCGACCGATTCTCGTCAATCCGCTTCAACTCCAAACCGGTGGTCTCGTCCTTCTGCGTCTCCCAGTCGCGCTTGTAATATTCCTCCAAAAAGTTCCGATCGCTCAGCAATCCAGCCTCGGCGGTCAATTGGAAGTCGTAGGGCAACTGCTCGCGGTGCTGCCAGAGCAACCGATAGCGATAGTCCTTTTCTAACGGTACGTTGCGCCGCTGCTCGCCAAGGTCGTCGGTGCCCTGATCTTGAATGCCCCAGTAGTTGAGCCGTCCGTCCGTCGGACCGCCGAACCCGAAGAAGTCCGGCCGATCGTAGGTGAACTTGCCGCCGTAGCCGAACCCGCGTTTGCTCAGATAGTCCAGATCGACGTCGAAATCCGTGCCTTTCGGCTTGTGCCGAATGCCGAGCAACTGATAGCCGTTCCAATGCGTGAGCAACTCCGTGCCGAACACGTTGCTGTTTCGGACCTGGGCCCGTCGGATGTAAAGGGTCGGATCCTCCGGATCGAAACTCATCCGCGGCCAATAGAAAATTGGAACCGGCCCGGCGTATACGAAATTGCCGTCGGCCGTGGCCAACTGCTGACGGTCGACGATCGGACGGCCGGTGTTCGGGTCCACTTGCGGCTGACCGGTGGCCGGGTCGATCACCGGCACTTGCAGATCTTCAAAATAAATGTCGCCGGCCTGCACCCGATAGCCCGGCTCTTCCATGCGGCTGGAGGTCAAAAACGCCCCCTGACCGCGATACCGATCCTCGGCGGTCTGCTGCAACACGTCGGCGTGCAAACGTAGCAGACCAGCGTAGTTGCGCATCGGCGTGATCAAATCGGCGTTCACGACCAGCCCGACGTGGTTCGGCACGTCGTAATACATCCGGTCGGCGCGGATCGTCCGCTCGCCTTGGCGAAACACCACGTTGCCTTCCAGATAAAACTCCAACGGAACCCGCTGGTCCTGCATCTCGCCGGCTTCCAACTTCGGCGCTTTCGTCCCGGCGGTCCAAATCACCAACCGATCGGCCGAAACGTCGATCGTCCCGACCATCCCCATGTTTTTCATTTCCAGTCCATCGACGATCACATTCACGCCCGAGTCGATCGTACCGATCCACTGGGTGCCCGTGCGATCGGGAAACCATTGGACCTGCACGGGCACGTCGCTCCGCGGAAAGACGCGGATCCGTCGCGCGCCGGACGTCACGGCACCGGCCTCGCCGGGCTGCGGAATCGGCGCGGGAACCGGCGTCATCACGCCGGGCCGAGTCGCCGGCAACGGCCCCGACGCGGTCGGCGCCGCGGTCGATCCGGCCGTGGGCCCGCCGCCCGTCGTCGGACCGACGAACTGCGACGGCGTGACGCGACCTTGCCAACCGTCCGCTCCCGCCGCAGGATTTCGCCTCGCCATGCCGCGCCCATAGATCGGCGGCATCTCGTTCGGCTTGCCCGCCAGCATTTCGGCTCGAACGTTCACGCCCGCCCCGCTCCAAAATCGTCCGAACCAGGTCTGATCGGTCAGCTCGGGTCCAGCGGTCGACGGCGCCCACGACAGTTTCACGTCGCCCTCGAGATACGCGATGACCTTCTGCTGGCGCGGCGTCATGTCGCCGGTGCGGTCGATCCACAACACGGCCTCGCGGCACCGCGCGAGACCTTGCCCCTGTCGAATCACGCAATCACCGCGCAACACCCACACCTCGTAGGAGCCGACTTCCCACTGGTTGCCCGCTTGGGCCGTGATCGTAATCGGATCGGTCGCGCTCCAGGCGGGCATCTCAACTTGGGCCTCCGCCCGAGCGGCCGACCACCAGAGCGTCAATGTCAGAAGCCAACGGACGCCTCTGCGCGCAGACGCTCGCCATGCGCAAACCCCAAGCGGCGCGCAATCTGGGCGGGCCCACGTCTGACCGATTCGTCTCAGCAGAGTAGCATCCTTGCGTTGAATGAGAAACCTGGAAGGGGCGCAAAATTGCCCAATTTCAGGCGGGCGGATTATAGGAGGACCCGTCCAACGGATCAAGGCGGATTCGCCGAGATATCGGACACCACAACCCTTTGTCGCAAAAGCAGTTACGCCTCGTCCGAGGGAATCCGGCCCGCAAATATATAGTCAGAACGAAGAAAACGTCGTTGAAAGCCCCGGTTTTAGTGATAGGCTTCCGATAGACGACTTCTTCTCATCCTCGGAATTAGACACCCCCTGGACGAATCATGGCTGCGGATCCCAACCGGCCCGAAGTGTTGCTGTCCATCTCCAGCGAAATCGAAGCCTCGGCCATCGTCAACGCGTTGGCCGATCGCGGCGTCCACGCCATGGCCGTCGGCGGCTACATCGCCGGGTTTCGAGCGGAAGCGCCCAGCAGCGTCGCCGTCGTGGTCAAGTTGTCCGACTTCGAGCGGGCCAAGCAGGCTTTGATCGAAATCCAACACGAGCAGGCCGAACTCGATTGGTCGCAGGTCAACGTGATGGAGCGCGCCGAGCTGCCCGCTTCAGCCGAACAAACCGCCGCGGCTTTGCGTTGGCGAGTGGTCCAACATAACCGCTTCTGGTGGACCCTCGAGCTGATCGGCATCGCCCTGTGCTTGATGCTCTGGGTGTTCACGCGTCAGTTGACGCCGCCGCTGGTCTACACCGTCACCGGTCTGACGCTTGTGGGTCTGTTTCTTTCGCTGGCGCCTTTTGCGACCCCTTCACCGCGTCAATCGCCCCAACCGTAGACGCCGCCGCCAAGGCGATCCACGTCGTCAGCGGGCCACGCATCCGCATGTCCGTCCAATAAAGCGTATGCGCCGCGGCAAAACACGCCGCCATCAGCAGCCCCAAGATCCAGACGCGGCCCATCGCTTTTCGCTTCGCCAGCAGCCACAGCCCGACGATCGCCGCCAACAACTCGGCGGAATACCAAACGGCCACGCCCCAGCGAGCGGCCCGATGCCGCGTGGATTCATCGGCCGTCGTGCCGTGCGGCAACGGCGACCAAAATCGCCCAACGCGCACGAGACAGGCGTAAACAAACGTCCCCGGCTCCCGGCGAATCGTGCGCCACGCTTCCGAGTAGGCCAAGCGATCGGCCTGCCACTCGTCCGTCGGTCGCCGAGCGGCCCACTCGGCGTTGAACCGATCGGCCCGCCACACATCGCCCCAGCGGCCCTCGCGGAGCCATTCGTAAAACTCCGGATTGTTGGCCAACAGCATGGTAAAGCCGCCGTGCGTGGTCGTGACGATCGGGCGGCCGAACTCCCGACCGTTGCGGATCGCCCAAGGCGACAGCGCGATCAACAGTCCGACGCCGAAAATCGCCGCGATCCGAAACTGCGTCCCGTCACGACGTCCGCGCCAAAGCCACCACGCCCCCAACACCGCCGCCCAGGCCAAAAACGTCGGACGGCACAGCGCCGCCAATCCCAACACCACGCCGGCGGCCCACGCCCAAAACAACGTTTCGCGCCGATCCAACCAGGTGAGCGTCAGCAGCGCCACGGCAGCCAACAACGCCGCCAACGTTTCAGTCATGACTTGCGTGGACTGATTCAGCAGAATCGGATCGCAAGCAACCAGCATTGCGGCGAGCATCGCTCCCCGACGATGCAGTCCCCAACAGCGTCCTAAGAGAAACGCGATCGCCGCCGTGGCCGCGCCCATCGCCACGTGCAATAACCCGACGGCCCAGCGCTCGCGGCAGCCGGTCAACAGCAGCGGATACAGCGGCGGGCGATACGCCGTCGGCGTCGTCTCACGGCCGAACGTGTCGTAGCGCACAAGGTTGTTGGCCAGCCGGCGATAGTCGTCCGGGTCGGTCGTCAACGCCCCCGGCGCAAACCACAACGCGCCGCCGCGAATCAGCGCGGCCAAAAGAAAAACGAGCAGCAAACCGCCCAGCGACGTCGACCGACGCGGTCCAGCCTCGTCGCCGGGACAAGCCGAGCGACCGACGCCCTTGTGTTCATCCGCGTCCATTTGCGGTTGTTTCGTCTCTTTCAAAGCGTTATTCGATTTTCCACGCTTGCAGCCCTTCCGGCGAAGCGAGAATCAACACCGGGCGGCCGTCCACTTGCACCGTGGCTAAGCCTTGCAATTTCACGCCGGAATCGAATTTGTCGAACAGCCGACCGTCGGCGTCGAGAATGTGAATCGAACCGTCGGGCCCCGGCAAAATCCACTGGCCCGCGCCCGAGTGCGTCACTTGCCCCGGCACAATCGGCTCGATCGGCGTCGGCTGCACGCCGGGCGTCACGGCGTAACGCCACAGCTCTTCGCCCTTGAGCGAAACACCGACCGCCACATTGTCGCCCAACTGCGGCGAGCTCAATCCGCACCACGACAGCCGACCGTCGCGACGCACATCGGCCGCCTCAATCCAACGCAGCATGCAGCCGGGTATTTTTACTTCGCGCTGCGAACGCCCCTCGGCGTCCAACACGGCCAGCGCGCCGTTGCCGCCGGTGCAATACAAAGCACGGCGGCCCTTCGCATCCGGCTCGCCGATCGCCAGACTCGCGGCGTCCAGCACCGTGCGGTTCGACCAAATCCGATGGCCCTCGAGCGACGCGGCCTGCACGCCGACCACGCCCCAATAGCTGACGTACAGCTTCAGCCGCCCGTCGCCGTCCAGGTCGCCCAGTTCGACCGACGCAATGCCGCGATGCGGATTCTTCAGCGCGTCCGCGGGATAGCTGACCACGTGCTTCCAATGCTCGTCCAACACGTGGCACCGCTGCTGCGACGCGAAAAACGCCACCGTGTAGCGACGCCCCTTGGCGTCCACGGCCGACCGCAAGTTGGCGATCAGTTCTTCCTCCGCCAAATTGAGCGGATGCCGGCCGATCAGCTTGCCGTCCACGTCGATCTCGGCCACCGACTTCCAACCGTCGACCACGGCCAATCGCGGCTGGCCGTTCGGATCCGAAAAAACCAAAATGTTGCCGGGCGATTTCACGTCGGTCGATTTCCACAACGGCGACAGCTTCAACCGGGTCGGCTCGCTCCGCGCGGCGATTTTCACCTCGGGCAACCGCTGTGACTCGGCGGCCGGCTCGACCGTCGGCGACTCGCCCGCATATGCGCGATTCAGCATCTCGGCGTAGCGCGCCAGTTTCTCTTGATACTCCTTGAGCGGCTTGTCGTAAATGTTCTGGCCGGCCAACAGTTTTTCAATCTTCGCCGAAAGCCCATCGGCCTGCTTCGGATCGTATCCCAGCCATCCGTCTTGAATCACGCCGTCGGGCCCCAACACCAGCGTGACCGGCAACGGCAGCGACGCCCCAAGCTTCAACGCCGGCACGACCGTCTGATCGACGTCTCGCAGGATCGGAATGTGCACCTTCAACTCGTCCACAAACTGACGAAGCGTCTTGTCGTCGACTTTCGGCAAATCGACGCTGACCGCGTAAAACGCCGCCTTCGGATTGTTTTTGAACTGTTCCCGCACCTTATCCAGCCCGGGCAAGCTCTGCCGGCACCATCCGCAATACGTGGCCCAAAACTCCAACACCGTCACCTTGCCGGCCAGCGACTCCACGGTGACCGGTTTGCCGTCCATGTTCGTAAACTTCAAGCCGGCCGCTTTTTTCGCCAGTTGCTGTGCGATGTCGGGCGGAAGAAAATACGGAACCACCTTCGCACCGGACGGCGCCTCAAACTCAAACGCCTTCGGGTCGACGGCCGCGTCGATCCTCGCTCCCGTAAAATCAGCCACCAACGACACGTGATCGACCGGCTGCTGCTCTCGAATCTCCCGCAACAGATCGTCCGTCGGCATCACCAACCGCCGCAACAGGAACGTCTTTTGATCGATCCAAAACGTCGTCACGCCGTCGGGGCGACGGACCTTCACCCGATAGCAGTCGTCGCCCGCGATTTGCCCCGGCTCGGACAACGTCGGCGGATCGGCGTCCTGCAAATACATCCCGATCGGATCGTCCACCATCAGCAACGCGATCTGCGGCATCGGACCGCCGAGCCCCTGCATCAACGCCCCGGCCAACACCTGATCGGCCAACAGCGTCTGCGGACTCACCTTGCTCGGCGCCGCCCGCTCCAACACCTGATCCGGCTGACCCTCCACCGCCGCAAACAACTTCTTTCCGTCGCAAACCAACACGGCGAATTGCGATTGCAATCGAATCTTGTTCGGACGAACCATCGTCATCGAATACGGAGCCGTCTGGTTGATCGCTTTTTCGCGTCCCGCCTCGGCCAGCAGCCGAATTTCGCCTGCGTCCGCATAACTGGACGCCTTTCGATAGGTCTCGGCCATGCGGTCCAACACCTCGCGGGCCGAAAGTTTCGCAGCCGCGGATTTCTCAGCCGACGCCGAATCCTTCGTCGATTTCGCCTCCGGCTTCGATGTCGCAGCCGGCTTGCATCCCAACGCCAACCCCAGCGTCAGACAAACGCACGCCGCCGTCCATCGACTCAACCTCGCCGCCTTCCACGCATCGTTTTTTGCCACGACCGTCTCCTCCGAAAATGATTCCTTTCGTGCCGAACTCAACCATTATTCGCAAACCTCGGGTCGCCGTAAAGCTCGACTTCTTGACCACCGGCGGAATCGACGGGATAATGAAAATCTGAAAATCAACGCTTTTTGCCCAAACAACCTAAGCCGCCAACCCGCACCATGGCCATTTTGCGTTACGGAGTTGATTCGCAAATCGAACTGACCGAAGTCGACGCAGCGTCGCTCGGTCAACCGCACGGCGCGTCACAACCGGCCGATCCGGCCGCCGCCACAACCGCCGCGCTCGAGTCGCCGCTCGACTATCCGCCGCTGGCCCGCTGCGTCACGCCGGCCGACCGGGTCGTATTGGCCCTCGACCACGGCGCGCCGGGCGTGGACCACGTGATCGCCGCCACCGTGCGATGCCTGATCGAGGCCGGCGTCGAGCCCGAAGCCGTCACACTGCTCCAATCCCGCCCCAACGACGACCCGCGCGGACAACTCGAATCGTCGCTGCGTCAACGCGTCGCATTGCACACTCACGATCCCGACGATCGCCGTCAACTGGCCTATCTGGCGGCCAGCGAATCCGGCGAGCCGATCTTGATCAATCGTCATCTGCACGAGGCCGACGTCGTGCTGCCGATCGTTTGCCTTCGAGCCGACGAAACGGCCGGCTATTACGGCATCCACGGCGCGGTCTTTCCGGCTTTCTCCGACGCCAAAACCCTTCAGCGATTCCGCAGTCCGGGCGCGCTGCACGGCGACCGCCAGCGCCGAAGCCGGTTGATCGCCGAAGCTGATGAGGCCGCGTGGCTCTTGGGCGTTCATTTCACCATCCAACTGCTGCCGGCCGGCGGCGATGCGTTGCTGCACGTGCTGGCCGGCCAAAGCGATTCGGTCCGCCGCCACGGACAAGAACTCTACGCGACGGCGTGGCGCTGCGAGGCCGCCGGTCGGGCCGATCTGGTCGTGGCCGCCGTCGAAGGCGACGCCCGCCAACAGACTTGGGAAAACCTCGCCCGAGCCCTGCAAGCGGCCGACGCCTTGGCCGACGAGGACGGCGCGATCGCGCTGTGCAGCGAGTTGATCGAACCGCCCGGCCCCGCCCTGCAACATCTGGCCTGCAAGTGTTCGCACGGCGCGTCGCATCACACGCACAAAGAACGCTCCGCCGACTCACTGCCCGCCGCGCTGCTGGCCGACGTTCAAAAGCGACACAAGATCTACCTGCTCAGCCGACTCGACGCCGCGGTCGTCGAAGATTTGGACCTCGTGCCGCTGGCCGACGCGGACGAGTTGAGCCGGCTGGTCGAACAGCGTCGATCGTGCATTTTGTTGTCGAACGCCCCTTACGTCTCGGTGGTCCATGTCTGACCCGGCCGTCCAAATCGCCGACAACGTGGCTCGCGTGCGATCGCACATCGCGGACGCCGCCGCCCGAGTCGGCCGATCGCCCGACGCCGTCACGCTGGTGGCCGTCACCAAATACGTGTCGGCCGAAATGGTCCGACCGCTGGTCGCCGCCGATTGTTTTGAACTGGGCGAGAGCCGCCCCCAAAAACTTTGGGACAAGGCTGCGGCACTGGCCGACCTGCCCGTCCGTTGGCACATGATCGGTCACCTGCAACGCAACAAAGTCCGCAAAACGCTGCCGCTGGTCACGTTGATCCATTCGATCGACAGCCCGCAGCTGCTGACAGAAATCGACGAGCAGGCCGAACAGCCCGTCCGCGCGCTGCTGGAGGTCAACATCTCGGGCGAGGCGGCCAAACACGGTTTTACGCCCGAATCGCTCGAACGCTTCTTGCCCGAGTTGGCCAAGTGCCGACATGTTACGGTTCACGGTCTCATGGCCATGGCCGCGTTGGAAGGCGGACCCGACGAGGCCCGGCGCGATTTCGCCGCGTTGCGACAACTGCGCGATCGGCTGCAAACGCAATGTCCGCCGGGCATGACGCTCAACGAGCTTTCGATGGGCATGAGCAACGATTTCGAGGCCGCCATCGAAGAAGGCGCCACGCTGGTCCGCGTCGGCTCGGCCCTGTTTGAAGGCGTCCTGCCGTCAGGCTGACGTTTTGGAATCGCAACGCCCCCCAACCCAAAAATCACGCGATCTTCCGCATTTCGAGCAACTCCCGCAGCGGTCCCGCCGTGGCGATCGCCGTCGCCTCGGGCTCGCGTCGCAAGGTGTCGACCGCCTGTTCGAGTTGCTCCTCCGGCCCTAGATCGAGGTCCAGAAAGAAAAGCTTTCGGCCCTTCAACTCGCAGCCGCCCCCGCCGTTGCCGGCCAAACACTCCTGTCGAATCGTGTAGCCGAGCCGCGAGACAAGATCCAGAGCCTGGTCGAGAGTCTCTACTGTGTGCATCCCAGCTTCTCCAATTCACCGGCTTTCCTAGCCACGCGGAGATTATAGCCGGATGCGTTTCAGTTGGCGAGCCGAATTCGTCGATATCGCAACCGAGGTAAGTGCTTTCAGCACCGAGAGTTAAGACACGTCATCCCGGAAAGATCGCAAGAACGCCCATACTAGAGCAACCAGGTTGACGCGGCATTTTGCGCAGAGTTGCGACTCTGAGCAACATCAGCAACCGTGGAGTACTTGTCGTGACACACAACGCCGCCGAAGAAATGATTTCCCTCAAACAACAGGTGGAAATTCTCAAGCAGCAGCTTGCCCAAGCCCAACGATTGACGGCCCTTGGCGAACTGGTTGGCACCACCACGCACGAGTTCAACAACGTATTGATGACGATTCTCAACTACGCCAAGATGGGCTCGCGTCATAAGGACGCCCCGACTCGCGACAAGTGTTTTGAAAAAATCCTGGCCTCGGCCAACCGTGCCGCGACGATCACCAACACCGTGCTGGGCATGGCCCGCAACCGTTCGAGCGGCCAAGAGCCAACCGACCTGGCCAAGCTGCTCGACAATACGCTCCTGCTGCTCGAACGCGAGATGAACAAATACCGCGTCGTCGTCGAAAAACAATACCAGCAAATCCCGCTGGCGATGGTCAACGGCAATCAGATCCAGCAGGTGCTGCTCAATCTGTTGATCAACGCCCGCCAGGCGATGGCCAACGGCGGCCGGCTTTGGATTAAACTGCTCTACGATGCCCAGAACGACATGATCGACCTAGTGGTCCGCGACAGCGGCTGCGGCATCCCGGCCGACAAACTGCCCAAAATCTTCGAGTCGTTCTACACGACGAAAAAAGGCCCCGACGCCAGCGGCAAGGGCGGCACGGGCCTGGGCCTTTCGATGTGCCGTGACATCCTCGAAACCCATCACGGACGCATCCGCGTCGACAGCTCGGTGGGCAAGGGCACCGCGTTCACGTTGAAGCTGCCCGTGGCCAAAACCGCCCCGAAGACGGCCGCCCCGATCGTCGCGCCGGTCGCAACGCCGGTCTCGCCCACGCCGATGACCACGACCTAAGACACCCGCGCGGTTATTCCGCCGGAGCCAAGGCCAACTGCCGCAACGATTCCAACATCGCCAGCACGTCGTCCCGCGCGATTTCGGTCCAGCCCAACACCTTGTGGCTCAAAATCGCCAGCTTCAGCAACTCAAAACCTTCCTGCAGGTCGGGCGGCAACGCCGGCAACGACTCGAACGGACGGACCGGCGACGGCGCATCGGCCACCGACGTCGGAACGTCCGAACTCGCCGCATCGGATGGCTCGTCCAACCTCTCGTCTCTCAACTCGTCGTCGCTCGAATCTTCGGCGTCATGCACCTCGCCAAACGTTTCGGTGACCGACTCCGGCAGTGAATCGTCGGCCTCCGAAACGGTGTCTTCGTCCCACGGCGCCTCGTCCGCGGATAGCTCGGCGGCCTGCTCGGCCGGATCGCCGCCGTTGGCCTCCCAACGCTGCTGGCGCATCTCGGCGACCGACCAGTCGCTGTCGACCGCGCCCTGCAAATACATCTCCGCGTCGGCCCAATCGACCGCCGCGTGGAAATGGCTCCAAAACAGCCCGCGGTATTGATCGTGCACCGCGCCGAACCGTTCAAAAACCCTGCGCAGCCGCCCGACGTGCTGCGGCGTCACGTTGCCCACCTGACGGCTCCAGACCTCGTCGGTCCACTCGCCGGCCGGCGCGTCCGACTTTTTCAGCGCCTCGCGCCACTCGAAAATGATCCGGCCCTTTTCCCAGTTCGTCGTGCTGACCAACCGATTCCAACGACCGACATACTCCACCAAGGCTTCGTTCAACGTGACGGCTTGTTCTTCCATGGGCAAGACTTCCTTCCTAGATCAATAGGTGACAGGCTGTCATTTTATCACGCCGGCGGCGCCGCCTCATGGGGTTTGGGAAGGTCCCTTGCCGAAGAACAAAAAAACCTCGGAAATCCAAGGAGAAAAACGCCCCTCTCGGAAAAGTCAAAAAAACGGCCGGACGTGGAAAAGATGTCGACAACCCGGCAGCGGACGGCCGATCACTTGCGAGGCGCCGGCGCGACGGACGACGGCGTCGTGCTGAACGCCGGCAGCTCCGCCGGCCGACTTTCCGCCTGCTGGACCGCGTGGCCGCCGACCATGCGCAACACGAACGTGGCCCGCTGCTGCGACGAGGCGTTCGCCAACCGTTGATCCTGGAAGTTCAACTGCAACTGCCGTTGATTTTCCAATCGTTGCGACTCGCGCGACGTCGCGCCGCCGTAGCCGAAAAACGATTGCGACGATTGCATCGGTTTTGACGGCGACTCGCTCGCTCCCGACGCTTGCCGCTTGGCCACGGTCGCCTCGACCGGTCCGACCGCCACGAACGGAAAGGCGTCGGGCCGCGACTCCAGCCCGGCCAACGTCGCCTCGATCTGCGACGGCGTCGCCTCCACCTCGATAATTTCTTCGCCCCAAGCATCCTCCTCTCGCACCTTCGCCAAATCAGCCTTCACCGACTTGGCCTCAGTCAGCCGCCGATCTTGGGCTTGGATTGCTAGCGACGCCCGGCGCTGCAACGAGACGATGCCGTTGCTAATCAACAACTTATCAAACGCCCGCGATCGGGCGGCCTCGGAGCTGACGTCGCAACGAATCATCAACACCGAGCCGCGAGACGCATCAGGGGCCTTCGCCACGACATTGCGAACCGCCGGAGCATTCAATTTTTCAAACCGAACCCCTGCCATCGCCGTGGACTCGCTCGGCGAGGACGGCGTCCGCGGAGCCGCTTGCATGGCCGGAGGCCGGAAGGCGTCGTCTCGCTCGAGTTTTTCGTTCGCCGGTTTCCGATTCCACGACTCCGGACCGTCGGCCCGGGCGACCTCCTTGACCGGCTTTTCGCCGATGAAGCTGCCTTTCTGCCAACGCTCGTGGATGGCGATGGCCGCCCCGACGATCAACGTCAGCGATGCCCACGCGATCACGCGACGATTCAGAAACCGTTCGGACCAAGAACGCGCCGGCGGCATCGGACGGAACGACCCCCCTCGGCGACGCTCGGCCTCTTCGATCACCTGCTGCGTCAGATTCTCACCGAGCGGCTCCCGAGGCAGCGATTGCACGACGCGGCGGACCGACCTCAACTGCTCCAACAACCGGGCCGCGGCCGGATCGTCCGCCAATCGACGTTCGACCTCCGCACGCTCGGCGTCGTTCAATTCGCCGTCCAGATATGCGCTCAACAGTTCATCGTTCGGCTGATTTTTCATAACCCATCGCTTTGTTGCGTTTCTCCCACCAACATCGCTTGCAACCGCTCTCGCAATTCCAACCGCGCTCGATGCAGCCGACTTCGGACCGTTCCCAGCGGAATGTCGAGGATCGCGGCGATCGATTCATAATCTCGGCCGTCGATCTCCCGCAACACCAACACGGCCCGATGATCGGCGTCCAACCGCGCGATCGCCTCCTGCACCTGCCGGCATTGTTCTTCGCGTTCAAGCGTTTCCAAGGGTCCGTCTCCGCGATCCGACGGTTCGACGCCGGCACGCTCGCTCGCCTGTTCAACCGACGCCGTGGGCCGACGCCGACGCCGGTGGCTCATCGCCGCGTTGAACGCAATGCGATACAGCCAGGTGTAAAACGCGCAGTGCCGCTCGAACGAATCCAAATGGAGCATCGCCTGGACCAGCGACTCTTGCACGAGGTCCCTCGCGTCCTCGGTGTGGCCGACCATGTGAAAAACCGCCTGGAACAACCGGTCCTGATACTTCAATACCAGGTGTCCAAAAGCCTCCGGCTGGCCGCGAAGCGTCTGGTCGATCCACGGGTCGTCGTCGCTCACGTCCGGCACGCTCCAAGAATTAAGACGTACGAAGGGGGGCCTAAAGTTCCCTTTTTCACACCGCCCCATCATGCCAACCCGGCCGACGGCTGTCAATCCTTGAGCTGGAACAGCCGCTTCATCGCCTCCAACAGCCCGCGTGGCACGCCTGTTTGCGATTCGTCCCGCAGCGACTCCAACGGCGGATGCAGCAGCTTGTTGACCAATCGGTCGAACGATCGGCCGATCTCGTCCTTCGCCCGATCGTCCAGCTCCGGCAGCTTGTTCAACAGCCGTTGCAGCTCTTCCTCTTTGGGCCGCTGCCAATCTTGACGCAACCGCTCGACCACCGGCCCGACCTCGCGATGATACATCTCCGAGATGAATCGGTCCGTCTCTTGCTCGACGATCCGCCACGCAGCCGGCAGTTCTTTGTCCCGTTCCGCCGCGTTGCGCCGACACGCCGCCTGCAAATCGTCGATCGAATACAAATACACGTCGGGTCGCTGGCCGATCACCGGCTCGAAATCCCTCGGCACGGCCAGGTCCAAAATCAGCAGCGGACGCCGAGGACGCCGGGCCTCGACTGCCGCAAAATCGGCCGCCGCGACGATCGGCCGCTCCGAGCCCGTCGCACTGACGATCAGATCGGCCTCGGCCATCGCCTCGGGCAGCCGCTCCCACGCGACCACGCGGCCCTGCGGCCCCGCCAACCGCTCCGCCCGATCCACGCGACGATTGACCACGGTCACGTCCCGCACGCCCGCTTCGCGCAAATAGCGAAGACACTCCTCGGCCGTCTCGCCCGCCCCGATCACCAACGTTTTTTTGTCGTCGAACCGCTCGAAAATCTGCCCGGCCACGTCGGCCACGGCCACGCTCGGCACGCTGACCCGCCGCTGATGGATCGCGGTCTCGTCGGCCACGCGATGCGCCGTCCGAAGCGCCGCCTGAAACACGGCGTGCAGCAACGGACCGGCGCCGTCTCGCTCGGCCGCCGTCTGATAGGCTTGTTTCACCTGGGCCAAAATCTGCGACTCGCCCAACACCATGCTGTCCAGACTGGCCGCCACGGCAAACAGATGCCGCACGGCCGACCGATCGTCGTACCAATAAAGATGCTGGACGATCCGGCCCGTCTCCAACCCATGAAACCGCGCCAGGAAACCGGCGATCTCGTCGAACGTAGGCGCCGGCCCGGGCTCGGCGGCGGCGTACCACTCGACTCGATTGCACGTCGACACCAGCGCGGCCTCGACGCCCGGAAACTCGCGCCGCCAGCGGTCCAACGCCTCGCGCATCTGCTCGGGCCCGAACGCCAACTGCTCGCGGACCGAAACCTCCGCGCCGTGATGGCTGCATCCGACGACTTCAACCAGCATGGCGTCCTCCCCGTGGAAAATGGAGAGTGACTTGATTCCGGATCTCGTGCTCCATGACGTTCGACGTTCGGCTCTCAGTCCTTTTCCAATGTCGGCTGTCGACCAGCAGCCCGACCGCCAACAGAATCGCCAGAAACACAAAACTGACCAGCGTCAAATAGGCCACCTTGCGGCCGGCCAACACAGGCCGATACAACCACCCGAGGACCGTCGCCGCCAGCAGCCACAAAAACAGCAGCCACGTGGTCGCCACCACCGGGTCGCTCCACGTCAACCGCGTCGCGTCGTCGCCGTGAATTCGATTCAAGATCATGCCCGACACTACGCCGACGGCCAACATTACCAGCGAGATAAGGATCGCCCGACTGTTGGCCCATTGCAGCCACTCCAGGCTGGGCCATCGCAATCCGCCGACCGCCGGACGGTTTTGTTTCAAGCGGCGCGACTGCGTCAAATACATCGCGCCGGCCGCAAACCCGATCAAAACGGCCACGGCGGCCAACACGATCGACGCGCCGTGCACCGTGCCCCAAACGGCCGACGCACGGGACCGGGCCAACGGCGTCGCCTGGGCGAAAAACCGCGCCGCGCCGATCAGAGCCAACACCCACGGCAGCAGGAAAAGCCCGAACGGCGTCCTCGGATGCCCGACGGCCAGATACAAATACACGGCCGCCAACGCCCAAGCCGCCATCAAAAACCAATCGCGCTCGCTCGACAGCGGAGCCCCCGACCCAGCCACGGCTTGATGGCACAAAAACATGGTGTGCGCCACCCAACCGGCCGCCGCAAACCCGACCATCAACACTCCGCGCAAACCACTGCGGAACCAAAGCCGAGAGACTTCCAACGCCAGCGCCACGGCATAGCTGGCGGCGAAACAGATCACGCTCACGCCGGACATTATGATTCCAGTCCGTATTCTTTGAGCTTCTTGTGCAACGTGTTCCGATTGATGCCCAACCGCTCGGCGGCCTTGATCTGCACGCCGTCGCAGCCGGCCAACACTTGAACGATCAATTCCCGCTCCACCCGATTGACGATCGCCGCGTAAAGATTCTCGGCGCTGGGCCCCGCCGTCTCGACGCCCTGTTGGATCAACTCCGATGCAAGCGTTTCGAGATCCGCCCGGCTGCGTCCGATCCGCCGCGGTCGTCCGCCCAGCACCGGTTCGGGCAGCAAGTCGCGCGTCAGCTCATCGCCCGGCGACAACACCACGGCCCGCTCGATGTAATTCTGCAGCTCGCGGACGTTGCCCGGCCAAGCGTAATCCTGCAGCGCCTGCATCGCCGCCGGCTCGACGTGCAACACGTGGCGAAAGTTCTCCTCGCTGTAGATCTTCAAAAAATGATAGACCAGCGACGGAATGTCGTCGCGGCGCTCTCGCAGCGGCGGCAATTCGATCGTCACCACATTCAACCGATAATAAAGGTCCTCGCGGAATCGGCCGGCCGCCGCCTCGTCCAACAAATCGCAGTTGCTCGCGGCGATCACCCGCGTGTCGACCCGAATCGTCTGCGTGTCGCCGACCCGCTCGAACTCGTGTTCCTGGAGCACCCGCAACAGCTTGACCTGCAACTTGGGCGTCGTCGAGTTGATCTCGTCCAAGAAAACCGTGCCCGTATGGGCCGCCTCGAACCGACCGGTCCGATTGTCGACCGCGCCGGTGAACGCGCCGCGGACGTGCCCGAACAACTCGCTTTCCAGCAGATTTTCGGCCAGCGCCCCGCAGTTGACCCGAATGAACGGACCGCTGCCGCGAGGGCTCAGCCGGTGAATCGCCTTGGCGATCAGCTCCTTGCCCGTGCCCGTCTCGCCCAACAACAGCACCGAGGCATTGGATCGCGCCACCCGGCGAGTCAGCCGATAGACCCGCTCCATCGCCGTGCCCTCGCCGATCAACCCGGGGATCGGAGGGCCCGACTCATTGCCGTCGACGTTTGACATCCCGCGCGACATGACTTTTTCTCTCAACGATGTTTCGGCGACGCTTCGAGACAATCCAAAATCAGCCCCAACAACCGCTGCGTTTCGGCGTCTTGCCGCTCGCTGTTGTTGTAGCGTCGATACTGTTCGAGCACTTGCCGCGAGGTCAATCGCGTGCCGAACCGTTCGACGTTTTCGCGGAACGCCGCCGCGGCCGCTTTGCGCATCTCCAAAGGCAACACCGACCGGCTAGCCAAATCGACCAGCGCCTGCTGGCTCTCCGACGAGTTCATCCGCGACAACACCGCCGCCGCCAATGGCGACAGTTGCGGATGGTACAACGCCACGAGCACGTCCTCCTCCGCCCGGCGCAAATCGTACAGCTTGCCCGACGAACGGACCAGTTCCTCCAACAATTTCAGCGCCACGGCCGCCTCGCGTCGCCGCGCGGCCAGCGGAACCTGTTCGCGCGGGTCGATCGTGCCGAGCTGCTGCGCTTGCCATCGCATCGAGTCGGCGTCTCGCGGTCGGGCAAACGCCATGCTCCGCGGATCGCCGGCGACCAATCGCTCGGCCTCGGCGAAAAAACCGGCCCGCGTCACCACACCGATCGGCAAGTGCGCCGTCCGCGGATCGCGTCGCAGCTCTTGCAGCAGCAACGCCACCGTGGGACGCTGGATCGAATAGTCGATCCAAATCATCTCGCAATCGGGCGAACGAACCGCCAACTGGAGCAGTTCGCGGCCGTTGGCAGCCGTATCGGCCTTGACGCCCATCGCGGCCAACATGCCCGCCAAATCGCGCGCTTCGACCGCGCCGGGCGCGCCGATCAATGCGAGCCGAAATGCGCCGCCCGCCGCAAAATACCCCAATGCCGTCGGCACCGTGCTCGATCCCGGAAACGGTTTTTCGGGCTTCAACCGCACGATGGCCTCCAACGCCGCCAACCGAAGTCGGCGGTCGGGACTCTGAACGGCCAACACCAGCGGCGACGGCCGATCGCCCTGATTGAGCAGCAGTTCCGCCGTGCCCGATTGCCCCAACAGTCCAACCAGCACGGTGGCCGCCGCCGTGCGCTGATGCGCCATCGCGTAGACCAGCGCCCGCTCCAACGTTTTCAGATCAAACCGTTTGGCGGCCGCCACCGCCGGATCGTCATCCCCCAACGGCCGATCCAACCCGTTGGCATACGCCGCGGCCTCCAACAACGCCGCCAAACTGAGCGACCGCAAGTCCGGCGTCTCCGGCGCCAACCGATACGCGTCGCCCGACCATCGAACCGCCAACGCCCGAGCGGCGTCGTCCGAATCGAGGCGGCGAACCAACGCCGCCCGCTTTTGCTCGTCCCAGCGCCAAACGTCCACGTGCCCGTCCACTTCGCCGTCGACCAGCCGCCGCCCATCAAAATACTCCATCGCGGTTTTCATCAGCAGCGTAACCGCCGCGTCCCGGTCGGGCACGCCGCCCGAAAGTTTTTCGATCGCCTCGATCGCCGCGCGGCGCAATTCGGGGTCGCCCTGGTCCGACACGGCCGCGCCCAACAGATAGATCGCCGCCTTGCGGTCATTCATTTCGACCAGCGTCTTGACGATCTGCACGGCCAGCTTTGGGTCGGCGTCCTCCAACACGCCCACCAGCGCGCAGAACGCCGTCTGACCCATGCCGGCCAACACCGTCCGAACGTTCGCCTGCTCGGCCGTGCGGCTCGGATCGGCCAACACCTGCACGAGCGGGCCGATGGCCGCGTCGCCGGCCGCCTGCAAATTGGCCAGCGCCTGCAACCGCCGCTCGGCGTTCGAGTCCTGAAGCTGCGCGATCCACGGCCCGATCCGCTTGATGTCCTGCCGCTTCGCCGCCAGCGCCGCCGAGATGGCGTCGGCCAATTGACGCGACTCAGGCTGCAACGCCGGCTGGTTGGCCAGCGACGTCAGCGCCGCCGAGCCCAACTCTTCACCCAAGGCGGCCAATTGTGCCGCGTCGAGCTTCGCGTCCAACACCTTTTTCACCAGCGGTCGAGCCACGTCCGGATGGCCGAGCTCCGCCAAAACGCTCGCCGCCCGAACGCACTCGCTCGGCGTGGTCGGCTTCGCGGCCAAGATGGCGGCCACCGCCGGATCGTCGGGCATCGGCACCTCGGACGACTCCGCCTTCGCGGCCTTGTCCGGCGCTTTCTTGGACGCCGAAAACGCCAAGGTCGCCGAAACCGCGACCACCGCAAATGCAAACCCAAACACCGCAAAACGGCGGACCATCATGACGAAGCTCGCAAGAGATGGAAAAACGGTCGGATCATCGCTACTGCCATCGTTGCTTCCAACGCCGCACTTGTTCTCGGACCTGCCCCGGTGCCGTCGAACCGTAGCTGACCATCGCCGCCACGGCCCGCTCGGGCCCCAACACGTCGTACACGCTCGCATCCAATCCGGGATCGGCCTCGCGGAAATCCTCCAACGGCAGGTCCGAAAGCCGAACGCCCCGATCGAGCGCCTTGCGAACCAGCCGGCCGACCAATCCGTGCGCGGTCCGTTGCGGAACGCCACGCCGAATCAGATGTTCCATCAGCGTCGTCGCGTCGAGATGCCCGCGATCGAGCCGCTCGGCGATGGCCGCGCGATTCAATTCCGCGCCGGCGACCAGCGGAGCGGCCAACTCCAACGACGCCCGAACCGTGTCGAACGAATCCAACAGCGGCTCCTTGTCCTCCTGAAGATCGCGGTTGTAGGCCAACGGCAGCCCTTTGACGAGCACCAGCAGCGACTGCAAATGGCCGATCACCCGGGCCGTCTTGCCTCGGATCAATTCCAACACGTCCGGATTGATCTTCTGCGGCATGATCGACGACCCGGTGCAAAACGCCTGCGGCAGCTTCAAAAAGTTGAACTCCACGGTGGACCACAAAATCCACTCTTCGGCCCAAGTGCTCAGGTGCTCGGCGATCAACGCCATGACGAACGCGAACTCCACGGCGAAGTCGCGGTCGCTGGCCGCGTCGAGACTGTTGGCCGCCACGCCCTCAAAACCCAATCGCTTGGCCACGTCCTGACGATCGATCGGCAGACTGGTGCCGGCCAGCGCCGCCGCGCCCAACGGCAACTGATTCGCCCGACGACGACAGTCGGCCAACCGAAGCCGGTCGCGCTCGAACTTCTCGCAATAGGCCAGCCAATAATGGGCGGCCAACACCGGCTGCGCCCGCTGGGTGTGCGTATAGCCCGGCACGATCACGTCCATGTCCCGATCGCACCGGTCGACCCACGCTCGTTGTAACGCCGTCAACCGCTCGTCCAACTGGTCGATCGCCCAGCGGACCCAAAGCCGCAGATCGGTCGCCACCTGATCGTTTCGACTTCGAGCGGTGTGCAGTTTGCGGCCTACATCGCCGAGTCGCTCAATCAGGGCGTGCTCGACGTGCATATGAATGTCTTCCAGTTCGGTGCGAAACGGAAAACGCCCTTGCTCAATTTCTTGGCGGATCTCGCCGAGCGTTTGCACAATTTGCAGGCATTCGTCGGCCGTCAGCAGCCCGACCTGGGCCAGCATCTGGGCATGGGCCACCGAGCCCTCGATGTCTTGGGCGAAAAGCCGGCGGTCGAAACTCACGCTTTCCGTAAATTCTTCGACCCGATGGTCCGTCGCCTGATCAAAGACGCCGCCCCAGGGTTTTTTCGTGCCGCCGCTTGTTGTTTTCGCCGCTTCGGGCCGCGACGGGCCCTGTTGGGATCGATCCTTAGCCACGCGAATGCCTCCCAATTGTGCAAAACCACCTGAAAGTCTACCACATTCGACCTCGCAACGGCAGCGGGCCCCTGAAAGAGAAACCCCACCATCAGAGTGGTTCTTGAAAGATTGCTATTGCCGTCCGACCGGGTTTCGAGGAAACTGCCGCCCCCGCAATTCCCCCAGGTTGCCGGGTGGAGGCCCACGCATGACCAAACTCGACGTGGTTCTAACGGCCGTTCTTGCCGCAACGCTCGGCGGCTGCGCCGAGTCGGATTACGTCATGGCGCCGGAAAGCTGCCCGTCGCAGCCCGGCGCGATGGTGCCCGTGCAGCCGACTTACGCCAATCCGATCCTGATCCCCGCCGGCGACTGCCACGCGGCGTGGGAACAAGTGGTCGACGTCGTGGACGACTATTTTCCCATCCAGCAAGAAGAACCCATCCGATTGGTCGGCAACTCGATGACCGAAGGCCACCTGACGACTACGGCCCAAGTGAGTCCGACCATCTTCGAGCCGTGGCGCCACGACACCGGCGATTCGCAACAACGTTGGGAAAACACCTTGCAAACGATGCGACGCCGCGCCGAAGTGCGCATGAAGCCGGCCCAAGGCGGCTACGAGGTCGACGTCCGAGTCTACCGAGAACTCGAAAGCCTGCCTCGCCCAGAACACGCCACGACCGGCGGCGCCACATTCCGTTACGACAGCGCCTTGGATGAAACCGAACAGCCCGTCACCGGCCCGGCGGTCACTAAGAACTGGATCCCCCAAGGCCGCGACACCGCCTTGGAGCAACAAATCATCGCCGACCTGCTGAACCGTTGTGGATCGTCGCCGCAGCCGACGGTGCAACAAGCCGTCGCGATTCAGCCGCAGCCGGCCGCCATGCCGTCGCCGCAACTCTCCCCGGTGCCGTCGCCCCCGTGCAACGGCAACCGATAAGTCCCAGCTCTTTGCTTCCCTTCTACACCAACCCCCAGCGTTTGCGGCAGAACCACTCGACGCCCAGCAGCGTCACCACCGCCAAGAAAAACGGCCACGTGTCCCAAAACGTTTTTTTCGTTTCTTGCGGGATGTCGAACTGCTTGGTCTCTTCGGTCAGTTGGCGAACCAACTGGGGCAGTTGTTCGGGCGGGACCGCTCGACCGCCGGTCATCGCCGCCAGACTCTCCATCGTCGAACCGTCCGCCGCGGCGTTGTCCAACTCCAAATCTTGCGGAAACACCAGGAATCGAGCCTTCGCCGCGCCCAACGACTGCCCGGCCCGGCCGGCCGTCAACTCAATCGTATAGTCGCCGGGCGTTTGCAGATCGCGCAGCGTGCCGGTCGCCCGCTCGCCTTGCCGCAACAACGCGACCGAACGCCGGACGCCGTCGGGCGCAACCACGTCGGCCTTCAACTCCGCCTCGGCGATCGGTTCGCCGGCCGATGAATTGACGCCCACGGTGAAATCCACTTGCTCGGACGGAGCGAACCGTCGCCGCGCCAAACGGATCCACGCCCCACCCTCGCGCATCTGATCTTTTCGGGCGAGCCACAGCACCGCCTGCCGCCAAAACCGTTTGAACGCCGCCTCGTGCCCCTGCAACCACCAACGCCAGGTGGAGTCGCCGGCGAACGCCAGCACGCGGCCGTCGCCGTAGTTCTGCGCAACCAGCAGCGGGTGATCCGGGCCGGAATCCGCCAACACCGTCGCGCCCGGCGAGACGTCATGAAACCGGTTGGCGCCGTCCAACGGCGGCAACTCCGACCAAAGCGTCGCGTTGTCCGAACGCCGAGCGGACAACGTCGTCAAAAAGTGCGAAAATCCCGTCGCGGTGGGTTGCATCCGAAGCGGACCTGGCCAATGCAAATCGTCGCGGACCGGTTCGTCCGACCGCTGACGCTCAAACCGATCCATGCCGACCGGCAACACCCGAGCCAACGGCGAATCGCCGTATCCGCCCGCCCCGAAACTCTGAAACCCGCCAAGCATCATCAGACCCGCCCCACGCGCGACGCTTTCGGCCAAACCGTCCAGTTCGCCCTTCTGAAACGCGGCCGAATCGACGTCGCCGAGGAGATAGACCAGATATTTTCCCGACCGGAGCCGCTCGGCCAGATCGGCGGGCCGGCCCGTCGGATCGCGCGCGTCCAGCCGCACGTAATCCACTTTGATGTCCGGCGACGAATCGAGCGCGCGGCGAATGAACTTCGATTCGACCCGCAACGCCCCTTCGATGTAAAGCACGTTCAGCCCGCCCTTTAACACCTGGACAAACGTGCTCAGCCGATTGTTCGTCGTGACCAACTCGCCCGGCTGCTCGGGCGCTTCGAGCGTCACGCGCCACTCGCCCGGCGTTTTAGGAACGTAGTGCAATTCGATCGGCAGCAGTTGCCCGTCGGTCTGCGCGCGGACCGTTTGCTGCGCGACCGTCTCCATCCGCCCAGGCGACGTCTCAAAAAGCACGCGAACGGGAATGGGAACATTCACGTACCCGTCGACTCGCACCTGACCGCGAATGGTCAGCTCGTTGTTCACAAACACGGTCGGCGCGATCAACAAGTCCTTCAGCGCCACGTCCTTAGCCTCGCCCAATCCCCGCGATTGGCCCAACGTGCACGTATACATCGGATATCCGAGATGCCGCAACCGAGCCGCAGCGGTCTGCGGCGGCAAATCTCTCGGCGCATAAGTCCGCTGCGCGCCGTCGCTCAACAACAGCACGCCCAGCAGCCGTTTGCCGGCCTCCTGCCGCATCGCATCGTCCAACGCCGCCCCGATGGCCGTCTCCCGACCGGTGGATTGTTTCGGCAACTGCACCAACCCGTCGACCGTGGAGGTCTCGTGTAACTCGCCGTCAAACGTATAGGCCTTCAGTTCGAACTCGCGTTGCAGCCGACCCAACGAATCGGCCGACGCCGCCAGTGCGGCCCGCAACGCCTCCCATCGCGTCTTGCGCCCCGCCGCGTCCGGAACTGACATGCTCCGCGACTGATCGACCAGCACGACCAACGTGGCCGCCTGCTTTTTCGTCTGCGTGTAGACCAACGTCGGACGCAGCATCGCCAGCACGATCAGCGCCGCAACGACGGCCCGGATCAGCACGAACACGGCCCGCTGCCAACGCGTGGTTTTCGCCCGATCGGGTCCCACGAACAACAATCCGATGAGCGCCGCCGCCGCTACGGCCACCAGCAGGTAGCTGTCGAAGACCGGATTGAGCGACAGGTGGAACATGGAAGCAGGGGCTAGAAAAAAGCTTAGGGACGTTCCTTCGATCGGGTTCGATAAAACCGGTTCGCCATCCACGACTCGGCGGCCAACAGCAACGCCACCAACACGATCAGCGGCGAAAACAACTCGCGGCCGACTCGCCCAAGGTTCACGTCGCGATCGATCTCCTGCCGATCGCGGGCCAATCGGAACTTCACCGGTCCGAACATCGCCGACAACTCGGCGCTGGTCAACCGATCAAGTTGCGTTTGATTCGGCGCGTAGTTGACGCTGAACCCGAACTCGACGCCGGCTTGCCCGCCCGATTGCACCCGATAGTTGCCGACCAAATCGGTCGCCGTGATCGACAACTCGCGGCGTTGCAGGTCGGCCGTCACCGGAAAACTCAACCCGTCGGGCGTGAACAACAAATAATTGCGACGCGCGTCGCCTCCGCCGCCGACCGGCAGCGCCACGGTTTGTCCGCACCAATAGTTCCACGTCGATTGGCCGCCGCCGACCAGATAGCCCGTCATCTGATTGGCCAGCACCAGAAACGGCCATCCGTCGGGCAGCCGATTCCAGGCGTCGCGGCGACTGAGCGGATCGGACATCGGCGTGGTCCACGTCAGCGCCCGGCCGCGGCCGACCGCGCGTTCCAACACGGCCGGCGCGCCGTTGCTCAACGGAATCACCACGCTCGTGCCCGCCGGCGGACGCTCGATTTCCCAATAGCGAAACACCGGAAAATCCATCCACGGCGTCTCGCCCGCGCGGCTTCGGAACGCGGAGAGCGCCGGATGTTGTTCGTCGCGCGGCGCCAGATGCACGTCGCCGTCGGGCCGACGCGATTGCCGCAGCAACCGGCCGGCCAAAATCTCCTGCGCCGCCGCGTCGTTGAACGTGTCGATCGGCGAGGCATTGCGTCCCAGCGCGACGCCCACGCCATGACCGTCCGCCGCGTAATCGGTCAGCTTCTTCCAAACCTCCGGCTTCATCGGCGTCGGATCCAGCAGCCACACGGCTGCGTAAGGCGAAAGATCTTGTTGGTCCAAGTGCTCCAAATCGCACGTGTCGCAACGAAACCTCGCCTGCCCTTGCTTGCGAAACGCCGCCGGCGCCAAAGCCTCGCTCAAAAACAGTCCGTAGCCCGCCGCCGGACTCGGGGCGACGATCAGCACGGGCCACGCCGGCCGAACCACGACGGTGAAATAGCGTAAATCATCGGCCGCCAGCCCGTCCTGTCCAACCAATCGCACGAATCCCTGATGCACGCCGGGTTTCAGACCTCCGATCCGAAACTCGACGGGCCGCAACTCGCCCGGCGCGGCGTCGCAACTCTGCTGGCTCCGCTTCTGCGGCTTTCGATCGGCGTCGAGCACGTACAAATCGACCGCCCGCGTCGACGCGGCCCCCACGCACGATACGTCCGACTGCAACGCCAGCGAACCGGCGTTCGAGAGCACTTCGCCCGAAAGCCGCACGACGCCCAACCCGCAGTCGGTCGGCCGAGCCACGCCGACGTCGATCACGTAAAGTCCCAAATCGCCGGCCGCGGCCAGTTGCCGATGCAATCGTTCGGCGGCCGACTCCGGCCACGCCCCGCGCGACAGATCGGTGAACACGTACAGTTCTTTTCGCTCCCATCGGCTCTGCCGCAACAGTTTCACGGCCTGCTCGATCGCCACGGGCATCGGTTGCGAATTGCCAACCGTTTCGAGCCGCTCGACTCGCTGCCGGGCCGCCCCGCGATCAGCCTGAAACGCCGGCGCCGAGCCGAGCCGTGTGTCGAGCACGCCCACCTCGCTCTGCTCCGGCAACTGCCCAAGCAGCCAGAGCCCCAACTGCCGAGCGGCGTCCAATCGCGTTTGATTCTGATGACGATATTCCATGTGCGGCGCGGCGTCGAACAGCAACACGGCCGCCACCGGCGCCTCTTGGCTGCCGCTCGCCCCCGACCATCGAATGCTGGGCCGAGCCAACGCCAACGCCAGCAGCGCGATCACCGCCGCCCGCAACGCCAGCAGCAGCCAATGCCGAATCCGAAGCCGCCGTTTGTTGGCGTCCGCCCGCTTCTGCAAAAATCGCATGGCGGGAAATTCCAACAGCGTCGGCCGCCGCCGCATGATCAAATGCAGCAGAATCGGCAGCGCCACCAACGCCGTCCCGGCCAATAGCGAAATGTTGACAAAAGTCATGGGAGAGGGGCGCGAGATTGGGGGCGAGGGACGGGGGTTAGGCGTCGCGTTGGAGTTTTTCGGTTAAGCGATGTTGAAGTCCGGCGATCATGCGACTGATGTGATCGCATGACTGGAACATTTCCGCAACGGCAGTAGGTTGGCAATATTCGAGTTCTTGGGAAATGACGAGCAGGGTTTCTAATTCGGCGAGCGAACCGCGAGCAATGGACAGATGATGCAAAAACTCTTTGGTCGAAGAACGTGCATGTCCTTCGGCAATGTTGGCGGGAATGGAAACTGCGGCCCGTTGCATTTGGTTGCACAGACCGTAGAGTTCGTGTTTTGGAAACGTGCGAGTCAACTGATAAGTCCGTTGGGTGAGCCGGATCCCAAACTGCCAGACCTCCAAATCTCGATAGCAACGAACATGCATTCCATTTTTCTCCGATAGTCGCCATCACTCACCACGCCCCTCGTCCCTAATCCCCCGTCCCCATTTTCAGCCTCGTTCGCTCCGGCGCATCAGATACTCGCCCAACGCCCGGTCAAATCGCATGCTGGTGTCCAACGGCACATAGTCCACCCCGGCCTGCGAACACTCGCGGCGATACATCTCGCGGAACCGTTCGATCTCGCCGAGATACGTGCCGCGAAACCCGTCGGCGTCGAGCGCCAAACGCTGGCCGCCTTCGGGATCTTGCAGCTCGACCATGCCCTCAAACGGAAATCGCACCTCGGCCTCGTCCAACACGTGAAACAGGATCACGTCGTGGCCGCCGTGCCGCAGCCGATAGATCGCGTCCAGAATCGGCCCGGGCTCGGCCAGCAAGTCCGAAAACACCATCACCAGGCTCGCGTGCCGCAGCATCGCCGACACCTGAGTCAGACTGTGCGCGATGTCGGTCTCGCCGGCCGGCTTCAAGTTGGCCAGCAGCGACAGCACGTCGCCCAAGTGGCCGCGCCGCGTCTTGGGCCGCAGACTGTGCCGGATCTTGCGATCGAACGTCAACAGCCCGACCGGGTCTTGCTGATGAATCATCAAATAGCAAAGCGCCGCCGCCAGACAAATCGAATACTCGAACTTCGTCAACTCCTGGCGATACGTGTAGCCCATCGACCGGCTCAGATCCATCACCAAATAGCCGGTGATGTTCGTCTCGGCCTCGAACTTTTTGACGTAATACTTGTCGGTCTTCGCATAGACCAACCAGTCGATGTCTTTCGGATCGTCGCCGGGCGTGTATTTGCGGTGCTCGCTGAACTCGACCGAAAACCCGTGAAACGGGCTGGCGTGCAACCCGTGCAAAAACCCCTTCACAATGAACTGCGCGCGCAGATCCAACCGCTTGATCTGGCGGATCACTTCCGGCTTCAGATATTTTTCAGCGGTCGACATGGACGGAGGGGCGGGAGACGGGAGACAGGGGATGGGGGACGGCGAATTTCCCGCCCCACGTCCCTAATCCCCAGCCCCCCTATTTCACATACTTTGGAATCACCGGCGGCGGCGTTTCCCGGATCAATCGTTGAATAATGTCTTCGTTCGCCATGCCTTCGGCCTGTGCCTGAAAGTTCGCGCTGATGCGGTGCCGCAACACGGGAATGGCGATTTTTTGAATGTCTTCGATGGCCACCGAAAACCTCGCGTCCATCGCGGCCAACGCCTTGCCGCCGTGGATCAAAAACTGGCCGGCGCGAGGGCCCGCCCCCCAGTCGACCAACTCTTGAACGAACGGCGGCGCCGACGGGTCCTTGGGCCGCGTGGCTCGCACCAACCGCGACACGTATTGAACCACGTACTCGCTGACAGCCACCTTGCCGACCAACGTCTGAAGATTCACGATCGCCTTGCCCGACAAAACCTTCCGCACCTCGGGCCGCTCGCCACGCGTGGTGCTGGCCAGAATGCGCTCCTCTTCCTCGGCCGTCGGATAGTCCACTTTGATGTTGAACATGAACCGGTCCAACTGGGCCTCGGGCAACGGATACGTGCCTTCCTGCTCGATCGGGTTCTGCGTGGCGATCGTAAAGAACGGCTCCGGCAGCGCGTAGGTTTGTTGACCGACCGTCACCTCACGTTCCTGCATGGCCTGCAACAGCGCGGCCTGCGTTTTGGGCGGCGTCCGGTTGATTTCGTCGGCCAGCAAAATGTTCGTAAACACCGGGCCCTCGACGAATCGGAAATCGCGCCGCCCGTGCTCGCCTTCCTCCAACACGTTCGTGCCGGTGATGTCCGACGGCATCAGGTCGGGCGTAAACTGAATCCGTTTGAACTGCACGTCCAGGATCCGAGCCAACGTGCTCACCAACAACGTCTTGGCCAAGCCCGGCACGCCGACCAACAGACAATGCCCTCGCGTAAAAATCGCCGCAAACAACTGCTCGATCACTTCGTCCTGGCCGACGATCACCTTTTGCAGTTCCTCTTGCATCAGCCGTCGGTGCTGGCTGAACTCTTGAAGCACGTCGCCAAGATTTCTCGTTTTTCCGGTAGACATGAGACGTCGGGGGGTAACAGGTGGGGGGTAAGGGAGGCGCGGGTGCAGACCCTGAGCGGTCAAGGCGCAATCGGCCCTCCTCTATTATGCCCCGTCGATCCGCGTCCGGCTGAAATTCCCTGTCACGAATCGCCACCAGCAAGAATCAAGCAACTCCCCAGAGGGGCAATGAACACAAATGCCTCGCGTCGGTCCGATGCCGAGCCTGTTTGCCAAGAAAACCCCCGCCCCTGGTCGATTCCCTGACAATTTGCTATCCTTCTGACTGTCTTTGCGCGAATATTCACAAGCCTTTCAAGAAAAATTGGAGGTTTTTTCATGTCCGTTACGACCGAATCGATGGCCGCCTGGTGTCGCAAACTGTTGGGAGCCGATCCGAGCTGCCCGCGTCTGACCCTTGAGCAATACCTAGCCAACATCCCCCGAATGGAGTGTCTCGGCAATTTGCCCGCCGGCACGCCCGTGCTGGTCCGCGGCGATGTGGACGCCAAGCCCGGCGCCAAGATCGGCGAGGGCGACATCCGTCTGCGCTCGATGAAAGAGACGCTCCAATACGGCCAGCAGCGCGGCTGGAAGCAGATCGTTTTCGGGCACATCGGCCGCGAGCCGGAAAAGTCGCTCTCGAAGGTGGCCGCTCGCCTCGGCGAAATCCTCGGCTGCCCGGTCACGTTCCTCGAGGATTGGCTCGATCCGGCCACGACAACCATCAAGCCCGAGGTGGTGAAAACCATCGCCGCCGCCGCGCCGGGCAGCGTCCTCATGTTGCAAAACACCCGGAAGTACGACGTCGAGCGCGTGCTGTGGAAGGCCAAGCCCGCCGACGTCGACGGTCTGGCCCCGAACCTGGCCAAGCTGGCCAACGAGTTCGCCGACAAGGTGGCGAAGGTCTACGTCCACGAGGCGTTTTCGGCCGGCAGCCTCGATGCGTCGAGCGTGGTCGTGCCGATCGCGATGGACAAAGTGGCGTTGGGCAAGTACGAAGCCGAACAGTTCGACGGCCATTTGAAGGAATGCCTGAACGCCCAATTGGTGATCTTCAGCGGGCTGAAGATCGACAAGCTCGACGACCTCGAGGCGATGATTGCGCGCGGCAAGATCCGCAAGGTGATCGCGGCGGGCTCGCTGGCCATGGCCCTAAAAAAGGCCTCCGCCGAGCTCGAAGGCAAGCAGTTCGACCTGGGCCTCTCCGAAGATCCCGCCCACAAGGACAAGCCGTACTACATCCCGCGCGAGCGGATCGAGCAGGCGAAGCGGATGATCTCGGAAGGCCGCACCAAAAACATCGAGTTCATCATGCCGGTCGATTTCGTGCTGCAAGACGGCCAGGTGTCGACGTCCGTCGGACCGGGCAACCAGCAGTTCGACGTCGGCCCGGCGTCCAGCGCGATGTACGACAACGTGGTGAGCGATTTCATCGCGGCCCACAAGTCCGACCGTCCGGCGGCAGTAGTCTTCCACAACGGCGTCTTCGGCATGTTCGAGGACCCGCGATTCGAGAACGGCACGAAGAATTTCATTCCGCAACTGAAGCGGATGACCGACGCCGGCATCAAGGTCTATGTGGGCGGCGGCGAAGGCGGCAAGGCTTTGGAGCAATATGGCCAGCCAAATTGGATCACCTACTGCTTCACCGCCGGCGGAACCGTTTTGAACGCCCTAGGCAGCGAGCCAGTGCCGTACTTGGTCGCGTTGAAAATGGCCGCCGAAAAGATGGGCCCAAAGCCGCATCCATAAAGCGACATCGCGCGATCCTTATCGCAAACAAGACAGTGCAACACGCGAGGCCATGACGCAATTCATGGCCTCGCAGTCCTTGGGAACCTGAGTAAACTGCGCCGCGGGCGAAAAGGACTATCGATCAAGCAATCCATGGGAGATCCCATGACCGACAAAACGCTCCTCTTTTCACGCGACCAACTTGAAGCGATTGCCCGCGACTATCCGACGCCCTTTCATATCTACGATGAGAAGGCGATTCGAGAAAACGCCCGTTGTCTGCTGAAACGGTTTGCCTGGAACTCCGGGTTCAAAGAGTTTTTCGCCGTCAAAGCGACCCCCAATCCCTTCCTCCTGAAAATCCTTCACTCGGAGGGCCTGGGGGCCGATTGCAGTTCCTTGCCTGAACTCATTCTCGCCGAAAAATCCGGCATCCGCGGCGAAGAGATTATGTTCTCGTCGAACGACACGCCCGCCGACGAATTCAAAAAGGCAAGATCGCTCGGCGCCACCATCAATCTGGACGACTTCAGCCACATCGACTTCCTGGACCAATGCTGCGGAACGCCGGAGCTCGTCTCGATCCGATACAACCCGGGCCGTCGGCGTGAAGGCAGTTTTATTATGGGCCAGCCCGAGGAGGCGAAATTCGGCTTCACCGACGCCCAAGTGTTCGACGGACTCCGCAAACTGCAATCTCTGGGGGCAAAACGCTTCGGACTCCACAGTTTTCTGGCGTCCAACGAATTGAATCCGCAGTATTTCGTCGATACGGCGGAGATGTTGTTCGATCTGGCGATCCAGGTGTTGAAGAAGCTCGATCTTCGCATCGAGTTCGTCAACATCAGCGGTGGAATTGGGATTCCCTATCGACCCGAGGACACCGCCGTCGATCTGACGGTGGTCAGCGACGGCATTCGCACCGGCTACGACCGAATCATCCGCGGCGGCCCGCTTCACCCGTTGGCGCTTTTCATGGAGTGCGGCCGAGTCATCACCGGGCCGTATGGATATCTTGTGTCCAGGGTGCTTCACATCAAGGACATCTATAAGAAATACGTCGGCTTGGACGCATGCATGGCGAATCTGATGCGGCCGGCCATCTACGGCGCCTATCATCACGTGACCGTGCCGGGCAAAGAAGGTCAACCGCACGATCATGTCTATGACCTGACCGGGTCGCTCTGTGAAAACCGGGACAAATTTGCCATCGATCGACGGCTTCCTCCCATCGACGTGGGAGATCTAGTCGTCATCCATGACGCCGGCGCGCACGGCCACGCCATGGGCTTCAACTACAACGGCAAGCTGCGATCGGCCGAGTTGCTCCTGCGCGAAGACGGCACGGTCATGCAAATACGTAGACCAGAAACAATCGAAGACTACTTCGCAACGCTCGACTGGAACGCGCTAGAGCAATTCCACGGATAATAAAGGCTCGAGTAACAGAAACCTTCGGGCAAGTCTGCGAAAGCAACGTTCCGGCGGCATCATCCGGTCGCCGTGAAGATGGCCGCCGCATGTAGCAATCCGTCGATCACTTGTTTCCACGCCGCATCATTATGGCTCGACCGGCAGCGGCAGGTCTTTCGCAGCCATGTCCTTGACGCTCAAGTCGCCGTAGACCACCCGATATGTGTTCGCATCCTTCGCGTCTTTCAACTTGTACCAACACACGATGCGGTCCTTGTCGCCGAGTTTGACGCCTTTGCCAAGGTAGCGGAAACTGTCCTCCACAAAGTCGTGCGTTACCCGGAACCATGATCCCGTTGCCCGGAAGACATCGAACGGGGTGCCCATCGGTTGATGGCGATAAACCATAGCTATGTACTTCTTCTCGATAGCTGTCTGTTGGCTAGCCGGCTTACCTAGGGCAGCATTTTCCTTGTCAAGTTTGTAGTAAGCCGGAAACGCCTCGTCGGGAAACGCACGGTCGTTGAATTCGACGAACGCTCGAAGGTAATCGAGCATTTCTTGTTCGGTGACATGGGACGCGCTCTCGTGTTTCACGCTGTACCCTTCGGGTGCTTTCAAACTGAAAAGCGAGTCGTCCACTTTGGCGTCGAGCACAATGCCGCGCAACATCGTGCCCATTGACGACCATCTGCGCGGGTCCGGATCCGTTCCGACCGGATTGTTGCGGATGGGGTCCTTCTCGGGATTGTAGAATTCGCCGTCGGGGCCGTTGAAATTGATCGCGACTAATCGCTTACTCTTTGCATCAATCCAAAAGTCTTGGCTCCGATAGCGATCGTTGGTTTCATCACGCACAGTGCTGCGAAAGATGTTTACCACATTTCCGGTGCTGAGCGTCCGTCGCTCAACCCATTCAAGATTGCCTTCCCGCAGAATCTTCAACAATTTCCCGAACGGAGCGTCCTTGAAATGGCTGGTAGGGATGGGGTCTCGATCCGTGATGGTGGCCTGCTTCTTTTCCGGATACAACTCGATAGAGCGACCGCGAACTCCGTCCGTGATCGTTACGATTTCGTACGATTGAGCCGCTCCAGCCCGCCACCCGTCTCTTAGCACCGATCGGGTTAGCCCGGGCGATCGGTAGGTGTAAAACGACGGGTTCTTAACGAGCCATGTTGCCTTGCCGTCTCGACTTGTAGCGTGCAAGTAGTCGATGCTTGTCCAGGTGATAGTTGGAGCGTTTTCAATTTGGTTGGCGATAAGCTCGAAAGTTGCCCCAAATGCTGTCGCCCCTGGCTCCGTCACCGCTGGATGAAAAAGCGAGGTGCCCAGCCAAGCGCAGACTGCGGCGGCCGTTGTCGCCGTCAACAAGATGACATGTTGCATGTATTTTCTTCTTTGCGAAAGAACATGACTTGGTGGGGGATTGAGCCACGCCAGTGCTGAAGGATATCGCTTGCGCCATGCGTCGATGTCGGCGTTGGGCGGCGGCCCAAACGTCTCGGTCAGCATCGCTTCAAGTTCTTGGTCATTTTCCGGTTTCGGAACGCTCATGGTTCCCTCCTTCCGACGCCGTTGTGTCTTAGGAAATCGGCCATCTTGCGCCTGGCTCGACAAAGCCGACTGTAAACGGCTCGGTCGGAGATGCCCAAAACCCTGCTGATCTGCTCGTGGGTCAGGCCGCTAAAGTAACGCAACACCACAATTTCCCTGGCGCTTGCCGACAATCGGTGCATGGCTTGCCGCACTAGCCTCGCACGATCCTCGCGGGACTCTGCGTCAGCATCGGCTTGATTAGCTGTTGACAGCAAATTTTCCGGCAAGCCGCTTTGTGACTTCCACTTCATTAGACGACATGCCACCTTGCGACAGATCGCGTTGAGCCAGTGAGCGAACTTGTCGCCTCGTCGGAGGCGTCTCAAATCTCGGCACGCAATAGCAAATGCCTCTTGAGCAGCATCCTCGGCCAAGTGCCGATCTGACAACGTGGAATAGGCGATGCCGACCGCCGCGGGATAATATCGGCGGTATAGTTCTACAAAACTCTCGGCATCGCCTTCCCGTGCGGCGGCCACCAATTGACCGTCCGGACGTTCCCGCATTGTCAAAATCGTACCTCCGCGTCAGAAGTCGCTCACTGGTTTCTATAGATAAGTGCGTCGAGACTGCAAAAGTGCTCGCGAAAAATCCCTTATAACCAAAAATTTGCAAAACAATCCAGATGGGGTCCCCACCAACCATCACAACCGCCCCCGGATGCAGCGGCAAGACGGATGCTCGACAGCGGCGGACCAGTGGCAATGTTTGACCCCTGTTTTCTGAGGTGCTCCCCCCAACCTTGGTCTAGTTGGAAGGTTAACTAATAGGGTTTTAGAGGGCCGGGCGAGCAGGCGCTCTGCTTGGTCGCCCTAAAGATGGCCGCCGAGCGGATGGCCCCGATACCGCACTGAGGACGGAGATTCGGCCCGTTCACTCTCCGAACGCCAGCCGCGCGATCTTTGGGTGCACGAGCCGTTCGAAATCCTTGAACGGGAGCCGGAGCAGCTCGGTGTGCGAGCCGGCGTTGAAGACAATCTCCTCGTCGGCCGTCAGCAACGTCGAAACGTACACCTCCATGTCGAACAGATTGCCGAACGGCGGCATCGCTCCGACTTCGCAACCGGGAAACATGTCCCGAAACGCTTGCTCGCTGGCAAGCTGGACTTTCTGCGCGCCCGACGCCTCGACGAGCAGATCGAAGCTGATTTTGCGCGAGGCCGGCAACACCGCCATCGCCAGTCGACCGTCCAACGTGACCATGACCGTTTTGGCCAGTTCCCGACCGCGGACGTGGGCCGCCGCCGCGATTTCCTGCGCCGTGTAGGCCGGCGAGTGGTTGATCGTCACGTACCGGACCTGCTGGCCGTCGAGATATTCTTTCAGTTTTCGGAGCGGCATGATTTGACTCCTTCCTGAGTCAGGCCATCGTCGGCGGCCTGGTTCCCCCCAACCTATTGGCAGCCCACCTCATTACAACTGTACGCCCGACCGATCCGCCGGTCACGTCCGGTCGTAATTTTCGCACAACGCCCCCTCAATCTAGTTATTCACATCGCTCTTGCCCAAACTCGGGCGTCTCTTTATACTCCGCGCCTGGATTTCTGTTTTTTGGCGGCAACGTCGGCAAGGAGGCTGGCTATGTTGCGGCAATTTGGTTGGGCCACGCTGGTCCTGCTTGGGACGGTCGGGACACTTTGCGCCCAGAGTTCCATGACGACGGACGAACGGATCGCCGCGTGGCGCAAGTCGAGCGGTTTGTCGCAAGAGAAAAATCCCGTGCAACAGGCCTCGGCCCTCGAACCGATCGAGTCGAAAGCCGCATCGCCCGCCCGATTCCGCGACGGCAGCGCCGCGCTGCCCAACGACGCCGGCCAAATCTGGCGCGAATACGACATCAGCGCCTACACGACCCGCGTCACCACGACCAAGCGGCCCGAACAAGCGATCGTCGATTGGATCCTGCGCGAGACCGGCTACGAGGCGTGGCACAGCGAGCCGCTGGGCATTTTGAGCGCCAGCCCTCGCACGCTGCGCGTCTATCACACCCCGCAAATGCAAAACGTCGTGGCCGACTTGGTCGACCGGTTCGTCAGCAGCGAGGCCGCCACGTACACGTTCTCGCTGCGCGTGGTGACGCTCGACAACCCCAATTGGCGTTCGTCGGCCCAACGGCTGTTGAAATCCGTGCCGGTGCAAACGCCCGGCGCCAGCGCCTGGGTGCTGGCCAAAGAGGACGCCGCCATGTTGACCGGCCAGTTGCGACGCCGCAGCGACTATCGCGAACACAGCTCGCCGTATCTGATGGTCAACAACGGCCAATCGACGCTGGTCTCGATGATGCGCGGGCGGCCCTACGTGCGCGACGTTCTGCTGCGGCCCGACGGACCGCTCGGCTATGAACCGTCGCAAGGCCAGGTGGACGAAGGGTTCAATCTGGATTTCAGCCCGCTGCTGTCGGCCAACCGCCGGATGATCGACGCGGTCGTCCGCTGCGACGTCGACCAGATCGAAAAAATGATTCCCGTGTTGATGGACGTGCCGACGCGCGAGTCGCCGCATCAACGCACGAAGATCGAAGCGCCCCAGTTCACCCACTACCGCTTCTGCGAACGTTTTCGTTGGCCGATCGACCAGGTCTTGCTGGTCGGCATGGGCATGGTCGCGTTGCCGATGCCCGTCGACGGCGGTTCGCCGCTGGTGCCGGGCCTTCCGCTGCCGATCGGATCCACGCCGGCCCGCGCCGATCTGCTGGTGTTCGTCGAATGCAAAGGCGACTCGACACCGATGGCCAACGGTCCGTCCGGCGCCGCCCCGCGAACGTCACAGCGAGAAATCAAAAACTATCGAGGACGGTATTAAACCAAATGAAACTGGACGCGATCAATGAGCGGCGCTCAACTCTTGAAAAACCTCTTCGACCACGTCGGCGTCGATGCGTTTGAGTTCCTGGCCCGCCCCGGCTACCAGCGCCAGATCGGCCAGTTGCGCCGCGCGACGCGGAATCCCATGTGAAAGTTCGTGCAGTCGAGCGACCCCCGACTCGGCGAACACCGGCGACTTGCGGCCCGCCTTGGCCAACGACGTCGTTAGATATTTTTTCAAATCGGCCGAATCCCACGGCTCCAACTCGATCCGCAAATCCACCCGATCGAGCAGCCAAGGATCCAATCGCGCAACGCCCTCGTTGCGACCGGCCAAAACAATGGTCAGCCGCGCGTCGGGCGAAGGATCGAATCGGACCAGCCGCATCACCTGACGCATCACGTCCGGCTCGGCCTGATCGACATCGTCCAACAACACCACGGCGCCGAGCCGCTGATACCGATACTCGCAGAGCCGATCGCCGACCGTCCGCCACAACGCCGCCAGCGATCGGGTCGGGTTCAACGCCACGTGCCAATCGGACGCCAATCGCCAAAGCAACTCCGCCGGCTCGACGCCCAGCAGGCTCAATTTCGCCGTCCCAAACCCCTCGCGCCGCAGTTGCTCGCAAAACACCTCCAGCAGCAGCGACTTGCCGCTGCCCGACGGGCCCACCAACACGCCCAGCCGACGCCGTTGCTCGACAAGAAAATGCAGCCGGGCCAACGCCTCGTCGTGCGTCGGACTCTGATAAAAGAATTTCGGATCGAGCATCCCCATGAAGGGCGAGTCTGAAATGCCCCAATGTTCCTGGTACATGACGCCTCCCGAGGCAGTATTTCCCGTATATCCGTTCTTGTCGGTACAATCGGACAGAAAACTTGAGCCGTCGCCAGGTCGTGCGATCGGCCCCGTCAAGAAAAAATCCCCCCCCGTCCGTCCCTGTCGCCACACGATTGCAATCGCTAAACTGAAACCTCCAATCCCCCGTCCCTAACCTCCCGTCCCCATTCATGGCCGATCGCTATTTCGTCGACGAACCCATTTCGCCCGGCCACGTGACGCTCGCCGGTCCCGAGGCCCATCATTTGATCCACGTGATGCGCGCCGCGCCGGGCATGGCGGTCGTGTTGTTCGACGGCTCGGGCGCCGAGTTTCCGGCCACGGTCGAACGAGTCGGCCGCAATGAGGTCGAACTGCTGGCCGGCGAGCGACATCCGGTCGATCGTGAATTGCCGATGGACGTAACGTTGGCCGTCGCGCTGCCGAAGGGCGACCGCCAACGATGGCTGATTGAAAAAGCGGTCGAGCTGGGCGTGACGCGGATCGTGCCGCTGCACACTCAGCGCGGCGTCGCTCAGCCCGTCGAACAAGCGATCGCACGACTTCGACGCGCGGTCGTCGAGGCGTCCAAACAGTGCGGGCGCAATCGGCTGATGTCGATCGAGTCGCCGCGCGATTGGACCGAACTGATCGAAACAACCGCCGACGCGCCCTGCCGGCTGCTGGCCCAGCCCGAGGGTTTCCATCGCGGCCCGCATTTGCCGCTGCCCGACCAACGACCGGAGCGCGTGTGGCTGGCCATCGGGCCCGAGGGCGGACTGACCGGTCAAGAGGTGTCCGCGGCCGTGCTGGTCGGCTGGCACACGGTCGACCTGGGCCCGCGAATTCTCCGGGTTGAAACCGCCGCGCTAATGCTGGCCGCCATGGTCGTCTCGTTTCCCTACGCCGCCCCGTAGTCTCCGCTCGCTCGTCCGAAGAGGCGCGGATCACAAAACGAAAAAAGGCGATGCGGTGCGCTACCTGCCGCGCGACAGTTTGCCGTGTTCGAGCCTTGCCATGCCCGCCGCGCCGATGTAGCCGGCGTCGCCGCCGAGCGTGGCGAAATCGATCACGGTCCGCGCGGCCAACATCGGAAACGCCCGGCGATTGACTTCCTGTTTGACCCAGCCCAAAAAGCGAAGTCCCAAGGTTGTGTCATGTCCGCCGAATGTCATGGCCCCGCCCAACAATACGCCGCTGGGGTCGATCGTGTGCATCAGATTGACGATGCCCACCGCCAAAAATCGCGCCGTCTCGGCGATCAACTGCAACGACATCGCGTCACCGGCTTCGGCCTCCTCGGCCAGCAGTTTCGGCGTCAAGGGGCATCCCTCGGCCACCCGCCGACGAAGCGAACTGGGCCGCTCCGACTCCAACGCCTCGCTCATCCGATGAATGACCGCCGTCGCGCTGGCATACGCCTCCAAATGTCCTCGCTGTCCGCAGCCGCACATTCGGGCGTCGTCGGCATAGTCGATCACCATGTGACCGCATTCCGCGCCGTGCCCATTGACGCCCTCGATCACCGTGTCGTCCACAATGATGCCGCAGCCGATGCCCGTGCCCAAGGTGAGAAACACCATGCTCCGAAAGTCTCGGCCCGAACCGATCCAAAACTCGCCATACGCGGCGGCGTTCGCATCGTTGACCAGCGTGACCGGCAGTCCGCAATGGGCGGACACCCACTCACGAAGGGGAAACATTTCCCAACCTTTTAAGTTGACCGGCTTAACCAAGATGCCCGACGCCGTGTCCAAGATGCCGGCCGACCCAAGCCCAACCCGCGCGATGGCCGCCGGCTGCAAGTCTGCGTCGGCAATCGCCTTCAGCACGGCCTGACCGATTCGTTGCGACGCGGCCTCCGGCCCCTTGGCGGCCTCGGTGGGAATGGAAAGCCAAGACAACGGGCGGCCCAAATTGTCGATCACGCCGACTTTGGCCCCGGTTCCGCCAAGGTCGACGCCCACGAAGAACGGCCACTGGGCCTCGCGCATCGGAATGAACTGTCGCGTCTGCGTCATGGGCATTGGCTCCCTTCCGTCATTGGAACAATTTATCGTACCCTCCGGCGGTGGCACGTTCAACTATTTTTCGCACCGAAGCAGCCTTTTGTCGCATAGAAAAAGCCGTCTTTCTCGGCAAAAATCGGGAAATCCACGAAATTTGCGCTTGTGTCGAATGGCCGCGACGGCGACAATGCCGCCTCCTCGGAAATTTCCGAACGGCACTACTTCTTGTTTTCGCAGGCGAAATGGAATTCGCCTCCCACATTTTGGAGGGATCCAATGGTCTCCATGCAAGTGGCCCTGGCGGCCCTGATGCTTTCGGGCGCCGGACAGACCGTGCTGTTGGATTTTTACGGCGATCATTGCGGACCGTGTCGGGCCATGCAGCCGACCGTGCAGGCGTTGGTCGACGCCGGATATCCGGTGCAACGCATCAACGTCGAAAAAAGTCAAAACCAAGCGCTCGTGTCGAAATATCGCATCGGACCGATCCCGTGCTTCGTCATGGTCGTCGACGGCCAAGAGGTGGATCGCGTGATCGGCGGCACCACCTACAGCCGGCTCGAACGGATGTGCAAGACGGGAACGTCGGCCGTCGCGCAGGCGTCCGCCATCGCGCAGAACACGCAAAACTCGCCCGTGCAGCCCGCCTCGTTCAACGCCCCAATGCCCAACGCGCAGCAACCTTTGCCGACGACGCCCGCCTCGCCGGTCGACGCCGCCGCGTTGGCCGCCAGCGTGCGCATCCGCGTTGAAGACCCCGACGGTCACTCGTGCGGCTCGGGCACGATCATCGACGCCCGCGACGGCCAAGCCCTGATTCTCACTTGCGGCCACATTTTCCGCGACTCGAAAGGCCAAGGCCGGATCGAGGTCGATCTGTTCGGACCCAACGGCCCGCAACAGGCGGTCGGACGATTGGTTTCCTACAGCGTGCCCGACCTGAACGGCGCGGAAGGCAACGCGAAGCCCGACCTGGGCCTGATCGCCATCCAAACGCCCGGTCCCGTCACCGCGGCCCGCGTCGCACCGCCGAGCTATCGGGTGCAGCCGGGCATACCGGTCGTGAGCGTCGGTTGCAACAACGGCCAAACGCCCAGCGTGCAACACAGTCAAGTGACCTCATTGAACAAATTCGTCGGCGCGCCCAACGTCCAAGTGGCCGGCCAACCGGTCGAAGGGCGCAGCGGCGGCGGACTGTTTTCCAACGAAGGCTACATGATCGGCGTCTGCAACGCGGCCGATCCGGGCGATAAAGAAGGACTGTTCGCCGCGTTGGGTTCCATCTACGCCGAACTGGATCAACGCCAATTGGAGTTCGTCTACAAGTCGGGCGAGAATTCGACGCAGGCCGCGCCGCCGGCGTCACTGGCCGCTGTGACGCCTCCGCCGATGCCGCTGACAATGCCGAAGTCGATGCCCAACGTGTCCGAGCCGCTCGCCATGGCGTCCATGACGTCGGCCGCCGGACCGGCCGGTTTGCGTCCGCAAGAGCAAGCCGCCCTGGACGAGATCCGCCGCCGCGTCAAAGAGGGCGCGGACGTGACCATCGTGATTCATCCGCGCAACAATCCCGACGCGAAAAGCGAAGTGCTGATGCTCGATCGCGCCTCGCGCGAGTTCCTCCAACAACTTCCGGTCGGCGCTCGCTCGAAAGACCGGCTCTGTCCCACGTCGCTCGAATTGCCGAAACCGCGCCGCGTGCTGCTGGAATGGAGCAAAACGAACCAGCCCGCAAGCGAAACCGATCCCACGCACGGCTGAGCGTTTCTGGGTGAAAAATGGCGGACAAGCAGGTCGCTCACAGTTCTTCGCCCGTCAGCTTGTCGTAAAAATCGACGTAGCGGTCCCGGGTGTCGCCGGTCCGCGCGGCGATCGCGGTGCGCGGATGTTGATTCAACTGGCCCGTGATGACGTACTGCGCATACGGCCCCCACTCGACCGTCCGGCTCAACGGCAGCAACTGCTCTTCGACGACCTGATAGACCGGCCGGATGCGAAACTTCGGATTGCGTAGGAACCCGATCAACAATTCCATCGAGCAATTGCCGGCGCCGCGTCCCAACCCGGCCATCGAGGCGTCGGCCCGCTCGGCCCCGTGAATGATCGCCTCGATCGTGTTGGCGAACGCCAACTGCTGGTTGTTGTGGGCGTGGATGCCCACTTCCTTGCCGGTGGCCTTGCCGAACTCCAGATACTTCTTGACCAACCGCTCGACCTGCTCGGCGTACATCGAGCCGTAGCTGTCGACCACGACCAACGTGCTGGCCGGCGTCTGCGCGATCACCTCCAACACCTGGTCCATTTCCGTGTCGGTGACGGTCGACGCGGCCATCAGATTGGCCGACACCTCGTAGCCCTTGTCGGCGGCGTCGCGGATCATGTCGACGGCCTCGGGCACTTGGTTGGCGTAAAACGCCACGCGGATCATGTCGAGCACGCTGTCGCGCTTCGGCAGGATGTCGGTCCGCCAATCGGACTTCGCGGCGTCGGCCATCGCGGCTAGTTTCAACGGCGTCGGATTGTCGCCCACGATGCGTCGGATGTCGTCCTCGTCGCAAAACTTCCACGCGCCGTGCTTGTCGCGCGCGAAAAGTTTCTTCGACGCCTTGTAGCCGACCTCCATGTAGTCGATGCCCGCCGCCACGCAAGCGTCGTACACCGCCCGAACGAATCCGTCCTCAAAAGCGTGACTGTTGATCAACCCGCCGTCGCGGATCGTGCAATCCAAAACCTTCAAGTTCGGACGATACGTAATCCAAGGAGCGCTCATCGACGATTCTCCAACAGCGCGGGAACGGCCTTTTTTCTCAACCAAAAAGTGTACCTTATCCAACCCCGAAAGACAAATGCCGCCGTCGCCGGTGCGTGACCAGCGTTCTGGGCTGCGTTAAGTCGTGGCGTAGCGGGCATTTGGCCAGACTTGACGCCATTGGCCGTTTCTGTCCAGTGAATCCAGGGCCGCCACAGCCGTGGCGTTGGGCCGATCCCAACGGCGGCCGT
>JAJFVC010000028.1 GCA_021372005.1 Planctomycetaceae bacterium | reverse complement strand
GTTCGGACCGACCTTGGCGCAGATCGCCTGAAAGATCGGCTTGACCAGCGGCCAGGCCGCGTCGCTTCCGCCGGGCATCATGCTCGGGCCCTTCAACGCCCCCTCTTCGCCGCCGGAGACGCCCGTGCCGATGTAAAGCAGCCCCTTCGACTCGACATACTGAGTGCGTCGTTCGGTTTCGGTGAAGTGGGTGTTGCCGCCGTCGATGATCACGTCGCCGGGCGAAAGCAGCGGAATCAACTTTTCGATGAACTCATCGACCGCCGCGCCGGCTTTGACCATCAACATAACCTTGCGGGGGGCCGCCAAACTGGCCACCAACTCCTCCAATGAGTGGCAACCCACGAAGTTCTTGCCCTTCGCTCGACCGGCCATCAATTCGTCCACTTTGCTCGTGGTGCGATTGAACACCGCAATGCGGAACCCACGACTTTCGATGTTCAATGCGAGATTCTCGCCCATCACGGCCAAGCCGATCAGGCCAATATCACAGAGTTGTGCCATTATGATAGTTTTTTGGTTAGGGGGTAGGTTGCGGGAAAAGCGGCAAAAATGCCGCAAAATTTCACCATACGAAAGGATTCCATCCTATTCGCTGGAACAGGATATTGCAAGAAGGGGCGTTTTGCGCAAGAATGGCCGCTGATTCCGAAAAAACCGCCACGCCGCCCGCCCAATCGCGCCACCGTTAGGCGGCCATCGTCGCCGGCTTGGCTGGCAACGCGCCGCTCAGCGCGCCGTGCACCACCAGCCCGATCAGTTGATCGACCGCCGCTTCCGCCACCCGACCTCGCAAGGCCGGCTTCAGCTGATTCTCACGGCTCAACTGCTCGCAAACCACGCCCATGGCCAGCGCACGCACATAACCCCTAATCTCAGGGGGACTCATCGTGGCCGCAGGCTGACGCATCCGCTGCCAAAGATCGTCACGGCATTGATCGACGATCTGGCTGGCCGCTTGTTCGACCAACCGCGCGTTGCGCCAGAGGGTGAAATAGCCAAAAACGCCACCTAAGGGGTGTCTTCGCAACATGAACGCACCGTATGGGGGGGTAGAAAAGATGTTCACTGCGCGAAATTCAGATCGAGCGAATCGATGGCAAACTTCAATCGAATTTCCGACTTTTGACGTTCCGCCGGATAGCGCCCCCTCTTGCGACGCAACTATTTGCAGCCGAACCATCCTTCGATACAATAACTCGCTTTGCCGCGCCGAGACGGGACGCTTCGCCTGTTCTGGACGCGGAGGGACAGGTCTGCCGCCTGTCGAGCAAGCCGTGTCACTGATTTTCCCGGCCAGGAGGTTTTCTTGTGATGAGCCTTTCGCTCCGTCCGAATTGCCGTTGTGCGTTGTTGGTTCCCACAAGCATGGGCGTTCGCATCACCCCGGTCAACGGCCAACCGGTGCATTGCAGCAACACGTTTGTGATGCAGGCCACCAGCGCCGAAACCAACGTCGCCAGCGTGGCGTCGTTCCTAGGGTTGCCGGTCAAAGTATTGACCACGTTCGTCAAGGACAGCCCGATCGCCCGATTCATCAAGGACAATCTGGCCGGCCGACACATGAGCTACGAAGGTCCCGAATTGGAGCAAGGCGGACCGTGGGGCTATCGCCATCAGTTCAACATCGCCGACAGCGGCTATGGGTCGCGCGGGCCGCGCGTGCAGAATGATCGGGCGGGCGAAGTGGGCCGCACGTTGAACGTCAAGGATTTTGATTTGGAGCGGATTTTTGGCCGTGAGGGCGTGCAGATCGTTCACTTGTCGGGGCTGATCGGCGCGCTGTCGCCCGAGACCAGCCAGTTCTGTCTCGAATTGGCCCGGGCCGCCAAGAAACACGACACTCGCATCGCCTTCGACCTAAACTATCGCGCCTCGTTTTGGAAAAACCGCGAGGACGAACTGCATCGGATTTTCCACGAGATCGCCGACATGGCCGACATTCTGGTCGGCAACGAAGAAGATTTTCAGCTTTGCCTGGGCGTCGAAGGGCCCGAAGCGGGCGGCCAGGGGCTCGCGGCCAAGATCGAAAGCTTTAAAGGCATGATCGACCGGGTTAAGAAGGCTTACCCGAACGCCTCGGTCTTCGCCACCACGTTGCGCGAGGTGATCAACACGAACCGCCATCTGTGGGGCGCGATCATGTCGGTCGGCTCGGATTGGCACGTCGTCCAGCCGCAAGAAATCACCGTGCTCGACCGCATCGGCGGCGGCGACGGCTTCGTCGGCGGAATGCTCTACGCCATCTTGAAGGGCTGGGCGCCGGAAAAGTGGATCCAGTTCGGTTGGGCCTGCGGCGTGCTGGCCACGACGATGACCACCGACTACGGGCAGCCGGCCGACGAAGAGCAAGTCTGGAGCATCTGGAAGGGCAACGCCCGCGTGCGCCGCTGATGCAACGTGCGAGGTGCGCTAAAACACCGCCACCACCGGTGCGTGATCCGATGGTTTCGTTGCGCCGCCGGACTTGCGCTCCTGGCGGTCGATCGCGGCGTCGGTCAATCGGGCGGCCATCGGCTCGGTGGCCAAAATGTAATCGAGTCGGAGGCCCTCGTTGCGTGGAAACGCCAGATTCCGATAGTCCCACCACGAATACAACTTGCCTTCGGGATGCCGGCGTCGGACGACGTCGACCAATCCCCAGCCGAGCAGCCGGTCCATCGCCGCGCGGATTTCGGGATGGCACAGCACGCTCTCAGCCCAATCGTCGGGCCGGGCCACGTCGAGATCGTCGCGGGCCACATTGAAATCGCCGCACAACACCACAGGTGCGCCGGCGGTGAATCGCCGCGCCAGATACTCGCCGAGCCGACGCATCCACCGAAGCTTGTAGGCCCATTTGTCCGAGCCCACGCTCTCGCCGTTGGGCACGTAGGCGGAAATCACTTCGACACCGCCAAGCTTGACCCGCAGCAGCCGGGCCTGCGCGTCGTCGTCGTCGTCCCCGAAGCCTCGCTGGACGTCGTCCGGCTTGTTGAGGCTCAAAATGGCCACGCCGTTGTAGGTTTTTTGGCCGAAAACCGTCGCTTGATAGCCGGCCGCCTCGATGGCCGCATAGGGAAACGCCTGGTCGACCACCTTGATTTCCTGCAAACAAACCGCGTCCGGACGGGTCCGTTCGAGCCAGTCGAGCAGGCGTTCTTCTCGGGCGCGGATCGAATTGACGTTCCACGTGGCGATTTTCACGGCGGCTCCCTCCGACAATTTCAGAACGATCACCAATGATTGCGTCGCACGCGATCGGCCCGATAGCGATTTTCGACGCCGTGCTGCTCGGCCGGCCGCCCGATCGCCACCAGGCTGTGCGCCAGAACGTCTTCGGGCAAGCCAAGCAACTTACGCAATTCCGCCATGCGCGTCGGCCGCGGATAGACCCCGCACCAACACGCGCCGAGCCCCAGGGCGTGGGCCGCCAGCAACAGGTTTTCGGTCGCTGCGGCGCAGTCGACCACCCAATAGCCTTCTGATTTTTCGAGGCTCAGGTCGCCGCACACCAAGATGGCCAGCGGCGCCCCGGCCACCAACGCCGCGTTGGGCATGAACTCTGGAATTTTTTGCAGCGTCGCCCGATCGTCGATCACGACAAAATGCCACGGCTGCTGATTGCGCGCGCTGGGCGCCTGCATCGCGGCGGCCAGCAGTTTTTCGATCAACGGCTCGCCGATCGGCTCCTCAAGATACCGGCGAATGCTCCGACGACTTTGAATCGCTTCGAGGGCGTCCATTAAAAAAACTCCTTTCCAAGCTCGTGAAACCGTTTTTATCGAAGGGGCGGCGGCGCGCGGCGCGGCGACGCGGCCGTTGAGTCGCCGTAGGAAGGCTCCGGCACGGCGGCCAAAATCCGTTCGATCACTTGTTCGACGTCGATCCCCTCGGCGTCGGCGTTGAAATTCGTAAACAACCGATGCCGAAACACCGGCAACGCCATCGCACGGACATCCTCGGCCGCCACGGCGAATCGTCCGTGCAAAATGGCCCTCGCTTTCGCGCCGAGGATCAGATACTGCGCGGCTCGCGGGCCCGCGCCCCACGCAAGCCAATTGGTGACGAACTCGGGGCTGGTCGATTCTTTGGGCCGCGTCGCCCGGGCCAGATCGACCGCGTAGTCGATCATGTGCTGGGCGGCGGGCACCTGACGCACCAGTTGCTGAATCCACAAAATGTCCTGCCCGTGCAACACCGTTCGGACTTCGCGATGGGCCGTCTGCGTCGTGGCCGCCACGATCTCGCGCTCTTCGGAACGGGTCGGATAGCCGACGTTGATCGAAAGCATGAAGCGGTCCAGTTGCGCCTCGGGCAGCGGATAGGTGCCTTCCTGCTCGATCGGGTTTTGCGTGGCCATAACGAAAAACGGCGGGTCCAGTTGGTAGGTGTTGCCGGCCACGGTCACCTCGTGCTCCTGCATGGCCTGCAACAGCGCGGCCTGCGTCTTCGGCGGCGTGCGGTTGATTTCGTCGGCCAGCACAATGTTGGAAAACACCGGGCCGCGCACGAATCGAAAGCTGCGCTGGCCGGTCGTCGGATCCTGGTCGATGATCTCCGTGCCCGTGATGTCGCTGGGCATCAGGTCGGGCGTGAATTGGATCCGCTGGAACTTCAACCGCAACGTCTGCGCGAGCGTCGAGACGGTCAGCGTTTTGGCCAACCCCGGCACGCCGATCGTCAGACAGTGGCCGCGCGCGAACAGACCGATGAGCATCTGCTCGATCATCTCGTCCTGGCCGACGATCACCTGATGGACCTCGCCGACCAAGGCTTCTCGGGCCTGGGCGACCCGGCGGACGGCTTCTTCGGGACTCATGGGGGGGGTAGTGCCGGGCATTTGGCGGCTCCTCGCGGGCTTTTTGCTTCCATCGACGGACCCATCCTTATAAATTAGTGAATAGAGGGGTTGCGTTCAATGGTTTGCCCCCAAGAGGATTGCCGCACCATGCGAAATGCCGGTCCCACTGCATGGCTTATGGCGTTCGTGGCGGTCTTCCTGGCCGAGCCGTCCGCGTCGGGCCAGACGTTTCGACGCGCCGGGACCGAATTCAACGCCGTCCGCTCGGTGACCGTGCCCGCCGGACGTCCCTACACAGTCGTCGTGACCGAGTTTTGGCATCAAGGCGAAATTCAACCCGACGGCCGCAACCTGCTGGTCGCAGCCGGCGCCGGGCAGCGCGTGCCGGTGCGCGTGCTTCAGCTTGGGCCCGGCGACTTTTGCCGACTGGCGTTTCAGACCCTCCCGGGCCATTCGCAATATGAGATCTATTACGGCGGAAAACCTCCGACCGAAAAATCGCCGCCGTGGACCTGCCGCGACGGGCTGCTGTTGGAAACGCGCCGATTCAAGCCCTGCAATCCCTATAGCCGAGACTCCGTCCGCGCGGCATTCGATCGCGCCGAACCGATCGGCGCGGATTACGTCGACGGCGTCTTCCACGGGTTCAATCCGTTTTCGCTCGACGACAAACCGTTTTTGAGCCGCTACACGGGCGAGATGGACCTTTGGAAGTCCGACGTCTACGGACTGATCGTTTCGAGTCAGGACGGCGGATTTCTTTCGCTGGACGACCAGTTGGTCACCGCCGCTCCCGGATGGCACGGACCGATCCACCGAGTTCGGCCGGGCACCCGGCGTGACATGACCTTGGAGGCCGGTCTCCACGCGTTTCAGTTCGACCACGTGGCCCGCGGATCGAGGGCCGTGATGGTCGCGGCGTGGATCGTACATCCCACGGAAGACAAACCGGAAGTCCCGAAACTGTTGCCGAAGACTTTGTTTCATACGCATCTGATCGGTCGGCTGCCGGCCGGGCGATTGACGTTGCGCAACGGCCGCCCCGCCCCCGATTTCATCGCCACGCTGGCCAACGAGGTGTGGCTGCCCGACAATCCCGTGCCGCTGGTGGGCTTGCTGCTGCGCAATACGTCGTCGTCGGCGTTGACCGCGCCGGGCTCGAAAATCTCTTGGGATTTCGGCGACGGCCAGACCAGTGATCTGCCCATCGCCGATCACGTCTATCTGCGGCCGGGCGTGTATTCGGTGACGCTGTCGATCCGCCGCGGCGCGAAAACCGTCTCGGCGACCAACCGCATCCGCGTCGATCGTCCCCGTCCGGACCCCGCCGCTTGGTCTTATTCGTTCGACGACTATCTCAAAATTCTCGAAGATTACGATCCCAAGAAACTCGACGGCGACTCTGCGCAACAATTGGTGCTTGCGCTTCTGGCCCAATCGGACACCTTGGCCGCCCGCGCCGATGAAATCATCCGCCACGACCAAGCACAGCGAGAAGACCCTAACCGGCGTCGCCGCGACACGCGACCGCCCGCGCAACCCCGCGAGACGCGGCAATCCGAACAATATCTGATCCGCGCCGTCGAGGCGGGCCGGTCCGCCCTGACCGACGGTTCCGCCGCGGGCGACGATGCAGCGACGCTCCGGCTGGCGCAGTTGGTCGGCCCGTTGGCCCGATGGCGGCTCAACGATTCGCAGACGGCGTTGGCCGTTTGGCAAAGCGCCGCTCAACGGATGGCGACGGCCGAGGCGAAATCGCTGTGCGAGCTGGCCGCCGCCGACGTGGCCGCCAACGATCTGATGAACCCGGCCGAGGCGAAATCGTTGCTCGACCGCGTTGCGGACCGATTGGGACGCTCGCAGGGCGGCTCGATCGGCGCGCTGTGGCATCGTATCGAGGGCGATTGCGCCGCGATGTCCGGCGACGGCTCTTCCGCCCGAGACCATTACCTCGAAGCCGAGCGACTTAGTCGATCCAAGGAATCGTGGGCCGCGGAGTCCGCCCGGCGCGGCGCCCACGCCCGCTCGACCGAAGAATATCTGCGGGCCGGCCAACGGACCGAGGCAGCCAAACAATTGGACGCCTGGCAGCAAGCGTTTCCGACCGAAAAGATCGACGGCTACCTGACGCTGCTCTGGGCGCGATACTGGGTCGCCCGAGGCCGCTACGCGCAGGCCGTCGCCCAGGCCGAGCAGCTTTTGACGGTCAACCCCGACTCGCCCTATGCCGACCAAGCGCTGATCGTCGCCGCCGACAGCCAGATGCGGCTCGGATGCAAGGATCGCGCCTTGGCCGCGCTGCACACTTTGGAAAAAAACTACCCCGGCAGCCCGTTGGCTCCGTTGGCGCGACAAAACATCGAGGCCTTGGAGAAACAAGATGAGAAGACGGGCGACGAGTCGCATGAGTCGAAAGCCGACGAACCATGAGCCAACGCCAAAGAAATTTTGTCCGAGACTGTTTCCGCGTCTCTATGGCGGCGGTTCTTGTCGCCCTAGCCTCCACGGTTTTGACAGCCGAAGCCGCGACGTTGACGCTCGATTTCGGTCGCACTCACGACGTGCGGCGAGTCGGAGCCATCCAACGATGGACGCCCGACGGCGATTTGCGGCGTTTGCCCGACCCAAAAGCAAAGATCGACCAGCCCACGCTGGACGCACAGGCTCGCCGGTTGGACGACGGCCGCTGGGTGTTCGACCAGTTTCCCGCCGGTCGGTGCGATCTGGTGATTTTCGTCGGCGACCACTGCCGAATCGAGGGATTTCAGTTCGCCCCGGTCAAAGACTTTGATCCTTTTTTGTCGCCGGCGGCTGCGGTGGACGACGCAACGCGAGCCGCCATCGCCGACGACATCGCCCGATCGCCGCACTATGAAAACCGAGTCGCACCGCTGGCGTTCGCCGGCGATCGGCAGACGGTCCGCGTGTTGATGATGCTGCTGCGCGATCGCCCGACCAGCTACGAAAGTCAACTGGCCGACGCGGCGACGCTGCGTCACGAGCTTTGGCAGTTCACCTGGCAATACGGCGGCTGGCAAAAGGAAAAACGCACCAAGGTCCTGGACCGTGTCATGCTTCCGCGCGAACAACTGCGACAATGGACATGGCTGTGGGATCCCGAACTGGGCGGCCTCGAAGCGGCCCGCACATCGACGCCGCTTCGCTACGACCTGCCGGACAAGATCCCAAAGCTGCCGGGACTGCGGCCCGAGTGACCGATTCTCGGATCGCGGCGAAAAAACAACGTCCCCTCTCCCAAAGAGAGAGCAAATCGATTTCATATTTTCTGTCCACGCAAAGACATTCCTTCGTCCCCCGCCGAAAAACGGCAGGGTGGCACGGACGAAAGAGATTGAGTGATGTGTGCCCCTGGCTTTGCCAGTGCCTGATGGGCGCAGCAACATTTTACGGTCAAGATAGGCGAGACCATGCGATCCGATTCGAATTTCACCAAAAACTCACGCAAAGACGCCAAGGCGCAAAGAGAACCAAGATAGGCCGAGCGACCGCGTTATCACTCTTCCATCAATTCCTTTGCGCCTTTGCGTGAGCCCCCTGCTTTTTCCCTTTGCCCACCCAAGCCGCCAAAAACTTTTACTGCGCACGTGCCTGATGGGTGGATTGACGTTCCATCGTGTTGTGGGTAAAAGGAGAGAATGGCACATCGGGCGGTGAAAACGGGAACACCACGGATCTTGGTATTGGAGCACGCATGGTACTATGTTGCGTACCACGAACTGCTCAATCCGCTAAGGCCGCAAGGCCGACAACGAAAAGCAGAAAATAATCAGTGATGATGTCCCCCTTGTTACGCCCGGCTCGCCTCCGCTCCGTCAGGCCCAACCAAGATCACTTTTACAGAAGAGATGTTACACTAACAAACAAGCAAGGGCCGAGAAAATGAAGAAAACAAGGCTGTTGCCCAGCCTCATCATCATTGCCGCAGGACCTTTGGGGACAGCTTTCTTGTATGCGGCGGGTGAGGCCGGTAACATGAATGTGTTAGACATTATATCTCTCATTGCTTGCACCTTGATACTAAGCGCAGTCACGGCCGTGGTTAGTATTGTTACCCACTTAAACTTGCGACACGCCGCACTAGCCACGATCGTGAGCATTGCAGCTTCCGAAACATTATATGTTCTCCTACTGCTACTCTTTGTCCCTTGCATATCGAGTGGTCGAGGACGTGCCGAATCCTTAATGTGGCTACCGATCCTTGTCCTTTTTTTATTGCCCTTTGGGTTCCCTATGGCGCTTTCAGTATCGTACGGCACCGGAAGAATTGTAAGAGACTTGATGATGCCCCGAAACAACGCGACGACCAGAGCGCTGCTAACTAACGACAGACCTGATCGTAGTCGCTTATAGCTTATCCGTTAAGGTACATCACTATTGGTAGCCCAACGATTTCTATTGATTCTGTTTGTGCAATTGAATTAAGAAAATCTCCGCCTCCTTCGCATCCATCGGTGTCGTTCCTTTCGTCTGGATTGCCAAATAAGTCCGGTCTGCGGAACACACAATACATCCGGAACATCACGGATATTGGTATTGGAGCACGCATGGTACTATCCGCTAAGGCCGCGAGGCCGACAACGAAAAGCAGAAAATAATCAGTGATAATGTCCCCTTTTCGTGCCTCTTCATGCCTTTTTCCCCGTCCGAGAAAGTCGATCCAGGCTGACTTTTTGTCTCGCTTCGATCCGTTTCACAGCGGCTGGATCCGCACCGTGACGAAATAAACGACCAATACGAAGGCCATCACGTACATCAACCACCGGACGTCGCGGCCCTGGCCCGACAAGAGCTTGACCAGCGGATAGACGATGAACCCCAACGCCAGTCCGTCGGCGATCGAATAGGTCAGCGGAATGCCGGCGATCACCAAAAACGTCGGCAGGCTCTCGGCGTAATTGTCCCAGTCGATCTTCGTTAGATTGCGCATCATCATCGACCCGACGATGATCAGCGCCGGGGCGGTGATCGGCCGATAACTGCCGACCATGTCGATGACCGGGCTGAAGAACAGCGCGAGCAAGAAAAGCGCGGCGACGACCAAGGCCGTCAACCCGGTGCGGCCCCCCTGCTCCACCCCGGACGCGCTTTCGATGAAACTGGTCACCGTGCTGGTGCCCATCGCCGCGCCGCCGACCGTGCCGATGGCGTCCGACATCAGCGCCTGGCGGGCCCGAGGCAGCCGGTTGTCGCGGATCAGCCCCGCCTGTTCGGCCACGCCGATCAACGTGCCCAGCGTGTCGAACAACACCATGAACAAAAAGATCACAATGAACGGCAACATCGGCAACGCCAGCGAGTGAACTAGATCCAGCTTAAAAAACGTCGGCGCAATCGACGGCGGCGTCGAGACCACGCCCGTGGCCGGCGCGAAACTGGTCATCAGCATCGACCCCTTGACCAACGGCGAATCCGTCACCGCGGGCCCAAAGCACGGCAAACCGAATCGCAACGCCAACGCCAACAGCGTCGTGGCGGCCATGCCTACAATGATCGAGCCGCGTATCCGCCGGGCGTGCATCGCCGAGGTGACCAGCAGGCCGAAGAAAAACACCAGCAGGTCGGGCGAATCGAATCGCGTATTGAGTCGCCAGCCGGTGGCCGGATCGCGCTGCAACACGCCGGCGCTGTCGAAACCGATCAAAAGAATGAACAGCCCGATGCCGATAGCGATGCCGTTGCGCATGCTGGGACTGACGGCCTCCATGAGCCGCTCGCGCACGCCCAACATCGAAAGCAGCAGAAACAGAACGCCGGAATAAAACACGACGCCCAAACCGATCTGCCAAGGCGTCGTCGATCCGACGGCCAGCCGATGCGCGTCGACTTGCGTGGCGATCCACGCCGCCGCGGCCGGCAACATGCTGGAGACGAAAAAGAAATTCTCGCCCATGCCCGGCGCCTGGGCGATCGGATAGCGGCCGTACAGGCCCATGATGGCCGAGGCCAGCGCCGCCGCCAGACAGGTGGCCGCCGCAACGGAATTAAAGTCCATGCCGGTGTCGATGTGCAACATCCGGCCCGAAAGCACCTGCGGCTGCACCACGATGATGTAAGCCATCGTCAAAAACGTGGTCACGCCGGCCAGCAGTTCGGTCCGAACGTTGGTGTGATGTTCCGACAGGTGAAAAAAACGGTCCAACATAAAAAAGACCTCCGCGACGTTCGACGGTCCCCAGTGTATCCGAATGGGGGGCGGTCGACAATCCCGAGCCTCCTCACGTCCAACGAGTTTACGACTTTGCGCATTGCTGGACGTCGCCGATCGAAATAAAATAAAAAATATCCGATCCGAACCATTTTCGGCCCCCTTGGCGTCCGCAATGAAACTTCCTCCCGAAGGCGCGCGTTGGCTGATTTCGCTGCGTTGGCCTGCCTGCGCGGCGGTGTTTTTCGCCGCCTGGCTCACGTCGTCCGTGCTGCACATCGTGGCCGATCCGACGCCGCTCTACGTGGTCGGCGGCGCGATGATCGCGTACAACTTCGTGTTCTATCGGATCCAACGTTTCATTTCGGCCGGCGAGGGCAACGTCGACCGCAACATCTTTTTGCAAATCACCTGCGACTTGATCGCGTTGACGCTCCTGCTCTATTTCACCGGGCTGCCGCAGAATCCGTTTTTGTTTTTCTTTGTGTTTCACATGATCATCGCGGGCATGTATCTGCGCGGATCAGCGCCGTACGTGTTCGCGGCGATGTCGACCGTCGTGGTCGGTTCGGTGATGCTGCTGCTCTACGGGCGCTGGATTCCGCTGCATCCGCTGCATTTTCCCTCCGACGGCCCGACACCGCGCCCGCTGGACGGACTCGACATGCTCGGCGTGTTCGTCGCATTCGTCACCGTAATCTGGGCGGCCGTGTATTTCACCACATCGATTCGCCGCTACGTGGATCGGGCCCACGCCGAATTGCGGCAGAAAGAAAAAATGCTGGGCATTGGGCAGTTGGTCGCCGGCATCGCCCACCAAATCGCCAATCCGCTGGACGGCGTGCAAAACTGCCTGCGGCGGATCGGCGACGGCGTCCGGGACGACCCGCACCTGACCGAGTACGTCCAACTGATGGCCGAGGCGCTGGACCGGATCGAGCGGACGGCCAAGCGGGTGCAGGCGTTCGCTCGACCGCGCGGCATCACGCTGCAAAGCACCGACGTGAACCAAGCGGTCGAAGCCACATTGGAGGTGCTCGGCGCCGGGCACGGACACAACGTCCGGATCGTGCGCGAACTGGGCCGCGTGCCCAACGTCCAGGGCGATCCGTACACGTTGCAGGAGGTGCTGTTCAATCTATGCACCAACGCCCTGAACGCGATGCCCAACGGCGGCGCGCTCACGCTCCGCACCTTCGGATTGGGCAGCAAGGACGAAGACCAGATGGGCTCCGTGGCCATCGAGGTGAGCGACACCGGCGAGGGCATTCCGCGCGTGCATTTGGAGCGGATTTTCGAGCCGTTCTTCACTACTCGGGCCGAATCGGGCGGCACGGGCCTGGGGCTCGGACTCTGCCGGATGTTGATCTCCGAAATGGGCGGACGGATCGAAGTCCGCAGTGCGTTGGGCCAAGGCACCACGTTCACCGTCGTGTTGAATCGGGCCGAAACCAACATCGCGAGAAAAGCGGAGCCCGCTTGACTCGGATCGCTTCGTTCCAAAATCCACGTGGCTACGCGACATCCCACGAAAACGTCTTGCCGACGTGGCACGCAACGCACGCATTCGGAAACGCCGTCCACAGGGCCACGGTCGCCGGCATCCCGGTGCAATGGCCAGGCGCAAGTTGTTCGACGCCCAGACGTCTGAACTCCTCGATCGTTCGCTCGATGCGACGCGCAGAAGCGTTGACCAGATGCATGCCGCCGACGACCGCACGGATCGGACGCCCGTCGGTCAACCGCCGAATGTAGCGCAGCGTGTTGATCACGCCGGAATGCGCGCAGCCGAGCAGCACAACGGTTCCCTTCGGCGTATCCAAAAACACCGACTGATCGTCCACCAACGGATCGGGCCGCGTGCAAGCGTCGTCCAAGAAAAACCGTCCGCCGGTGTCCTCGAAATCGGTCTCGCGCGGCACGGGCCCAGTCGCCGTCAACCCCTCAAAAACCTCGATCGGCCGCATGGTTTCAACCAATGGAGTGGGCGACTGCCGGATGGCCTTTTCCGAAGGGTAAGGCATGCCGATGCTTCGCGCCGTCTGATTGGCCGTCACGGTAAATTTTTCGGTCAGCGCCGCCGGATGGGCGTAGATCGCCACGGGTCGATCGGTGCGGAGCGCCTCGGCGGCGCCGCCGGTGTGATCGTAGTGGCCGTGACTGAGAACCAAGGCGTCGAGATCTTGCAGCGGGACGCCCAATCGATTGGCGTTGCCGGCCAACACGCCGCCCTGCCCCGTGTCGAGCAAAATTCTTCGGCCGCGGTGTTCAATCCAATACGACAACCCATGCTCGGCCTGCACGCCCGGCCCTTGCGCGGTGTTTTCCACCAAGAGGGTAATTTTCGTCTTTGTCATGTTTTCAAAAAACCTTCCGAGACGTCAGCGGCCGCACTCCGCCGGTCGTTGCAGAACGCAGCCGTTTTCCAATTGCGCCAACACGGCGTCGGCGGCCGTTTGCACGCACTGACCGCAGGTGAAGGTCTTTCCCTTCCGAATGGCCCGACATGTCGCGTCGCCGGCCGCACGAACGAAAATATTCTCGATCGCCTGCTGCGCGGCACGATCCCGAAAAAGCGATTTCGCGGCGAACAGCGCACCGCATTCGCCATCGGGCGCGCGGCCGCCGCCGAAACGCGAAAACGCTCCGATGCAAGCCTCGTCGAAACCCGCCCTCGCCGCAAATGCCTTCAGCACTGCTTGGGCGCAGTTGTAACCTTGCCGCTGGTGAAAGTGCGCCAGCGCATCCGGTTTTTCGATGGCGGTCTTTGGATCTCGAATCATTGAGTCCCTTCCCGCGGCACATCCTTCTCAGAGAGTCCCTTCAAGAACGGTTACGCAATCATCGATTGATTTGCCACTGATGTCAAGCATCCCGAAAGAGGAAGGACTCGCGGCAGTCGCCACAAGTCCTTGTGCTATAAGCAAGTGCGAGAGACAGGAGTTGAACCTGCACGGGTTTCCCCACTGGATCCTAAGTGTAGAAATTTCACATTTCTTTTACATTGGACTTGCAAGATATTTGGGTGGCAACTCCTTATTCGGCAACAAGAAACGACAAATCGACATTGCTGTTGCCTGGCATTCGAATAGGCTTTGGATGTCCCCAAATGTGTCAGATATGTGTCAGGCTTTCTTCCCAACGCTAGATCGCGGTCCCAACAGAAGGGGAGTCTTCCTTCGGCGGGGGCGTACCGCGCCGCTAAGCTCCTGCAACGGCACGAGGTTCCGTTTAACATCCTGACGGTCGTCACTGCGGCAAACGTTCGGCATCCGGACGAAGTGCATGATTTCCTCACCGAGGATTTGGGGGCACATCGCCGTCAATGCTCCGGCCGCACCGCCAATACATAAGACAAAAATGAATTTTGAGCGAGAACTTCAATAGGATCGCGTTGAACGCCACGCCACTCAGACCAAGCACCAGTCCGGCGCTGATGGCAACCGCGCCGACAAGAGCCGCCAGGAAGCGTACGACCAAGGCGTCTGCAACGGTCGAGCGATCAGCTTGGCCAGATTCCTGTTGATTCATGAAACAGGCATCGATCAGGAACTCTCTCCCCGGAATGTCCCATCGGATCGGTGTTTTTGGCACGCAACAAGAATGACCACGGAACGGCCACTGACCAATAACTGTTTCGGATCCTCCAGTAGCGGTTCGTCGCCAGGCATGTACACGTCATTGGGAGGCATTACGCCTGTGTTGGCGAAGACGTGCCATTGTCGCCCATCATCCACAGCTGGTGGCTCGAAGGACAATGTCTCCCAGTACATGTTTAAAGCGGCATAAACGATATCATCTGCGTGTTCGCTTCGCAGTCTGGCTTGGAACGCCAACACGCGGCTCGCACCAGACAGATCGGCTCGCCAGGGCTGTGTGCCGTGCCAAGTAAGCTCTAAGCCGCCAGACATGCCTCCAGAGGATCCGGAGAAGCGGGATTGTCTCAGAGCAGGATGAGTTTTCCGAAATGCAATCAGGGCTCGACAGAAGCGGAACCATTCCGCGCTGGTTTGCCGTAAGCCCCAGTCCAGCCACGTCAGTTCATTGTCTTGGCAATAGGCGTTGTTGTTGCCCATTTGCGTGCGTCCAAATTCGTCCCCCATAAGGAGCATCGGCACGCCTTGGCTGAGAAAGAGCATCGCTAGAGCATTTTTCATCTGGCGGTGACGCAACGTTTGTATGGCCGGGTCGTCCGTGGCACCTTCTACGCCACAATTCCAAGAATTATTGTCGTTGGCGCCATCACAATTCTGCTCGCCGTTGGCTTCATTGTGTTTGCCGTTATAGCTGACGACGTCCGCCAAGGTAAAGCCATCATGGCATGTGATGAAGTTGACGGAAGCCGTGGGCCCACGGCGGTAGTACAAGTCGGGCGAACCAGAGATGCGCTGCACCATCTCTGCCACTTGTCCCATATCCCCCTTGAGGAACTTACGGACACAATCCCGATACTTGCCGTTCCACTCCGCCCATCGACCGTAGGCAGGAAAATGGCCGACCTGATAGAGGCCGCCTGCATCCCATGCTTCCGCGATGAGCTTGGTTCGCCCCAGCACCGGATCGAGCGCCAACGATTCCAACAGCGGTGGATTCGCCAGTGGAGTACCATCCGGGGCGCGGTCTAGAATACTCGCCAGATCAAAGCGAAATCCATCAATATGATATTCAGCGACCCAATACCGCAGGCAATTGAGGACGAAGTTGCGGACAGCCGGGTGATTACAGTTGAAAGTATTCCCGCAACCGCTGAAGTTGTAATAGCGTCCCTCGGGCGTCAGCATGTAGTAAATCGCGTTATCGAGTCCTCGAAAAGACAACGTGGGACCATTCTCATTTCCTTCGGACGTGTGATTGAAGACAACGTCAAGAATTACTTCGATGCCGTGGCGATGAAGCTCCTTCACCAACGTCTTGAATTCATCCACCTGGAGATGGCTCGAGCCGGTGGCCGCGTAGGCCGCCTTCGGCGCGTAAAACCCAAGTGTACTGTAGCCCCAGTAATCCAGGAGCCTCTGGCCGTCCGTCGGATTGACACGATCAATCTCGTTCTCGTCGTACTCGAAAATTGGCATCAGTTCCACACAGTTCACGCCCAATTCGACAAGATGTGGGATCTTCTCGTACAATCCGGCATACGTGCCCGGAAAACGAACGCCGGACGTAGCATGGCGGGTGAACCCACGAACGTGCACTTCGTAGATCACCAGGTCTTCCACCGGCAATCCCAACGTGTGGTCGTCTTCCCAGTCGAAATCTTCCGCCATCGCCCGTCCCCGCGGAGTCGTAAGATGATCGTCCTTGCAGCCCCACACCGGTCGCCAGGTGATCGCTCGGGCAGCGGGATCCAGAAGCACACGCTCGCGGTCGAAACGATGTCCTTCGTGTGGGTCGAACGGCCCGTCCATACGATATCCATACTCGAACGCCTCAGGGTCAATGTAAAAAACCGTCATGGCGTGGACGTCGCCTACGCGAAACTCCGGTGGAAAGGGGATCTCTGCGAAGGGTGTCTTGGCATCGGGCTTATAGAGCACCAAAGTGCATCGAGTCGCGTGGCGAGAATACACGGCGAAGTTCACGCCGTGCGCCAACACGGTCGCTCCCAAGGGCAAAGGAAAACCCGGGCGCAGCGCGAATCCATTATGCGAGTGTGTCGGATAGAAGTCGGGCCTTGCCTGAGCCGCTTGATGCGCGGTGAAGCTTAGCGTCGGAGCGGTAAGTCGAAACAGATCGTGGAACCCGGATACCTCGGCAATGGTTCGCAACTCGTCGGATGCTCCTCGAGCGGATATGATCCCACCCAAACCTCGGACATGCCGCGCAAGCAATAGGAGGCATCTCAGGCCGGCTCCGGAGACTTTCTCGACACCGGTGAAATCCAGGATCAATGGCATGCCCGGCTTCACGGCAGACATCACGCGATCTTGATTTTCGCCGGACAGAGCGCTGTCGAGGGGGCCTGCCAGGGCGATTACCGTGGCGGTTCCCTCCGAGCGAATATCGACACACAGACCGGGACCGGATGCCCGTGGCGAAGCTATTGTTAACATCGGGCAAGTCCCCATAGGGTGACGCGTTGGGAGTCCTCCTCAGTTTGGCGCCGGTCGGGACATCGCATGTCGCCGAACGCGTCGTCAACATACCGCAGTCGCCAATTGTCCAGCGAGGACTTCGTGGACGGCCGCGACAACGTTCTCCGGCTCGAAGCCGAATTTTCTTTGCAGTTCCTTGAGCGGCGCTGAGGCTCCAAACGTCTTCATGCCAATAACGCAGCCTGCGGGACCGACATATCGATCCCATCCAAAAGTTGAAGCCTGCTCGATCGCGACCCTTGCCGTTACGAGCGGCGGCAGCACGCTGTCACGGTACTCTTTCGGCTGCTGCTCGAAGATTTCCCAGGATGGCATCGAGACGACGCGCGAGCGGATGCCGTCGACGGCCAACTGCTCGTGGGCCTCAACTGCCAGGATCAATTCGCTGCCCGTGGCCATCAGAATGACGTCGGGGTCACCGCCCGGCGCATCGCCGAGCACATAGGCTCCGCGCGCGACACCGGCGGCCGAGGCGTACTTCGTCCGATCCAAGGTCGGCAGGGCTTGACGTGACAGCGCCAATACCGCCGGCATGTGACGGAGTTGCATAATATAACGATAGGCTTCGACGACTTCATTGGCGTCACCCGGACGCAAAGTGATCAGCCCGGGGATGGCTCGTAACGACGCGAGCTGTTCGACCGGTTGATGGGTGGGGCCGTCCTCGCCGTCTCCCATGGCGTCATGGGTGAAGATGAAAATCGTCGGCAGTTCCATCAGCGCGGAGAGCCGGATCGCCGGCCGTGCGTAATCGCTGAAGATGAAGAAAGTGGCGCCGTAGACGCGAAGTTTGGACAACGAAAGGCCGTTGATGACCGCCGCCATGGCATTCTCGCGAATCCCAAAGTGAAGGTTCCTGCCTCCCCAACTTCCGGGCTGGAAGTCGCCGGAGCCTTCGAACTTCAAGAACGTTCGGGTCGATGGTCCGAGATCTGCGGCGCCACCGAAGAACCAAGGAACGTTCTGTGCCAAAACGTTTAGCACCTGGCCTGAGGCATCGCGGCCTGCCATACCTTTCGCGTCGGCAGGAAAGACGGGAAGATTGCGATCCCATCCGTCCGGGAGCTCTCGTTTTTCGATCAGTTCGATCTCGTGGGCAAGATCCGGGTACTGGACGGCGTAGGCAGCGAACAAGTCATTCCACTGTTTGCGGGCCTCGGCGCCTCGCATTCCGATGCCCGAGGCAAAGTGCTCGTAGACGCCGTCCGGCACCAGAAACTTGGCGTCCTCGGGCCAACCGTAAAAACGCTTGCAGAGTTTGACCTCTTCTTCGCCAAGCGGCTCGCCGTGGGCCGCGGCCGAGTCATGTTTGTGTGGCGAACCGTAGCCAATGTGGCTGTCCAGCACGATCATCGTGGGACGTTCCGGGGTCTTATGAAACATCTCAAGGGCATCTTGAATACGTTCGATATCGTTGGCGTCGCCGACCCGCAGGACGTTCCAGCCGTAGGCCAGGAATCGCGTCTCGACGTCCTCGGTGAACGTAATCCGGGTGTTTCCCTCGATGGTGATATGGTTGTTGTCGTAAATCCAACAGAGATTGTCGAGCCCCAAGTGGCCCGCCAAGGAAGCCGCTTCGGAGCCGATGCCTTCCATGAGGCAGCCGTCTCCGCAGACCGTGTAGATGTTGTAATCGAAGATGTCGAAGCCCGGTCGGTTATAGCGATTGGCAAGCCATTTTTGGGCAATCGCCATTCCGACGCTGGTTGCAATGCCTTGGCCCAGGGGGCCGGTCGTGGTCTCGACGCCGGACGTCCAGTGGTACTCGGGGTGTCCCGGCGCCCGGCTGTCAAGTTGGCGAAAGCGGCGGATGTCGTCCAGCGAAACGGCCGGCTGTCCGAGGGTTTCGTAGTCGGCATTTACCGCTTGGGTTTTTGTCAGGTGGAGGATTGACCAGAGCAACATCGAGGCATGCCCGTTCGACAGCACGAACCGATCGCGGTTGGGCCAGATGGGATCCTGCGGGTCGAAACGCAGCACACGGTTCCAGAGCGTGTAGACCAGCGGGGCCAGCGCCATGGGCGTGCCGGGATGGCCTGATTTGGCCTGCTGCACTGCGTCGATCGATAGGGTCCGTATTGTGTTGATGGCCAGTTCGGCAGTTTTGTCGGATGCCATGAGTGTCTCCTCGATAATGGTATATTTACGCGTGTTCCAACGCAGCGACTTTGCCCAAGCGTCGCAAATGGCGTTCGGCCTGGCTGAACTCCGCCGCCACGAACGTCTGCACGAGGTCCCAAGCCACGGCGGGACCGACAGTCCGACCGCCCATGCAAAGCACGTTCATGTGATCGTCCTCGACGCCCTGCTTGGCCGAGAAGTGGTCGTGAATCAACGCGGCTCGGACGCCGTGAATTTTGTTGGCGCAGACCGAGGCACCGACGCCGCTGCCGCAGATCGCCACGCCGCGTTCGACCTCACCCGCAGCGACTGCGCGGGCCAGCGGCGCGACGAAGTCGGGATAGTCGTCTCCGTCGTTCAATGCGAGGTCGCCGAAATCGACCACTTCGTGCCCCGCGCTGCGAAGTTGGCCGACCAACTCCTCCTTCAACTGAAAACCGCCGTGATCGGTCGCAATGCCCAGTCGCATGTCGTCTCCTATTGCAAATCCGTCCTCTCTCCTTTTGGGAGAGGGGACTTGTTCACCTCGGCGCTCTCGCGCAGGCGGCGAACGGCCGCCGCGATGCCCTGGCTGTCGCCGAAAATCGCCGATCCCGCCACAAGGACGTTGGCCCCCGCGCGGACGACCATCGGCGCCGTCTCGGCGTTGATGCCGCCGTCGACTTCCAGGTCGCACGCGGGATTGTTCCGCTCGATCATATCGCGCACGCGGCCAATTTTCGGCAGCGTCGTCGAAATAAAAAGCTGGTGTCCGAACCCCGGATCGACCGTCATCACCAAAACCTGGTCGATGTCTTGAAGAATCTCTTCAAGCGTCGAGGCGGGCGTCGCGGGATTGATCGCAACTCCCACCCGCTTGCCGAGCGCCTTCACCCGTTCGACGGTGCGGTGCAAGTTGGCGTTGTCTTCCCAATGCACGATGAGCGAATTGGAACCGGCCTCGGCAAACTCATCGAGGAACAAGTCGGGATCCGAGACCATCAAGTGCGTTTCCAAGGGCAATCGCGTAATCGGCCTCAGCGAAGCCACAATGGGAGCGCCCATCGAAAGGTTGGGCACGAAATGCCCGTCCATCACGTCGATGTGAATTCGGTCGGCGCCCGCCTTTTCCGCTTCGGCGACCTGAAGGCCCAAGCGGGCGAAGTCGGCCCCGAGGATCGACGGGGCGAGTTTCACGTCTCGGTGTTTCATGTCAAGGCTCTCAAGGCGGTCCCCTTTCCCTTTGGGAGAGGGGACTATCTCAAAACTCTACGTGATTGACGCTGCATAGATTCGTCGTATCGAGGCGTCCAACGTCGCGTTGAACTCCGCGTCCGTTTGGTGGACCGACAACCCTTCGAGCAGTGCCCGCGAAAAGCTCGCCACCATGCCGTGATCCAGGCGCAGACGGTCGTCGGCGTCTTGTTGCGAATAGCCGCCCGACAGCGCGACCGTTCGGACAACTTGCGGATGGTGCACAAACTCCGCATAGAAGTCCGGCTGCTCGGGCAACGTGAGCTTGAGCATCACTTTGTGCTCGGAGTCAAGCTCGTCGAGCTTATCGAGGACGGCTGTCTTAAGCAGCAATTCGGCCTTGGCCTTTTCGGGGCAGTGAATGTCCACCTCAGGCTCGACAATCGGCGTCAGGCCCGCGGCCATGATCTGATGGGCAAGATCGAATTGCTGGTCGACGATTTCCACAATGGCGGCCGGGTTGGCCTGTTTGATGACCGAACGCATTTTCGTGCCGAAGATTCCCCGCGACACAGCTTTTTCAAGGCACGCGTCGAGTCCGGGAATGGGCTTCATCATCTGCACGCCGTTTTGCTCAGGCGCCAGGCCCTTGTCCACCTTCAGGAATGGAACGACCTGCTTCACTTCCCAGAGATACCCGGCCGTGGGAATTCCTTCGATTTCCCGGTGCATCGTGTCCTCGAACAAGATGGCGCCGATAATCCGCTCGCCGGTGAAGCTCGGACTGGTGATGACGCGGGTCCGCATTTTGTGGACGAGATCGAACATCTCGTCGTCATCGGTCCAGGCGTCGGAGTTGATGCCGTACAGGGCAAGCGCGTGCGGCGTGCTGCCGCCGCTCTGGTCGAGCGCTGCAATGAACCCCTGGTGGTTCTGCATTTTATGCAGTTGTTCCTCGATCATTACGCAAGTAGACATGACGCCTCCTTCATGGTCCGGCAGCGCCGGATCAGGTTGTTGGTGGAACTGTCGTGCGCGAGAGCCGGCTGGTCCTCGCTTTCCAATTCGGGAATAATCCGGTTGGCCAGTTGTTTGCCCAACTCGACACCCCACTGGTCGAAGGAATCGATGTTCCAGATTGTTCCCTGGGTGAAGACGCTGTGCTCGTAAAGGGCGACCAACTTGCCCAGCGCCGCCGGGGTAAGCTGCTCGACGAGGATCATGTTCGATGGGCGGTTGCCCTCGAAAACTCGGTGCGGCACGAGCCAGTCGGCCACGCCCTCGGCCTTGACCTGCTCGGCCGTCTTGCCGAAGGCCAGGGCCTCGGCCTGCGCCAGGACATTCGCAAGGAGCATGTCGTGGTGCCGGCCCAACCGGTTGAGCGGCTGCCCGAAAGCGATGAAATCGCACGGAATCAGCCGCGTTCCCTGGTGGATCATCTGGTAGAAGGAGTGTTGGCCGTTGGTGCCCGGCTCGCCGAAGACGATCGGGCCGGTGGCGCAGGCAACCTGGCGTCCGTCGATCGTAACGTGCTTGCCGTTGCTCTCCATGCACAACTGCTGGAGATAGGCGGGGAACCGTTTGAGATACTGCTCGTAGGGCAGCACCGCCATCGTCTCGGCGCCGAAGAAATCGTTGTACCAAAGAGACAGCAAGCCCATCAGCACCGGCAGATTGCAGTAGAATGGCGCTGTCCGAAAATGCTCGTCCATCTGGTGGAAGCCGTCCAGCAAGGCCTCGAAACTGTCCGGGCCGATGGCCAGCATCGTCGAAAGTCCGATGGCCGAATCCATCGAATAGCGCCCGCCGACCCAATCCCAGAAGCCGAACATGTTGGCCGTGTCGATGCCGAACTCGGATACCTTCTCGGCGTTGGTCGAGACGGCGACAAAATGCTTGGCGACCGCGTCGGTGTCGCCGTCGAATGCGGAGAGCGACCAGTCGCGCGCCGAATGGGCGTTGGTCATCGTCTCCAACGTCGTAAACGTCTTCGAGGCGATGATGAACAGCGTCTCGGCCGGTTCGAGGTCGCGGACCGCCTCGGCGAAGTCGGTCCCGTCGACGTTCGAGACGAAGCGGAACGTCATATCGCGCTGGCTGTAATGCTTCAATGCCTCGTAGGCCATCACTGGGCCGAGGTCGGAGCCGCCGATTCCGATATTGATGACGTTGGCAATTGCTTTCCCAGTGTATCCCTTCCACTGGCCGCTGCGCACGCGCTCGGCGAAGTCGGCCATCCGGTCCAACACGTCGTGGACCTGCGGAACCACATTCTTGCCGTCTACGACGACCGAGGCCCCTTTCGGCGCGCGGAGGGCTGTGTGCAGCACGGCTCGCTGTTCCGTGACATTGATTTTTTCGCCGGAGAACATCGCCTCGATCCGTTGGCGCAGGCCGCTTTCCTCGGCCAGCGCAACCAGCAGCTTCAGCGTTTCATCGGTAACGCGGTTCTTCGAGAAATCGAGGAACACGCCGGCCGCCTCAACCGTCATGCGGTCGCCCCTCTGGGGATCATCCTTGAAGAGCGTCCGAAGGTGCAGATCGCGAACTTGTTGATAGTGAGCGGTCAACCGCTTCCACGCTTCGCGCTCGGTGAGCGGCGCGACGTTTTGATTGTGTTTGGTCATTAGGGATGTCTCCTTTAATTTGCCAATTGCAAGGATTCGTGTTTCGACGCGATGACCTCCATCAACTCGTTCCAAGAAGCGACGAAGCCGCTGGCCCCTTCCTCTTGGAGTTGTGCGGCCAAGGCGTCGACGTTGATGCCGTCTTTGGCGAACTCGGCAAGAACCGCTTCACAATTGCCGCCGTCAGCCGGCATGATCGTGTCGATGGCACCGTGGTCGGCCAGGGCCTTGAGCGTCTTTTCCGGCATGGTGTTCACCGTCATCGGCGCGGCGAGAGCTTTGATGTAAAGGACGTCGGATGCACGGGGGTCTTTCGTGCCCGTGCTGGCCCATAGCAGGCGTTGCGAGCGCGCCCCGGCGTTGTAGGCTCGCTGCCAGCGAGGCGAGGCGAGCAGTTCGCGGGCGGCCTTGTACGTTCGGCCGGCGATGGCGATGCCCAGTTTGTCGCGCAGCACTTCGCTCACCCGATCTTGCACGGCGACGTCCCAGCGGCTGATGAACATGGAAGCCACGGAACCGACCTTCGGATTCAGCCCCGCGTCGATCCGGCGTTCGATGCCGCGCAAATAGGCGTCGGCGGCCGCGAGATAATGCTCGCGGCAGAACAGCAACGTAACGTTGACCGGAATGCCCGCAAAAATAGCCTCTTCGATGGCCGGCAAACCCTCCTTGGTGCCTGGAATCTTGACCAGCAGGTTGGGGCGGTCCACGCGAGCATGAAGGTCTTTCGCCGCTTCGAGCGTGCTCTGCGTGTCGTAGGCCAGCAAGGGCGACACTTCGAGCGACACCCAGCCGTCGACTCCGTCGGTCTTCTCGAACGTGGGGCGGAAAAGATCGGCCGCCCGGGCGATGTCCTCGACCGCAACGTCGAAGAATGCCGCCTCGGGCGACTCGTCCTTTTTCAACGCCGCATGGATTTCCTCGTCGTAGGCGTCGCTGTTTTTGATTGCGTGATCGAAGATCGTCGGATTCGACGTCAGTCCGGTCAGCGATAACTCGCGGATGTACCGTTCGAGTGTGCCGTTGGTCAACAGATCGCGCGTGATGTTGTCAAGCCAGAGACTCTGTCCCAGATTGTGAAGCAGTTGCGTGGCTTTCATTGAATAGGCTCCTTAAAGACCAATGTGAGCGTCCGTTTGTCGGCGGCGAGTGTTGCCCGTCGTCGCCGCCAAGGGCTGTAATCGGGCGGGTAAATTACTCGATTGCTTTCGCGGGCTGCAGGGCTTCACTGACGATCTGTTGAGCTTCCGCGACGATCGTGTCAAGGTGGGCCTGATCTTGGAAGCTCTCCGCGTAGATCTTGTAGATGTTTTCCGTGCCGGAGGGTCGGGCAGCGAACCAGCCGCTATCGGTTACGACCTTCAGACCGCCGATCGGCGAATGGTTGCCCGGCGCTTCGGTCAGCTTGGCGCGAATCGTCTCGCCCGCCAACGTCGGGGTTTCCACGATGTCGGGAGAAAGCGTGCGGAGCCGCTCTTTTTCTTCCGGTGTGGCCGGAGCGTCGAGCCGCGTGTAGCAGGGCGAGCCGAACTCGGCTTCTAGCTCTTGGTAATGGACGCCCGGGTCTTTTTGTGTGCGGGCCGTGATCTCGGCTGCCAGCAGGTCCATGATCGGACCATCCTTGTCGGTCGTCCAGACGCCGCCGTTGAACCGCAGGAAGCTGGCCCCGGCGCTCTCTTCGCCGCCGAAGCACAGCGAGCCGTCGAACAGACCGGGTACGAACCACTTGAAGCCCACGGGCACTTCGCACAGCCGGCGGCCCAGCTTCTTCACAACGCGGTCGATCATGCTGCTGCTGACGACCGTCTTCCCGACGGCAATGTTCTTCGGCCAATCCCGGTGGCCTAAAAGATATCGAATGGCCACGGCGAGAAAGTGATTCGGGTTCATCAATCCGGCCGACGGTGTAACGATGCCGTGTCGGTCGGAGTCCGGGTCGTTAGCAAATGCGACTTGATAGCGATCCTTCAGTCCCACGAGCCGTGCCATCGCGTAAGGGCTGGACGGGTCCATGCGGATCTTGCCGTCGTGATCGACCGTCATGAACGAGAACGTCGGATCGATCACCGGATTCACCACCGCGATGTCGAGGCCGTAAATCTTGTTGATCGGCTCCCAATACGGCGCGGCGGCGCCGCCCAGCGGGTCGACGCCCAACGTCAGCCGGGCATCACGGATGAGGTCCATGTCGACGATGTTCTTCAAATCCTCGACATAGGGCGTCATAAGGTCTTCCTCATGGGTCGTGTCGGCCTTCATGGCCGACTGGAAAGGCATACGCTTGACCTCGCGGTTGCCGCCGCGCAACAGGTTGTTGGCCCTTTCCTCGACCCATTCGGTAACGTCCACGTCGGCTGGGCCGCCATCGGGCGTATTGTATTTGAAACCGCCGTCTTCGGGTGGATTGTGCGACGGGGTGATGACAACGCCGTCGGCCAGATGCTGCTTGCGATTGCGGTTGTAAACGAGAATCGCGCGCGAGACGACTGGCGTGGGCGTAACGCCGTCATCCTTTTGGATGATCGTCGTAACGCCGTTGGCCGCCAGCACCTCGAGCGCCGTGCGTTGGGCCGGCGCCGACAGACCGTGGGTGTCCTTGCCCATGTACAGCGGGCCGTCCGTTCCCTGTTGACGACGATAATCGCAAATCGCCTGGGTGATGGCCTGTATGTGCGACTCGGTGAACGAACCGTCCAGCGGAGTTCCCCGATGCCCGTTGGTGCCGAAGCTGACCAACTGGTCTGAGTCCGACATGTCGGGGCGACGTTCGTGGTACTCGCGTTCGAGCGCAGCGAGGTCGATCAGGAGTTTCTTTGGAGCGGGTTTTCCCGCCAGTGGAGAGATTTCCATGCCCTTGTTCCTTATGGTTAAACTTAGTCGAACGGCACGGGGCATGGCTTCGCACCCCAGATTTCGGCCGCGTATTGGGCGATCGAGCGGTCACTGGAAAACTTGCCGGAGCCTGCCACGTTGAGTATCGCCTTTTGCGCCCAGGCATAAGGCGAGGCATACAATTCCTGTAGCCGTTGGTCGGCTTCGAGGTAGGAACCGAGGTCGGCTAGGTGCATGTAGTAGTCGCCCCCGGTCAGAAGCGCGTCGCGGATGGGCGTGAACGCGCCAGGCTCATAGCGGCTGAAGTAGTCGTTGAAGATCATGTCGAGGGCCGCTCGGGTTTCCGGCTCGTTGTCGTAGTGCCAGTGCGGGTTGTACCAGCTCCGGCTCCCGGTGACTTGCTCGGCCGTCAGTCCAAAGAGGAAGAAGTTCTCTTCGCCCGCTTCCTCGGCCATTTCGATGGTTGCCCCGTCGCGTGTGCCGAGCGTCAGGGCGCCGTTCATCATGAACTTCATGTTGCTCGTGCCGCTCGCCTCGTAGCCGGCCGTCGAAATCTGGTTCGAGACGTCGCTCGCCGGGATCAGCCGCTCGGCCTGGGTAACGCAATACTCGGGCAGGAACAGGACCTTGACCCGCCCTCGCATCGCCGGATCGCCGTCGATCGTGCCGGCCAGGTTGTTGATGAACTTGATGATGACCTTGGCCAGCCAGTAGGCAGGCGCGGCCTTGCCCGAGAAGAAAAATGTCCGCGGGGCCATCTCCATGTTGGGATGCTCGCGCAGCCGGTTGTAGAGCACGACGATCCGCAGCGCATTGAGCAATTGCCGTTTGTATTCGTGGATTCGCTTGATCTGGCAATCAAAAATGCTGTCGGGGTCCGCGGCTTGGCCGGTCGTCCGTTTGAGCCAATCGGCGAACCGGGTTTTGGCCGTGCGCTTGGCGTGGCGGAAATCGTCTTGCAGGCCGACGTCGCCGGCCAGGGGACGCAACTTTTGGAGTTCATCGAGATTCGTGATCCAGCCGTCGCCGATGGCTTCGGTAATCGTCTTCGAGAGCACGGGGTTGCACGTCATCAACCAGCGGCGCGGAGTAACACCGTTGGTCTTATTGCTGAATCGCTCGGGGAACATCTCGGCCAGGTCCTTGACCGTCACAGTGCGCAGCAGTTCGGAATGGATTTTGGCAACGCCGTTGGTGCTGTGCGAACCGACGATCGCCAGATTGGCCATGCGCACGTGCCGTGTCGGCCCCTCTTCGATCAGACTGATGCGTTCGACCTTGCCCTCGTCGCCCGGATAGCGTGACCGAACGTCGTCGAGCAGCCGCGAGTTGATCTCGTAGATGATCTCCAATTGCCGCGGCAGCAGCCTGGCGAACCACTCGACGGGCCATTTTTCCAACGCTTCGGGCAGCAGGGTATGGTTCGTATACCCTAGAGTCCGCCGCGTCAGGTCCCACGCCTGATCCCACGGAAGCTTTGCGTCGTCCAACAGGATGCGCATTAGCTCGGGAACAGACATGGTCGGGTGGGTGTCGTTCAGTTGGATCGCCGCTTTTTCAGGCAGCAGGCTCCAATCGTCCTGTTCCTGCCGGAAACGTCGCACGATGTCGGCCAGCGAGCACGCCACGAGGAAGTACTCCTGCACGAAACGCAAAGCCTGTCCCCGGCTGGTCGAGTCGTCGGGATAGAGGACGCGGGTCAGGTTTTCGGCGCCGAGAGTTTCGGCCAGCGCGGCGACGAAGTCGCCTCCGCTGAACTCCTTGAAGTCGAAGTAGTCGTGCGCCGCGGCGGCCCAAAGCCGCAGGGTGTTGACCGTCTTACCCTGATAGCCAACGACCGGACGATCGTAAGGAATGCCGATCAAACGGGACGGACGGCCGAGGACCGCTTGGAGCCGCCCTCCGCGAAGCTCGTAAGAGCAATTCAACGGAATCTCGACGGCCTCGTGCGGCCGGGCAACCTCCCAGGGATCGGGGCGGCGGAGCCAGTTGTCGGGATGCTCGCGTTGCCAGCCGTTCTCGATCGTCTGTTTGAAGATGCCATATTCGTATCGCAACCCATATCCCATCGCCGGGATTTGCATCGTGGCCATCGAATCGATGAAGCACGCCGCGAGGCGTCCCAGGCCGCCGTTGCCCAGGCCCGCGTCCGGCTCCTGTTCGAGCAGTTCGTGCCAATCCAGATGCTCTTGACGCACCATGTCGTCGACCAACGGCGCGAGCAGCAAATTATCGACGTTGTTCATCAACGAGCGGCCGATGAGGAATTCCATCGAGAGATAGTACACTCGCTTCGGGTCCTCGCGTCGATACGTCTCCTCGGTGCGAACCCAGCGCTGCGAGAGGATGTCGCGCACGGAGTGGGCAACGGCCTCGAACCGCTCGCGCGAGCCAATCAACTGCGGGTCCTTCACGCAGTCGAAATGAAGATGCCGCTCGTAAAAGGCATCGACGTTTCCGGTCAGCGAAATCTGGCAGCACCCGTACTTTTCGAGCAGACCGCGAGGCTTTTCGGCGGCCGGCGAAGCTTTGCCGGTGGACGTGTCTTGAGTCAGCGTCTTCATCATAGTGCTCCTTATGGAAACTCCGACGTTCCCAATTTGATTGTTGCAACGGCGATCCCGCGGATACCGCAGTGACGCCCGTTACGATCCGTCCGCCCTCCCCCCACCCCTCTCCCAAAGGGAGAGAGGAGCGAGTATTGGACAGTCGCTTAGTAGGGCCACGACCAATTGCTGTCTTCGTCCCGATCGACGCCGAACTCGTAGGCGTGCTGTTGGCAGGCGATTTGCCGGTTGCGCAGGGCCTCGCGCGCCTCGGCGCCGGTTACCCGGTAACGCGGCATCCGGTCGATCGCGTCCATGGCCAGGCTGAACCGGTCGGTCTGGTTGCGAATGGCCAATTCCAAGGGCGTGTTGATGTTGCCCTTCTCCTTGTAGCCCCGCACGTGGATGTTGTGCTGGCCGGGCCTGCGGTAAGTGAGACGGTGGATCAGCCACGGATAGGAATGGAAGTTGAAGACCACGGGCGTGTCCGGAGCGAAAATCTCCTGAAACTCGCGGTCCGTCAGGCCATGGGGATGCTCCGTGTTCGGCGTCAGCTTGAACAGGTCCACAACGTTGACGAAACGGATCTTCACGTCGGGTAGGTGTTCACGCAGCAGCGCGGTGGCGGCCAGCGATTCCATCGTCGGCACGTCTCCGCAACTGGCCATGACGACGTCGGGCTTGCCGCCCTGGTCGTTGCTGGCCCAGCCCCAGATGCCCAGGCCCTTCGTGCAGTGCGCGATCGCCGCGTCCATGTCGAGATACTGCAAGTGGACCTGCTTGTCGGCCACGATCACGTTCACGTAGTTGACGCTGTTCAGGCAGTGGTCCGCAACGGACAACAGCGTGTTGGCGTCGGGCGGCAGGTAGATCCGCGTAACCGTTGGGCTCTTGTTGGCGACCACGTCGAGGAATCCGGGGTCTTGGTGCGTGAAGCCGTTGTGATCTTGCCGCCACACCAGAGCCGTGATCAGCAGGTTGAGCGACGAAATCGGGGCTCGCCAAGCCAACTCGTTGCACTTCTCAAGCCATTTGGCGTGCTGATTGTACATCGAATCGACGACGTGAATGAACGGCTCGTAGCTGTTGATCAAGCCGTGCCGGCCGCTGAGGATGTAGCCTTCGAGCCACCCTTCGACGGTGTGCTCGCTGAGCATCTCCATGACGCGGCCGTTGGGTGACAGGTTGCCGCCGTCGGCGTCTTCCGGGAAGTACTCGCCGAGCCATACCTTCTGGCAGACCTCGTAGAGGGCCTGCAATTGGTTCGACTGCGTCTCGTCGGGGCCGAACACGCGGAATTTGTGCATGTTCTGCCGCATGACTTCGCGGAGATAGTTGCCCAGCGTCGGAACGTTGCCGGCCCGGGTCACGCCGGGCTTGTCCACCTTGATGGCGCTGTCACGGTAGTCGGGCATGTCGAGGGGTTTGCGAACGAGTCCACCGTTGGCGATCGGGTTGGCGCTCATCCGTCGGGAGCCCTTCGGCGCCAATGCCTTCAGTTCGGGAATGAGCCGCCCTTCGGCGTCGAAAAGCTCTTCCGGCTTGTAGCTGCGCATCCATTTCTCCAGGACGGCCAGATGCTTGGGATTGGCGACCACGTCGGTGATCGGAATCTGGTGAGCGCGCCAGAACCCCTCGAGGTAGTGTCCGTCCACTTCGCGCGGCGCCGTCCAGCCCTTCGGCGTGCGAAGAACAATCATGGGCCAGCGCGGCCGGAACGCCTTGCCGCTAGTCCTTGCTTTCTCCTGGATCTTGCGAATCTCCAACACGCAATGCTCCATCGTGGCGGCCATCGCCTGGTGCATGCTTTCGTAGTCGCTGCCTTCGACGAACAGCGGCGTGTAGCCGTAGCCGATGAACAGCGATTCCAACTCCTCGTGGCTGATGCGTGCCAGAAGGGTCGGGTTGTTGATCTTGTATCCGTTCAGGTGCAGGACCGGAATGACCGCCCCGTCGGTGATCGGATTCAGGTACTTGTTGCTGTGCCAACTGGTGGCCAGCGGGCCGGTCTCCGACTCGCCGTCGCCCACCATGCAAAGCGTGATGAGGTCCGGGTGGTCGTAAACGGTCCCGAAAGCGTGCGAGATGCTGTAGCCCAGCTCGCCTCCCTCGTGGATGCTGCCAGGGGTCTCCGGCGTGGCGTGGCTGCCGATCCCGCCGGGGAACGAGAACTGCTTCATAAAGCGTTGCATTCCCGCCAGGTCTTCGCTCATCGTCGGGTAAATCTCGGAATACGTCCCTTCGAGATAGGCGTTCGACAGCACGGCCGGCGCTCCGTGGCCGGGCCCCGCGATGTAGATGGCGTTCAGGTCGTACTTGTTGATGAGCCGATTGAAATGGATGTAGGTGAACGACTGGCCGGCGTCGGAACCCCAATGCCCAAGCAATCGTTCCTTGATGTGCTCTTTCGTCAAAGGCTCGCGCAGGAGCGGGTTTTCCTTGAGGTAGAGCATGCCCATGCTCAGATAGAGGCTGGCTCGCCAGTAGGCGTCGATCTTCTTCAGTTCGTCGGGCTTGAGCGGGCTTGCGGCGACGGTGGAACGCGCCGGGCCATAGGCCGAAATGGACTCGTTCGCGGCGCCGGCGGAAGACGTCGGACCTAACGCGAAAACGGATTCCTGACTGGTCGAGTCGGATACTGTAGTGGCCATTAGTCTCATGCTCCTGATAGGTTGAATCATGAAAAAACCTGGACGCATTCGCTTTGCAGCGACTGGTCCAACGTCGAAGACAGCAAACGATGCGTTTCGCGCACGATCGTCAGGTCTTCGTGAGTGCCGATTACGAGAATTCGCGCCGGCGATGTCGGCGAGGCGATGTCGGCGTCCGGCCGACAGCTTTCGTTCGCTTCCTGGTCAAGTTCCAGACCGAGGAACTCCATGTTTTCACAGACCCGGCGGCGGATCGCCGGCGAGTTTTCGCCCACGCCGGCCGTGAACACCATCGCGTCGATGCCGCCGAGCGATGCCGCCATCGAGCCGATCGTCTGGCGAATGCGGTGGACGTAGACATCGATGGCAAGCTGGGCGTCCGGGTTTTCGGCCGACGCGGCCAACACCTCGCGCATGTCGGACGAAATGCCGGAGACGCCAAGCAATCCGGCGTGATCGTCGAGCGCGTCGTCCATTTGTCTTCCATTGAGACCCTTGTATTCCGCCACATAGATCAGAATGCCCGGGTCCAGGCTGCCACAGCGGGTTCCCATCATGATGCCGTCCATGGGCGTGAATCCCATCGAGGTGTCCACGCTCGCTCCATTGAGCACCGCGGTCAGCGAAGCACCGTTGCCTAAGTGGGCGATCACGAGCCGCAAGTCCGGCCGGCCCAGCACTTTCGCTGCCTGACGGCTGCAATAGCTGTGGCTCAGTCCATGGAAACCGTAGCGGCGGATGCCCCACTCGTTCGTCCAGTGATACGGCAACGGATAGGTCCGGGCAGCCTGAGACAACGTGGAGTGGAACGCCGTATCGAACACGGCGACCTGCGGCGTGTTGGGGAGCATTTGCTCCATGGCCGTAATGCCTTCGAGCGCCGCTGGATTGTGCAGCGGCGCCAGTTCCGACAATTCGCCGATGACCCGCTTGACCTCCGGCGTGATGACAACAGCCTTCGTGTATCGGTCGCCGCCGTGAACCACGCGGTGGCCGACGGCGCCGATTTCATCAAGCCCCCGCAAGGGCGCCGACGGATGGTTTTGGAGGTCGTCGAGGATGTGGGCGGCCGCTTCGGCGTGCTGGGTAGGCCGCAGATTCTCGCGGATGACCTTCTGACCGCGGCAATGCCACACCAACTGCGTGGGCGTCGTCGTCCAGTCGATTTCGCCCTCGGCGAGCGATTGCTCGCTGACCGAGTCGAAAAGACTGAACTTCAGGCTGCTGGAACCGGAGTTACATACGAATATCTTCATGTCTGGCACAGTTCATGTTGGTGGTCAACTTGGTCTAATTGCGCGCCCATGTGCGGATCGCAGGCGACTTCGACATGGCGGGTGTCGTCCCAGAGCCGGATCGCCGGCTGCGACAGCTTGTGTTCATAACTGACGGCGCTCAGGCTGGCGGTGCTCAACATGAAACACCGCCCGATGGCGATTTCCAGGCCGAGCCAACGCGCCGCGAAGGCGCGAAGAAAGTGTCCGCTGGAGAAGACCAACACGTTGTCGCCGACGCCTCGCACGCGACGGATAATGCGATCGGCCCGCTGGGCGACGTCGTTCGGTGATTCGCCGCCCGGGCATCCGTCGCGGAACAACTGCCAATCCGGCCGTTCCTTGTGAATGTCCGGCGTGCGGCGGCCTTCATACGCGCCGTAGTCCCATTCCACCAGGTCCGGGTCGATTTCGGCCCGATCGCCGAACCCGGCCAGTTTGCACGTCCGGGCGACTCGCTGCAACGGGCTGGTGAAGACTTCGGCGAAACGCAATCCACGCAATCGCTCTCCGAGGGCGCGAGCGTTCCGCTCGCCTCGCTGGGTCAACGGCAGATCGGTCAATCCGGTGTGCTGCCCCGTGATGGCCCAGGCCGTTTCGCCATGCCGGGCAAGGTAGACGACCGGAAGTATGTCGCTCATGGCTTTGCTCCAATCAAACAAGGGACGTCCGTCTCATCGGCCGGGCTGCGTTTGCTCGTCTTCGGATCGGCCTCTTCCTCCTCCGCCTCGTGATACTCGCGGCGAATTTCGGCCATATCGATGGTCGGCTTCGGCGTCGACATCCCCAACTCATCGAGCGTGCGGACGATGATTTGCGAGATCGCCAGATTGCGGAACCACTTGTGGTTCGACGGGATGACGTACCACGGGGCGTGCTTCGTGCTGGTCTTGCGCAGCATGTCCTCGAACGCCTCGATGTAATCGTCCCAGTATTCCCGCTCCTTGTAGTTCGAGTTGCTGATCTTCCATTGCCGCGCCGGATCGTCCAGACGCTGCTTGAACCGCTTCAACTGCTCTTTCTTGGAAATGTAGAGGAAGAACTTCAGGATGGTCGTTCCGTTTTGCTTGACGAGCAGTTTCTCGAAATCGTTGATCAGGTCGTATCGCCCCGACCAGACGTTTTTAGGCACGAGATCGTGAACCCGCGCGACGAGGACGTCCTCGTAGTGCGAGCGATTGAAAATACCGACGTCACCCTTCGCGGGCACATGCGGATGAACGCGCCACAGGAAGTCGTGTTCGAGCTCCTCGACGGTCGGCTGCTTGAATCCGACAACTCGGCAGCCAGCCGGGTTCATCCCGGTGATGACATGGCGAACCACTCCGTCCTTACCGCCCGCGTCGAGTCCCTGCAACACGATCAGCAGCGAATGCTTCTTCTCGGCATACATGACATACTGCAACTCGTCCATCTTCCGGAGAGCTGCCTCGATTTCCGGGAGAGCGTCCTTGTGCGATTCGTGCTTGCCGTGGTAGGCGGGATCGAAGTCGCGCAGCTTGGCGTTGCTGTCGGGTTCAAAACCGAGCTTTTTTCGATAATCCGTCATGGTTGGGCACCTGTTTGAGGCGTGTTCATGATTCCGCCGCGACCGCCACGGGAGACTGCCGGTGTTGGTGGAGTCCGCAATGGGTTCCCAATGGATAGCACCAAATCTTATGCAGCGGTTCGCTGCCCGAGACTCGCCCCTCAACGAGGCGTTCGATTCCGAGCTTAACAATGTCTTGAACCACCATCCAGCCCAGGTTGTAGGCCCACACAAGTCCGATGACCGTCCACGACAGCGCGGGCACCAGCAGGCCGAAACCGCACATCAACACCGCGACGATTTGCGTCATTACGATAGCCCAGAACAGCCGGGCATTGGGATACGGCGGCATCCAGAGTGAGTTTCGCGTCCGCGTGACGAACAGCAGCAAATGGCCACCGGCCACCAGTTGGAGAAACATCATCGTTTGCAGGTGCGCGTGATCAAGTTTGTAGACCGTGTCGCCCAAGTAGAGCAATCCAAAACTCTGCACCACGGCGAACAGCCCGAGCACCGAAGAGATGGTCAACGTCCGCCCCATCTGCCACTTGACCGGTGCGGCTGGCGCCTTCGCATTGTCGAAGGCGATCGTCATGATCGGCACATCGTCCAACAATGCCAATGCGATCAGCATCAGCGCGGTCAACGGGAAGAACCCGTAGTAGATCGACGCCAAGACGACGAAGCCCATGATCGCGATGGTCATGGCGATGCGGTACAGGACGTAGCTCATCATGCGCTCGAAGATGCGGCGTGACTCGGCCAGCCCGTCGATGATCACCGAGAGTCCGGGCGCGGTCAGAATGAGCGCCGCAGCCGCGCGGGCCGCGTCGGTCGCCCCCGAAACCGCAATCCCCACGTCGGCCTGCTTCAAGGCCGGTGCGTCGTTTACCCCGTCGCCAGTCATGCCCACGATATGGCCGTCGCCTTGGAGCACCTTCACGATTGCATACTTGTGCTCGGGAAACACTTGGGCGAAGCCGTCGGCGTGGTCGATGCGATCAGCGGCATTCAGGGGAATTTGGCCTTTCATGACGTCGCCCGGGAAGAGCGACGTGGCGGGCTGGATGTTGGTCCCCATACCGAGTTGGTCTGATATCTGTTTGGCGATGGCCACGTTGTCGCCGGTGACCATCTTGACACGCACTCCGTACTCCTTCGCCTGTGCGATTGTGTCCTTGGAATCGGGACGCGGCGGGTCGAACAATGGCAGGATCCCTAGGAACGTCCAATTGCCGTCACCGTTGCCCTTGGCCACGGCGATGGCACGAAAGCCCTTGGCCGCAAAATCGTTCACGATCTTATCGACCCTGGCCAAATCATCGCCTTCGAGCTTGGCGAGTTCGATAATCACCTGGGGCGCCCCCTTGGTGACGTAAAACGTCGCATGGTCCGCCGTCTTGATCGTCGCCTCCGTTCGCTTGCCGACCGGATCGAAGGGTTTGTATTGTTCCTGCCGGTAGGTCTTCAGAACCGCGGCGTCTTTGAGCCCCGCTAGGATGGCGTTGTCGATCGGATCATGGTCCGAGGCTCGCGAGGCCAGCGATCCCATCAGGATGAGTTGCTGCGCGTCGCAGCCGGGACTCGGCTGGGCCTCGCCGAGCGTCAGCGAATTTTGCGTGAGGGTTCCAGTCTTGTCCGAGCAGAGCGTATCGATGCCGGCCAGTTCCTCGATCGACTCCAGCCGCGAAACAATTGCCTTTTTACGAGCCAGCATTTGCGCGCCCAATGCCATCGTCACCGACAGCACTGCTGGCATCGCCACCGGCACCGAGGCCACCAACAGAATGAGCACCAGTTCGGCAAGCCGGAGCAGTGCAACGTGATCGAAATGACCTCGCATGGCGAAAATGCGATCGATTACGAGCACAATTGCCATCAAGACCGCCACCACAATCAGGAAATTGCCGATCTTCATGACTGCTTTCTGGAAGTGGGACACGTTTCCGGCTCCAGCCACAAGTTTCGCGGTGCGGCCGAAGAACGTATTGGCGCCAGTGGCCGTGGTCACAGCGAACATCTCGCCCTGTTTGACAATCGAGCCGGAATAGGCGTCGTCGCCCACCTTCTTGCTGACCGGCAACGATTCACCCGTCAAGGCCGACTGGTCAATGCTGAGGTATTCGCCTCCGATCAGCTTGCAGTCGGCCGGCACCACATCGCCCAAATAGAGGCGGATAATGTCACCCGGAACAATCGCCTTGCTGGCCACCTCGCCCCATTTGCCGTCTCGCAGTGCGCGAGCCTTCAGCGCAAGTGAATTCTTCAGTGCGTCGAGTGCATTGGACGCCTCGTGCTCTTCCCAGAATCCGAGCAGGGCGTTGAACAACAGCAACGCCGAAATGATGATGAAATCGCCCCAGTCTTGAACCACCAAGGCCATCAAGGCGGCGGCTTCGATCATCCAGGGAATCGGTCCCCAGAAGTAGAGCAGAAAAGTCTTCCATGCACTTCTCTTATGTTCTTCCAGGGCGTTCGGGCCATATTGGACCAGCCGCGATTGTGCCTCGCTTGAGGTCAGTCCCACCTCTGGATCGACGTTCCATTTTTTCAATGCCTCGGCGACGGACGTCGCGGAAGGCGTTGGCTTGTCTGCATCCTTCTGAGGCTCTATGTCATTTGCCGAGCCGCCAGACTGCGGGCCGACACACACATTCGTCGGCGCATCGATGCCGAAGGACGTTGGCGTTGTATGGGTATCCATGTAAACACTGCCTCGTTTAAGAAAATGTTTCTACGTGGATGCACGACCTGAAGTCACAGCCGACGTGACTTGCCTGAAAGACCGTTGCAAAGCCGTGAAACTTTAGCTTCTTCTGCTCTACGGGGCCGAGGACCGCCAAGAAGAAATAAATACTACCCCACACATCACGGTACTTTAGGGCTGGAAAACCTCGGTTCACGAGTGAAAATGAGCCATCGCGACTCCCACCTGCGAAAAATTCGCATCTTCACCGAGCACTCTTTAGGCGGACGTGTGGAAGGCGAATCGGTGCATCACGAGCGGTGGCTTGTCGAGAGTGACGCCTACCTAGGCGGCAAAGAAATCCGACGAGGATAGCTCTGCGGAGAAAGGCGGTGACTTGGAGGCCGACGATGACAACCAGAAGAAGGACGTTGATGACGAGCAGGATTGTAGTCATGAAATGCGTTTGTTATTGGTTCACATGGTCAGGACATTCAGGACGGCAGCCTGATGTTTCAAAATGATCCGAGGTTCTACTACGGCTTTGAACCGGCGTGAGAGAAATCGAAAGCGGGCTGGTCCACTTCGACAATGGTGGACCGACCCTTTCATCGTTGAGATGACGCCCCACTCAACAAGTTCCTCGAATCACAAATGCTCTTGTCAACTTTTGTAACCGGTCACGGTTTTTGTGAAGAATTGGTATTGCGCCAGGGCGGTTGATCGGTTATCAAGGTGGTATGGCGAGATGTTTTACTGAAGAAGATGTACGTCGGTTGATCGAGGAGGCGGTCGCTCCGTTGAAGGCGC
>JAJFVC010000013.1 GCA_021372005.1 Planctomycetaceae bacterium | reverse complement strand
GGCGGAGGTCGTCGCGCCCAGGTCGATCACGTCGCAGTCGTTCCAGCGAAGCCCTTCGCAAGCCGCGGCCATCAGTTCCGCCGTGGCGGCTCGCCCGTCGCCGGCCAAAAGCAAGAGCGTTGGGCCCTTGATCCCTTCATTCTCCGCTCTCGACGCTTGAGTCTCCACGGCGAAGGCGGCGGCGACACGTCGCACCAACTCGGGCGTCACCTGGTTGCCCAAGACGCCGCACAGCCCTTCCGAGTCGAACGCCGACGGCGGCGGCCCGACCGCTTCAAGCTCGCGTCGTTGCTCGTGTTGTCGCGGCGAGAGCGATCCGGCGTCGTGACGATGCGGACAGGCCCGACACGGCGGATAGAATGCGGCAAGCCGTCCCAGATGGACCGCCCGACTGATCGGGTGCCGCTGACCGGGACAGAGATATTCGGAATCGCTCATGGCCAAAAACAACTCTTGTCGGAACGGACCCCAACATGCCAGAACCACACGACAACCGGCCCACTCGCGGTTTCGATGTTCACTATTTCAACTGTCCGAGCCAGCATTTGCGAATGTCCGTGGAGTGGGCTTTCCAGGCTGCCGCGATTTCCGCCGCCGGTCGTAACTGGGACTCGCTTTTTCTGGTCCAATAAAAATCGGAGAGGTAACTGTTGGCCCTCGGCTCGGCGACATCCATTCTGCCCTCAAGATACACCGTGCGGTAACAAGGGATTGTCTTCAGTGCTTCTGGATCGGACCCGAAAACAAGCCGTTCCGCAGTCGACCGAGCAATACGCGCCTCGTTGCCGTCGTTGCCGTTGTCCATTTTCTCAAGCAGCAAGTCCATGTGATCCAACACGAAACCGACGGCTTCCTTTCCGGCGGTCATCGTCAAAGCGACCAACGGACACCATCGCTCGTCGCGGTCCGCCTTGTCGGGCAACTTTTTAAAAAAAGCGATCAGGTCAGCGGTGGCGCGATGACCGGCGCAATGCGCGTACGCAAAACACGCGGAATGATGCCATCGACGATCATACCAGTCCTCGGAATCCGTGTGTTCTCGAACGAGTCGGCCCAAAAAGCCCTCGGCCTCGCTTCCGCCGATTTGCGACAGGCAGAACGTCGTGCCTATGAGCATATTTTGTCGACAATACCAGTCATGGTTGCTCAGCCATTGCATGGTTGCGTCGCTCAACGGTTTCACGGCCCGATCGCCGCGAGCCACAATGGCGGGCATGGTGACAGAACACACCTCCGTCCCGTGGTGATATCGGAGACTGAAAATCCGGCCGTCGAGCGACCTGGCCCTCCACTCACCCAATGCAACGGTTGCGGCCACGGCCGACAGAAATGCTGCGTGAATCGCCAAAGTCGTTCGCAGCTCCGGCCTGCGGCTCCACAGAAAGCGAACCAGATCGACACACAGCCTTACCGACAAATAAACCACCCAAAGAAACCCCAGAAAAAGGCTTGGCAAGAACAAACTGCCCATGGTCAAAAACCAAAACACCACATAGCCGATGCTGCCCAAGATCGCAAAACAAATCAGCGTACCACGTCGTGCATAAGGAAAAGCCTGATCCAAGCCATGCCGGCGAACATATTTGCGGCGAACCGAGGCCGCGGCGATCCACGCCCAGAGAAACAAGATGCCGAAACCCGACCAAGGATGAACGGACAGCAAAACGGCGTCCGTGCAGCCGCCGCACGCCAACAATGTCACGGTGTCAAAAGGTTGCATCATGGCGGTCACCAACATTTGCCAGGCTCAAAAAATATCGCAGGCGTGACTGTAAAATCGAGCCGTGCGCATTATCCGTAAAAGCCCGTGCATTGGCAAGCCGCAACCATCGCTTGAGATCCAACCAACGGCTCGAAATCATGAGCGTCTTCGGCCCGCGGTTTTTCGATTCAAAAATTTCAGTCATTCCCCCTTGACACATTTTGCAAGCTGTATTATAAGTACCAGTACAGTTAGCGAGGTGGTTGTGGAATTCCAAATTGATCCCGGCAGCCGGCAGCCGATTTACCGGCAACTGACTCGCCAGATTTGCGAAGCTGTGGCTCGCGGCCGGCTCTTGCCCGACCAGCGATTGCCTTCAGTCCGCGAGTTGTCGCGTCGGCTGGTCGTCAATCCGAACACGATCGCTCGGGTTTACACCGAGTTGGAGCGTGAAGGGGTTTTGCACACGCGGCCGGGCCTCGGCGTGTTCGTGGCCGCTCCGCGCAACGACTTGTCGCGCAAGGCCCGCAACGAGCGGCTGGCGGCCGCGCTCAACCGGTTTCTGACCGAGGCGGTCCATCTGGGTTTTTCGGCCAACGAGGTTGTTGAGACGGTGCAGGAGCAAGTGCGGCAGTTTCATTGGCCCGACGATCTTTGAGTCCCCTCAAAAAACTTATCTCAAGAAAGCGTGAGGCGAGTTCAAGGAAAGACGAATCACTCGCAAGGAGACGCGTGTCATGCCCGATGTGATCGTGACGGAAAATCTGACCAAATACTACGGCGTTCACTGCGCCGTGAACGGCCTGAATCTTCGCGTGGCGCAGGGTTCGGTCTACGGGCTGCTGGGCCGCAACGGGGCGGGCAAGACGACGGCCATCAAGATGTTGTTGGGCATGTCGCATCCCAGCTATGGCCGCGCCGAGTTGTTCGGCGAAGACGCGTTGCGGTTGCGGCCGGCGACGCGGGCCCGGATCGCTTACCTGGCCGAGGGCCATCCGCTGTATCGTTGGATGACGATCGGCGAGG
>JAJFVC010000005.1 GCA_021372005.1 Planctomycetaceae bacterium | reverse complement strand
CGCCGCTGTGGAGATACATCGTGATGCGAAGCGGAAATTCGGAAGCGTCCGCCGCCGCGTCCAATTGGAATCCGCCGACGTGACGAAGATCGAGTTGGATCGTGCGGTCGATGGCCGCTCGTTGCAGTTTCGGTCGGGAGGCGAACGGGGCTTCGAGCAGGACGGTCGGACGATCACCGTCGGCGACCACGGCGACCGGGGCGGTTTTTTCAATGGCCTTCCAAGCCGTGCGCGCCGTCGTCTCGTTGGTATATCGAAAATCGTCGAGCGACTCCGCGTTGGTCGCCGCGGACAACATCCAACAAGAAAGCAGCACGAATCCGTTCACGCGACGTTCCTCCGTATCAAAGAGAGGCATTCGCCCGACGCTAATAATAGAAAGCGTGAGACGGACCGTCCACAAGCCGTCTCCGGCCGTGCATTTCGCCGCGGAGTCCTTTTTTGAGAAAGAGGCAAAGATTGGGCGAGCTGGTTCGTGCCGTCCCCACCCGCCGCTCAGGTGGATTGTGAAACGGAGAGGCTCGCCTTACAATGCGCTAATATGAGCGACCTTCATGAAGAATGTGGCGTAGCGGCGGTCTATCATTTGTCCGGCTTGGGTGTTAGCCCGTTGTGCCCCGAACAGGGGCCCGAGGAGATCTCGCGGCTGGTGCCCCGTATGTTGCTGGACATCCAGAACCGAGGCCAACTGGCGGCCGGCATCACCACCTACAACCCGCGTCGTCATCAACTGATCGACACGTACAAGGACGTCGGCAGCGTCAGCGAGGTGTTTCGGCTCAGCCATCGCGGCAAATACGAAAGCCTGATGGAGGAGTACGCCGGTCGGGCCGCCATCGGCCATGTTCGCTATGCGACCTGCGGGCAAGACGATCGGAGCTACGCCCAGCCGTTCGAGCGGCACCACATCAAGAAGCACAAGTGGTTCAGCTTCGCGTTCAACGGCCAGTTGACCAACTACATGGACCTGCGCGAGGAGTTGCTCGACGATCACGACAACTATTTGGCGCGCGAGTCGGACACGGAAGTGTTCATGCACCAGATTTGCGGGGCGTTGGCCCGCGAGCGGCGTCCCCGGCTTTTGGACCTCTGCCGGCATTTCGCGCGAAAGTTCGACGGCGCCTACAGCATCGTGTTTCTCGATGCGTTGGGCAACATGATGGTGGCCCGCGATCCGTTGGGCATCAAGCCGTTGAGTTACGCGGTCGAAGGTCCGTTGTTCGCCGCGGCCAGCGAAAGCGTCGCGCTGCTGAACATCGGATTCGCGGCCGAGAGCATCAAGTCGGTTCCGCCGGGCCACGCGATCACGATCAGCGACGGGCGGTTGGAGATCGAGTCGTTCGCCCCCAGCGAGCGTCGCGCCCACTGCTTCTTTGAATGGGTGTATTTCGCCAACGTGGCCAGCACGCTGGACGGTCGGAGCGTGTATCTGACGCGCAAGGCGCTCGGCGAGGAGTTGGCCCGGCAAGAGACCGTGCCGATCGACGATAACACGGTGGTGGTGCCCGTGCCCGACACGAGCAAAGCCGCCGCCGACGCGATGGCGTACGCGCTGAAGGTGCCGTGCGTCGAGGGATTGATTCGCAATCGATACAGCGGCCGGACGTTTATCGAAGGCGGCGGCGACCGCAAACGCAAGGCCGCGACGAAATACACTCCGCTGCGCGAGGTGCTCGAAGGCAAGCGGGTGTTTTTGGTCGAGGACTCGATCGTTCGGGCCACGACGTTGCACGTTCTGCTGCAGCGGATTCGCCAGTTGGGGCAGCCTCGCGAGATTCACGTTCGCGTGGCCTGTCCGCCGATCGTCTCGCCCTGTTTTTACGGCATCGACATGTCGACGTTCAGCGAATTGTTCGCCCAGAAATACGTGTCGTTGGGCCAGTCGTTGACGCTGGAGATCGAGTCGCGGATGGCCGCGCAACTGGGCGCCGATTCGCTGCGTTATCTGCCGGTCGACGCCATTGCTCGTGCTATTGGTCTGTCCGCCGGTGAACTTTGCCAGGCCTGCATTACCGGCAACTATCCGACACCATGCGGCCAACGGCTGGCTCAAGTGGCGTTGGACAATCATCGCAATAATGTGACGGGCCGAACCTACGAAAAAGTCGGTGCAAAGGGCCAGTAGCGCCGCGTTGGGTCACGGGAGGATTCCCTTTTGCTTAAATTGCGGTCGGCTCCGAGCCGATCCTGGTAGAATTGCCGCCGTCGTCCGACAGCGGTTCGTCTTGTGTCGCGGTTTTCCGTGAGGCGTCGACGGATTCCCGTGGTGCACCCATAAAAATTCCTTTCCGCCGCCCCATCCTGTGCTTGGCGCAAACTGTTTCGTGCGATAGGATTACTATCTTTCCATCCGATTTGGCCGTCTTCGGTATGTTGTTTGCAATTCTACGGCCATCTCACCAAATTGAAAAAACCTGCCGGAGGATCAAATGGCAGCACATATTGCCGTAAAGAAAGGCACCTTCCTCGCGGAAGTGATTGAGTCCACGCCGGGCGGCGAGCGATTGGTCCACTGTCTGCAATGCGGCAGTTGCGGCGGATCGTGTCCCAGCGGGGCCGAGATGGAATACACGCCTCGGGCCCTGATCGCCATGATCAACGCGGGCGATCGTAACGCGGTGTTGGCGGCCAACACGATGTGGGCGTGCGTGTCTTGTTACGCCTGCACAACCCGCTGCCCACAGGAAATCCCGATCACCGACATTATTTACTGCCTGAAGCGGATGTCGATCGCCGAGCATCGCTACCACGGCACCGACGCCCCGGCGTTGGCCAAGACGTTCACCTATTTTGTTGAGAAGTTCGGCCGAAGCTACGAAGCCGGTTTGGCCACGGGCTATCATCTGTTGCAGCGTTGGAAGCCGGTCGAGTTGATGAAGATGGGCCCGATGGGCATCCAGATGTTCGCACGCGGCCGCATGGCGATCCTGCCCGCGAAGATCCGTCAAATCGATCAGCTTCGAGCGATCATCAAGAAGTCCGAAGA
>JAJFVC010000097.1 GCA_021372005.1 Planctomycetaceae bacterium | reverse complement strand
GTTCCGTTTTCCCGCTCGCCGGCGAACAACATCGCCCCGCTGCCCAGCAAATAAAACGCCGGCAATCCGGCGGCGGTCCAAAACAGAAACAGCGGGCTGTCCAACCGCGAAAACACCTCGAAAAACAACCACTGCAACGCAACGGTCAACAGCGCCATGGCGATCCACAGCGCCCGTTGCAGCCGGTATTCCTTCCAGACAATTCGCAAAAAAATCGCGTGCGTCGACATGATGATTTGTGGCTCGTGGTTCGAAAAACCTGACCGTCTACTTCTTCATGTAGGCAAGAAAAATGTCTTCGAGACTGGCCGTCTCGCATTCGACCGACTCGATCGACGTGTCGGCTCGGAGTCGAGCCAACTCCGCGTCGCCGCCCCGCACCAGCGCTTGCCACTGCCGCGGCTGACGACGCTCGGACAGCACGGCGTCGCCCAGCTCGGGCACGACCGCCGCCTCATCTCGGAACGTGACGGTCCAACGCCGCACCTGACGTTTTAGTTCCTCCAGCGGCTCGACCAATAGCAGCCGTCCGCGACGCAAAATGGCCACAATGTCGGCCACCCGCTCCACCTCGCCAATCTGATGGCTCGACAGAAACACGGTCTGTCCCTGCGCCGCCCGATCGACCATGCTGTCCAAAAACTCGCGTCGCACCATCGCGTCCAAACCCGAGGTGGGCTCGTCCAAGATGAGCAACTCCGGACGGTTGGCCAACGCCAGCGACAACGCCACCTTGGCCGTCATCCCCTTCGACAGAGTTTTGAGTTTCTTTTGAGCTGGAAGGCCGAATTGGCCAACCAGGTTTTTGTATTCCACCAAAAAGCCCGGACCGTAAAAACCCGCGGTGAACCAGCCGATCTCCTCGACCGTCATCCACTGGTAGAGCGTCGGCCGCTCGGGCACGTATCCGACCTGCTGGCGGATCTGCAATCCCTGCCGCGCGCTGTCGAGCCCCAGCACCTCCGCGTGACCCGAGTTGGCCTCGGCCAGCCCCAACATGATGCGAATCGCCGTGGTCTTGCCGGCCCCGTTTTCGCCCAGCAAGGCAAACACCACGCCCGACGGCACTTCGACCGACACGCCGTCGAGCGCCGTTTCATGTCCAAAACGCTTGGTAAGCCGATCCAGTTGGATGACTGAGGTCATGATAAGATCCTGTGGGTGATCTCTTTGGCAAACGGTCTTTCGACGATCGTCAGGGCTCGGGCCGTCGTTCGGCGGCCCCTCCAAAAAACTCTTCTTCGACCAGAATGCGAAGCTCTTGGGGGTCGAGCCGGCTGTGCCGAGCTTCTTCAAAAACCTGGGCCAGCCGCTGACGGATCAATTCCAATCGACGCTGGCGACACCACGCGGCCGCCCCCTCGGCCACCGTCAGACCCGTGCCGCGGACCGACGCCAGCACCCCATCGTCTTGCAACTGGCGATAGGCCCGGGCCACGGTGTTCGGGTTGATAGTCAGCTCCCGGGCCAGCTCGCGGACCGAGGGAATCAACTCGCCCTCGCGGAGCAAACCGCCCGCCACGGCAAACACAATCTGACGGACCACCTGCTCGTAGATGGCCAGTTCGTTCGTGAAATCAATGCGAAAAAACATATGGCACCTGTACTAGCGACATAGTACAGTATACAGATCGTCCGAAAGGTGTCAAGCTCGTAAGAAAAAATTCCATCCCAGCCGACAGAGGGGATGCAAGGGCGAAAGCCAAGAAAAACTCCACCCCCTTTCCGTCCGACCCGCTCTCCGCTTTACTACCGAAGATGGACTATCGCGGGCTACGAACAACGATTTGGGGACTCGGCCACTTTGGCGGCGGGCTGGCGGCGGCTCGATGGCTTGCCCACCGGGGCGCTCGTGTCACGGTGACCGATCAGGCCGGACCGGACGTGCTGGCCAATTCACTCGCACGGTTAGCCGACGTGCCAATCGCCGCCTACCATTTGGGCGGCCACCGTGCGGAAGATTTTTCGGAGGCGGACCTGATCGTGGTCAACCCGGCGGTGCCTCCGACCAGCCCATGGTTGCGGACGGCGCGTTCCGGCCGCGCTCGACTCGTCACGGAACTCGAACTGTTCCTCGAGAACTGCCGCGCCCCGATCGTCGGCGTCACCGGCAGCAACGGCAAATCGACCACGGCGGCCATGACGGCGTCGATCCTGGAAGCGGCGGGCGGTCGCGTTTTCTTGGGCGGCAATCTCGGCGGCAGTCTGCTCGAACGGTTGCCGGAGATCGGCCCCAACGATTGGGTCGTGCTGGAAATCAGCAGCTTTCAGCTTTGGCATTTCTCGCCGACCGTACGCATGCCGCACATTGCGGTGGTCACCAGTTGCACGCCAAACCATTTGGATTGGCACCCGAACCTGGACGACTACCGCGCCGCCAAACAGCGGATGCTTTTGGAGCAAACTCCCAAAGATTTCGCCATACTCAACCCATTCGACGCCGAGACGGCCGGCTGGACGTCGATCGTTCGCGGTGAATGGGTCGCCGTGCCCGAGTTGGACCGGTTGCCGACGCTTCAAGTGCCGGGCCTGCACAATCGGATCAACGCAGCCTGTGCGGCGGGGGCAGCCCGTGCGGCCGTTTGTTCGCCGGCAGACATTCGCCACGGGCTGGAGCGTTTTCGTGGTTTGCCGCAGCGCCTGCAATGGTTCGCCACGGTCGACGGGCGGCGTTTTTTCAACGATTCGACGGCCACCACGCCCGAGTCGACCCTCGCCGCGTTGCGATCGCTCGACGGACCGGTTTGGCTGATCGCCGGCGGCAAGAACAAAGGTTTTTGTTTTGGTTCGTTGGCCGACGAGATTGTCGCCCGGGCCCGCGGCGCGGCGTTGTTCGGCTCGGTGCGTTACGAGCTTCTCCAACTTCTCCATGATCGCGCGCCGGAGTTTTCCGCCGTCGCCGTCGAAACCATGGCCGAAGCGACCCGTTGGTGCTGGACGCATTCGTCGCCGCACGAGACGATCGTCCTTTCGCCGGCCTGCGCGAGCACGGATCAGTTTCGCAACTTCCAACAGCGCGGCGAACAATTCGAGCGTTTGGTCGGCGACGGCCTGCTCGATCGGTGACCCCGCGACGGCCTCCCTCTTGACAAAAAGCCGGGCTCTGCGATAGAAGAATGACTAGGACCTCGAGGTCAACGACGGTTTGAGTCTCCTTGTCGGGGGCTGATTCGGCGCTGGGAGTCGTTGCCTCGGGGTTTTTTTCGCGCGATGCGGCGTGGTATAATCGTCTCGGAGGCCATGTCCCATGAAAATTCTTCCTTGTCAGCGAGTTGAAACCGCGCCGGTCGATTCGTCCGACGCCTCCGGATGCCGGATGTGCTGCCTGATCGGTCCGAACGACGCTGCGCCGAGCTTCTCGATGCGGCTTTTTGAGATCGAGCCCGGTGGCCACACACCGAAACACACGCACGCCCACGAACACGAGGCGTTCATTTTGGAGGGCGAAGCCACCGTGCTCGGCGGCCAACGCGAGGAGGTCGTCCGGCAGGGCGCGGCCGTCTTCATTCCGCCCAACGAGTTGCACCAGTTCCGCAACACAGGCGCCGGCACGCTGAAGTTTTTGTGTCTGATTCCGCATCCGCTGCGAGGCGTTCGCGACCTGTGCGTCGCCGCCTGCGGTTGCGATGGGTGAAGCAGGAAGCGGCCACGAACCACGCATGCTCTCCGAACTCCAAAAACTGCGCGACGAAATCGTCCGGCACGATCGGAAATACTATGTCGAGGCGGCGCCCGACATCTCCGATCTCGAATACGATCGGCTCGTTGAGCGGCTCAAACGGCTCGAAGCCGAACATCCCGAGCTCGTCACGCCCGACAGTCCCACCCAGCGGATCGGCGACCGGCCCGTCGAAGGATTGACGCCCTACGCCCATCGCGTGCCGATGCTGTCGATCGAAAACACGTACAGCCTGGCCGAACTGCAACAATACGGTCAGCGCGTGGCCAAACTGCTGTCGGGCGAGCCGATCCCATGGGTCGTCGAACTGAAGGTGGACGGCGTGGCCGCCTCGCTGATCTTTGAGGACGGGCTGCTGGTGCACGGCGTCACGCGCGGCGACGGGCGCACCGGCGACGACATCACGCACAATGTGCGCACGATCCGCGACATCCCGCTCCGATTGATCGGCCGAAACGTCCCGCCGTTGCTCGAAGTGCGCGGCGAGATCTACATGACCAACTCCGACCTGGTGCTGCTCAACCAATTGCAGCAGCGGCGCGGCGAACCCCTGTTCGCCAACACCCGCAACGTCACGGCCGGCAGCGTCCGCCAGCTCGACCCGCGCGTCTGCGCCGTGCGACGCCTGCGATTTTTCTGCCACAGCGTCGGCGACACGTCGGTGCTGACGGCCCGCACCCACATGGAGTTTCTCGAACAGATGCGCGGCTACGGGTTGCAGCCCACGCCGTGCGTCGAGTGTTTCGATTCATTCGACGCGGCGGTCGACCATTGCGAGCAACTGATCGAGCGGTTGCACGAGCTGGATTTCGAGATCGACGGGCTGGTGTTGAAAGTGAATCGTTTCGACCAGCGCGAACGGCTGGGCAGCACGGCGAAATGCCCTCGCTGGGTCATCGCCTACAAGTTCGAGAAATACGAGGCGACCACTCGGCTGAACGACATCCGCGTGCAGGTGGGCAAGACCGGCGCGATCACGCCCGTGGCCGACCTGGAGCCCGTCGAATTGGCCGGCACCGTGGTCAGTCGGGCCAGTCTGCACAACGCCGACGAGATCGCGCGCAAAGACGTCCGAATCGGCGATACGGTCGTCGTGGAAAAGGCCGGCAAAATCATTCCGCACATCGTCCGCGTCGAAAAACACCTACGGCGCGAGGCCCTGCCGGCGTTCGGTTTCCCCAAAAAATGTCCCGAATGCGGCCGCGCGTTGGTCAAGGATTCCGGCGGCGTGTACATCCGCTGTCCGAACCTGGAATGTCCGGCCCAGATCAAAGAGCGCATTCGCTACTACGCCAGCCGCAACGCGATGGACATCGAGGGGCTGGGCGACAAGCTGGTCGATCAACTAGTCAACGACCGGCTGGTGCGCAACTACGGCGATCTGTACCGTCTCGAACAACGGCAGGATCGGCTGTTGAACATGGAGCGGCTCGGCCGCAAGTCGGTCGACAATCTGCTGGACGGCGTCGAGGCCAGCAAGCGGCGCGGCCTGGCCCGGCTGCTGAACGCCCTGGCCATCCGGCACGTCGGCGCCCGGGTGGCGTCGGTGCTGGCTGAACGGTTCCATACGATGGACGCCCTGATGGCCGCCGACGTCGAGCAACTGAGCGCCACGATGGAGATCGGGCCGATTATCGCCCAGAGTGTTTTCGACTATCTGCACAGCCCGTTCGGCCAAAAAACAATCGACGACCTGAAATCGCAAGGCGTTGGGATGGAAGCGGCGGCCAACCCGGGCGGCTTGCGCCGATTGGAGGGCAAGACGCTTGTGGTCACCGGCACGCTCGAACATTTCAACCGCGACGAAATCGAATCGCTCATCGTTCAGCACGGCGGACGGGCCGCCTCGAGCGTCTCGAAAAAAACCGACTACGTGGTGGCCGGAGCCAATGCCGGCAGCAAACTGGCCAAGGCCCAACAGCTCGGCGTCCCGGTGCTCAGCGAAGCGGAATTCCGTCAACTGTTGACGTAACATGAATCCTAAAACGCCCGAACCCTACGACGCCGTGCTGCTGGTCTCGTTCGGCGGACCCGAGGGGCCCGACGACGTGATGCCGTTCCTGCACAATGTCGTGCGCGACAAGAAAAACGTGCCGCCGGAACGGTTGATTGAGGTCTCGCAACATTATGCGTTGTTCGACGGCGTCAGTCCGCTGAACGCGCAGAACAGGGCCTTGCTGGCATCGCTGATCGCCGAGCTGAACGCGCATGGGCCGCAACGGCCGGTCTACTGGGGCAATCGCCACTGGCATCCGTTGTTGACCGACGTGGTGCGTCAAATGGCCGACGACGGCGTCCGACGTGCGTTGGCCTTGGTCACCTCGGCGTTCGGTTCCCCGTCCGGATGCCGGCAATACCGCGAGGATCTCGAATTGGCTCGGCAATCGGTCGGCCCCGCCGCCCCGTCGATCGACAAGCTTCGGCTCTTTTACAACCATCCCGGTTTTATCGAGGCGACGGCCGACCGCACGGCGTCGGCGATCCGATCGCTGCCGCCCGACCGGCGCGACGCCGCCCGGCTGGTTTTTACCGCCCACAGCCTGCCGACCTCCGCGGCTGAATGCTGTCCCTACGAGCACCAAGTGCGTCAAGCGTGCCAGCTAGCCGCCGAGCGGGCGACCGTCCTGCTGAACGCTCCATCGCCGCTCGCCTGGTGTCTGGCGTTTCAAAGCCGCAGCGGACCGCCGTCGCAACCGTGGCTCAGACCGGAGCTCGGCGAGACGCTGCGACAACTGCACGACGTCGAGCAGGCCGAGGACGTCGTGGTCGCCCCGATCGGTTTTTTGGCCGAAAACATGGAGATCGTCTACGATCTGGACGTCGAGGCCCAACAACAATGCGACGCCCTGGGACTTCGGATGACGCGAGCGGCCGTGGTGGGCAATCATCCGCGCTTCGTCCAAATGATTCGGGAACTGATCGTCGAGCGGCTTGACCCAACGGCGACGCGAGACGCCCTTGGCCCCGACGGCCCCTGGCCCGACGCCTGTCCCCCAAATTGCTGTGCAACCACAACAAACGCCTCGCCATGAATTATCGGCCTCTTGGTTCGACGACGATGCGGGTCTCGGAAATCGCGATGGGCTGCTGGCCGATCGCCGGCATGAGCAGTCCTCATGTGCGAGAGGACGAAAGCCTCGCTGCGCTGGAGACGTGCTTTGACCTGGGCATCAATCATTTTGACACCGCGTATATGTACGGACGCCACGGCGAAAGCGAACGGCTCATTGCCCGGGCCGTTGGCCGGCGACGCGACCAGGCGGTCATCGCCACGAAATGCGGTCTGCATTGCGGGCCGACCGCCTATCAGATCCATGACGCCCGGCCCGAAACCCTACGCAAAGAATGCGAGGAAAGCCTGCAACGTCTGAACACCGACCGGGTTGAGCTGCTCTACCTGCACGCGCCCGATCCCAACGTGCCGGTGGCCGAATCGGCCGGCGCGCTGCGGCGGCTATTGGACGAGGGCAAAACGCGGGCCGTCGGCGCGTCGAACGTAAATCTTGCCCAACTCAAGGAATTCTCGAGAGAATGCCCGTTGACCGCTTACCAGCCGCCGTACAACATGCTGATGCGGCAAATCGAACGGGACGCGCTTCCCTGGTGCCGTGAGCATCACGTGGCCGTGTTGGTCTACTGGCCGTTGATGAAAGGTCTGTTGACCGGAAAAATTCGCCGCGACCATGTGTTCGGCCCTGACGACAGCCGGCACAAGTATCCCATGTTTCAGGGCGAAGAACGCCGCAAGAATCACGATCTGGTCGATCGCTTGGAGACGATGGCCCGATCGGCCGGCTGCACCGTGACACAACTGGTGTTGAATTGGACCATCCATCAGCCGGGTGTCACCGCCGCATTATGCGGGGCAAAACGGCCCGAGCAAATCCGCGAGTCGGCCGGCGCCAGCGGTTGGTCGCTCTCTTGCGAACAACTCGCACAGATTGCCGAGTCGCTACGACAGCGCGGCGAGCCCGAGGTGCAACGGCCCGTTTGACTCACCGAACGCCTCTTTGCGTGTGCTTTGCCGCCGTTTAATTTTACCAACTTTGCGCCACCGTTTTTTGCGTTGAAATCTCGGCGTCCTTCTTGGATTTCGCCGTCTTTTTCCCTTGCCAGCGCGCAACGACGGTGTATGTTTTTTTCACACCGAAGAAATGTGGGTTTGGAGAAAGAAGGAAAGCGATATGCCCAGGTCGGCGACCACATTGCTGGGATTGGCGTTGGTCGCTTTGTCGATCGTGTTCAACACGGTCCGGTACCCCGCGGTATGGGAGATGGTTGCGTCCGAGAGGCTTGGCGAAACGCCGCCTGCGACGCCCCCTAAAAAACCAGATTCGCCCAACGACAGGACGTCGACGCCGGCGAAAAATTCTCCCGTCGCCACGGTTCAACCGATCGAAGTTCAACCGACCGAGGCCATCGCGAAGGTGGACGCGGGACAGGAGGCCACCCTGTCCGGCAACGATGGGCGGGCTGTGGCGGAGTCCTCGACTCCGGGACCGACCGACCCCCCGCCCTATGACGCTGGCCATTTGCGTCTCGACCGAAAACCGCTGGTGCCGATCACACCCGTGGTTTCTGCGACCGATTCCACCACCGGATCGGTCGTGCGGCGGTTGCCGCCGGTCGAGTCAACCCCGGCGGGCCCGTTCGGCCAAAATGCAGCGGCGCTGGGCAACCCGGCGCCGTGGTATCCGAGCACGGGCCTGCAATAGCCGACAACGCTACGCGGCGCTGGCGGCTTGACGTTCGATCACGGCGCGAACGCTGTGATGCGCGGCGTGCGCCGTCAAACACACTTGCCGAAACGTTTCCGGACGAGGCACGCCCGGCAACCGCAACACCTCGTGCTCGTTGTGCAGAAAAACCAGATCGCCGGCGTGAAGCCACGCCTGGCCCGGCCGCACGTCAACGCGGACCGCGTCAAAATCGTCGAGGCTGATCCATGGTCCGTCCACCGCCGACAGCCCCTTGCGAACGATGATCCGCCGATTGGTCAACGTGTACCGCCGGCATACGAACGGCATCAATTGCCAAAAAAACACCACCAGGCTCACCGGGATCGTCGCCAGCGCCAGCAGATTGCCGACCGTGAAAACGCCGAACCCGAAACGCAGCCCGGACAGTTGTCCGACGATCCGCCCGGCGCGCAGCGCGCCGATCGTCGGCCAGACGACTTTACAAGAAACTTCCGAAAGTTCCGAAGGCGAGACGCCGGTAATCGGTTGGGACATGACTGAGGGATTAGGAATTAGGGATTAGGGATTAGCAAAACACGCATCGGCCAGCGCGGCGGTTTCGTTGAAATCGCGGATGCCGGTCGTCGCGCCGCAGCCCGTCACGCAACACGCGCCGGTGGCGGCCGCCAGACGCCCCGCCGCCGCGACGTCCATCCCGCGAAGCAAACCGGTCAACAGCCCCGCGAAAAAGCAATCGCCCGCGCCGGTCGTGTCCACCACGGGCCCCGGCGCCGGGACGCAATCGATCTCGACATATTGACCCGCCGCTGGACTCAACATTGCGCCTTTCGAGCCGAGTTTGACGCCCAGCAAGCCCGGCGCGCCGCATTGACGATACGCGTCGAGAATCCGACGGGGATCGTCGAACCCGGTCTGATGAACGCCCTCGTGGTAGCTCGGCACATAAACGTCCACATGCGGCAAAATCCGGTCCAACGGCGTCATACCGCCGCCGTCGCCCGCCGCGTCGATCGCCGTTTGGCAACCAGTCCGACGAATCGCGGCCAGCACCTCGGGCAAATCGTTTTCCAAGTTCGGCATCAACGAATAGTAGCCGATCAACATCATGCGGCTTCGGGCGAACAGGTCCAAATGTTCCAAAAACAGAAACTTATCCATTAACTTCGGCGCGCCGACGCAATGCGCGAGACTTCGCTCGCCGCTCGGATCGATCAACACGGCCGTCGTGCTGGTCGCGGCGGTCGGATGCGTCAACAACCCACGGCAATCGACGCCCTCGCTCTCATAGCGGCGTCGGATCACCGGGGCCCAATCGTCGTTGCCTACATAGCTGAACGCGGCCGACCGCATCCCGAGTCGGGCCATCGTCACGCCGGCGTTCGACACGATGCCGCCGGTAGTAACGCGAATCGGTTCCGCATGAAGCAGGCGTCCGCCGCCGATGGGGTGCTCGAGAGGAACCGGGCGAACCAAAATATCCACCACGCACGAACCGCACAGCACGCAGTCCAAATCTTTCGCCATGATTCCCAAAACACTCCCGGCCGCGCGCACACGACCATCCGCAAGAGGCTGTTCGCGTCGGCCCCAAGCCGGCGGCGGACCGATATGCCTAGAAACTAATCTAGTCGAACGCCCCGTGCAACGAAACCCCCGCCCCCTGTGACACCCACCCAACAATGTACCCAAAGCCCCACCATTGAGCGACTCGGCGACTGGACGATCCCAACGGCCCGTGGTATGCTGATTTTCTTCTTTCCTCTGTTGGGCAAAAGTCTCCCAAACACACGCACCCCATGGGCAACCTTCCCGCCGTTCGTCCCGCTCCCCCTTAAGGAGAAACCACATGAGTCTCTCACGACGAAACCTGTTGCGATTCGGTCTGGGCGCCGCGGCGTTGAGCGCCTCCGGATTGCGATGGTCCTTCGGGCAATCGGCCGACGAATCGAACACGAAAAAAATCCCCATCGGGCTGCAACTTTATTCGCTTCGCACGATCATCAAGAAAGACGTCCCAGGCACCCTGAAAGCCGTCGCCGCGATGGGCTACCAGGGCGTCGAGTTCGCCGGCTATTTCGGCATGAAGGCCCCCGATCTCCGAAAGCTGCTCGACGATGTCGGATTGAAGTGTTGCGGCACCCACACCAGAATGGAAACCTTGTCCGGCGACCAACTCAAGCAGACCGTCGAGTACAACCAAATCCTTGGCAACCCGTTCCTCATTGTTCCGTCGTTAAAGATGGAATCGTTGGCCGTGATGCTCGACATGGCCAAAAAGTTCACCGCGTTGGCCGAGCAACTGAAGCCTCAGGGCCTGCGCGTCGGCTACCACGCCCACCAGCACGACTTCAAGCCCGTCGCCGATCGGATCCCGTGGGACGTCCTATTCACCAACGCCGGTCCGGACGTCGTCATGCAACTGGACGTAGGCAACTGCCTGCAAGCCGGTGTCGACCCGGTAGCTGTGCTCAAGAATTTCCCACACCGGTCGGCCACAGTCCACCTGAAGGAATTCGGCGGTCCCAAGAACGCGGCGATCGGCCAAGGCGACGTGCCCTGGAGCCAAGTGTTTGAAGCGTGTGAAACCATCGGCGACACCCAGTGGTACGTCGTCGAACACGAAAGCGGCAACACGCCGATGGAAAGCGTCAAGCTCTGCCTCGAAAATCTTCGTAAGATGGGAAAGTGATCCGATGCCCAACGCCACGGTGACCGCGGCCGGAATGCGGTTGATGAAACTGCTGGTGGGCAGACCGCCGCAAGCCATCTCCGAGTTGATTCGGATGGCCGGAGTGACGCGCACCGCGGTGGCCGAACAGCTCGACGAATTGGTCGCGGCCGGGCTGGTCGAACGTCAAACCCAGCGGTTGTCGGGGCGCGGGCGGCCTCGCCATCTGTATCGCGCCACCAACACCGCCATCTCACTGTTGTTCACCGGCCGGCAACAACTGCTGGTCCCCGCCATCTGGCAGGCCCTGCGCGAGTTCGGCGGCGAAGCGCTCTGCGGCAAAGTGCTCAAGCGGGTCAGCGGCTTGCTTGCCGACCATTATCGGCCCGGTGTGACCGCCAAAAAACCCGCCCAACGGCTCCAACAGCTCATCGGTCTGTTGACGGCCGAAGGCGGACTGGCCGAAGCCGTGCAAACCGACGAGGACCGCGTCGTGCTGTACAAACGAAGTTGTCCGTTTTTGAGCATGGCTGACCCGCAGCGAAGCGTCTGCCAGATCGACTTGGAAATGATCGGCGAGGTGGTCGGAAAACCCGTCCGGCAAGTCGCCTGCCGGCATGAAGGCGACCCGTGTTGCGCGTTTGAAATTGTGGACGATTAAGTCGGCGAGGTCCGCCGGTTCGACCGGCCTGGGGAACCGTTGCGAAGGAGAGCGATCCATGGCCACCACGTACCGCACGGACGCCAGCCGCACGCCGGCCCGGGTCAGCTCCGAAATTCTGGACCGCCTGCCGCCGCACAATCTCGACGCCGAACGAGGCGTGCTGGGCAGCCTCCTGCTGGACCCGAATCTCTGCGACGACATCGCGATGATTCTGCGGCCCGAAGATTTTTACGCCGACGCCAACCAAAAACTCTACGCCCAACTGCTGGCGATGCGCGACGAGGGCAAGCGGATCGACGCCACGCTGCTGCTCGAACGATTGCAGGCCGGCGGCGATCTGGAGGCGGTTGGCGGCGCGGCCTACCTGGCCGAAGTTGTCCACTCGGTCCCCTACGCCGCCAACGCGGTCTACTACGCCGAAATCGTCCAAGCCAAGGCGACGCTCCGCTCGCTGATCCACGCCAGCACCGAAATCCTGCGCGACGCCTACGAACCGACGCTCGATCCGCGAGAACTGGTCAATCGGGCGGAGGAGCAAATCTTCGCGGTGCGCGATCAGCGGGCCAGCGACCAGATCACGCCCATTCACGACCTGCTGGTCGAAGCGTTCGATCGGATCGACGCCCGGCTCGAACACGGCGAGGGGCAGGGCGTGCCGACCGGTTTTCAAGACCTCGACACTCTGACCGGCGGACTGCACGGTTCCGAGTTCGTCGTGTTGGCCGCGCGTCCAAGCATGGGCAAAACCGCACTGGCCATGAACATCGCCGAAAACGTGGCGATCGAGGCCAACGTCCCAACGTTGTTCGTCAGTCTCGAAATGGCCCGCTTCGAGTTGGCCCAACGTATGCTTTGTTCCCAAGGGCGGATCGACGCCAACAAGTTCCGCAGCGGCTTCCTGTCGAAAGACGACCGCTCAAAACTGGTCGAGGCGTCGGCCAAACTGGGCAAGGCGCCGATGGTGGTCGACGATACGCCCGCCCGCACCTGCACTGAAATTGCCGCCTGCGCCCGACGTCTAAAACGCAAGCAGGGCCTCGGGCTGATCGTGATCGACTATTTGCAGTTGATCAATCCCGACGACCCGCGCGACCCGCGTCAGGAGCAAGTGGCCAAAATGGCCCGCCGGCTGAAGGCGATGGCCCGCGAGCTGGAGATCCCCGTGCTCTGCCTGGCCCAATTGAATCGTCAAACCGAGCAAGGCAAAGAGGGCCACCGTCCGCGACTGAGCCACCTGCGCGAGTCGGGGGCCATCGAACAAGACGCGGACGTCGTGATGTTCATCCACCGCGAGGAATACTACCACACCCGCGAGGAAGCCCAGCAGCAAGGCATCGCCGGCCAGGCCGACGTGATCGTGGCGAAACAGCGCAACGGTCCGACCGGCGACGTCAAACTGGCGTGGTTCGACAAATACACGCGGTTCGAGAACCTGGCCCAAAAACCCTACGAAGAGTTCGGCGATTTCCAGGAAGATTTTTGACGCCCCCCCCGCGCAACCGTCCGATCAGCCGCGTCGTTGGGCCAAAACGAATCAAGAAAAAAGTCCGGCAGCCGCTCCGACCGAAAAAAGAAAGGGAGGGGGGGACAGCGCCGACTACGGCAACCCAATACGCCTGTAGCTCAGGGGATAGAGCAACGGTTTCCTAAACCGTTGTTAGCAGGTTCGATTCCTGCCAGGCGTACTACAACACTGGCGAATAAATCATCGGTTAAGCCATGTCGGTCCCGGAACAGAGCCTGGAGGCAGCCCGCCCGAGCGAACCGGCTGGTCGAGCGTCGGCCGAGTGCATCCTCGTCGTCGAGGACGATGCGGCGCTGCGAAAGTTGATCGAGAAGTCGTTGGTTGCCAACGGCTATCGCGCGTTGACGGCCGCGGACGGGGCGTCGGCCCTAGATCACCTTGGCGACGGTTCCCCTCGGCTGATGTTGCTCGACTACAGCTTGCCCGACATGCGCGGCGAGCAGCTCTTGGAGCGGATTGAAGCTCTGGGAAAGCACGTGCCTTTCGTCGTGGCCACCGGTCACGGCAGCGAAAGCGTGGCCGTGGCCATGATGAAGCGCGGCGCCTATGACTATCTGGTCAAAGGCCCGACGTTCATGAAATTGCTGCCGGTGGTGGTCGGTCAGGCCCTGGATCGCGTGCGGCAGGCCGAGCGGCTCGTCGAGGCCGAAGAGCGTTTGCGGCGGGCGCACGAGGAACTGGAGCAGCGCGTCCGGCAGCGGACGGCCGAACTGGCCGAGGCCAACCAGCGCCTGCGCATCGAAATGGAAGAGCGTCGCCGCGCTGAAGATCGGGCGATTCAACACCAAGCCGAGCTGGGCCACGTCGCCAGGCTCAGCACGGTCGGCGAAATGGTCGTCGAGTTGACGCACGAGTTAAACCAGCCCCTGAGCGCCTTTTGCAGCTACGCGCAAGCCTGCAAGCGGCTCCTCAGGAGCGATGGCTGCGATCGGGCACAGCCCACAGCGGCGTGCGAGACGCCGGGTCTTTGTCTGGCGAGCGTCGACCACAACGAGTTGTGCGCGTCTCTGAATCAGATCAGCGAACAGGGCGACCGTGCCGGCGAGATCATCCGGCGTCTGCGACGCTTCGTGAACAAGGGGAAGCCGTTGCAGTTGTCGCTGGATGTCAACGCTCTCATCCGCGAGGTCAGTGGTTTGATGAAGCTCGACGCCCGGACGGCCGAGGCCGAGGTGGTTTTCGAGCTGACCGAGCCGCTGCCGCTGGTTGTTGGCGATCGCATTCAATTGGAGCAAGTGCTGTTCAACCTTTTGCGAAACGCTTTCGAGTCGCTGCGAGAGTCGCCGCCGGGCGGTCGCCGACTGAGCGTCCGGACGACGGTGGATGGCGATGACAACATCCTCGTGGCGGTCGAAGACAACG